>CAYQJX010000017.1:0-55154 GCA_964417965.1 uncultured Elusimicrobiaceae bacterium
CCACCTTGTTGATGACGACGATGGGGCGCAGGCCGAGGGCGAGGGATTTCTTGAGCACGAAGCGGGTCTGGGGCATGGGGCCGTCGAGGGCGTCCACGAGCAGCAGCACGCCGTCGACCATGCGGAGCACGCGTTCGACTTCGCTGCCGAAGTCGGCGTGGCCGGGGGTGTCGACTATGTGGACGGTGGTGTCTTTATAGCGGACGGAGGTGTTCTTGGAGAGGATGGTGATGCCCCGCTCTTTCTCGAGGGGGTTGGAGTCCATGATGCAGATGGCTTCCTCGCCGCTTTTGTCGTGGTAGGCGCCGGTCTGCTTGAGCATGGCGTCGACGAGGGTGGTTTTGCCGTGGTCGACGTGGGCGATGATGGCGATGTTGCGCAGGTCGTGCCGGCGCTTGGCGGTGTCGTGTTGCATGTGTTTGTAGGTCTCCTTAAAAAAACCGGTAAATCCAGTTAACCTCTATACGGGCCGTCCGGGCTACTGGCTGACGGCGCCTTCGCCGGCTTCTATGGCCTTGAGCTCTTCGGCGTAGGCGGCGATCTTGGCTTCGAGGGCGGTGATCTTGTCGCCGAGTTCTTTGACCTGGGCGTAATCGGAATGAATTTCGGGCGCGGACATTTTGGCGGCCAGCGTCTCCACCGTCTTGCGGGAGTAGGCTATTTCCTTCTTCAGGGTTTCGGCGCGGCGGCTTTTCTTGCGGAGCTCGGCCTCCTGCCGCTTTTTCTCTTCCCAGTCGGCGTTGTCGGCCTTGGGGGCGGCCTTGGGCTCGTCTTTCCTGCGTGTAGAAGAAGTTTCGTGCCGGAGCTGCTCCTGGCGGTAGTTGAAGTAGTCGTAGTTGCCGGGATAGACGGTGGTCTTGCCGTGCTCTATGTGCACCACGGAGTCGGCGAGGGCGTTGATGAAGTAGATGTCGTGGCTGATGAAGCAGAGCGTGCCCTCGAACTCCTTGAGGGCGGCTATCAGCGCGTCCACGCTGGCGATGTCGAGGTGGGTGGTGGGCTCGTCCATCAGGATCACGTTGGGCGGGTCCATGAGCAGCTTCACCAGCATCAGGCGGCTCTTTTCTCCGCCGGAGAGGACGTCGGTCTTCTTGTAGACGTTGTCGCCGGGGAACAGGAAGGTGCCCAGCACGGTGCGCACGGCCAGCTCCGGGTTCATCCGGTCGTTGTCCATGGCTTCCTGCAGCACGGTCTTGCGCGGGTCCAGGATGCCCTCGCGGTGCTGGGAGAAATAGCCGGTCTTGACGTTGAGGCCGAGCACGCGCTCGCCGGAGTCCGGCTCTATCACGCCGGCCAGCATCTTGAGCAGGGTAGATTTGCCGGCGCCGTTATGGCCGACGAAGGCCATCTTCTGCCCGCGCTGCAGCTGGAAATCGAAGCCCTCGTAAACGCGGATAGGGTCGTGGTCCGGCACGTTGTAGACCTTGCTGATGTTCCTGAGCTCCAGGACGTTGGTACCGGTGCGGTTGGGCTGCGGGAAGCGCATTTTCACGGTCTTTACTTCCTGGATGAGCTCTATGCGCTCCAGCTTGTCCAGGCGCTTTATCATGCTCTGCACGCGGGCGGCGGTGGAGACGCGCGCCCGGTTGCGGGCGATGAAGTCCTCCATCTGCGCTATCTCCTCCTGCTGCAGGCGCCAGGCGGAGTAGATCTTCTCTTTTTCGGACTGGCGCTGGGCCAGGAAATTCTCGTAGTTGCCGTGGTAGACGCGCAGGGTATGGTCCTGCAGGGAAACGATGGCGCTGCAGATCTTGTTGATGAAGTCGCGGTCGTGCGAGATAACGAAGATGGCGCCCTGGTAGGAGGTCAGGTATTCTTCCAGCCACAAGAGCGAGTCCAGGTCCAGGTGGTTGGTGGGCTCGTCGAGCAGCAGCAGGTCCGGCTTCTTGAGCAGCAGCTTGGCCATGGCGGTGCGCATGGCCCAGCCGCCGGAGAGGGTGTTGACCTTGCGGGTGAAGCCTTCCACCTTGAAGCCGAGGCCCATCAGGATGGCCTTGCCCTCGGCCTCTATGCGGCCGTCGTAATCTTCCACGCCGTCCAGGGTTTCCTCTATCACGGTGCGGTCGGAGACCGGCGGGTTCTCCTGCGGCAGGTAGCCCACCACCACGCCCTTCTTGAACTGGATCTCGCCGTCGTCGGCCTCTTCGGCCCGCAGCATCATCTTGAACAGCGTGGATTTGCCGGCGCCGTTGGGGCCCACCAGGGCGAAGCGGTCGCCCTCGTTGACCTGCAGCGAGGCGTCCTCGAAGAGGACCTGGGAGGAGAAGGATTTATGTACGTTCCTGAGGGTTATCATGGGTGCGCGGCCCGCCTTGCGGGCCTCCAGTTTTAAAATTTTCCGGGAACTAGCAGGATAAATAAGGAAATCAAGCCTACCGGACCAGCTGCGCATATATTTTAGCATTTTCGCGCCCCCTTTTATATAATGACCGGAGGGAGAGAATAGCGGTTTTTACATTTACGGAGGTCAAATGTCCGACACTTTTATCAATATCGCCTGGGCGCTGATTTTCGCGCTGGCCGGCGGCGCGGCGGGCGCCTTCCTGCTGATCTGGTTCTCCTCGCGCATCCCGTCCGTCTTCAACAAGATCACCCCGGAGATGGACGAGGGCAAGGAGATCATCCGCGGCAACCGCGCCGTGGCGGAATATTTCGGGCGCATCGTCTCGGCCGCCATACTGGGCGTCAGCGTGATCATCGCCGCCGCCGTCCTGGGCGGCCTGATAGCGGCCCTCCACTGATGAAATACCTGCTGCTCGCCGTACTGCTGCTCGCCCCCTCCGCCCCGGCCTGGTCCAGGGCCGGGGGAGGCGGCGGTGGCGGCGGCGGCGGCTGTTTCCCCGCCGGCACGCTAGTCACCACCGCGGCGGGCGGCATACCTATAGAGAAGATAAAGACCGGCGACACGGTCCTCGCTTTTTCCGAGGACGGCATAGTGCAGGCCAGTGTCAGGGAAACCTATGAGAAGAAGGACCGCCTGCTGGTCATCCGCACGCCTAAAGGCAAGCTCACCGCCACCTCCGAGCACCCGCTGCTCACGCGCGCCGGTTTTACCGAAGTCCGCGACCTGAAGAAAGGCATGGAGGTGGCACTGCTGGAGGACGGCAAGCGCGTCTGGACCAGGATAAAGTCCATCAAGCCGGGCGGGGTCGCCCCTGTGTACAACCTGGAGGTCGCCCCACCTCACACTTTCATCGCCGACGGGTTCATCGTCCACAACAAGGGCGGTTTCGGCGGCAGCTACGGCGGAGGCTACAGCCGCAGCTACTCTGGCGGCCGCTATGGCCGGCGCAGTTACGGCCTGATCGACCTGATCTTCATCGGTTTAGCCGCACTGGTGGTTTTTTTCAAGAACATTTTTTCCTGCGGAGGAGGGGGCGGGATCTGGAGCTGGGGCTCCCCCTCCAAAAAGACTTCGCCCCTGCTGGCCAACGGCCCGGTAGCGGCCAGGTCGGAAAAGGTGCTGGAAATAATGAAGAGCCTCACCCGGCGCGACCCGGACTTCGAGCCCAACGGGCTTGAGAACCTGGTAAGGAACACTTTTCTGCGCGTGCAGGCGGCCTGGCAGGCGCGGGACTACTCCGCGCTGTCCGGCGTCATGATGCCCAACCTGCACGCCAGCCACAGCGCAAAAGTTGAAGCCCTGCGCGCCAAAGGGCAGAAAAACATGATGGAGGACGTGCAGGTGGGCCACGTGGACTTTGTGCACGTGCGCCGCCCGGAGCAGAAGGAGGGCCGCGCCTTCACCGCGCTGGTAACGGCCTCCGCCCGGGATTACACCCTGGACGAAAGGCACGGCGGGCTGGTGAGCGGCAGCCGGGAACCGTCCTCCTTCCAGGAGTACTGGACCTTCCACCAGCTCAACGGCGGCTGGGCGCTGGCCCGCATAGACCAGCTGGGCGACCTGGATTTCCTCAACGCCCCCAACCTGCCGGCCGAGCCGGAGAAGGCCGGGGCCGCCGCCAGGACCGGCGCCGCCGCTTTCATGGGAGCTGACGCCGGGGCCTTCACAGGCGCGGCCGCTCCGGTTGTTCCTGCCGCCGCCCCGACCGCGCCCGGCCTTGACTTCGCCGCCGCTGCCGCCGCACTGCAGCCGCCGCAGCAGCAGCCCCCCCGCGAAACTGAGGGGACCATGAACCGCCAGAAGATGGAGATCGCCGCCACGCTGGCCTTCGAGAGCGTCTACGAGGCCTGGGGCCGCAACGACAGCACCCTGCTGAGTTCGGACTTCGTCTCGTCGGAGGCGCTTAAGAAATTGACGCTGCTAATGGAAGACAGGAAAGCGGAGGGACTGACCTTCGAGTTCACCAGCCTTTTCACGCGCAGGGCGGAAGTAGTGCTGGCCACCCCGGCCAGCAAGAGCCGCCTGCACCTGGACGAATTCACCGCCCGGATAACGGCCACCGCCGTGCGCGCCATGAAGCGCAACGGCAAGCCCCTGCACCGGGACGCGGCGCCGCAGCCTTTCACCGAGTACTGGGTTTTCGGCCGCCAGAACGATAGCTGGAAATTGAGGGACATCCTGCCCCGCATGGACCAGGAGAGCGAGGACCGCGGCCAGGACGGCGCGCCCGGCCCCGCGCAGATAGAATGGTACTGGGGAGAGCCGCTCAGCCGATAAGGCGGACCTTGTAGCCGGCTGCCTCGAGCTCTTTCTTCACAAAATCCCGGCGGTCGCCCTGTATCTCCAGGACGCCGTCCTTCACGGTGCCGCCGGCGCCGAACCTTTTCTTGAATTTTTTCAGCAGCTCTTCCTTGCCGGCCGGGTGCATGGGCAGGCGCTCTATCAGCGTCAGCCCGCTGCCCTTGCCGGTACGCCGGAAAGAGACCCTCACAGGCTCCGTCTGCGTGCGCTGGCGCAGTTCCCCCGCCAGCCCCTCGGCGCATTCGCACGGGGTCCGGCCGCAGTTCGGGCACTTCACGGTACCGTCGGGCCCGGTAGAATAGACAAGCCTGTCGTTATCGCTCATAGCCACCTCAGAATTTGGAAACGTTCCACTCCGCCTCTTCTTCCTCCGGCGGCGGCGCCGGGGCCGGCTTTACCGCGCCCAGCCGCTTCCAGCGGCCCGTGGCAAAATACCCGGCGGAGAAGGCGAGCCCCGCGCACCAGGCCACCGGCGCGCCCCACCAGATGCCGTCAATACCTATGCGCGCCGCGAGGAAAGTGGAGACCGGCAGGCGGATGACCCAGAGGGCGAGCACCGTGACCAGCATCGGGATCATGGTGTCGCCGGCGCCGCGCAGCGCGCCGTTCACCACGAACATGGAGGAGAAGATTATATAGAACCCGCCCGCTATCAGCAGGTAGCGCGCGCCTATGGCCACCACCGCCGGGTCCGGGGTGAACATGGCGATCAGATGCCAGCCGAACACCACCACGGCCAGCGTGGTCGCCAGCGAGGTGGCGGCGGAGATCAGCAGCGCGGCCTTCAGGCCGTTGCGGACGCGCTCCATCTTTCCGGCGCCCATGTTCTGCCCGACGAAGGTGGAGATGGCCGCGGACAGGCTCATCGCCGGCATCACGGCGAAAGTGTCCACGCGCCCGGCCGCGGTATAGCCGGCCATGGCGTCGGTGCCGAAGCCGTTCACCAGCCGCGTCAGCACCATCATGCCGCCGGCCGCCAGCAGCTGCTGCGCGCCGGCTGGCAGGCCTATCGCCAGCGCCTTTTTAAGGATGGCCCGGTCGAATTCCAGGCCGCGCAGCCTGAATTTCAGCACCGTGTGGGTCCTGTTGAGATACGCTATCGCTCCGAGGAAGGAAACGCCCTGCGCTATCACCGTGGCCCAGGCGGAGCCGGCCACCCCCCAGCCCAGCCCGATGACGAAGAACGCCACCAGCGCGGCGTTGAGCAGGATGGAGATGGCCGAGACATAAAGCGGGGTCTTGGAATCGCCCAGGCCCCTCAGGATAGCGCTGACCGAGCCGTAGCCGAACAGGAAGACCAGCCCGCCGAAAGTGATGCGCAGGAAGGTAAGGGCCTGCGGCAGGATCTCCTCCGGCGTGTTCAGCAGCCGCAGGATGCTTTCGGAGAACAGCAGGCCCGCCGCCGTCATCAGCAGGGAGGCGAAAAAGAGGAAGATATAGGAGGTGTCAATGGTCCTGCGCACGCGGGCCATATCCTTGGCCCCGAAATACTGGGAGATCAGGATGGAGAAGCCCATGGTCGCGCCGATGATCAGCGAGATCAGCAGGAAAAGGATGGGGAAGCTCGCCCCGACGGCGGCCAGCGCGGACTTGCCGATGGCCCGCCCGACGATGACGCTGTCCACCACGTTGTAGGACTGCTGCAGCACGTTGCCCGCCAGCATCGGCAGGGTGAAGTTCCAGATCAGGCGGCCTTCGCTGCCTTCGGTAAGGTCTTGCATTACTTTACGGCCGCTGCCTTCGGCAGCAGGGCGCGCAGCGTCTGCATATCGGCGCGGAAAACCGGGCTTTTGCGGTAACGTTTATAAAGCTTTTCGGCCAGTTTTTTACCGGCCTCTATGTCGGAGGGATGGTGCACCCCGCCTATCACGCGGTCCAGCGCGGCCTCGTCGGCGCGGGCGAAGAATTCTTTTTTGCGGGACGGAACCAGGTCCGCCAGCATCAGCGCGAAGAGCCTGGAGATAGTAGCGTGGCCGCTGGGGTAGGCCAGCCCGCCGACGCGCCCCAGGCAGGGGTCCAGCGCCGGGTCGCGCAGGAAAGGCCGGGGGCGCTTGAACATATCCTTTATATCCGCCGCCACCCCGTCGGTTTCCCCCTGCACGCGTTTGAAGATAGCGGCGGCCCCGGCAGGCAGGGGCTTGGGGAAAGGCCCCATGTCGCCGAAGAACTCCTCGTAGGAGGCCCTGGCCGCCGCGTTGGCCGCGGCGCATTGCTCCGCGGTACGCCGGTTCTGCCAGTCTTCAAGCACAGCGAGATCTTTTTTGTCCGCCCCGGAACCTTCCGCGGGGGGCGCGGGGAAATCCGGGAATTTCTGCTGTTCGGCGGTGATATAGTAGGTGGTATGCGGTATTATCCAGTCGGCGGCGGCGGCGAAGGCCGGCAGCAGGGCCGCCGCGAGCAACAAAAGGAGCTTGGTCATGCCTAAATTGTACAAAACAAGGCGCCTGTTCCCCCCCCAACAGGGAAAAAGATATAATTGTGTATTAGATTTTACGGAGGGGTAACTATGACCACAGCAACCAAGGAGAGCAAGAAAACCATGAAGAACGACTTTAAAGTTAAAGATATCACGCTGGCCGCCCTGGGCCGCCGCGAGATAGAGATGGCGGAGCAGGAAATGCCCGGCCTGATGTCCATCCGCGCGAAACACGCCGCCAAGAAGCCGCTTAAAGGCGCACGCGTAATGGGCTCGCTGCACATGACCGCGCAGACCGCCGTCCTCATAGAGACGCTGGCCGCCCTCGGCGCCGAAGTGCGCTGGTGCTCCTGCAATATTTTCTCCACCTCCGACCAGGCCGCGGCCGCCATCGCCAAGGCCGGCATCCCCGTGTACGCCTGGAAGGGCGAGACGCTGGCCGAATACTGGTGGTGCACCGACCGCGCGCTGGACTTCGGCGGCGGCAAGGGCCCGCACCTGATAGTGGACGACGGCGGCGACGCCACCATGATGATACACCGCGGCGTGGACGCCGAGAACGACGCCTCCATCCTCAACGCGAAGTGCGGCACGGAGGACGAGACCGAGCTCAATATCTGCCTCAAGGCTATCCTGAAGAAAACCCCCCAGCGCTGGCATAACGCCGCCAAAGACTGGAAGGGCGTCTCCGAGGAGACCACCACCGGCGTGCACCGCCTCTACCAGATGCACGAGGCCGGCAAGCTGATGGTCCCGGCCATCAACGTCAACGATTCCGTGACCAAGTCCAAGTTCGACAACCTCTACGGCTGCCGCGAGTCCCTGGCCGACGGCATCAAGCGCGCCACCGACGTGATGATAGCCGGCAAGGTCTGCGTGGTCTGCGGCTACGGCGACGTAGGCAAAGGCTCGGCCCGTTCCCTGCGCGGCTTCGGCGCGCGCGTCATCGTCACCGAGATAGACCCCATTTGCGCGCTGCAGGCCGCGATGGAAGGCTTTGAAGTCAAGACCGTAGAGGATACGCTCGGTGAGGGCGACGTCTACGTCACCACCACCGGCAACAAGGACATCATCCGCCTCGAGCACATGCTCAAGATGAAGGACCAGGCCATCGTCTGCAACATCGGCCACTTCGACAACGAGATACAGATGGCCGCGCTCAAGAGCGCCAAGGGCGTTAAGGCCGTCAACATCAAACCGCAGGTGGACCGCTACGACCTGCCCTCAGGCCGCTCCATCTACGTGCTGGCCGACGGCCGCCTGGTGAACCTGGGCTGCGCCAAGGGCCACCCGTCGTTCGTGATGAGCAACTCCTTCTCCAACCAGACGCTCGCGCAGCTGGAACTGTGGACGAAGAAGCACGAGATCGGCGTGACCCGCCTGCCCAAGCACCTCGACGAGGAAGTGGCCCGCCTGCACCTCGAGAAGATAGGCGTCAAGCTGACCAAGCTGACGCCTGAGCAGGCCGACTACATCGGCGTCAAAAAGGACGGCCCCTACAAACCGGACCATTACCGGTATTGAACAGCCGACGACAAAAAAAAGCCCGGGCCTGAAAACCCGGGCTTTTTTGTATCATAACAGCGGGGGACCATGAAGCTCAGTTTTCTTACCATTAACGCCCACAAGGGGTTTTCGCACCTGAACCGGCGCTTCGCGCTGCCCGAGCTGCGCGAGTGCGTGCACGCTTCCGGCGCCGACATCGTCTTCATGCAGGAGGTGGTCGGCCAGAACCTGCGCCACGCCGAGCGCTACTTCGGCTGGCCCGCCAAGCCCCAGCACGAGTTCATGACCGAGCTCTCCGGCTTCAGCCACGCCTACGGCAAGAACGTGGTGTATACCGCCGGCCACCACGGCAACGCCATCCTCTCTCGCTTCCCCATCCTCCACTCCGAAAGGGTGGACATCTCCACCAACCGCGTAGAGAAGCGCGGGCTGTTGTACGCCAAGATCCAATTGCCCGAGAACAAGCCGCCGCTGCATTGCGTCTGCGTGCACCTCGGCCTGCTGCGCCGCTCCCGCGTGAAGCAGTTCGCCAGGATCTGCGACTACGTCCGGAGCGTAGTGCCGGACCACGAACCGGCCATCGTAGCCGGCGACTTTAACGAGTGGCGCAAGGGCAAGCACGACGAACTGGAGACCTGCCTGCTGATGAAGGACGCCGGCCTGAGCCTGCACGGCCGCAAGCTGCGCACCTTCCCGGCGGCCCTGCCGGTGCTGCCGCTGGACCGCATCTACCTGCGCGGCTTCAAGGTGCTCAAGGCCCAGGTGCTCAGCAAGGGCCCGTGGAAGGACGTCTCCGACCACGCGGCCTTCCTCGCCGAGGCCGAATACGACTGGCGCCCCCGCTGACCCCCCGCTTTTTATAGAATAGTAGTCCATGAACGTGCTCCCGGTACTGCGCAGCGCGCAGGAAATACTGAAAGCCGCGGCCCGGAGCCGCCGGCTGATAGTTTCTTCCCCCCCGGGCTCGGGCAAATCCACCAAGGTTCCCCAGCTGCTGCTCGACAGCGGCAGCTTCCCCGGCCGCATCGCCGTGCTGGAGCCGCGCCGCCTGGCGGCCCGCATGCTGGCCGACCGCGTGGCCAAAGAGCGCGGGGGGTCCGCCGGCGGGGAAGTTGGCTACCGGGTGCGGTTCGAAGACAAGACCGGCCCCAAGACCCGCATCGTCTTCGAGACCGAGGGCATACTGCTGCGGGAGCTGGTCTCAGACCCGCACCTCAAAAAATATTCCGTCATTATCCTGGACGAATTCCACGAGCGCCACATCCACGCCGACATCACCCTGGCCGCCTGCCTGGCCCTGCAGCGGGGGCCCCGGCCGGACCTGCTGGTAGTGGTGATGTCCGCCACGCTCGACGAGGCCGCCCTCGCGGAGTATCTCGCGCCGTGCGAAACGGTAAAGGCGGAAGGCACCGTCTTCCCGGTCCGCACCGTCTACTGCGGCCCGGAGCTGGCCAAGCTCCCCCCCTGGGACGCCGCCGCCAGGACCTGCGCGCAATTACTGCCGGCGGTGAAGGAAGGCCACGCGCTGGTCTTCATGCCCGGCGCCTACGAGATCGGCCGCACCGCCGCCGAGCTGGCCAAAAATCCCGCCCTCGCCGCCTTCGCGGTAATGCCGCTGCACGGCGAGATGCCGCCGGCGGCGCAGGACGCCGCGGTGGCCCCTTCGGACCGGCGCAAGATCATCATCGCCACCAACATCGCCGAGACCTCCCTCACCATAGAGGGCGTCACCGCCGTGGTGGACAGCGGCCTGGCCCGCGTGGCCCGCTACGACGGGGCGCGCGGCATCAACACCCTTTTCACCGAGGATATCCCGGCCTCGTCGGCCGCCCAGCGCGCCGGCCGGGCCGGCCGCACCGCCCCCGGCGTCTGCGCCCGGCTCTGGACCGAGCGCGCCAACGCCGGCCGCCCCGCCGCCCTGGAGCCGGAGATACTCCGTCTCGACGTCAGCGAGGCGCTGCTGACGCTCAAGGCCTGCGGCTTTAAAGGTTTCGGGGACCTGCGCTGGCTGGACCCGCCCGCCCCGCAGGACGAAGAACGGGCCGAGCAGCTTTTAAAGGACCTCGGCGCGGCCGACGCGCAGGGCCGCCTTACCGCCGACGGCAAAGAGATGGCCGGCTACCCGCTGCACCCGCGCTACTCCCGCATGATGACCGAAGGCGCCCGCCTGGGCTGCCGGCGGGAATGCGCGCTGATAGCCGCCGCCGCGCAGGGCCGCGGCCTCTGGCTGGCCGAGGACGGGCAGGACAACCGCAAAGAAACAGAAGGCCGCTCCGACCTGGCCGCCGTCATAAGGGCGCTGGAGCGCTGCGCGGACGCCGATTTTGATTTTTTCGCCTGCCAGAAGGCGGGCTTGAAGCAGAACGCCGCGCGCGACGCCTGGCGCCTGGCCCGGCGCCTGGCCGGCGGCGCGGAGCCCGGCGGCGCCCGGGAGACGGCCCTGGCCTCGCGCTGCTTCCTGCGGGCCTTCCCGGACCGGGTAGCCGCGCTTTTTTCCGCCGAGAGGGGCCGCTACCAGCTGCCCGGGGAGCGCCGCGCGCGGCTGAGCCCCCGGAGCGCCGCCGCCGGGGCGCCGCTTATCTGCGCCGGGGAAGCGCTGGAGAGCCTGCAGCGGGGCGGGGCGGACATAACCCTGTCCTTCGCGGCCGAGATCAAGGAAGAGTGGCTGCGGGAAGCTTTCCCGGACGACATTAAAACGGTTTCACGCGCCGCGCTGGACGAGACCATGCGCACCCCGGTGACGGAAACCCTGGTGCTGTACCGCGGCGTAGTCATCCGCCGCGAAGTGACGGCGGCCAGGCCAGCCAAAGCCTCCTCCGACCTGATCGCCGAAGAGTTCATCAGCGGTGGGGAACGCCTGCAGCACTGGGACGAGGAAGTGGAGGAGTGGCTGGCCCGAGTGGAGTTCCTGGCCGGGGCCTGCCCCGACTTCGGCCTGGAGCCGCTCTCGGAAGAAGACCGCAAGCTCATCATAACCGACATCTGCTCCGGCGCCCGCTCCGTGGCCGAAGCGCGGGGCAGGCCGGTGCTGCCGGCGCTGCAGGACTGGTACGGGTGGGAAAAGGCGCGCCTGCTGGACCGGCACGCCCCCGCCAGGCTGGAAATGCCGGGCGGCCGACGGGCGAAGATAAAATATCCCAAGGGCAGGGAGCCCTACCTGGAAGCCAAGATCCAGGACCTGTTCTCCCTTACCGAAACCCCGCGCATCGCGGCCGGGCGGGTGCCGCTGGTGGTGCATATCCTCGCCCCCTCCATGCGCCCGGTGCAGGTGACCAAGGACCTCAAAAGTTTCTGGGCCGACAGCTACCCCAAGCTGAAACCGGCCCTCGCCCGACGCTACCCCCGGCATAAATGGCTATAAGTAAAAAGGAGACAACTATGAAGAACTTTCTGAAACTCGCGGCCCTGCCCCTGCTGGGAGCGGCCCTGCTGGCTGGCTGCGGCAAGCAGACCGGCCCCCGGGAACACCTCTCCGCGGTGCGGTCCGCGCTGCAGGTCTACTACGGCGACCATGAAGGCAAGTTCCCCGACACTCTCGACGAGCTTACAAAAGACGGCAAGTACCTCGCGGAACTGCCTAAAGTGGACCTGCCCGGGCACCGGGCCTCCAACGCGGTGAAATATGTGACGGCCCCGACGCTGGACCCGAAGAACCTTTCCGACGAGGGCGGCTACGCCTACTACAGCTCGGACAAATATCCAGACACCAAAGGCGCGGTAGTGCTGAACTGCACTCACGCCAATAAAAAAGGCGCGCCGGTACATTCGTACTGACGCGCCCGGGCCGCAAGGCCTCAGATGCGGAAGAAATCCTTGATCTTGGAGAGCAGGTCCTGCTCCTCCCTCTTCAGCCCTCTCGCCGCGTCATCGCCGGCCAGTTTTTCCTTGGCGGCGTCCAGCTCCACCCGCCTCTTGGCCAGGAGGGCCGCTATGGAGACGGCGATCTCGGGCCGGCTGGCCAGTATCCCGCGGAAGCCTTCCCGGTCCAGCCGGTAGCAGCGGGCTTCGCCGGAGGCTATGACGGTAGCGGACCGCGGCTCGCCGGTGAACAGGCCCATCTCTCCCAGAAAATCTCCCGGCCCCAGCGTCTTTACCGCCCTGTAGGCCCCGCCTTCAGAATACAGCCGCACCTCGGCCCCGCCCTCGTAGAGCACGTACAGCCAGTCGGCCACCGCGCCCTGGCGCATGATAGCCTCGCCGGCGGCGAAAGGCGTGGATCTAAGCCTGCCCGCCAGGATCTCCAGCTCTCCTTCGTTGAGCGCCTGAAAAACATAGACCCCTTTAAGGGCCGCCAGGCGGCGGTCGCGCTCCAGCCTGGAACTCTTCTCCGCCGCGGCGTCGGCGGTCTCGGAGACCACCACCGAGCGCGTCGGGGTGGACAGCTTTATGCCGGCGCGGGACAGGGCGTAGTAGATCTTGGCCCGCACGGCGGAATCGGTACGGCCCGGGCAGGACAGGTCGGAGAGGTAATAGCGCACCTGGTAGGTGACGCAGTTGGAATGGAACTCGCTGATGCCGCAGTACGGCGCGGGCGAGGCCGCCACGCAGGGCGGCGGGTCCTCCTGCATCACCTGGTCCACGGCGGCCATCACTTCGCCCGGGGCCCGGTCGTAGTAGACGTTAAAGGAAACCGCGCGAAAACGCGTATCGTCCTGCGCGCGGCCCAGCACGGTGACCGGGCTTTTCATCAGGATGATATTGGGGATCACCACTATATCCCCGTCGAGGGTCTCGATGGTGGTCTGGCGCCAGCGGATCTCGCGCACTACGCCCTCGTGCTGGTCTATCTTTATCCAGTCCCCCGGCATGAAAGAGTCTTCCAGGTGCAGCACCATGCCGCCGATGATGTTGCCCAGGGTGTCCTGCAGGGAGAAAGCCACCACGCCGGTGACCACCGCGGAGGTGGCCAGCACGCCGCTCAGGTTTGCTCCGGAGGCGGAGATGACGGCCAGGGCCGCCAGCGCATAGGCGCCGGCCAGGATGAGATCCTCCACGAACTTGGAAACGCCGGTGCGCAGCTTGGGCATGACCAGCGCGAAGCCCAGCACCCCGGCCACGTTTATGGCCGCGATCACCGCCAGCAGGCGCGAGACCAGCTCCACCAGCTTCACCAGGCCGCCGGGCGTTTCCCCGCCGAGGAACTTTACGCCGAGCAGGCCGGCGATGGAGCAGAAAGCCATCAGGGCGGTGCCGCCGAGCTTTTTATGAGAACCGGGGACCGCCCGGTAGAGCAGGGCTATGGCCAGAAAAAGAAGAGTGTAAAAACCTATTATCCAGGGGCCGAAAATGGCGGAGATGTTATGCATGCCTATATTGTAGGAAAATAAGGAGCCGGCTCAGCGCAGGAAAATGCGCGCGGCCAGCACCAGCTGCGCCGCCAGCGCGGGAACGCAGGCGAGCATAAAAAGGCGGCGCCTGCGGGTAGCGCAGCGGGCCACGGCGATGATGCGGGCGACGATGTCCTCGTAGTAACGGGTGGCGGTAATGCCGCCGCCGAGGTACCGGTCCAGGCGGTTAACCAGTTCCAGGTGCGTGTAGCGGGCCAGGTCGCGCGGCACCAGGAAGGAATCCTCGGAGTCTATTTTTCCCACCCGCTGGTCCAGCAGGGGGATCTGCCGCGGCGTCTCGGCCAGCGGCGACAGCGCGGCCAGGCCCAGCGGCAGCACCGAGCACAGCAGCGCTACCGCCAGGAAGGAGAGCGGCCCTTCGCGGAAGACCCCGAGTATTATCGGCATCTCCAGCGCGGAGAAGAACATCAGTATCGCCAGTTTTACCTCGGTCCAGTCGGAAGTCCGCAGCACGCTCTCGTGTATGATCCAGAGGCGGCGCTCGGGCTCCGGGTTAAGGTGGGAAGATACGCTCATAAAGTCTCCTTAAAAGGTCAGCTGTCCTGCAGGCGGCGCAATTCCCGGTCGGCGTCGCGCAGCCGCAGCGCCTCCACGTTGGCCAGGCGCTGGTAGAAAGCCGCGCCGTACGCCGGGTCGCTCGCGGTAACGGCGTCAAAGGCCTCGCGGCTGATGCAGTAAAGGTCGGTGTCCACCAGGGCCACCGCGTCGGCGGTCCTGGGCGTGCGCACCAGGAAAGCCACCTCGCCGAAGAAGTCGCCCGGCCCGAAGACAGCCAGGTGGTGCTGGCGGTGGGTGTCCTTGAGCGGCAGCACTATGCGCACATGGCCGCGCCTGATCAGGAAAAGTTCGTGGCCGCCGCCCTTGCGCAGGAAGACCGTTTCGCCGGCCTTGACGCGGCGTTCGGAGAACGCCAGGTGCATCCTGGCCAGCAGGGTCTTATCCAGGCCTTTCAGGAAATCTATCTGCGCCAGGTCCAGCAGTTCGCCGGGGTCGGGGCGGGGCACGCCGGCCTCGTCGAGCGCTATATCCTCGGCCCATTCCAGCGCGTCGTGCAGCGTCTCGAAGACGCGGCCGCCGCCGCGGCGGTGGGTGAGCCCCAGCTGCTTGAAATAGGCCACCAGGTCCTGCCCGGTGGGCAGGCTTTGCGGCAGGTGCGAGAACACCAGCGACCCTCCCCGCTCGGCCAGGCGCTCGGCCACCTGCTCTAGCATATGCACCGCCGTAAAATCCACCGAAGTCACGCGGCGCATGTCCAGGATAAGCCGGCGGCAGGTGCGCAGTTCCGCCTCGATCTCGATGAAGAGCTGGTCCGTGGTACCGAAGAACAGGCTGCCCTGCAGTTCCACCACCAGCGTCTCCCGGCCGCGCTCGGCCAGGACGGCCTTCTCGGCCGGCAGGCGCCGCTGCTTGGAGGAGATCTCCTCGCCGGTAGCCTTGCGGCGCACCACGTTGGTCCCCATCTGCTCGCGCATGAACAGCAGGATGGAGAAAGCTATGCCCACGCCGGCGGCGGTGATAAGGTCGGCCGCCAGGGCGGTACCGGCGACAGAAACGATGACGGCGAAATCCAGGATGGTGGAGCCCTTGAGCGCCAGCCGCACGCTGGAGCGGTCCACCATGCGCGCGCCCACCACCGCCAGGATGCCCGCCAGGGCGGCCACGGGGATGCGGCCTATGGCCCCGCCCAGCGCCAGCGCGGCGGCCAGGGCGAAAGCCCCCTCCAGCACGCCGGCCAGGCGGGTCTTGCCGCCGCTGGCCAGGCTGACCATGGTGGCGCCGAGGGTGCCGGCGCCCGGCATGCCGCCAAACAGCGCCGAAGAAATGTTGCCCGCCCCCTGCCCGCGCAGTTCCCGGTTGGAGTCGTGCCGCGAGCGGGTGATGGAATCGGTCACCACGCAGGTCTTGAGCGTGTCGATGGAGAGCAGCACAGAAAGCGTGAGCGCGGGCCCCAGCATGGCGTAAAGCTCGCCGGAACCTATCTGCCCGAGGGCTTTCAGGTTGCCGGTTATGCCGTGCCAGACCGCCGCGGGGCTGGTGGAGATGGCGCCGATTATGAAAGGATTGCCGTCGAGCGCCAGCAGCTGCGGCCTGACGAGGCCGGCCAGGAAATGCGCGGCTATGCCGGCGGCCAGGCCCAGGATAGCCGCGGGCACGCGCCTGGTGAAGCGCGGCGCGGCCACCATGACCGCCGCGGTGACCAGCGCCACCGAGAAAGCCGGCCATTGCCAGGCGCCCGGGGCCAGCACGCCCTCCAGCGGGGTGAGGTCCTTGGCCAGGCCCAGGAAAGGCCCCGCCTGCTTAAGGAGGATGAGCAGGCCGACGCCGCTCATGTAGCCGGTGACCACGGGGTAAGGGATATATTTTATCAGCCGCCCGCCGCCGAGCGCGCCGTAGACCAGCTGCAGCACGCCGGAGAACACGCCGACCAGCACCAGCGAGGCCATTACGCTCTCCGGCGCCGCCCCGCCTGTCACCAGGCGCGCGCAGAGCGCCGCCATAACGGCGGCCGCCGGCGCGCAGGGCGCGGAAATAAGGTGCGGAGCCCCGCCCAGCGCCGGGGCGATAAGCCCTATGGCTACCGTGCCCAGGATGCCGGCCAGCGCGCCCGCCCCGGCGAAACCGGGGCCGAGCGGCGCGTACATGGCCACGCCGAAAGCGATAGCGGAGGGCAGGGCCACCAGCATGGCGGCCATGCCGCCCCAGGCGTCGGACCAGGCCGCGCCCTTAGGTTCGCCGGAGGTAATGGTGGGTGAGAGGATTGGCATGAATTAAGCCCGGGATTATTTCCTGGCGGTTTTAGCCGGTCTGGCCGCCGCCTTCCTGGCCTGGGGTTTGCCCAGCTCGAACACGTCGTGCAGCGTGCGCACGCCCAGCTCGGAATACTTGGCCTCTATCAGGCAGGACACCTTGATGTCGGAGGTGTTGACCATGTAGACGCTGATGCCTTCGCGGGCCAGGGCCGTGAACATCTTGGAGGCCACGCCGCTGTGCAGGCGCATGCCGGCGCCCACGATGGAGAGCTTGTTGAGCCCGGAGCGCACCGCGAAGGAGCTGCCCGGGTATTTAGCCGTGATCTTTTTAGCCGCCTTCTCCGCGGCGCCCAGGTCCGCCGAGCCGCAGGTGAAGGAGACGGAAGTCGCCCTGTCCGCGCCGGTGGTGTCCTCCACTATCATGTCGATATTGATCTCGTCCTCGGCGATGGCGGTGAAGACGCCGGCCAGGATGCCGGGCTTGTCGGGGATATTAAGCAGCGAGACCTTCACCTGGTTCTTGTCGCAGACAATACCGGCTACGGCGGCGTATTCCATTATTTCCTCCTCGGTCACCACCGAGGTGCCCGGGTTAAAATTGAGCGACGAGCGCACGATGAGCGGCAGCCGGTTGCGGCGCGCCATCTCTACGCAGCGCGGGTGCAGCACCTTGGCGCCCAGGTAGGACATCTCCAGCATTTCCTCGTAGGTGACCTTGGGCAGCATGCGGGCGTCGGGACAGATGGCCGGGTCCGCCGTGTAGATGCCGTCCACGTCCTTGTAGAACTCCACCCGGTCGGCCTTCAGCGCCACGCCCAGGGCCACGGCCGTTATATCGGAACCGCCCCGGCCCAGCGTAGTGATAGAGCCCTCGCGCGTGGCGCCCTGGAAGCCGGCTACCACCACTATGTAGCCGTCGTTCAGGGCTTCCAGCGTGCGCGCGGTGTTAACTGATTCTATCCGGGCTTTGGAGAAGGCGCCGGAGGTGGTTATCTGCACCTGGTGGCCCAGAAAGGAGACCGCCCGGCGGCCCTGCTCCTCTATGGCCAGGGCCAGGAGCGCTGTGGTCACCTGCTCGCCGGTGGCCAGCAGCACGTCGAACTCGCGGCCCTCGCTGCGCCGCGACACGGTCTTGCCCAGTTCTATCAGCCGGTTGGTCTCGCCGGCCATGGCCGAGACCACCACCACCACTTTATCCCCCCGGCCCGCGCTCTGGATAACGCGTCTGGCCACGGCACGGATGCGGTCGATGTTGCCGACGGAGGTGCCGCCGTATTTCTGGATGAGCAGGGCCATGAGATAGCTATGATAATAAAAAACAGCTTATTTATCTACAGTCGAGATGGCCTCTATCTTGGCCCAGTCCACGAAGGCGTGGCTGCCCTGGCCCCGGTTGACGACCAGGCATTCCTCGGTGTCGGTCACCGACTCGGCCCGCAGCGCGCCGCCCGGCGTGGCCGCCCGGATAATGACCACGAACTGCATGTCTTCAAGCCGGTACGTCGGCTCGCCCGGTTTTGAATACTTGCTGTCCGGGTCCAGGATGAACCGCTTCTTCAACACATTCTGCCAGTCTGATCTGTTCATGTTTCCCCCTTGAGCGCTCTTGCCTAAAATTAAAGCAAACTAACTATACAAAACAAAGACCCCGGCAAAACCACGAGAGGCTGCCGGAGCAAGGCGGACTTTCAGCGAAACTGGATTTCTTTGTATTATAAATATATCAGGGACGACGTTTTAGTGCATAAAAGACTCTTCGAGGTGACTACATGAAAGAACTTAACTGGCGGTTGCTGCTGCTCGGAGGCTCGCTGTGCGCCGTAGCCGCGGCCGCGACGCCGTATGTGACGCTGAAGCTCGGGCAGAGCGTGGACCTGACCATGGGCGGCATGTTCCTGGCCGCCTTCGTGCTGGGCAAGCGCATGGAGGGCAAGGAGCTCGCCATAGAGCTGAACATACTCCAGGCCATGATCGGCCTGGTGTCGAGCATCGCCTTCATGGTCGTCATCCTCTCGGCCTTCTTCTATATCCAGAACGTCTTCGGCCGCGACATCGGCTTCAACCTGAGCGTCTGGCAGATGTTCCTGTGGCTGATGGTCTCGGCCACCCTCGGCGTGTTCATGGGTATCTTCCCCCGGAGCTCGCTGCTGAAGGACCACTCCATCCCGTGGCCGGGCAGCAAGGCCACCCTGGCCGTAGCGCAGACGCTGACCGACCCCAAGGCCACGGAATCCACAAAGCGGCGCCGCGAAGTGCTGCTGGTCAGCACCGGCGGGGCCGGCTTCCTGACCTTCCTGCGCGACGGGATGGGCGTGCTCCCCCCCATAGTCGGCAACAAGCTGCTCAACATAACGTTCGGCCTGGAATTCGCGGCCTTCGGCATAGGCATGCTGGTGCCGCTCTCCGTAGGCCTCTCCGGCCTGCTCGGCACCTGGCTGGTCAGCGCCTTCGGCGAGCAGGTGGCGCAGTACTCTGCGCTCTCCGGCGTGACCCCGGAAAACTTCTCGGCCTGCCTCAGCGCGCTCAACTCCGTGGGCGGCCTGGAAGGCGCGCCCAAGGCGCAGGCCATGGACTTCCTCAACGCCACCTGCGGCAAGGCGACGGAGTTCCTCGATGCCGGCTCCCACTTCAAGTACGTGGTGCAGTGGATGATGTGGCCCGCCACGGCCATGATGATAGCCGCGGCGCTGACCAGCGTGATCGTACCGGTGGTCAAGCATTTCCTGCACAAAGACAAGGTCTTCGAGAAGCACGAATTCAAGTCCCTGGCCGACGAGGAGATCCCGCTCTGGTGGACCGTCACCGGCATCTCCGTCTCCGTCACGCTGCTGATCTGGATGACCAGCTCATGGTTCAACATGCCCTGGCAGGAAGTGACGCTGGCCGTGGCCATACAGCCCGTGCTGATCATCGCCGGCCTGCGCGTGCTGGGTATCACCGGCTCCGGCCCCGTCTCGCTGATGGCCAACGCCACGCAGTTCCTGTTCGGCCTCATCTGGCCCGCCCAGATCCGCTCCAACCTGGCGGCCGCCTACGTGAGCGCCAACCCGCAGGCCACGTCGGAATGCGTGGTGCCGTCGTTCTGGGTGGCGCAGCGCCTGGGCGGCAGGTTTAAGACCCTCATCATCGCCATGCTGGCGGTGATACCGATAGGCGCCCTGCTTACGCCCCTGATGTTCAACATGCTGGAGAAGACCTACGGCATAGGCCTCAACCCAGGGCAGCTCGCGGCCCCGACGGGCCTCAAGATAGCGACGCTCGCCATAGTGATGGAGAAGGGCATCTCCTATCTCCCCCACGGCGCGCTGCAGGCGTCGATCATCGCCATCTTCATCGGCGTCTTCTTCGAGCTGATGCTCTCGGTCAAGAGGACCAACGAGAAGGGCCACGAGGTCAGCCGCTTCTGGTTCATCCCGATCCCGGCGGCGCTGGGCTTCGCGCTGATCCTGCCGGCCTCGCTCAACATCGCCATGGCCTGCGGGTCCATGATCTCGGCCATCTGGGGCCGCTTCTCGCCCGACGAAGGCGGCTCGTTCGATCATTACGGCACGCCGCTGGCCTCCGGCCTGGTGGCCGGCGAAGCCATGGTGGGCGCCATCCTGCTGCCCGCCCTCGCCGCGTTGATGGACCTGCTGAAGTAACTCAGGCACCCCAAAAAATCCCCGGCCTAACAGCCGGGGATTTTTTTGTCCCGTCATTCCGGCGAAAGCCGGAATCCCGTTTCAGGCTAAGGGCCGGCTACTGCACCTTTAGCACGTCGCCGATGGCCTTTTCCAGCGTCTCCCTGGGCAGCGCGCCCTGGGCCATCTGCGGCTTGCCGGTCATGGGCACGAAGAGCATGCTCGGGATGCTCTGTATGCCGAAGGCCGCGGCCAGCGCCTGTTCCTCTTCGGTGTTTATCTTGTAGACGTCCAGCTTGCCGGCGTATTTCTGCGACAGCTCGTCCAGCACCGGGGCGAGCATCTTGCAGGGGCCGCACCAGTCGGCGTAGAAATCCACTATGCACGGCTTATCGCCGGCGAATTTCCATTCATTGTTCTTCTCAAAATCGAACACTTTGGTCTTGAACGCTTCAGTAGTCAGGTTCTGCATTGTTGTTCCTCCGTTTACCGGTTCAGCGCGAATGAAAGCCCCAGGAGGGCGCCCCAGATGACGCTCAGGTACGGGTTTCTCACTATGGGGCAGGCTCCGGTGGAGCAGCCCACCAGCCTGTGCCAGAGATACCCCAGCATTCCCCCGGCCGAAACCCCCACCGCGATCGCCATGACCTGCATCTTCGCACCTCCGCCAGTTTTACCTTCGTAAATTAGATGCGCGGGGAGCCAAAAGGTTACAGCCTTGTATATTTTTGGATATAATTAAGTCTGAGCGGAGCACAAAACAGATGAAAACTTATTGCGTAAAGTGCTATACCACACACGATGACAGCGTCCCGTGTTTTGACGCCACCGCGCAGGCGGCAAAGGACATGGGCGTAAAACACAAAGAAGAACCGTCTTCCCCGGAACAAGCGCGCCGCGACGACAACTCTCTCCGCAAGGCCGTACTCCTTGTGATAGCGGCCGCCATGGTCCTCCTGATCGGCGGCGCCTTTTTGTTTTCCGAATAACTTCCTCCCCCGATTTTTTACACAAAAAAAAGACCCCGGCAGATCGCCTGGGTCTTTGAATTCCGGGGACAGGTATATCCCGCGGCGCTTGGTCAGCACATGGTCTTGAGCCGTTTGACCGAATGGTAGGCGCCGGCCGCCAGCGCCGCTACGCCCGTCCAGATATGGACACGCTCCACCGCCCCCTTTATCGCCCTGTCCAGCGGCACCAGCAGCGCCAGACCCAGCACAGCGCAGAGCGCGAAAGAAACCAATAGCGCCCAGTTCCACGAATTCCTGACGGCGCAGGCGCCCCGCGGGTACTTGCGGACGGCGGCCTCGGAAAGGGCGATCAGCGCGGCCGCGGCCAGCAGGACCTGGGGCACATAAAACTCCAGAAACCTGTTCCCGCGCCGCGGCGGCGGATTCTGCGCGGGAGCCGCCACCTCCGCGGGCGCAGCCTGCGGCAACTCCGCCGCGGCTGCCGGCAGAGCCAGAAAAACTGTCAGGAGCAAAACTTTGTTCATGAGACCTCCATACAAATAACGCCCGCCCCCCTCTTTTATTGCACAGGGAACGCTGATGACTATAAAGTACCCGCAAGTTTAAGAATAGCGGCGGCGACCTCAGCAGGCTTGAGCATGTGGAGATTATGAGAGGATTCAATTGGAACGAAGATCCGGTTTTTCTTTCCGGATACAACACGCTCCAAATCGTTACGCCTGTCACCGTAAAGCCCCTTTGCGGCAAAAACAAAAGCTGCCGGGATATTTACCTTATCGTATATATCAGCTGAAGGGTATATCTCGGCAACCGGGTCAGGATAGCCGACGATAGCTATTTCCTCCATGGTAGGTCGCCGCAGCCAGGTTCTTCCCGAACGTAAGAAAGACTTCCGCGTAAAATCCGATATAAGCGCGGATGATATGCCGTCATTCAGCCAGTCGCCGGCAGCCTTAGAGCAGATTTCGGCGACATATTCCTCTTTTTGGGCCTCTTCAGCTTGCCAGCCGTAACGGAACATTTCCCAAAGCTGCTCTTTTGGCAAATGCCAGGCTTTCGCCTCCTCCGGAGTCTTCCTGCTATCAAGAACAAATCCGTCCAGTATGACTATGCCTGAGCAATCACCGCCTGAAGCCGCATAGGCGGTTACCGCATAACCGCCTGTAGAGTGACCCACAAGTAAGGGCTTTTTGAGTCCCAGCGCCTCAACTACGGGGCCGATATCCCGCCAGTACTGCTCCGGCGAGACCGAATTTTCCGGAGTCTGGCCATGGCCACGCATATCAAAAGCCGCAAGATGGAATTTATTACGCAGCGCCTCAGCCAGCGGGGCCCAGACCTCAAGATTATGCCCTGTACCGTGAACAAACAGGATATCCCTGCCAGCGCCGCCGTAATCGCGCGCGGCAAAAACTCCCGCAGTTGTTTTAATGGTCAGGTCTCTGTTTTTCGGCATACACATAGCTTAATATTGAACTATACCAAACAAAAAGACCCCGGCGAAACCGCCGAGGTCTTAGGAAAGTTGGCTCCCCCAACGGAATACAGCGTGGAACAATTTTAGGATAACAAGGAATATTAAATTCTGACTAGTATACAGAGCTTTTTTCAACCCTATGCTCTTCCCATCTATACCAGGCGTAGTATGAAAGGGAAACAAGTACAGGCACGAGCAGACCTATAATAAAGCCTAGCCAAAGTTGTCGCCTGTCCTTTGTGCCAAGAAATCTCACCAAGTAGCCAACGCCAACAGCAAAAGGCACAGCAATAGTGCAGAACGCAAGAATTAGATAGGCCCAAAAGTACGTTTCATGAGTCATAAACGATTAGATGGCAAACCGAGTATAAACTATACCAACAAAAAAGACCCCGGCATAGCTGCCAGGGTCTTGAAAGATATAACGCTAGGACTAGGATTTGGTCACGGGTGTATGTCTTTTGACCTTTTTGTAGACTTCGTCCCAAAACCATTAGACACTCTCCCGGCTGCCTCCGCTCAACTTTAACAATTTCCTTCGTTCGTTTCCACCTTAAGGTTTATCGCTTTTCTCCTGGCCAGGGTCCGGGCCTTCTTTTCCGCCCTTAGCCTTAACACCTCCTCCTTTTTGCCGGCATAAACGTCATTCGGGCTCACGTTCTTCAGCCCCTCGTGCGGCGTGGCGTTATACCGTTCTATCCCGTCTTTTATCGCTGCTTTCAGCTCGCTCGGGCTGCAATACACCAGCAGGCACACACCTTCTTTGATCCGCCTGTTGAACCGCTCTACCTTGCCCTGGGTCTGCGGGTGATACGGCTTGCCGAAAATGTGCCGTATCCCATGATAGCCCAGGTATTTCGCCAGCACCTCTGACACGAACCCCGCGCCGTTATCCGACAACAGCGTCGGGCGCGACTCTTTTGGCAGCGCTTTTATCCCTGCGTTCTCGATGGCGGCTTCCAGCGCTTGCGAGGCAGAACTACCCGTCTCGTCGGGCGCCAGTTCCCAGCCCACTATCTTCCGGGAATAGTCGTCCAGCACTGGTAGCAGCTTGTAATAACCCCAGTTGACCACAAAGAAGTTGGTGCCGTCTATCTGCCACAACTCGTTGGGCCGGCTGGTTTTATGCCGCCACTCTTTCGCCGCCGGTAACTCCGCCATCGGCCGCGGGGATATTAGTCCTTTGGTCTTCAATAGGCTGTATACTTTCGACTCAGATACGTAGAAGTCGCTCTCGTCGGTGATCTTCACCGCCAGCAGCCTCGGCGACAGCTCCGGATGGGCCTTGGCCGCGGTTATCACCACGGTTTCCTCCTCCGCCGTAAGGCGGTTCCAGATGCGCCTGGCCACCGGCTTCTTCTTCTCCGTGTCCATGCCTATATTTCCCTGCCGCCAGCTGTAATAGGTGCTTTCGGGTATGCCAAGGCCCTTAAGCAGCCGCCTTTTGCCGCGTCTTCCCTCCAGCGATTGCACAAGTTGGCGGCGTTCTTCATCCGTCATCCGGTAATGCCAGTGTCGTCCGAGCCTTGAAGACTTTTTTTAAAAGCGGACGTCTCCAGGACCTGTTCGGCCAGGAGGACCTTCAGCCTCTCATTCTCGCGGCGAAGATTCTTAACTTCCCCGTCCGTTGCGTTGCGCCGGCTATCACCCATTAATCTGGCTTTGCCGGCCTCCATGAAGTCTTTTACCCAGTTATAGTAGACTGCCGGGGTAATGCTTTCCTTGCGGCAGAGTTCCACTACGGAAATCTCCCGCTTCATGCCTTCCAGTACTATTCTGATTTTATCTTCGGCGCTGTATTTGTGCCGGGTGTAGCGCCTGACATTACCCATGAATGCCTGCGCGCTGACGGTTACTGCGGTGCTCTGATTTGTGCTTTCCATACTGCCTCCTTGGCTATTTTATAGCTTTTCTAACCGGGAGGTCAGCCTGGGAAAGTGTCTACTAGGTTTTAAGCGAAGTCTCCAAGGGATGCAAAAGATTTACAAGCAGTTGCGGAACACAATGAATTATCCCAAGGGATTATTCTAAATATAGCAGCAAAAGCAGGGACTAGAATTGCTTTGTAATCAGCCGTTAACCGCATAGAAAGCTCTCTAAGTTTTCCTCGGCAATCTATGTATCTTTTGTCGAGTTGTCCTTCTTCTCTTTGTGGATTAGTAATCACATTGGCATAATATCCTAAATTGTAAGCCACTTCCCCTATTGTGTGACGAAGTTGAATGATTGGCTCAATAAACATTTTTAAGATACTTTGTCCAAGCACAAACACAGTCGTTCCAGTAAATATTGTCAAGAATACTGTTGATTTATAGAACTCACTCATATATTTCCCTAGTAAATCAGCTCATGTTTCCTGCAAAGAATTCTATCACATTAGCCGCCCGGGCTGTTATCTGGGGTCGCAAATTCCGGGGACACGACACTTAATTCTAGAATTAAGTATCGTGTCCCCGGAATTAAAACGCGAGACATAATTATGTCTCGCTGTCCCGGAGCCAAAAAGAAATAGGCCGCTTGCGCGGCCTATTAAATTTGGCTCCGGGACTAGGATTTGAACCTAGACAAAGGGATTCAGAGTCCCTTGTGCTACCGTTACACCATCCCGGAATAAAGCTACTAGGCTATTATATAAATTTCCGCGGCTGTCTGAAAGTATATCGGGGCACCGGGAATCGAACCCGGGACTCATGCACCCAAAGCACGCGTGATACCATTTCACAATGCCCCGAAGTCACGACAAGGCATAGTTTATAATTTACGGCGGGACTATTCAAACGGCCTTGGCCGCTTCCCCCAGCGGCAGCCAGACGGAGAAGGTCATGCCGTGGCCGTCCTGATTCTTATGGGCGGCAGCCCCCCCGCCGTGCGCCTCCACTATGCGCTTTACCGTGGCGAGGCCCAGCCCCACGCCGCCCGCCTCCCGCGTCAGATAGTCCGCCGCCTGGAAAAAGCTGTCGAAGAGCCGCGGCATATCCGCCTCGTTCACGCCGGAACCGGTATCAGAGAAGGAGAAGACGGCCTTGTCCGGCAGATAGGCGGCCTTCACGGAGATCCGCCCGCCCTGCTTGTTGAACTTTACGGCGTTCACCAGCAGGTGCTTGAAGACCTCGCGCATAAGCACAGGGTCGCAGGTCACCGGTACCGGCGCGCCCTCACAGGCCAGCCCCACGGCCAGCCCGCTCTCGTCGTAAAGGAATTTCAGCCTTTGGGAGGTATCCTCCAGCACGGCCTGCAGGTCAGAGGCTTTCTTCTCCGGTTTCAGGTCGCCTTTCAGCAGGTCGCTGAACAGCAGCAGTTCGTCTATGGTCAGGGCCAGCCTGCGCAGCGCGCCGTCGCTGCGCGTCCAGATCTGTTCGTTCCTGTCGCCTTTCATCTCGCTGCCGAGCAGTTCCGAGGAAGTCAGCGCTATGGCCAGCGGCGTACGCAGCTCGTGGTTGAGCCGCGACAGGAAGGCGTTCTGCAGGCGGGCTGATTCCTGCAGCTGCGAATAAGCCGCCTCGATCTCGGTCTTGAAAGCCTTCTCGCTCTCCAGCTCGGAGGTCAGCCTGCTCTTTTCAAAAGCGTTGCGGATCACGCTCTCCAGGTATTCTATGGAGAAAGGCTTGAGGATATACGCGGAGGCGCCGGTTTTCAGGCCGCCGATGGCAGTCTCCAGGGTAGGCTGGGCCGTCATGATGACCACTATAGTGGCCGGCGCGAGGTTGCGGATCTCCCGCGCCAGGGCAATGCCGTCGCCTTGCGCGTCGATATTGATATCGGTGAGGACCAGGTCGAAAGTCCGCTTATGGAAAGCCTCGCGGGCCGCTTCGGAGCTGGAGGCCTCGTGCACTTCGGTCACGATCCCCCCCAGCACTTCTGAGCAGAGCGCGAGCATTTCCTCCTGGTCGTCTATGACCAGGGCCGAGGCCTGTATCTTTTCCATCCCCCACCCCCTGCGACAAAGCCTACTTGTTTTCCAGGAACCTTTCAAGCCCGGCCTTTATCGCCCAGCCGATGGCGCGCCGGTTGTCCTCGTCCAGCAGGAAAGCGCGGCTTTTATCTATATCGCCTATCTCCAGCAGCACCCGGTAGCGGGCTTTATTGACGTTCTCGTCCACGCTGTAGAAGGCCAGGCGGCCGGTGACGGCGCAGCGGTAGTCGTTGCGCCCCGTGGTGCTGTCCAGGTGGGTGCCGCGGTTCTCCAGGTCGGTGGCGCGGGCGATCTCCTCGATAAGGATATTGGAGAGCCGGCGGTTGTCCTCCATGCCGGCGTCGCCGTCGTGGATATAGCCCCAGACCGCATGGCGGTTGGTGCCGCCGTTATTGTGGATGCCGATAAAGACCAGCGGGTTCAGCTCGTTGGCGCGCTGCAGCTCCCAGGCGTAGCCCGACAGCCTGCCGTCCTCCAGGGCCGAGGTGTGCGCTATCTTGGTATTGGTGCCGCTGGTGGCGTGGTGCAGGTCAGGCTGGAAATAGCTCCAGACCTTATGCTCGTCGTAGCGGGGATACGCCCGCATGGCGTAGCCCGCTATGGCGTCGGCGGTGAGCGCCTCGTTATAGTTCTCGCCCGTGTCGCTCTGGTGGGACGGCTGGAAGACGATGACGGGCCCCAGCGCCGAGGCCGGCATGGAGAAGAGAAGGACCAGCAGCGCGGCGCGCAGCATTAAAGAAGCCCCAGCAGGCCGTCCTTAAGCGCCTTGTCGGAAGGTTTCGGCCCGAGCCACACCCGGAACAGGGCGTCGGAGAAATCCTTGCCCTCTATCGAGCCGAGGCTCTTGCCGTTGGCCTCCAGCTCCAGCGCTTTGCCGGGGCGGTAGAGGAACAGCAGCCGGTCGCCTTTCTTGACGTCTGGGATAAGCTTGCCGAATTTTTCTATCCGTTCTTTCAGGGCAGGCAGAGCCTCGCCGGCGTTATTGGTGAAGCCGTCGGCGATAGCCTTGGCCACGTCGGCGCCGTCCACCGCGCGCAGGAAGACCAGCTCTATGCGCTTTACCTGCTCGGAAGCCGCTATTTCCATGCCATCCTTGGACGGTTTCTCCAGGTACAGCCCGGCGACGTAGACCTTGAACACCACCTTGGTGCGCAGGCCCAGGCCGTTGAGCTGCAGCTTCTTGCCGTCGAGCTCCATAGAGACGGGCATGCTTACCCCTTTGATATTTTTGGTTTCCGGGGCGGCGAAAAGGCCGCAGGGAAGGGCCAGTAAAGTCAGCAAGGCTAATGTTTTCATGAGGTCTCCTTGATTTCCAAATCCGTTAAAAAATACCGGCGGGTTAACGCCGTTCATTGAATAATATATATTCTGACAAGGCTTTTCAATTTTGATAGGATTAGGGCAGAGAAACGCTATGGACCGGTACCGTGAACATCCTGAAAGTCCTTCTACCCCTGCTCATCCTTATGGCCGCAACTAAACCCTCTTTCGCACAGGTTTCCGCGCCGCGTTCCTGGACGCTGGCCCACTTCCTGCCCGGTGATTTCAAGGGCGCCAAAACCCAGAACCTCGCCCCGGCGCCCTTCCCGGAGGCCGCCTTCACCGTGGAGAACAGCTCCAAGCCGGCGCAGTTGACTTCTCCGGAGATAGAAACCCTTTTCCCCTTCGACGAGCTGCTGCTCTCCGCCGACGCCGTTTTCTCCGGCGGCGGCGTGCTGGAAGCCGAAGCGCAGGTCAAGGCAGGCGGCAGCTGGAGCCCCTGGTTCAGCTATGGCCGTTTCACGCCCCCCGCCGGCGGGACCAGCGTAAAGGGCCAGGAGAACGATTTTGGCAGGATGGACGTGGACGTGCTCAAGCTCAAGCGGAAGGCGGAGTCCTTCCGCTACCGCCTGACGCTCACCCCGGGCGCCGGCTCGCGGGCCGCGCTGCGCCTGGCGGCGGCCTCCTACACGGACTCCTCCGCGCCGTACAGCCAGGCCGACGGAGCGGCCAAACCCGCGCCGTTCACCCCTGCGCGCATAAAGGCCCCCGCCTTCTCGCAGATGATACAACAGGTCAACTACGCCGGCGACATCTGCAGCCCGGTCTCCCTCGCCATGACCCTCTCTAGCCTGGGCGGGAAGGCCGAACCGCTGCCTACCGCCGCGGCGGTGCTGGACTCGGCGGAGAACATCTACGGCAACTGGTTCCTTAATACCGCCTACGCCGGCTCGCGCGGCTTCTACGCTTTCCTGGCCCGCCTTAACACCCTGGAGGAAGCCCGCGCTTTTATAGCGGCCGGCTCGCCGGTAATAGCCAGCGTCACCTTCGGCCCGGACGAACTTAAGAACTCCCCCCTCAAGAAGACCCGGGGGCACCTGCTGGTGATAACCGGCTTCGACGCCAAAGGCGACGTCATAACCCACGACCCCGCCGCCCCGGAAGAAAAGACCGTCGAGCGCGTATATAAACGCGCCGAATTCGCCGCGGCCTGGCTGAAGAACAAGTACGGCACGGCCTACATAGTGACCAAAGATCTCAACCGCTTCCTCGCCGTTAGATCTAACATGACCGAGCTGTACGCCATGCCGCCCAAGGATAAGGCCGAACGCGGCAAGCTTATAGAAAGCCAACTGCTCTTCAACGAGCGGGCCGAACTGCTGGAAACCGCCGGCCCCTGGGCCCGGGCCCGCGCCGTAGAGCAGCGCAGCCTTAAGACCGACGGGAAGACCCTCTCGCCCTACGAAGGCTGGCTGGAGCTGGACTCGCTGGCCTTCAGCCTGCCGCAGGTAGCCACGGCGGTGGTGAAGTCCAAGACCGCCCTGGCCGGCGGCACCGAGATCTCCATGGGCGTAAAGCTGCGCGTGGCGGGCGGCCTGGCCCTGCCGGCGGGAAAGCTGGCGGCCAAAGACCTGAACCCGCTGCCCCAGAAAACTCCCGCGGCCGGGCTGCGCGGCAAGATAATGACCTCCGCCAGGGCTTTCCTCGGCGACAAATATTACTGGGGCGGCCGCTCGGCCTGGGGCATAGACTGCTCCGGCCTGGTGAACCTGGCCTACCGGGCCTGGGGCCTGGACCTGCCGCGCAACGCCGGCGACCAGTTCGCCGCGTCCAGGAGCGTGGCCAGGGAGAACCTGCAGCCGGCGGACCTGATCTTCTCCTCCGACGCCAACCGCCCGGCCGCCATCACCCACGTCATGCTCTACGCAGGAGGCGGCCGCCTGGTGGAGGCCACCGGAGACAGCAACTCCGTGCGCGAAGTGACTTTCACGGAAAAATTCGGCGCTGATTTCAGCAAGGCCAGGAACGGCATGGTCTCGCAGGGCAAAAAGATCTTCTTCCGCCGCGTGCTGAACTGAAAGCGCGGCCGGGGGGCCGCGAATAAAGGAGACGTTATGTCCATTGAAGAAAAAGTGCTCAACATTTTCCCCGCGGCCGACGACGTTCCCAAAGAGGCCCGGATCGCCCCGGTGGAACAGAAGGACTACCTCGTAAACGGCAGGATAAAAACCTGGACCGGCCCCAGGCACGAGGTCTTCTCCCCGGTCAGCCTGCGGGGCAAGAAAGGCGCCGAGCGCGTGCGCCTGGGTTCCTACCCGCTGATGACGGAGAAGGAGGCGCTGGAGGCGCTGGATGCCGCGGTGAAGGCCTACGACGAAGGCCGCGGCCTCTGGCCCACGCTCAGCGTGGAGGCCCGCATCGCCCACATGGAGAAGTTCATCTGGCGCATGAAGGAAAAGCGCGCCGAAGTGGTAAAGCTCCTGATGTGGGAGATCGGCAAGTCCTCCGACGACTCCGCCAAGGAGTTCGACCGCACGGTGGAATACATCGTCGACACGATAAACGCGCTCAAGGAACTGGACCGCAGTTCCTCGCGCCTCTCCGTCACGCAGGGCATCATGGCCCAGATCAAGCGCTCGCCGCTCGGCGTGGTGCTGTGCATGGGTCCCTACAATTACCCGCTCAACGAGACCTTCACCACGCTTATCCCCGCCATACTGATGGGCAACACCGTGGTCTTCAAGCCGCCGCGGTACGGCGTGCTGCTGCACCGGCCCCTGCTGGAGGCTTTCCGCGACTCTTTCCCCAAGGGCGTCGTCAACACGCTCTACGGCGAGGGCCGCAAGATCATCGGGCCGCTCATGAAGACCGGCAAGGTGAACGTGCTCGCGTTCATAGGGTCCAGCAAGGTAGCCGACGTCCTCAAGCAGCAGCACCCGGCGCCGCACCGCCTGCGCTCGGTGCTGGGCCTGGACGCCAAGAACGCCGGGATAATCCTGCCCGACGCCGACATCGACCTGGCCGTGAGCGAGACCATCACCGGCGCGCTGTCCTACAACGGGCAGCGCTGCACGGCGCTCAAGATCCTCTTCGTCCACCGCTCGGTGCAGAGCGAGTTCCTGGAGAAACTGGTGACCGGCATAGAGGCCATAAAGCTCGGCATGCCCTGGGAGCCCAAGGTAAAGATCACGCCCCTGCCGGAAGCCGAAAAGCCCCCCTACCTGGCCGAGGTGATCGCCGACGCAAAAAAACACGGCGCCAAGGTGATAAACGAATGCGGCGGCCTCACCAACGGAACTTTCGTCTACCCGGCCGTGGTTTACCCCGTAAACGACAAGATGCGGCTCTGGAAGGAAGAGCAGTTCGGCCCGGTGATCCCCGTCGTGCCGTTCAACGACATAAAGGAACCCCTTAAATACGTGGTGGACTCCAACTTCGGCCAGCAGGTCAGCGTGTTCGGCAAAGACCCGGACAAGATAGCCGCGATGACCGACACGCTGGTCAACCAGGTGTCGCGAGTGAACATCAACAGCCAGTGCCAGCGCGGGCCCGACGTGTTCCCGTTCACCGGCCGCAAGGACTCGGCCGAAGGCACCCTGTCGGTGTCAGACGCGCTGCGCGTGTTCTCCATCCGCGCGCTGGTGGCGGCCAAGGAATCGGACGCCAACAAGAAGCTGATCCGCGGCATCCTGCGCGGCCGCAAGTCCAAGTTCCTGTCCACGGACTTCATACTGTGAGCGGCCGGGCGGACTTAGGCGGGCTGGTAAAGGCCCTTAAAAAAGCCTACCCGGAGGCCTATTGCTCGCTGGACCACCAGAGCCCCTACGAACTGCTGATGGCCACCATCCTCTCGGCGCAATGCACCGACGAGCGGGTGAACCAGGTGACGCCCGCGCTGTTTAAAAAATACCCGGACCCGGCCAGAATGGCCGCCGCCCCCCTGCCGGACCTTGAAAGGCTGGTTCATTCCACCGGCTTCTACAAGAACAAAGCCCTCGCGCTTAAAGAGGCCTCCAGAGAGATAACTGAAAAATTCAATGGTAAGGTGCCGCGCACCATGGACGAGCTGCTGACGCTGCGCGGCGTGGCCAGGAAGACCGCCAACGTGGTGCTGGGGTCGGCCTACGGCATAGCCGCCGGCGTGGTGGTGGACACGCACGTCAAGCGCCTGGCCTTCCGGCTGGGCCTCTCGAAACATACCGACCCGGGCAAGATAGAGCAGGACCTGATGAAGGCCCTGCCCAAAGAGGATTGGATCTGGTTCGCGCATGCCCTGGTGCTGCACGGCCGCGCCGTCTGCGACGCCCGCAAACCGCTCTGCGAAAAGTGCCCCGTGGAAAAGCTCTGCCCCAGGAAAGGCCTAAGATAGGCCGCGCCGCCCGGACAAAAAAAATAAGCCGCGCTAGCGCGGCTTATTTCTTTTTACGCCGGGAATCCTACAGGTTGGTTATGTCCTGGAAGATTATCCCGCCGCCTATCACCTTGCCGTCCACGCCCTTCATGTTAATGGAGCTGTAGCCGATAACTTTTTCTTTGCCGTTGACCTTGCACTTGAACTCCTGTCGCCGCACGGTCTTGCCCTGCTTGAGCACGTCGCCGATGGCGCCGACTATGTCGGGACAGAGCTGGAAGAGTTCCACAACCGGCTTATTGAGATATTCCTGCCCCACCTCGAAGATCTCCGAAGCCTTGGGGTTGAAAAATATCACTTTCCCTTCCAGGTCCGCGCCGATAAAACCGCCGGAGAGGTTGTTGATGGTGCTCTCGCCCTTAAGGTTGAGCTGCTTTACCGTGGCCCCCAGCCTGTTGATATACACGTCCCGCGCGGCCAGCGCGGTCATCATTTCCGCGCATTTCAGGTCGTCCTCGGTAAAGGCCCCGGGGATGGAATTTATGAATTCCATCACGCCCAGCAGTTCCCCGCCGGCTATGGCCGGCACCGCGAGGGCGGACTTGGTCTGGAAGCCGGACCCCTTGTCCACTTTCTTGGTGAACAGCGGGCTGTTCTCCGCGTCGTTGACCAGCACGGATTTGCGGCTTTCCGCGCAGAAACCGACCACGCCCTGGTAGCCGAAAGAGACGCCCACCAGGTCTCCCCCCACCGGGCCTATGCTCTTCTTGAAAGTAAGCCGTTTCTTGGCGTCGTCGGCCTCGAAGAAACTGGCGGCGTGGCAGTTCACTATGCCGGCGCCGCGGCGCGCCAGGTAGTCCCAGAGGGCCTCTTCGCCCTTGGCCGCCTCGGCGGGCAGGTCCGCGGCGAATTTGGAGATAAGTTCAAGGGAGTCGTTCATTTTTTCACCTTCTTCTGTTCGGGCCGGCGCGGCGCGCCGAAATACTCCAGCACGCCCTCCGCCATGGTCTCGGCGAGCTTCTTCTGGAAAGACGGGGAATTCAGCAGTTCTTCCTGGCGGGGCAGGATCATGTAGGCGTTCTCCACCAGGGCCGCCGGCATCCAGGTCATGCGGGCCACCAGGTAATCCCCGAAGCGCAGGCCCTCGTCGGGCAGCGGGATGTGCTTCAGGTAGGCGCGGTGCAGAGCCGCGGCCAGGGCGCGGCTGTGCCGCTGGTAGTGATAGATGGAAAAACCGCGCGGCTGGGCGTAGGGATCCTCGCCGTCGCCGATGGCGTTGTTGTGGATGCTGATAAAAAGGTCGCCGCCCAGGTCCCGGGCTAGCTTGGGGCGGTCGGCGAGGTCCACGAATTCTTCCCCGGGGCGCGTAAACAGCACGGCCGCGCCGAGGGCCGCGAGCTCGTCGCGGAGTTTCTGCGCTATGGCCAGGTTCACGTTGACCTCGAAGGTCTCTTTAGGCCCCACCGCGCCGTCGAGGCGGCAGCCGAGGGCGGCCGGGATAGCGCTGAACCGGGCGTCCTTGAGGAGCGTTTTAGCGTCGCCGCACTTCAGCCAGGGGGAATGCCCCGGGTCCAGCACCACTTTAACGCCGGAGAGCGGTTTGGGCCAGGCCAGCGAGGGCCGGGGCCGGGCGCGCAGCTCCACCTGCAGGGTCTTGCCGCCGTTGGGATAAGAAATATTATAGCCCCACAGTTCCCCGGGGCCCGTCTCGAAGTCCACCTGGACGGTGTTAATGGCCGACTGCCTGAAAGAGACGTTCCGGACCAGGGTATCGGAGGAGTCGTAGACCACCCAGTTGGTGCGGAGGCTGGAGTAATAGAGCGTCACGCGCAGCCCGTTCTCCAGCTCTTCGGCGATGAAAGGGACTTTTTCGTAAAGGGTCAGGGCCGCCGAGGAGCCGAACTCGGTTTTTTTAAGTTTTATGGCCCCGGTCTCGGTCAGGGGGCCGCCGGAGTAGGGCGCGCCGGCGGAGGGCTGCACCTTTGAATCTTCCACCCAGCAGTCGGCATCCGGGGACAGCAGCACGCGCCGCATGCCGTTGGAGCGGCCGGCCGCGGCAAGCTTTACGCCTTTGGGCAGGAACATCATATAGCCGCCCTCGGGCGAGTTGCGCAGCACCACCGTGTCGGTGGAAGTCTCCACCATGGCGGGGGCGGAGAGCACCCGCACGCGGCCCTTAGCCTTGGCGGAGGCGCCGCGGGCAAAAAGACCGCCTTTAAACCGGGCGGAAGGGTAGAATTCTTTACCCTGATCTTCCGACGCTATCCTGTAGACGCCGTAGTACCTGCCGGAACCCTGCGGCGTCTCGGCCAACGGCGCATCTTCCAGAAGTTTCCCGAAGGAGAAAACGCCTTCCCGGCCGGGCGTACCAAAAAGCGAGACCCGCATATAGTCTCCGGGCATGACTTCAGAATCTGAAGCGCCGGAAGTGAACTCCAGGCTGACCGCCCCGGTGGAGGAGCGCTGTTCCGCCGGCACGCGCACGCTGAGCCGGCGCTGGGCGGTGGTGCCGTCGGCCAGCTCGCCTTTAAGAAAGAACTCCCCGGGCGCTACGGCCAGGTAGGCTATAAAGCCGCCGTTGGAATGCACCTCCACCCTTTCCCCGTTTATGGTGAAAGGAGCGGTGGCGGGCGAGACGTTGCCGAAGACGAAGGTTTTCTGCACGGCGGGCAGCGCGGCGCCGTCGGCGGGGTAGACGAAGTTTATTTCCCCGGCTCGCAGGAGCCCAGCCAGAGGCAGGACCAAGGCTGAAAAGAGCAGAACAGAAGGAAGACGCATTATAGGACCTTTGAATTAAAGAAAACGAAATATAAATTTAATACCGTTCAGTTACAATTATAATATATTAGAGCTTTCACTATGACTAAACCGATACTCACGGCTATCCTTTCTACCCTGCTGCTGCCGGCCGCGGCCGGCGCGTCGGATTACACTTTCATGCGCCCCTGCCCCAGGGCCAACGCCATGGGCTCGGCTTTCTCCACCGTGGAGGGCGACGCCTGCGCGGTCTTCTACAACCCCGCCAACCTGACCACCCTGGAGAACCTGGAAGTCCGCTTCGAGACCGGCCGCCGCCTGGCCGGGGACGCCCCCGCCGGCGAAGTCGCCGCGGTCTACGTGCGCCCGGTCCCCGATACCGAGGACAAGGTGGCCGGCCTGGGCTTTTACAGCATCCGCCAGCGGGGCGGCCTGGGCCTCACCTCCGTCTCTTTCAGCGTCGGCAACCGCACGGTCATAAAATACCTCCAGCAGCCCCTCTACTACGGCGGCGGGGTAAAGCTGGTCAGCCTGCGCGACGGCGAAAAAAGCCACCTCGGCCTGGGGATGGACGCCGGCGTCCTGCTGCAGGGCAGCGGCGGCCTGCGCACCGCGCTGGTGCTGTCGGACCTGGTGCTGGGCGCCGGCAAATCCCTGGCCGCCGTCACGCTCGGCAATTCCTACCGGGTCAAGGACACCCTGCTCGTGGCGGACCTGCGCGCGCGCGGCTCCTACTCCGAAGTTTTCCTCGGCGCCGAACACCCGCTGTTCAACGGCCTGCTGGCTGCGCGCGCCGGCAAGGGCGTCTCGCTGGGCGGCGGGCAGTACCTGGCCCTCGGCCTCGGCGTCAACACCCTCCCCTGGACCCTGGACCTGGCCTGGTCCATCCCCTGGCGCGGCTACCAGGAGAACTCCGGCTACTACGGCTTCAGCTTCGGCTACCGCTTCGGCGCCGAGACCTTCAGCGAAAAACTGGTGGGCGACGCCGCGCGGCAGGCCGAGACCTTCAAGAACCAGATCGACGACCTGCGCGTGCAGAAGGCCAACCTGGACTCCGCCATCGCCACGGGCCGGGTGAACAAGAGCATGCTGGAGACCGACCTGACCCTGCTGCAGAGCCGCATGCGCGAGGCCGAGACCAATCTCAAGGAGATCCAGGTGCAGGCGGTGGAAGCCCTGTACAGGAAAGAGAACCCCCCGGCGCAGAAAAAGTACGTGCCCCCGGCCCCCGAGCGCTGGCCCAAGCTGTACAAGGCCGCCCCCGGCGACACGCTGCGCTCCATAGCCGGCAAATTTTACGGCAACCCCAGCCTCTGGGAGCTTATCTACGACGCTAACCAGAAGAATATTTCCAAAGGGGCGCCGGCGGAGGGCGCGGTGCTGACCATCCCCCCGCCCCCGTCGAGGGAAAAATAATCTATGTTCAATACCATCCAGGTGATCTGCGCCTCCGAAAAGGACAAGCTGATCCTGCGCGGGATCTTCAAGAACCTCGGCGCCGACGCCGTGTTCGCCTCCGACCTTAACGACGCGCTGGCCGTGTTCGAAAAGGCCCGCCCGGCCGCGGTGTTCACCGCCGACGGCGGCGAGCCCCCGGTGGAGATACAGCTGCGCGAGATCAGGCGCGTCGCCCCTTTTATCCCGGTCATTCCCCTCCTTAAGCGCCGCGACGCCACCCGCGCCGTGGAGCTGATGAAGGCCGGGGCGATGGACTGCGCGCAGAGCCCCTGGACGGAGGAGGAGCTGCGCCCGCTGTACCGCCGGGCCGTGCGCCTGACCGGCACCCCGCTGGAGCTGGACTCCTCGGCTCTCCGCCGCCGGCGCCGCTCGGCCGCGCTGGCCCTGGGCGTTTTCTTCGCTTTCGCCGGCTTCTCCGGCGGGCTCTACTACGGCTACAAGAAGTATTCCCCCAAGGCCTCTCAGCCCCACACCTTCTCCCTGCCCTACGCGCACCCCACCGGCATAGTGCTAAAGAAGGACGCGGTGCTCATCAGCGACTGGTTCAGCCAGGGGCTGTACGAGCATTCCTTTAAGAATTTCAACATTACCAAGGTGACCAGCCTGCCGCAGGTCACCCCCGCGGCCCTGGCCTCCTCCCAGGACGCGCTGTGGCTGGCCGGCGCCAACGGGGTGATAGAGAAGCGCCTGCTGGACACCCGCTACACCCCGGTCTCGCGCACGGCGGCCTTCTCCCCGCCGCCCGACGGGGCGTGCTTCGACGGCCTCTACTTCTGGACCGTGCATTCGGCCTCTGGCGTCATCACCAAGCGCATGCCCGGCGACGCGCTGACCGAGATGAAGAAGTTTAAATACCCCGGCAAAAAACTCGCGGCCTTCACCTGCGACACGCGCTTCCTGTGGGCCGCCGACCCTGACCTGAAAGCCGTGGTAAAGATGTCGCTCGACGACCCGGAGAGGATCCTCGTCCGCAGCGACCTGGACGCCTACACCTCCAGGACCCTCAAGATCACCGCCATGGCGGCCCGCGACGGGCGGCTGTGGTTCGCGGGAGAGGACGGGGGCCGCGGCCTCGCGTTCTACAGAGATGAACCCAAATAGCGCCGACTCTTTTATCCCGGCGGAGATAAAGACTTCGCTGGACCTGCCGCCGCTCTGGGGCCGGCTGGCCTCGCTGTCGCCAAGCGAGGCGGAACTGCTCAGCCATTTCGAACTGCCCGAAGGCAAGGTAGTGGCGCTTTCCTTCCAGCTCGGCCGCGCGGCCTTCGAAGAGCTCCGCGCCAGGATAAAGAAGGTCCTGCGAGACGGCGATGGTTATTATAATTATTCCCTGGTCTTCCTGGACCCGGCCCAGTCCGAGCTGTTAAGGGCCGCCATCGCCGGGACTCTCCCCCCGGCCGTTTGAGGCCAACCCTTAATAAAACTATAATTTAGCGGATGAACTTCACCCGCACACGCATCATACTGGCCGCCCTCCTGCTCGCAGCGGCGGCGGGCGGAACTTTCGCCTACGTTAAGTACCGCAGTATCTCCAATTACCTCGTGGACCAGATCAGCGGCCAGGCCGCAAAGAAACTGGGCCGGCAGGTAAAGTTCAAAAGCGTCTCCTTCTCCCCTCTCAAAGGCGTGGTCATAAAAGAAGCCTGCGTCTCCCGCCGGCCGGATTTTTCAAAAGGGAACTTTTTCTGCGCCGAGAGGGCGGTCATACGGCCCGAACTCGGGGCGCTGCTCAAGAACCGGGTCTACTTTTCACGCGTGTCCCTGGACAAGCCCGTGCTTAAAGTGCGCGAGCGGGGCGGGCGCTGGGACTTTGAGGACCTGCTGGCCCTGCTGCCAGAGACCGACAAAGGCCTGTATCTCACCTGGAACGCCAGCGAACTGGTGCTCAACGACGCCGTGCTGGAGGCCGACCTGGAAACGTCCGGGGTTTCGCTGGCCCTGGAGGACGCGGATATCTCGCTTTCCCATTTCTCGTCGTTCGGCGGCAATTACGGGCTGGAGGCCGAAGGCCTGGTGAAAACGGTACATAAGGGCAAACTGGTTTCGGCGCGCGTCAAGCTGGACGCCGACGCCAACTTCGAATACGGCGGCCTCTCCTCGTCCAAGGGCAGCCTCTCGGCGGAAAAGGTGTCCTACGGCGCCATCACGCTGGAGCGGTTCGCCACGGACTGGACCTTGTTCAACCTGCGCAAGCCGCTGGCCGAAAAGAATTACACAGGCACTTTCAGCGCGGCCGGCCTCGTAGTCCCCGGGCAGGAGAATTCCGCGCGCGACGGCGTAAGCCGCGGCCTGGCCCTCTTTTCGGCGGCCATGGGCAAGCCCGCGCCCAAAATCGAGGATATCGAGATGAGCGAGTTCAGCGCGGCCTTCAGGCTGGATAATTCCGCCGTCTCGGTGAAGGACCTGAAACTGCGCACTAATTTTTTAACCCTGGACGCGTCCCTGGCCATAGACGGCCCGTCGCGGACGGCCCAGGCCGGGCTCAGCGCGGAGATAGGCGCCAGCCGGCTCGCCATGTCGGCCTCCGGCCCGCTGAAGGACCCGGAGATAAAGCCGCTGCTTTCCGCCACGCTCTCGGCCAAGTTCAAAGAAGCTCTGGCCGGCATAGAGGCCGGCCTGCTGAAGGTCTTCCCCGTTACAGGAGAATAACATGTCTAAAAAAGTCATCGTGATCGGTTCCGGCCCCGGCGGCTACCCGGCGGCGCTGCGCCTGAAAGAACTCGGCGCCGACGTCTGCATAGTGGAGGCCTGGGATTTCGGCGGCACCTGCCTCAACCGGGGCTGCATCCCCTCCAAGGCCTTCCTGGACACCGGCCACCGGGTGCACGCCTTCGAGGGCCTGCGCAAGCTTCTAAAGGACGGCTCCGGGGTCAACTTCTCCCCCGACATGCTGGACTGGGACAAGGTAAAGGCACGCCGCGCCGACGTGATAACCAAGCTGCGCGCCTCGCTGGAAAAGCTCTTCCAGGCCAAGAAGATAGAGGTCATACGCGGCCGGGCGGCCTTCTCCGGCCCCAACGAGATCACGATCACCGGGCCGCAGGGCGAGATAAAAAAGACTTTCGACGCCGCCATCCTGGCCGCCGGCACCAGGCCCTCCTTTCCCCCGCCCTTCCGCGACTTCCACGAGCAGCTCACGGATTCCGACCGGATCTTCGACCTGCCCCGGCTCCCGAAGTCGCTGCTGATAGTGGGCGGCGGCGTGATAGGCCTGGAGTTCGCGTGCTTCTTCAACGCGGTAGGCGTAAAGGTGGAAGTGCTGGAGCTGCTGCCGGACATCCTCGCCGGCGAAGACCCGCAGGTGACGCGCGCGGTGCGCTCCTCCTTCGAGAAGCGCGGCGTAAAGTTCCATTTCGGCAAGAAGACCGCCTCGCTGGAGCTCGGAGCCGGCCTGAAGGCCGCGGTGCTGGAGGACGGCACGCGCATAGAGGCCGAGGAGATCCTCGTCGGCGCCGGACGCGCCGCGGACCTGACCGGCATGGGGCTGGAAGCCATAGGCCTGGCCTGGGACCGGCGCGGCGTAAAGGTGAGCGACCGCATGCTCACCTCCGTTCCCGGCGTCTACGCCGTGGGCGACGTAAACGGCATCTCCCTGCTGGCCCATTCGGCCAGCCGCCAGGGCGAGCTGGCCGCAGAAAATATAATGGGCGCCGACCACGCCTTCGACGATTCCATTGTGCCCAAGTGCGTGTACGCCTGGCCCGAGGTGGGGTCGGTGGGCCTCAACAAGGCGCAGGCCGAGGCCAAAGGCCTGGCGGTAAAGACCGCGCGCGCCTTCTACCTGGGCGTCGGCAAGGCGGTAGCCACCGATGAGACCGAAGGCTTCGTCCAGCTGGTGTTCGACGCCGGCGACGAGACGGTGCTCGGCGCCCAGATCGTGGGCGGACCCGCGACGGAACTCATCCATGTGATAGCGCTGGCGGTAAAGCTGAAGCTCAAGCGCAAGGACCTGAAGGAAATCATTTACGCGCACCCGACCATGGCCGAAGCCATCCACGAGGCGCTGCAGAAATAAAACCATGAAGATCCTGTCCTGGAACGTCAACGGCTACCGCGCGGTGCTCAAGAAAGGCTTCGGCGAGTTCCTGCTCGCCGAGAAGCCGGCCATACTGGGCCTGCAGGAAGTTAAGGCCTGCCCGGAACAGCTGGAGGAGAAGGACACCGCGTTCGGGGGCTACGCCGCCTCCTGGAACTGCGCCGAGAGGAAGGGTTACAGCGGGGTGGCGGCTTTCTACTCGCAGAAACCGCTGGCGGTGGCCAACGGTTTCGGCGAGGAGCGCTTCGACCGGGAAGGCCGCGTGATAACGCTGGAATACCCGGCCTTCTACCTGCTCAACGTCTATTTCCCCAACGGCGGCCAGGGGCCCGAGCGCCTGGCCTACAAGCTGGCCTTCTACGAGGCCTTCTTCGGGCATATTGAAAAATTGCGCAAGACCGGCAAGGCCGTCCTCTTCTGCGGCGACGTGAACACCGCCCACAACGAGATAGACCTGGCCCGCCCGAAGGAGAACGCCGGGAACTCCGGCTTCATGCCGGTGGAGCGGGCCTGGCTGGACAAGCTCACGGCCCGCGGCTGGGTGGACACCTTCCGCGCCAAGCACCCGGAGCCGGGCCAGTACTCCTGGTGGGACTACAAGACCCGCGCCCGCGAGCGCAACGTCGGCTGGCGCATAGATTATTTCTTCATCAACAAAGAAAAAGCGTCCCTGGTTAAGGACGCTTTCATACTGCCGCAGGTGCAGGGCTCCGACCATTGCCCCGTCGGCATAGACTTTCAGCCGTAGCTCACCGAAATTATCTCCAGCTTCAGGTTCCCGCCGCGGCGCTCCAGCTCCGCGAGGTCGCCGGCTTTTTTGCCCAGCAGGGCGCCGGCCAGCGGCGAAGCCCAGTTGAGCCTGCCGGACGGAGCGTCGGCCTCGTCCTCCCCCACAATGCGGTATTCGCGCTCTTCCCCCGACGCTTCCTTAACCCGCACCATCGCCCCGAAACGCACATCCACAGCGCCGGAACCGGCGTTGTCCACCACCCTGGCGCTTTTGACCTGGCCTTCGTAATACGCCAGGTCCAGCTCGGCCTGCTGCAGGTCCAGGGCCCGCTGTTCTTCCGGGCGCTTCCTGCCCAGCAGGACCACGCGCAGCGCGGCCAGTTCTTCCGCGCGCAGTTTAAGCGCCTCCAGGCCGGCGGGCGTTACGTAGTTGGGCCTGCCGCTGGGCTGCCGCTTGCGCGGTTCCTCGGGTACGTCGCTGTCTTCTTTTACGAACGCTCTGCTCATAGTGCCTTTAAGTTTAACAGCGCCCAAGCTTTAAGTCAATGAAAAACCGCTCCCCGGTTATGGGGAGCGGTCTTTTTGTCAGCCTGCGGCTTTTATCAGAAGCTGTAGGTGAACTTCGCCGCGGGCACAACGTAGCTCGTGTCGGAGCCCATCGAGTGGTAGCGCAGGTCGAAACCGATCTGCATCTTGTCCATCATCGGGAACATGATGCCGCCGCCGAGATTGAAGCCGAAGCTGTTGTCATCGGTGGTGCCGTTAAGAGCGCCAGCGTTGGAGACCTCCGTGCTGCCGAAGTACTCGCCGAGGCCGAACAGGCCGTAAGCTACGGCTTTCTTACCGGACAGGCTGACTTCTTTCTGGTACTTCACGTAAGGGGTGAGGCCCCAGACGGAGAAGTCGTAATCAACGGTCGCCACGGAACCGGAACCGCCAGTGTAGATGAACTCGGCGCCGATCATGACGTTCTCATTGACCTTGTAGCCGTCGTAGTCGAGGCCGAAGGCAATGCCGCCGTCGATAACGTCACCAGTATCGCCGCCGGGCATACCGTAGCCCAGCAGGACGCTGGCGTCTTTCTGGAACTCGCCCGCCGCGAACACAGGGGCGCACACGCCAAGAACAAGTATAGCCGCTATTATTTTCTTCATTAATCTTTATCCTCCCGTAATTTAACTGAGCAGTCTATATTACAAAATTTTTAATCCCTGTAAAGCCGCCGGGGCCGGCGCTCCCCCGGGCCCGAAATAGAATTTGCCCACCAATATCCATATTTGTTATAAATTTATATACCTTAACCGGTTCCCAAAAATTCCAGGAGGCAATATGTCCACCGCAACTACCGTACGCCGCACCGCATTGAACGAAACCATGAGGAAAGCCGGCGGCAAGATGGTGGACTTTCACGGCTGGGAACTGCCCATAGAGTTCGCCGGCATCCTGAAGGAGCACGAGGCCGTGCGCAAATCCGCCGGCATCTTCGACGTCTCCCACATGGGCCAGGTCTTCGTGACCGGCGCCGACGCCTTCAAGCTGCTGCAGCTCACCAACGCCAACGACCTGCGCAAGGCCACCCCCGGCAAGGGCGTCTACTCCCACGTCACCAACGAAAAAGCCGGCCTGGTGGACGACATCATCGCCTTCTGCCTCGCCGCGGACCGCTACCTGGTCATCGTCAACGCCACCACCTCCACCAAGGACTACGAGTGGTTCAAGGCCCAGGCCGCCAAGATGTACGTGAAGGTGGAGAACAAGAGCGACGATTTCTCGATGATAGCCATCCAGGGCCCGAACGTGCCCAAAATGTTCGACACCTTCGCCCCCGAGGCCCTGAAGCTGCCCCGCTTCGGCATAGTGGAGAAGGACCTGCACGGCGAGCATTGCTACATCAGCCGCACCGGCTACACCGGCGAGGACGGCTTCGAGATCACCGCCCCCCACTCCATAATCAACAAGCTCTGGGACGAGATGATGGAACTGGGCCGCCCCTACGGCATAGTGCCCTGCGGCCTCGGCGCCCGCGACACCCTGCGCCTGGAATCCGGCTACCTGCTCTACGGCCAGGACGTGGACGACGTGCACACCACCTACGAGTCCGGCTACGGCTGGGTGGTCTCGCTAGACAAAGGCGACTTCATCGGCCGCTCCATCCTGGCGGACCAGAAGGCCAACGGCGTGAAACTCCGGCTCACCGGCCTCACCCTCACCGGCGGCGTGCCGCGCCCCGGCTGCAAGATCTTCCTGGACGGCAAGGAAGTGGGCGAGCTCAACAGCGCCACCTATTCCCCCACCCTCAAGAAGGGCATAGGCGTGGGCTACGTGACCCCGCCCGGGCTCAAGCCCGGCACCCCGCTCGAGGTGGAGATCCGCGGCCGCCGCGTGAAGGCCGAAGTCTCGCAGATGCCCTTCCACAAGGGCACGGCCTTCAGCAAGATCCTTTACACCGGCAAGCCGTAAGCTTTCAGAAATTTAGCGACACCAAGGAGAGAAATAATATGTCCAAACCCGAAGAACTCAAGTATACCAAGACCCACGAGTACCTGCACCCCGGCGCCGAGGCCATAGTCGGCATTTCCGCCCACGCGCAGCACGAGATGGGCGACGTGGTGTTCGTGGAACTGCCGAAAGTGGGCCAGAAACTGGAGAAAGAGAAGCCCTGCGCGGTGGTGGAATCCGTAAAATCGGCTTTCGACATCTACGCCCCGGTCTCCGGCGAAGTGACCGCCGTGAACGACGCCGTCACCGGCGAACCGGCCCTCCTGAACCAGGCCCCGCTGGAAGGCGGCTGGATGTTCAAGATGAAGCCGTCCAACCCGGCCGAAGGCGAGACCCTGATGGACTGGAACGCCTACCAGGACTTTGTAAAGCAGGCGGCCCACTAAACTGCAAAAGACGCCCGGCACACATATTTGCTCCGTCATTCCGGCGTAAGCCGGAATCCAGTCCTCGCCGGGAACTGGACACCGGCTTTCGCCGGTGTGACGGGTGAGCGAAACCCACAGTTCCCTACAGGAGCTCCCATGTATATCCCGCACACCAAGAAAGACAAAGAGGAGATGCTTAAGACCATAGGCGCTCCCTCCTTCGAAGACCTGGTAAAACAGGTTCCCTCCAAATTTCTCTGGCCCAAGTTCGACCTGCCGGCCGACAGCCTGGATGAGTCCCAGGCCGCCGCGCGCATGGCCGGGCTGGCCGGCAAGAACTGCCGCCCGCTTAATTTCATCGGCGCCGGCGCCTACGAGCGCTACACCCCGGCCGCCGTCAAGGCCATCACCTCCCGCACGGAGTTCCTGACGGCCTACACGCCCTACCAGCCCGAGGCCAGCCAGGGCACGCTGCAGGCCATCTACGAATTCCAAAGCACGGTCAGCTCCCTCTACGGCATGGACTGCGCCAACGCTTCCATGTACGACGGGGCCAGCTCCTTCGCCGAGGCCGTCCGCGCCGCGGTGCGCGTGACCGGCAAAAAGAAGATCGTCTACGCCGCCGGCGTGAACCCGCAGTACATGGATACGCTCAAGACCTATTTCGCCCACTCGCCCGAATACACCTATGTGAAGGTACCTGCGAAGGACGGCGCGATGGACCACGCCGCCCTGCCCGCCCTGCTGGAAGGCGCGGCTTGTCTCGCCGTGCAGACCCCCAACTTTCTGGGACTGATAGAAGACATGGCCGGCGTGGCCGACCTGGCTAAGAAGGCCGGCGCGCTGCTGGTGGCCGCCGCCGACCCCGTCAGCCTCGGCCTGCTGACCACGCCCGGAGAATACGGCGCCGATTTCGCCGTCGGAGAAGGCCAGAGCCTCGGCCTGCCGCTCGCCTACGGCGGCCCCTACCTGGGCCTGTTCTCCTGCAAAAAAGAGCACGTGCGCCAGATGCCCGGCCGCCTCTGCGGCCTGACCAAGGATAAGGACGGCAAGCGCGGCTTCGTGCTGACGCTGCAGGCCCGCGAGCAGCATATCCGCCGCGACAAGGCCGCCTCCAACATCTGCTCCAACGAGGCGCTGTGCGCGCTGGCAGCCACGGTGTACTCCGCCCTCTACGGGCCGGAAGGCCTCAAGGAGCTGGCCGAAGCCAACGCCGGCGCCGCCGCGTTCGCCGCCGAGCGCCTGGGCGCCATAAAGGGCTGCTCGCTCAAATTCGAAGGCCCCTTCTTCAACGAGTTCGTCCTCTCCGTGCCCGGCAAAGCCGCCGCCCTGCGCGAAAAAGCGCTCGCGATGCGCGGCGTGGACATAGGCCTGCCGCTCGCCCCGCTCTACCCGGAGCTCGGCGAGACCCTGCTGGTCTGCGCCACCGAGACCAAGACGGAAGCCGACATCTTAAAATTGGAAGCCGCCATAAAGGAGGCCCTATGATCTGCTCCGTTACCGACAACAAGCTGAGCATCGAAAAATCCGATCCCGGCCGCCGCGGCCTGTGGTGCAAGAACCCGCTGCGCGCCAAAGCCAAGCTGCCCGCCGCCCTGCTGCGCAAGTCCCCCCCGCGCCTGCCGGAGCTGGCCGAGTTTGACGTGGTGCGGCACTACACCCGGCTGTCCCGGTTGAATTTCTCGGTGGACACCCACTTCTACCCGCTGGGCTCGTGCACCATGAAGTACAACCCGCGCTTTAACGAGGAGGCGGCCGCCCTGGAGGGCTTCGCCGCGCTGCACCCGCTCGCGCACGACACCTGCGCGCAGGGAACGCTGGAGCTGCTCCACGACCTGTCCGCCCGCCTGACCGAGCTGTGCGGCCTGGACGCCATCACGCTGCAGCCCGCCGCCGGCGCGCACAGCGAGTTCACCGGCCTGCTGCTGGCCAAAGCCTACTTCGAGGCCAGGGGCGAGAACCGCACCGAGATCGTCTGCCCCGACTCCGCGCACGGCACCAACCCCGCCACCGCGTCCATGATGGGCTTCACCACCGTCAACCTGGCCTCAAAACCCGACGGCCGCCTGGACGTGGAGGAGCTCAAGAAGCATATCGGCCCCAAAACCGCGGTGCTGATGCTCACCATGCCCAACACCCTGGGCATCTTCGAGAGCAACATCGAAGCCATCGCCAAGGCCGTGCACGACGCCGGCGCCCTGTTCTACATGGACGGCGCCAACCTCAACGCCCTCATCGGCATGGTCAAGCCCGGCGCCTTCGGCGTGGACATGATGCACCTGAACTTCCACAAGACCTTCTCCACCCCGCACGGCGGCGGCGGCCCCGGCGCCGGCGCCATAGTGTGCAGCAAAGCCCTGGCCCCGTTCCTGCCCGTCCCGACGGTCAGGAAAGACGGCGGCAAGTATGTCTCCGACTTCGGCGACGGCCGCTCCATCGGCAAGGTGAAGGCCTTCTTCGGCAACACCGGCGTGCTGGTGCGCGCCTACGCCTACATGCTGGCCCACTCGGCCAAGGAGTTCGGCGAGATAGCCGTGTGCTCCATTATCAACGCCAACTACGTCGCGGCGCTGCTCAAGGACCTGTACCCGTCGTACTCGAAAGAGTACTGCATGCACGAATGCGTGCTCACCCCGGGCGCCGACATGACGGCCAAGGGCCTCAAGACCCTGGATGTGGCCAAAGGCCTGCTGGACCGCGGCTTCCACGCCCCGACCATCTACTTCCCCAACATCGTGCATGAAGCCATCATGATAGAGCCCACCGAAACCGAATCCAAGGAAACCCTGGACGAGTTCGTGGCCGCCATGCGGAACATCCACGACAAAGGCCTCGCCGACCCGCAGGCCCTCAAAGACGCGCCCCACACCATGCCCGTCAAACGCCTCGACGAAGTCCAGGCCGCGAGACAGCCGAATCTGCGTTGGTAGCGTTGTAATCTGCCGGTTGACGAGGGGGATGGGTAAGCAAAACCCTCTCGCAGGCCGAGGCTTGCGCAGCGCCGAGGCCGAGAGCGGGAGGCGCGCGCACGGTGTGCGCGACGCCGTTTTTGCGGCCCATCCCCCTTGGCGACCGGCGGGGATAGTGAAGACCTAGTATGGAAAAAGGACTGATAATAGAAACGCCCCCCCTGGACGTCTACGGCCAGATGGCCGCCGACGAGGCGCTGTGCGAGACCATGCCCGCCCCATACCTCCTGCGCTTCTACAACTGGGCCGAACCCGGCGTCACCTTCGGCTACTCCCAGCGCCGCAAAGCCGTCCAGCAGGCCATAGACGCCTCCGGCTGCCCCATCACCGCCGTCACCCGCCGCCCCACCGGCGGCGGCATAGTCTTCCACGAGACCGACCTCACCTTCTCCTTCATCTTCCCCTCCCCCGGCGCCTTCTTCGAGCCCGGCAAAACCTACGACCGCCTCCACCGGGCCATAAACGCCGAATACGCCCGCCTCGGCATCACTTTCGACCTCCTTAACGAAAAGACCAAGGATTACGCGGTCAACGACCCGGTCATGAACTGCTTTGCGAAACCCGTAAATATGGATATTTTGTATAATGGAAAAAAAGTGCTCGGCGGGGCGCTCCGGAAGTTCGGGGACCATATGCTCTACCAGGCGTCCTTCCAGGCCCCCGACGCCAGGACCAACGCCAAGACGCACAGGAACGCGGTGATAAAAGCTTTAGGCGGAGAGTACGGCCTCGCATGGGAGGCCGCGGCCATGCCGGAACCGGCGCGGCAGAAAGCCTTGGAGATAGCCGCGGCCAAGTACCGCGCGGCGTCGTGGAACGAGCGGATCTAGGAGGAACTCATGGTAGCTTTCGTGCTCTGCAAACTGGTAGCCGGCCTCGAACAGAAAGCCGTGCAGCAGATAAAGAACGTACGCGGCGTGAAGGACGTCTACATGACCTTCGGCGGCTGGGACGCCATCCTGGTGGCGGAATCCGACACCATAGACAAGCTCAGCGGCCTCATAGTGCGCGAGGTGCGCGGCATCCACGGCGTACAGACCACCGAGACCCTGGTCACGACCAACCTGTAATTTTTCATACGGGCGGAAAGAGGTTAAGATGGAAAACGCTGTTTTTGGCAAGCCGGCGGACAAGCTGGTGCTGATAGTCGACGACGACGAGTCGGTGCGGGAACTCCTGGAATTCATAGTCAAGAAGGAAGGCTTCCGGATAGAGAAGGCCTCCGACGGCGAAGAGGCCCTCACCAAGGCCCGCTCCGTGAATCCCGACATCATCCTGCTGGACCTGATGCTGCCCAAGTACGGCGGCTTCGAGATCCTGCGCGAACTGCAGACCGACGAGACCTCCGGCATCCCGATCGTCATCATCACCGGCCGCTACACCGACCGCTCCACCTCCGAGATGATAAAGCAGGAGCCTAACGTCAGGGAATTCATAGAGAAGCCCGTGAAGCCCCAGATCCTCACCTCCCTGCTCCATAAGCTGCTGCGCACGCAGCCGGCCATGAGGAAGCCGGGAGCCTGATGGCGGCCCCCAAAGCTCTACGGATGACGGCCTTGGCGGCCCTGGCCGCCGGGGCCTTTTTATTGCTGGCCGCCGGCGACCTGGCCCTGCGGTCGCGGAGCGCCCTGCTTATGGCGGAGCGGGAGGAGTACTGGCGGGCCAACCCCGCCGCCAAAGCGGCGCACTTCGAGGCCGAATACGCCGCGAAGACCGCCCGGGACAAGAACGCGGCCTCGGACCAGGCCTCCCCGGAAACCGCGGCGCGCGCGGCCGACGTGAGGGCCGCTGAGAAAGATTTCAGGATCTCGGAAAGTTCCGCGAAAATGGCCTATATCTGGTACCAGACGGCGGCCGGGGATTTTAATTTTCCCGGCAACCCCTGGGCGGCCAGGGCCAGGGCCCGGCTGCCCGGAGCGCTGGCCGCCTGGCGGGCAGAGTTAGCCGCCAAAGGCATAAAGGCCGAACCCTGGATGCTGCAGTAGCCGCGCCCAGGGCGCGCAGGAACGAGGCCGCGTCCCCGCCAAAAATGAGCGCCACCGTAAAAACACTACTAGGCATAATCCTGGCCCCCGCGGCCCTGGCCGCGGCCTGGGCCACGGCCGCCGCGCTGGCGCCGGCGCTGGGAAAATTCAACGTAACTTTCCCCCTGCTGGCCGGGGCGCTGGCCTGCGCGCTGCTGCACGCCGCCGGCCTGGGCCGGCGCCTTTACGTCGCGTCGCACGAGCTCACCCACGCCCTGGCCGCCGTCTTCAGCGGCGTCCGCGTCAGGAAGATCTCGGTGCGCCGCAGCAGCGGCTACGTGCTGCTGGACTCCACCAACGCCTTCATCTCCCTGGCCCCGTACTTCATCCCCTTCTACACCCTGGCCGTTTCGGCCGCCTACTGGGCCGCGGGCCATTTCTGGCACCTCGCCCCCTACCGGCCCTGGTTCCTCGCCGCCGCCGGCTTCACCCTGGCCTTCCACCTGTTGCATACCGCCGAGATACTGGGCGGCCCCGTGCAGAGCGACCTGCGCAAGGCGGGCGGCCCGGTCTTCTCGCTGCCGCTGCTGGTGCTGCTCAACTGCCTCGGTCTGGCCGCGGCCCTGCGCCTGCTCTTCCCGGGCCTGGTCAGCCTGCGGGCCTACGGCGCAAGGGTATTCGAAACCCAGGCGGCGGCTTACCGCCATATCTGGGAAGCGGCCGCGTACGCCTTTAATACTGCTAAAATATACCTACAGTCATGAAACTTTTCAGGCAGATAATGGCCAGGGTGATCTTCCTGCCGCTGATACTGGCGGCGGGCATCGCCGTTACCGCCGTCATAACGGTGCATGTCATGTTCAAGCCGGCCGACCTGGCCGCCGTGGTGACCAACCAGTTCCAGGAGATCCTCAAGCGCCCGGTCCGCATAGAATGGGCGAAGCTTTCCGCCACCGGTGAGATCAAGATAAAGGGCCTTACCGCCACCGAGCCCGGCCCCGAGGCCGTCAACTTCCTCAGGGCCGAGTACATCTACGCCACCTACCGCCTGCTGCCGCTGCTCAAAAAGAAGATAGAGATCGACAGCGTGGTGCTCGTCTCTCCGGAGATAACCCTGATCAAGCGCGAGGACGGCACCTGGAACGTGGCTGATATTTTCGCGGCCTACCGCAGCGCCAAGGGCGGCAGCCGCAGGATCAAGATAGACCACGCCGAGATCAAAGACGGGGAGCTGCGGGTCTCTTTCCGCAAATCCAAATCTGGCTACGTCTTCGACAATATCAACGTCGCGGTTAGGGACTTCAAGCCGGACGGAGATTTCCCCTTCGACGCCTCCATCTTCCTCAAGAGCGACGCTTTCAAGAAGCCAGTAACGGGCCGCCTCTACGCCGAGGGCACGGTCAACCTGGCCGATTTCAACTGGTCCTGGGCCGAGATAAAAGACCTGCGCGCGGACCTCACCCTGCTGGAAAAAACGGCCAAGTTCTCCGGCGGCTTAAGGGATTTCCGCAGGCCGCGGGTCACCCTGAAGGCGGAGACCCCCGCCATAAAGAGTTCCGAGCTGGCCTACCTGTTCAACGCTCCCTTCGCTTTCACGGCCCCGCGCTCCTTCTGGGAGCTGGACGCCGTCTTCACCGACTCGCGGACCATAGAGACCACGCTGCTGGCCCGCCCCCTCAACATCAAGGCCGAGGGCGTTTTCGACCTCTCCCTCTCTACCCCGGAATATACGCTGGCGGTATCGGCCCCTCCGCTTAACATGAGCCAGCTGGCCTCCTACGGCGTCAGGCTGCCCGTGGAGAATCCCACCGGCAAGGTGCAGGTGCGCCTCAAGGTCGCCTCGCGGAACGGCAGGCCGGTGCTGTCGAGCATCGCCGCCGGCAGCAACTGGGCCGGCTTTAAATATCGCGGCCTGACGGTCTCGGAACTGGAAGCCTCCGCGCTGCTGGCTGAGAACTTCTCCAACAGCCATATCACCGCGGCGGGCGGCCGCCTGTCGCTGGGCAAGGACCGGCTGACCGGCCTCAGGCTGAAGACAAAGATCTCCAAGGAAGAGCTGTCGGTGGACTATTCCGGCAAGCTCAACGGCCAGCCTATCAAGGGCGTCGTCGCCATAAACAACCCTTTTTCTCCGTCCAAAACGGTGAAGGTCACCGGCCACTCGGCGGACCTGGTCTACGCCGACACCTGGAACCTCATCCTGAATTCGCGACAGCTGGTCGCCAACGGCCACAAGAAAGGCCGCGGCTACGAATCCGACCTGGCCTGGCTGAAGACGCTGAAGAATTCCATCCCGGCCGGCTACGCCGCCTTCAACCTGCTCTACAAGGCGGACAAGTTCAAGCACGAATATTTCGCCGCCGACCAGTTCTACGCCTCGGCCTCCCTCAAGAACATCACCGGGGATATTTCCAAGATGCGCGGGGAGATCTCCCTGAAGTCCGGGGCCGGCACCTTCTACGACGTGCAGAAGACCTCGGAGAAGGACAGGGTCTTCTACCTCTTCTCTCTGCCGCTGACCTTCATCCACAAGATGAACCGCGCCGGGGCGCTGAAGTTCGGCTACAAGGTCAACGACGTTTCGTTCAACTCCATCGGCGGGGACTACTCCCTGCTCGGCGGGGGCCGCTCCGAGATCCGCAATTTCTACATGGACGGCAAGGAGTTCTCGGCCTACGCCTCCGGGCAGCTGGACTTTTCCAACGAAACTATGAACCTGAAAATTTATACAATATCAGGTAAGTACTATTCGATGGGCAGCCTGCCGGAGGCGATGACTGACGCCAGCGGCAAGCCGGCCCTGGCCTTTATACTCTCGGGCAAGATGTCGAAGCCGGATTTCAAGATCATCAGCCCCAAGGATTCCGGCCGGATCATCAAGGAAGCGGCCCAGAAAGGCGCGGAAATAGATTTCGCAAGGATAGACCGTTTCGCAGGAGGAAAGAAATAATGTCCAAGCTAGGCAAATTTGACGTAGTGGGTCTTCTCCAGGAGCACGGGGCCATTCTCAACGGCCATTTCCAGATCCCGTCCGGCTTCCACACCCAGACCTACATCCAGCCCTCCCTCGTACTGCAGTATCCGCACCTGGCCCAGAAAGTGGCCAAGGAGATGGCGGCCAAGTTCCCGATGGAGATCAACGTGGTGATCTCCCCCTCCGTCGGCTCCATGTCCATCGGCCAGGAAGTGGCCAGGGTCAAGAAGGCCCGCTCCATCTTCACCGAGCGCATCAACGGCGTGATGGTGCTCAAACGCGATTTCAAGATCTCCGAGGGCGAAAGGGTGCTGGTGGTGGACGACGTGCTGAACTCCGGCCGCATGTGCGGCGAGGCCATCAACCTGGCCCGCGGCTACGGCGCCAAGGTCATAGGCGTGGCCGCCATAGTGGACCGCTCCACCGGCGACCTGACGCTCAACGTGCCCGTGCGCGGCCTGATCTCCTACCCGCTCCAGCTTTTCCCGCCCGACAACTGCCCGCTCTGCAGGCAGAAACTGCCGCTCACGATCCCCGGTTCCACGGTGCACCACGTGCACGGTCAGGAATAACAGCCCCGGAGCGAACCCGGCGCTGCCGGGGCGGCGGCAAGCCGTCCCGGCGCCATTCAAGTTCCAGCGTATGAAGACCAACTGCATAGCCCTCCTCTCGGATTTCGGCACCAACGATCCTTTCGTCGGCGCGATGAAAGGCGTGCTGCTCTCCAGGGCGCCCGGCCTGTCCATCATCGACATCACCCACCAGATCCCCCCGCAGGACATCCAGACCGCGGCGTTCTACCTGATGGCGGCCATGCCGTACATGCCCAGGCATACCCTGTTCATGACCGTGGTGGACCCTACCGTAGGCACCGGCCGCGGCATCATCTGGGCCAGGACGGAGAATTACCAGTTCCTCTCGCCGGACAACGGCCTGATCAGCTGGGTGGAACAGAAAGAGAAGATCAAGGAAGCCCGCTTCGTCAGCAACTCCTCCCTGTTCATGGACAACATCAGCTCCACCTTCCACGGCAGGGACATCATGGCCCCGGTGTCGGCGGCCATCGCCAAGGGCCTCCCCGAAAAAAAGATCGGCCCCATTTTCAACGAGTACCGCCGCTTCCCGTTCCCCCAGCCGGTCAAGGCCGGCAACCGGATCAGCGGGCAGGTGATAGCCATAGACCATTTCGGCAACGTCATCACCAATATCAAGCGCGACTACCTCAGCGCCAGGGCCGTCTTCAATATTTCCGACCGGATGCTCAAAGACCTAAAGCTGACCTACGCCTCGGTCCCCGAAGGCGAGGCGCTGGCCCTGATCGGCTCCTTCGGCTTCCTGGAATTTTCCGTGCGCAACGGCAGCTTCGCCCGCGCCTTCGACGTAAAGATCGGCTCCCCCGTGGAAGCCATCGTCTCAATTGATGAATAATATAAAAACAATGAAACTCAAGCGCGAAGCCCTGCGGCGCCGCGCCCTAGGCCACGCCTGGATCTTCTCCAACGAGCTGGAGATGGTGGACACCTCTATAGCGCCCGGCACCATCTGCGGCCTGCTATACCCCGACGGCAAACCCGCCGGGATAGGCTTCTTCAACCCGAAAAGCCTCATCGCGGTGCGCCTGCTGGCGCAGAACACGCTGGAGCTGCCGGCGGATTTCATAAAAGAGCGCCTCGCCGCGGCCCTCGCCTACCGGGAAACCCTGGGCGTGGACCGGGCCTGCCGCATCTGCTTCGGCGAGTCGGACGGCCTGCCGGGCCTGGTGGTGGACCGCTACGGCGACTCCGTGGTGGTGGAGATCCTGTCAGCCGGCATGGAGCTGCTGAAGGCCGAGATCACGGCCGCGCTGATAGACCTGCTCAGGCCGCGCGGCATCTTCTATAAGAACACGCACCAGTTCCGGGAGCTCGAGGGCCTGAAGTCCTACGAGGAAACCGCGTTCGGCACCATGCCGGAGACGTCCGAGATAGAGGAGAACGGGCTTAAATACCGCATTCCCATGTCCGGCGGGCAGAAGACCGGCTGGTACTTCGACCAGCGCGAGAACCGCGCGGCCCTGGTGCCTTTCTTCGCGGGCCGGCGCGTGCTGGACCTGCACACCTACCTGGGCGCCTTCGCCATAACCGCGGCCAGGTCCGGGGCCGCGGCCGTCTGGGGCGTGGACTCGTCGGAAAAGGCCATAGAGGCCGCCGAGGAGAACGCCGCGCTCAACGGCGTGAAGGGCAAAGTTATTTTCAGGAAAGAGAAAGCCGAGCGCCTGCTGGAGGCGCTGGAGGCCGACCAGCTCCCCGAGAAGCCGGACTTCATCCTGCTCGACCCGCCGAACATCGTGCGCAACAAGAAGAACCTGCCGCAGGCGCTGAAGATGCTGTCGCGCATGGCCGGCGCGGCGCTGCACGCCCTGCCGAAGGGCGGCTACCTGGCCGTCTCTACCTGCTCGCACCACATCTCCAGGGGCGTCTTCGTGGAGACCCTCTCCACCGCGGCCGCCAAGGCGGGCCGCCGGGCCATGATGGTGGACCTGCGCGGCCAGGCCAAGGACCACCCGATCCTCATCAGCATGCCGGAAACCGAGTACCTGCACTTCGCGCTCCTGCGCGTGGTGTAAGACTCCGGCCGTAAAACAAAAAGGGCCCGAAAGGGCCCTTTTTATTTGGGACGAACGCTTTAAATTATGCTTTTGACGACTTTAAGGATCTCGGCTTTGCTGGAAGGCTTGGTAATATAGGTCTTGGCGCCGTAGGAGATCGCCTGCTGGATCTCGTTGATGCTGCCCTCTACGGTGAGCATCACCACCTGCGACCCCTTGGTGACCTTATCCAGCTTTATCGCCTTGCAGGCTTTAAGGCCGTCCAGGACGGGCATGTGGATGTCGAGCATGATCAGGGCGGGAAGTTCCTTGCGGGCCAGCTCTACGGCTTCCTGGCCGTTCTCGGCCTTTATCACCGTGTAGCCTTCATTCTCCAGCATATTAGCCAGCGTCTCGAGCATTTCCGCGTCGTCGTCGGCTATCAGGATCTTGTTGTGGAGAGGCATAAGACAGGTCCTAAAAAATAAAATTTGCCGCGGGTTGGGATCGAACCAACGACACCTGGTTTTTCAGACCAGTGCTCTACCACTGAGCTACCGCGGCAAAATTGTGGTAA
>CAYQJX010000018.1:0-54990 GCA_964417965.1 uncultured Elusimicrobiaceae bacterium
TCCGGATCCCTGGAGTCCGGATTGGCCATAGACTCCTCGTCGGTCTCTATGGGGATATCCCGGTCATGCGCGAAACCATAGCACAACACTTCCTGCCCGGCAAGACAATCCGCGCAGTATGCCCTTACCGTGTATCTCTTTTCCACTTTTCCCAGTTTAAGCCTCGCCGTAGCAAAATAGTTATGCGCCTCATCCGTTATATTACTTTGCGCTATTATCTCAGCTCCTTCTCGCGGGGCGGTGAGAAGGGTAAAGCTTACACCGAAGTCTTTCTCCTTTTCATTAGAAACCGTGTTCTGGGCATAAACCTTAAAATCGTTCGGGAGTTCTTTTCCGACGATTCCGGACATTTCACATATTTCACTTGTCAGCCTCGTTGCATCTTTTGTGGTCACGGCATTTTCAGAAAACAAAACCTCCTTCGCTCCTGAGGTACAGGTTGCGTCCGGGCAAGTGGCCGTTACCGTGATTGCCCCTGGGACACTGCCCAAGGTCAGTTTGACCCCCGCAACACCATTTTGTGTTAGTTCATTAATAGTTGTCAGCCCGTTTGCGAACTTAGCGCCGTTGGAAGGCTCCACTATGGTAAAAGTTATCGGGACGCTCTCGGGGACAGGCGTGCCTGTCGCGCCATCCACAACTATTACGCTCAATGGTTTCGGCAGGTCCTTATCTACAAAGCCTGTCTGGTTATTGCTGGCTACGTCATATATTTTAAGGGCGTTCCCCCGATAACGAACGTCTATGGCTTCATAGATGTTCGAATTAAAGGTAACGTTCGCGCCGTCCACCAGAACATTGGTCTGGGAAACATTAGTCTCTAGCGTTATTTTTCCGATATAGTAGTATCCGGGCTGCAAAGCTTCAGTTGTAGCGTATGTATCGGCCCCGACCAGTTTTTCTCCGCTGTCCTGTCCTGACAGGAGACCGGAGTCGGATATTCCCGCGCTAGAAGTTTTTCCGGCGGGATCGAGAAAGGAAAATCCGGTATAGGCGCTGTTATCCGTATGCAGATTGCTCCAGGCAAGAGATAAAAAGCCGCGCAGATTAATGCGCAGCTTCCCATTCGGCACAACCTTGGCGTACGCCTTCATGACATATTTAGCGCTGGATGTCCCCCAGAACTTATTCGTGGTATACGTGCAGTCGTGGCGACCGGAAACCCAAAAGCGCGATGCCGCCAGGGTAGCGGTATGATTTATGTGCTCCGGGAAGGTGGCTGACACAGCACAATTATCCAAAGAACAGGCCTGACTGCTTATATAGGAAATATAGGGAAAGACCGGCTGCCTTTCCTGCAGACCGATATAGGCGCTGACGGTTTGCAGGCGGACCTCCTCCTGCGCCCTGGCCGTGGCAAAAAAGGCGCACAACAGCAAGCCGCTTCCCACGGCCACCAGAATGGTTTTGGCTCTGCCCTTTTTCATATAACGCTCACTACGGTCATCATCCTAATTGCCAGTTCTTTAATCTGATTACCCGGGTATTCGCCCGTAAAACTATTACGGATACACCTGCTTCAGATTTTTTCCGTCTCTGTCGGCCCAGAAGAATTTAAAAGCAAAAACCACCGGAATCTCGTCCTTTTTATACTCACCTATAGCAAACAACAAACTCATGCCATCGGCACTCCAACGCAAATAATCGCAGTATCCAGTCATAACCAGATAACTTTGCCCAGTATCAACTTGGGCTAACCTAACCCCTATCGCAGTGGTATATGCCAACTTCTTCCCATCCGGAGACAAATGGGCACTATACACATCCTCTGTCGCAAGTATTTTCTCATGCCTATTGCCTTTTGAGTCAACAATTATCATTTCCATGGGACTAACAAGCATTATTCCTCTATCCACGGCGCTTTCCCAGAACACCGAAGGAACAAAGCCGCCTTTCTTTTCTTGTGCGGCTCCATTACCCCAAAAAACACACATTAACACCGCAGCAAAAACAATGCTATACATATTCATAATTTACCTCTCGCCTCTCAGAACTATATTCACTTGAATCCTTGAAGTTATTTTAAGGGTCTTTGCCTGTAAAGGCCAATTAACACTAATATTTTATACAAGCTGTCATAGCATAATTTATGGGGCGAGTTTCACTACTGCCTTCTGGATTTGTCGCAATTGTCGCTATTGGCGCCCAAATAGAACTCCCCATCGCGGAAGTATCGTTTCCATAATTAGTACCATAACGACGCGGGATTGTATGCGTATGAGATTTAAACGCATCGGGCTGTTTTTTGCCGACAGCCAAAGCATTCCCTCCACTAGCGCGTATAAACGGACCATCAGTCATGTTCGGGAGCACAAAACTTAAGTCACTCCCTCCATACAAGTAGGCAATTCGGTTAAATAAGGGATTATACACACCAGAGACCGAAAGTGTGGAGCCATCCAGCGGCAACCACCCCGCCGGACAAGAAAGACCCGCAAAAAACATAACGGCACCCACAAGATTATCCGCTGAAATGGCGCCGGCTATGGAGACATTCCCGGCAACGCTCAGTTTTTCAGCCGGGGAGTTTGTCCCTATCCCAACGTTCCCGTTATTGAGGATTGTAACGCGGTCGGTGTTGCCGGTACGCATAGCTATCAGGCCGGAACCGGAGGCTTGACTATCGCTTTGGATCAGCACGTCCACAGCCCCGGAAACCCTGTCGGAGGCGGAGAACGGAGAGCGCAGCAGGGGTTGCCTGGGAACAAGGGCGGGGTCTGCCCCCACTTTTATTTCGACATAAGCGGCCTCAAGATCTTTCACGGCGGCTTCCAGTTGTCCCCCAGTATCTCCTTGCCCCTGCAGGATTATCTGGAAATTGCCATTCTTAACGGTCACGGACGGCATGTTTTTGTCCCAAACCAGTGTCCCGCCGACATCCGCTGTATAAACGGCGAACTTTATCTGGAAGGTTCCATCTTTGTTTATTCCGTTGGCGTCGGTAAGGCGGCCTTGTATGTTAAAACCGGCCGGGATGGCCATAAGCGGGACCGCACTCGACATGACGAACAGGGCGGCTATACCGTATTTCCATATCTTCATATGAGTTTCTCCATCCACAATGACTACAAGCAGAGCGAAGCCCAGCAACACCATCTCGTTACCCACGCAGCACCTAACACAGACATACCAGTATCCGGAAATAGTATATGGGGCGCCTTGCCGCAAGTCAAGGTCGCTTCCGTCAGAATTTTTGGGGTTTTACGTCGGGAGTCAGACTGGAGAATTTTCAGTTACAAGGGGCTTTTGGGCGCGCAGGCGCGGCTGTATGTAGGCCCAGCCACGGCCGTTCTTGCATACTATCCTGCGCCCGTAGCGGACGCCCAGCCTGCGGCGCAGCCGGTAAACAAGGGAAAACAGCGCCTCAAGGCGTTCCTGGGAAATGCCGGGGAAAACATGGGCGGCAAGCTCGCTGTCCGGCACAAAACAGGGCCTTCTGGCAAAAAGCACTGAAAACAGCCGGAATTGCTCCAGTGAAAGCGAGACCAGCGGCGCGCCATGGCGGAGCACCTGCAGCGTTGTCGGATCCGGCGTAAGGTCTGACTGAACTGCGGCATCGCATTTACGCGCCATCCGCCGCAAATGATGATTTACCGCTGCCAGAACCACGCTGCCTGGCCGGCCCTTTTGAATAAACACGTCTGCCTGGCAGGCTGCATAGCAGTTTTCCGCCTCTTCGTCATGACTGCTGTACATCACTATAGGAACATCTTTCAGGGCCTCGTGCCCGCGGATAAAGGAACAAACTACAGGAACCGGGCCATCCTCCAGGTAGTAATCCAGCAGAAAACAGTCCGGCAGATGCTGGGCGGCCAGTTTAACGGCTTCCGCGCAGGTGCGCACGGGATAAACAGTAAAGCCGGCCCCGCTAAACAGCTTGACCAACATCTGTAACGCCGGCTTAAAATCTTCCGCTATGAGGATCGTGTTGCCCATTTTCTAACCTAAGCCATATTTTATAACAATTTCACGTCGCAATTTAAAGAGGTTTTCACTGTCCCAAAGCGGGCCATAAGGTGGGCCGGGCCGGGACACCGCAGCCCATCCCCATAGAGGCCTACAAAAATATATAATATAGACCACCTTAAAACGCCGATAGACCATAAAACACAGCAGCGCACGGAGATCAGCTTGAACGCTTCAACAACAGGGACCAAAACGCAGCCTTTTCTATCTTATTCGCCTGAAGCGATGGGCGCCATACAGGACATAACGGCGCCTTTCTCCGCTGCCGGCTCAGAAAGCCTGTCCTTAACCCCAGGGCTCAAGCCAGGAACGCCGGTGATGCCCGCCTGCGCGCCGGAAAACCTGGGCGATCCCGCTTTCCTGCGGGCCCACGGACTGAAGTACGCCTATGTCGGCGGCTCCATGGCCAACGGCATAAGCTCCACCGAACTGGCCGAGGCGTTCGGCCGGGCCGGGATGCTGGGCTTTTACGGCGCGGCCGGCCAGCCCATCGCTGAAGTTGAAAAGGCCATAGACCGCCTGCAGTCAGCCGCGGTGCCCAATTTCGGTTTCAACCTGATACACAGCCCCTCAGACCCCGCGCTGGAAGCGGCCTTGGTGGACCTGTACTTAAAACGGAGCGTGCGCCTGGTAGAGGCTTCGGCTTTCATCGGCCTCACCCTGCCGCTCATCCGCTACCGCACCGCGGGCATGCGCCGCAACGCCGACGGCGGGATAGAGACCCCTAACCGCGTGATAGGCAAGATCTCCCGCACCGAGGTGGCCGCCCGCTTCTTCTCCCCTCCCGAAGATAAATTCCTGAAGGAACTGGTCTCCCGCGGCGAGCTTACGCCCGAACAGGCCGAGCTGGCCTCAAAAATACCCGTGGCCGAAGACGTGACCGCCGAGGCGGACTCCGGCGGCCATACAGACAACCGGCCGCTGGTGAACCTGCTGCCCACCATCATCGCCCTGCGCGACCGGCTGCAGGAGAAATTCAATTACGCCGTCCCCCCGCGCGTGGGCGCCGGCGGCGGTATAGCCACCCCCGAAGCCGCCGCCGCAGCCTTCACCATGGGCGCGGCCTACGTGGTGACCGGCTCGGTCAACCAGGCCTGCGTGGAATCCGGCACCACGGACCTGGTGCGCCGGCTCCTCGCCGGGGCCGAGCAGGCCGACGTGGCCATGGCCGCCGCGGCCGACATGTTCGAGATGGGCGTGCGGGTGCAGATACTAAAGCGCGGCACCATGTTCGCCATGCGCGCCAACAAGCTTTACGACCTCTACCGCGCCCACGCCTGCTACGAGGACATCCCGTCCGAAACGCGGGCGGTGCTGGAGCGGGATTATTTCCGCGCTTCCTTCGGCGATGTCTGGCAGGGCACGCGCGATTACTTCCTGCGCAAGGACCCGGCACAAGCCGAGCGGGCAGAGCGGGAGCCAAAACATAAGCTGGCCCTCGTGTTCCGCTGGTACCTCAGCCAATCCTCCCGCTGGCCGCTGGTCGGGGACGAAAGCCGCAAGCTCGACTACCAGATATGGTGCGGCCCAGGCATGGGCGCCTTCAACGAATGGGCCCGGGGCTCTTTCCTTGAAAAACCGGAAGCCCGCGACGCCGTGACCGTCGCCTACAATTTACTCGCCGGGGCCGCCGCGCTTACGCGCCTGCACGCCCTGCGCTGCCAGGGTGTGGCCGCCGACAGCCGGCTGGCCCGCCAGGCCCCCCGCACCAGAGAGCAGCTGTCTGCGTTCTTCCGCAGCTAGAAACAAGGCCGAACGGCCGCCGGACCGCGTCCGGGAAACGAGGATACCATGAGCGTTAAAGATAATTCCGTCCAGACCCCGGTGGCGATAGTCGGCATAGGCTGCCTGTTCCCCAAAGCGGAGAACGCGCGCCGGTTCTGGGCCAACATCAAGACCGGCGTGGACGCCATCACCGACGTGCCCGCCTCCCACTGGCTCCCCGAGGATTACTACGACAAGAACCCCAAAAGCCCGGACCGCACCTACGCCCGCAAGGGCGGCTTCATCCTGCCCGTGGACTTTGACCCCTCTGAATTCGGCCTGGCGCCCAACGCGCTGGAAGCCACCGACAGCGCCCAGCTGCTGGGCCTGCTGGCAGCCAAGATGGCCCTGCAGGACGCGGGCTACGGCCCCGGCCGGGATTTCGACCGCGGCCGCGTCAGCGTGATCCTCGGCGTCACCGGCGCCCTGGAGCTGGTGATCCCCCTCGGCGCCCGCCTGGGGCACCCCAAATGGCGCAAAGCCCTGTCCGAATTCGGCATTACCGGCGCCGACGCCGAAGCCATAATTTCCCGCATGCAGGAGGATTACGTCCCGTGGCAGGAGAGCTCCTTCCCCGGCCTGCTAGGCAACGTGGTCTCCGGCCGCGTAGCCAACCGCTTCAACCTGGGCGGCACCAACTGCGTGGTGGACGCCGCCTGCGGCTCTTCGCTGGGCGCGGTGCATATGGCCTCGCTGGAACTGGCGTCCAACCGCTCCTCCATGGTGGTCACCGGCGGCGTGGACTGCTTCAACGATATTTTCATGTACATGTGCTTCAGCAAGACCCCGGCCCTTTCGGCCGACGGGAACGCCAAGCCCTTCGACGCCTCCGCCGACGGTACGGCCCTGGGCGAGGGCCTGGGCATGATGGTGATGAAGCGCCTCGACGACGCCGTTAAGGACGGCGACAGGATCTACGCCGTGCTCAAGGGCGTGGGCTCCTCCTCCGACGGCAAGGGCAAGGCTATCTACGCCCCCAGCGCCGAAGGCCAGGCCCGCGCGCTGCGCAACGCCTACGGCGTCACCGGCGTTTCCCCCGACACGGTGGAACTGGCCGAGGCCCACGGCACCGGCACCACCGTCGGCGACGGCGTGGAAGTGGACGCCCTTACCGAGGTTTACCGCGACAGCAGGAAGGAAGGCACCTGGTGCGCCCTCGGCTCGGTGAAGTCCATGATCGGCCACACCAAGGCCGCCGCGGGTTCGGCCGGCCTCATTAAGGCCGCCCTCTCGCTCTACAACAAGACCCTCCCGCCCACCATTAAAGTTACCGCCCCGGTGAAACAGCTGGCCGCCGGGACTACCCCCTTCTACCTCAACACCGAACTGCGCCCCTGGCTGCCCAAGAGCCACCCCCGCCGCGCGGCCGTAAGCGCGCTGGGTTTCGGAGGCGCCAATTTCCACGCCGTGCTGGAGGAATACTCCCCCGTTAAAGCCCAGCCCGACTGGGACGGCGACGTGCAGCTGGCGGCCCTCTCCGGGCCGGACTCCGGAACCCTGAAGGCCGAACTGGCCGGCTGGAAAAACCTGCCCTGGGACGAGATCCGCGTGAGGGCCATGCGCTCCCGCGCCGCCTTCAAGGCCGACGCCGCCGCGCGCCTCACCTTCGTGCTGGAGCGGGACTCCGACCACAACAAAGTCATAGATTCCGCTCTCTCCAATCTTTCTTCGCAGCAGGCCGCCGCCTGGACCACTCCCGACGGCGTGTTCTACGCCTCGGGCGCAACAGAAGGGCTGGCCGTGCTGTTCCCCGGCCAGGGCGCGCAGTACACCGGCATGCAGCGGGACCTGGTCTGCCGTTTCCCCGCCGCGCTGGACACGCTGGCCGCGGCCGACAAGGCCTTCGGCGGCGATAAGCCGCTCTCCGACTTCATCTACCCCAGGTCCGCCTTTACCCCCGAGGCCAGGCAGGCCCAGGCAGACGCCCTGCGCGACACCTCGGTGGCGCAGCCGGCGCTGGGCGCGGCCGCGCTGGGCGCGTACCGCGTGCTGGCCGGTTTCGGCCTCAAGCCCGACGCTTTCGCCGGGCACAGCTACGGCGAACTGGCGGCCCTCTGCGCCGCCGGCGTCTTCGACGCTCCCTCGCTGTTCTCCCTCTCCAAACTGCGCGGCTCGCTGATGGCCGCCGGCTCCGGCGACCGCGGCAGCATGCTGGCCGTACAGGCCGCTCTCGCCGACGTGGAAAAAACCGTCAAAGAAGAGAAGCTGGATCTCATTATAGCCAACAAGAACGCCCCGGCGCAGTTCGTGCTGTCCGGGCGCACCGAAGAAATAAAGCGGGCCGCCGAAGCCTTCGGCCGCCGCGGGCTCAAGAGCACGCAGCTGCAGGTCTCGGCCGCTTTCCACAGCCCGCTGGTGGCCGGCGCGCAGAAGGAATTCGCCGCCGCGCTGGAAAAAGTCAAATTCGACAAGCCGGTTGCCGCCGTTTACGCCAACAAGACCGCCGACGCCTACCCGGAGAACCCCGGCAAGGCGCGCGAGCTGCTGGCGTCGCAGCTGGCCTCGTCCGTGGAGTTCACGGCGATGATAGAGAAGCTGTACGCCGCGGGGACGCGCGTATTCCTGGAGGTCGGCCCCGGCTCCCGCCTGACCGGCCTGGCCTCGGCCATCCTGGCCGGCAAGCCGCATACCGCTTTCGCCCTGGACGCTTCCGCCGGCAAACGCTCCGGCATCGCCGACGCCGCGCGCGCGCTGGCCCGCCTGGCCGCGCTGGGCTACAAACTGGACCTGGCCTCCTGGGAGAACGGGGCGGCAGGCGTGAAGGACGTGCTGGAGAACAAGGTTTCCAAACTGGCCGTCAAACTCACCGGCGCCAATTACCGCTCCCCCCGCCCCGCCGGCCAGGGGTCCGCGCTCCGCAGGGTAATAGCCGCTCCGTCGGCAGCGCAGCCGCAGCCCGGAGCGGTTATGCAGCCCGCCCTGCAGGCCTACGCCTCCGACGCGCTGCGCATTACGCAGGAAAGCATGGCCGCCCTGCAGAAGATGCAGGAGCAGACCGCTATCCTGCATACCCGTTTCCTCGAGGGTCAGGAAGCCGCCCAGCGCTCCTTCCAGACCCTGCTGGACCAGCAGCAGCAGTTCTTCGGCGGCGCGCCGGCCCAGCCGTCGCCCGCATACCAGCCCGCCCCCGCCCCCCGCGCTGCCGTCCCGGCGTACCAGCCGGCACCGGCCCCCGCCCTGCCCGCCCAGGCCTCGGCCGGGCCCGACGTCGCGAAAGTGCTGCTGGATATCGTTTCGTCCCAGACCGGTTACCCGGCCGAATCGCTCAACCAGGATATGGACATGGAGTCCGACCTCGGTATCGATTCCATAAAGCGCGTGGCCATTCTCTCCGAGCTCCAGGAGAAACTCCCCACCGCGCCGCGCATTACACCCGAGCAGCTCGGTTCCATACGCACCCTGCGCCAGGTGGCCGCCCACCTCAGCGCCGGAATGCCCGCGGCACCGGCGCAACCCGCCCCCGCGCTGGCGGCGGCTGGTTCCGAAGTTTCCAAGGTGCTCCTTGAGATAGTCTCGGCCCAGACCGGCTACCCCGCCGAATCGCTCAACCAGGATATGGACATGGAGTCCGACCTCGGCATCGACTCGATAAAGCGCGTGGCCATTCTCTCCGAACTGCAGGAGAAACTCCCCACCGCGCCGCGCATTACGCCCGAGCAGCTCGGTTCTATACGCACCCTGCGCCAGGTGGCCGCCCACCTCACCGCCGGAATGCCAGCGGCCCCGGCGCAGCCCGCGCCGGCCGCGGCGGGTTCCGAAATTTCCAGGGTACTGCTCGAGATAGTTTCGGCCCAGACCGGCTACCCGGCCGAGTCTCTTAACCAGGATATGGACATGGAGTCCGACCTCGGCATCGACTCGATAAAGCGCGTGGCCATTCTCTCCGAACTGCAGGAAAGGCTGCCGTCCGCTCCCCGAATTACCCCCGAACAGCTCGGCGCCATACGCACGCTGCGCCAGGTTGCGGCCCATCTTACGGCCGGCGCGGCACCCGCGCCCGTCCCGGCCCCCGCTCCGGCGGCCGCAAAAACTTTCGAGAGCGAAATAGTCCGCGAGGTGCTCAAGACCGCGGAGCTGGACCTCTCCGCTCCCCGGCAGGCGGTGACGCTCGATAAAAAACTGCCGATCTGGGTTACCGAGGACGGCTCGGCCCTGTCGGCGGCGATAGTAAAGAATCTCGCGGAGCGCGGCTACGCGGCAAGGACGGTTTCACTTGATGAAACGGCCGTCCCCGGCGCCGGCCTGGCCGGCCTGGTCATAGTCGCGCCCGCGGTAAAGCTCGGCAAGAAGGATTTTTGGAACGGGTCTTCGGAAGCTTTCCTGAAGAAAGCGTTCAGCCTGGCCCGCGCGGCCGGCCCCGCCCTCAAAACCGCCGGCAAGACTTCGGGCGCGGCCCTTATGACCGTCTCCCGCCTGGACGGCGCCTTCGGCATCTCCGGGCTTAAGTCCGAGCAGGACCCCGTTTTCGGCGGCCTGGCCGGCCTGGCCAAGACGGCCGGGCACGAGTGGCCCGAAGTTTCCTGCCGCGCGCTGGACGCCGCGGCCGACTGGACGCATACCGTTTCCGTGGCGCAGGCCGTGGCCGACGAGCTCTTTTGCAAGGGCCCGGGAGAGCTGGGCCTTTCCGACACCGGCAGCAAAGTCGTACTGCTGAGCCGCTCGGAACAGGTCAAGGGCGAGGATTTCCCCCTGGCCAAGGGCGACGTGGTGCTCATCACCGGCGGGGCGCGCGGCGTCACCGCCGAAGCCGCGGCCGCCCTGGCCGCCGCCTGCGGCGCTACCCTGGCCGTACTGGGCCGCAGCCCGCTGCCTGCCGCCGAGGAAGGCTGGCTGGCCGCCTGCGGCTCCGAGAACGATATAAAGAAAGCCCTGCTGTCGCGCAACCCGGGCATGGCCCCGAAGGCGGCCGGCGAGCAGTGCGGCAAGCTCCTGGCCGCCCGCGAGATCCGCGCGCAGCTCAACCGCTTCGAGGCGGCCGGTTCGCGCGCCGCTTATTACTCCGCCGACATACGCGACGTCAAAGCCGTGGGAGAAGCCCTGGCCCTGATCAGGAAAGAGCTGGGCCCGGTGCGCGGCCTGGTACACGGCGCCGGCGTCCTGGCCGACAAGCTGCTGCTGGACAAGACCGACGAGCAGTTCAGCTCCGTGTTCGACACCAAGGTCACGGGCCTGCGCAATATCCTTACGGCGCTGGATCTTTCCAAGCTTAAGGCGCTGGCGCTTTATTCCTCCTCCACCGCGCGCTTCGGCCGCACCGGCCAATGCGATTACGCGATGGCCAACGAAGTGCTCAACAAGACGGCCCGCCTGCTGGCGCGCCGCCTGCCCGACTGCCGCGTGGCCTCTTTCAACTGGGGCCCGTGGGACGGCGGCATGGTCAACGACGGGCTCAAGGCCCTCTTCGCCAAAGAGGGCGTGGGCGTGATAGGCTTGGAGGAAGGCGGCAGGTTCCTGGTCAACGAGCTCTCCCTGAGGGGCGGCCCGGCCGAGGTGGTAGTGGTGGCCAGGCCCAAGACCGTTCCGGCCGCTACCCCGCCGGCCTCAGGCCAGGCGCTCTCGCGCGCTTTCGACTTCCCCGTCTCCGTGGCCGACAGCCCTTTCCTGCGCTCGCATGTCATCAACGGCAAGGCGGTGGTGCCTACGGCCGTGATAACCGAATGGCTGGCCCACGCCGCGCTGCACGGCAACCCGGGCCTGCTCTTCCACGGCTTCAACGGCCTCAAGATCTACAAGGGCATTCTGCTCGAGGGCGGGACCTACAAGGTTTCCGCGCTGGCGGGCAAGGCCTCTAAAAAGGACGGCCTCTTCACCGTGCCGGCCGAACTGCGCGGCCCCAACGGCGAGCTGCACGCCGGGGCAGAGATAGTGCTGGCCGCGGCGCTGCCCAAAGCCGGCGCCCCCGCGCCCGACTTCCCCATAAAGCCCTACCCGCGCGCCGCGGAGAAGGCCTACGGCGAGATCCTGTTCCACGGCGAAGACATGCGCTTTATCCGTTCGGTGGCGGGCGTCTCCGACAAGGGCATAGTGCTCGACGCCGCGGCCTCGCTGCCGCCGGCCTCCTGGATGCGCAGCCCGCTGCGCGACCGCTGGCTGGCCGACCCCGCCGCCCTCGACGCCGCCTTCCAGGGCATGATCCTCTGGACCTTCGAGAACTCCGGCGCCTGCTCGCTGCCCAACTCGGCCGCCGCCTACCGCCAGTACTCGCAGTTCCCCAAGGGCGGAGTACGGATCTCCGCGCGCGTGACCCGCTCGGCCGAGCACGCCTGCACGGCGGACATAGATTTTACCGACGACAAAGGTGTCTTGATAGCCCGGCTGGAAGGCTACGATTCCACCGTGGACAAGGCCCTTAACGCCGCTTTCAGGAAGAAGGAGCTGACCGCCGCCGCCTGATGAAAGAAACCCAGCCTATCGCTATAGTCGGCGCCGGCGGCATCTTCCCCGGCGCGGCCGACCTCCCGGCTTTCTGGTCCAACATAGCCGGCGGCATCTGCTCGGCCAAAGACGCGCCGGCGGGCCGCTGGATCCTGCCCGGCGGCGAAGCCTTTGACCCGCAGAAGGGCGCCCCCGACAAGGTCTATTCCCTCAAAGCCTGCTTCGTCGAGAATTTCCGCCTGGACGCCGGTGGGCTGGACCTGCGGGAAAACTTCCTCGAAAAGCTGGACCCGGTTTTTCACCTGGCGCTGCACGCCGCCCGCCAGGCTTTCCTGGACGCCGGAGAAAAAAAGATCAACCGCGCCCGCACAGGAGTGATCATCGGCAACATAGTGCTGCCCACCGACGCCGTCTCCGCGCTGTCGCTGGAAACCCTGCTCCCCGATTTCGAGAGGGCGGTGCTAGGAAAACAACTTACCGGCCTGAAGTCCGCCACCGACCCGCTCAACCGCTACCCGGCCGGCCTGCCTGGCGCCGCCATAGCCCGCGCGCTCGGCCTCTCCGGCGGCAGTTTCACCCTGGACGCGGCCTGCGCCTCTTCGCTTTACGCCATAAAACTGGCAGTCGACGCCCTCCGCTCCGGCCGCGCCGACGCCATGCTGACCGGCGGCGTTTCCCGCCCGGCCAGCCTCTACACGCAGATGGGCTTCTCTCAGCTGCGCGCGCTGTCGCCTTCCGGCCGCCCCTCCCCTTTCGACGCCGCCGCCGACGGCCTGGTAGTAGGCGAAGGCGCCGGCATGTTCGTGCTCAAGCGCCTGGCCGACGCCGTGCGCAGCGGCGACAAGATCTACGGCCTGCTCACCGGCATAGGCCTCTCCAACGACATCGGCGGCAGCCTGCTGGCCCCCAACACCGCCGGCCAGCTCTACGCCATGCGGGCCGCCTACCGCCAGTCCGGGCTTTCCCCGTCCCAGGTGGACTACATAGAGTGCCACGCCACCGGCACTCCCACCGGCGATCCGGTGGAGGTGGAAAGCCTGAAGACCCTCTGGGGCGAACGCGGCTGGAGCGAGGGCCAGTGCGCCCTGGGCTCGGTAAAATCCAATATCGGCCACCTGCTCACCGCCGCCGGCTCGGCCGGCCTGATGAAGGTGCTGCTGGCCTTCCAGAACAAGACCCTGCCGCCGACCGCCAATTTTTCCAAGCCCGGGCCCAAGATCAAGCTGGCCGGCTCTCCCTTCCGCGTGACCAGCGAGGGAGCCGACTGGGCCCAGCGCGACGGCCGCACCCCGCGCCGCGCCGCCGTCAGCGCCTTCGGCTTCGGCGGCATCAACGCCCACGTGCTGGTGGAGGAATATGCCGGTTCCTACGCCCCGGCGGTGCGCCAGGCCCCGCCCGCGGCGCCGGCGCCCGTAGCCATAGTAGGCATGGAGGCCCGCTTCGGGGCTCTCGACGGCCTGCGCCAATTCCAGGAGGGAGCGCTCGGCACCTCGGCCGCGCCGACCGGCGACCTGCCGGAGCAGCGCCTGCGCGGCCTGCCGCCCGTAAAGAAAGGTTTCTACCTGCGCGAAGTCGGCGTCCCGGCCGACGCCTACCGCATCCCCCCGAAGGAGCTCGAGGAGATGCTGCCGCAGCAGCTGCTGATGCTCGACACCGCGGCCCGCGCCATAGCCGACGCCGGCGGGAAAGGCCTGGAGAACGCCGGGGTCTTTATCGGCCTGGGGCTCGACCTGAACACCACTAATTTCCATTTCCGCTGGGCCCTGGCCGACACCGCCCGCAAGTATGCCGCCGAAAAAGGCTGGAAGCTTTCAGAAAAAGAAGAAAACGCCCTGCTGTCGGCCCTGCGCGAAAAAGCCGGGCCGGCCCTCTCGGCCAACCGCACCATGGGCGCGCTGGGCGGCATAGTGGCCAGCCGCATCGCCCGGGAATTCCACGTCGGGGGCCCCAGCTTCACTATTTCCAGCGGCGAGACCTCCGGCCTGCGCGCCCTCGAGGCCGCCGTGCGCGCCCTGCGCGCGGGCGAGCTGGACACCGCCCTGGTCGGCGCGGTCTCCCTGGACGGCGACCCCCGGGCGTTCAACGCCGCGGACGCCCTGCGGCCTTTCTCCCCGCAGGCCAAACCTTTCGACGCCGGCGCCTCCGGCACCGTGCAGGGCGAAGGCGCCGCCGCGCTGGTGCTCAAACGCCTCGACGACGCCGTGCGGGACGGTGACCGCGTCTACGCCGTTATAAAGGGCCTGGGCTTCGCCTCCGGCGGCGGGGTGGACAAACCCGCCCCCACCTCCCAGGCCTACGCCTCGGCGCTGCGCGAGGCCTATGCCGAAGCGCAGGTAGACCCTTCTACCATCGGCTACCTGGAAACTCACGGCAGCGGCATCCCCGAAGAGGACGCGGCCGAGGCGGAAGCCCTGACAGATTTTTACGGCGTCTCCTCCGCACCGCTGCCCTGCGCCCTGGGTTCGGTGAAACCGGTGATAGGCCACACGGGACCCGCCTGCGGCCTGGCCGGCGTGGTAAAGACCGCCCTGGCCCTCTACCAGGAGATACTCCCGCCGCTCGCCAAGGTTTCCCCGCTGGCCACGCTGGCCCGGGCCAAAAAAAGATTTCACATTCCCCCGGAGCCCCAGTACTGGCTGCGCAACCGGGCCGAGGGCCCGCGCCGCGCCGGCGTCAGCGCCCTGGGCCTGGACGGCAACTGCGGCCACGTGGTGCTGGAAGGCCTGGAGCAGGCGGCCGGCGACAGGCCCGTGGTGGAACGCCGCCAGCCGCTCGGCGCGCGGGCTGAAGCCCTGTTCGCGGTAGAGGACGACGACGCCCGCGGCCTGCTGGCCGGCCTGGAAGACCTGCGCGCCTGGCTTTCAAAGCAGGACCAGGGGGCAAACATAGAGAAACTGGCGCGGACCTGGTTCGCCCGCGCCGGCTCAAGACCCTCGAAGAAGCGGGCAACCGTATTGCTGGCCCGGAACGCGGCCGAGCTGATCGCGCTCTGCGATGAGGCGGCCTCGGCCCTGAAAAAAGACCCGGAAAAGCCGCTGTTCCGGGACCGTATTTATTACTCCCCCGCCGGCCTGGCGGGAAAAGAGAACCTCGGTTTCGTTTTTCCCGGCTCCGGCAACCAGTATATCGGCATGGGCCGCGGCCTCTGGACCCAGTGGCCCGAGATCATCCGCCGGCTCGACGCCGAGAACGGCTACCTGCGCGCCCAGATGGTGCCGGAACTCTTCGCCCCGTGGCGCCTTACCTGGGAGCCCGGCTGGCAGGAGGAGACGGAACTGCGCATAGTAGACGACTATAACTCCATGATCTTCGGCTCCGTGGCCCACGGCACCGCCGTCAGCGACCTGGTGCGCTCCCTCGGCGTGGAGCCTGCTTTCATCATCGGCTACAGCCTCGGCGAGACCGCGGGGCTTTTCGCTACCCGCACGTGGACCGCGCGCGACGAGATGCTGCGCCGCATCAACGAGTCCAGCCTGTTCGTCAGCGACCTGGCCGGCCCCTGCGACGCGGCCCGCCGCTTCTGGAACCTGCCCAAGGACGAGAAGGCCGACTGGGTGCTCGGCGTGATAGACCGCCCCGCCGAGACGGTGCGCCTGGCGCTCAAAGGCGCCGAACGCGCCGCGCTGCTCATCGTCAACGCCCCGCTGGAATGCGTGGTAGGCGGCTACCGCAAGGCGGTGGATTCGCTGGTGCAGGGCATGGGCTGCGTGTTCCTGCCGCTGCAGGGCGTGTCCACGGTACACTTCGAGGCCGCCAAACTGGTGGAGAAACAATACCGGGACCTGCACCTCTTCCCCACCGCTCCCCCGCCCGGGATAAAATTTTACAGCGGCGCCTGGAAAAAAGTCTACGACGTGACCCGCGAGACCGCGGCCGACTCCATAGTGGCCCAGGCCGTGCACATCCTGGATTTCCCGTCGCTGGTGCGGCGCGCCTACGAGGACGGCGCGAGGATTTTCGTAGAGCTGGGCCCGCAGGCCTCCTGCACGCGGATGATAGACAAGATCCTGGCCGGCCGCCCCCACGCGGCGCGCCCCGCCTGCGCCAAGGGCCAGGACGAGACCGGCACCATACTGCGCCTGCTGGCCCGGCTGCTGGCCGAACGCGCCCCGGTGGACCTGGCCGCCCTGTACGGCCTGGAATCTCGCGCCGCCGCGCACCAGGACGCACCTAAGATAAAGAACCTGGTAAAAGCCGCTCTTTCAGTCCCGGCCCCCGGCGCCCTTACCTGGCGGCCGGCGGCCTTAGCGGCCGCTCCGCAGGCCGCGGGCATAGCCTCCGCCCCCGCGGCTCTGGCGAAGCCTGCAGCCGTTCCCGCGCAGACCGCCCTGCCGCCGGCCTCCTTCGCTCCGCAGGCGCTGCCCCCGCAGTCCTCCATTTCCGCGCAGGGGGGGCCGACCTATCTTCAGAATTTCGCCGCGGCTAACGCGGCCAAGGCGAACGCCCACGAAATTTTCCTGCGGCTCTCGAAGAACTTCACCGAGCTGCAGTCCAGGAACATAGCCCTCCAGGGCACCCTGGCGCGGGCCCTGGGAGGTCAGCCAGGCGCGGTACTTCCAATGCCGGCCGCAACCTCCACCATCCCTCCCGCGGCCCCGGCGATAAAGGTTTCCGGGAAGTCCGCCCCGGAAAAAGTTTTCATGAACCGCGAGCAGTGCATGGAATTCGCCGTCGGGTCCATCGCCAAGGTACTCGGGGAAAAGTTCGCCTCCGCCGACGCCTACCCTACCCGGGTGCGCCTGCCGGACCAGCCCCTGATGCTGGTGGACCGGATCCTGAGCGTAAAGGGCGACCCCGGCTCCATGACCTCCGGCAACGTGGTCACAGAGCACGACATCCTCCCCGGCGCCTGGTACCTGGACTGCGGCCGCATCCCCACCTGCATAGCGGTGGAGGCCGGCCAGGCGGACCTGTTCCTGTGCGGCTACCTGGGCATAGACGACCGCACCGAGGGCAAGGCCATGTACCGCCTGCTCGACGCCGAGGTAACGGTGCACCGGCCCCTGCCGCTGCCGGGCCAGGTGATACACTACGACATCAATATCGAGCGCTTCGCGCAGAACGGCGACATCTGGCTTTTCTTCTTTAACTACGAAAGCACCGTGGACGGCCAGCCGTTCATCAGCATGAAGAAAGGCTGCGCAGGATTCTTCACGCAGGAAGAGCTGGCCAAGGGCAAGGGCGTGGTGCTGACCGCGGAAGAACTGGCCCCCGCGCCCGGCAAGGCCCCCGCCGGCTGGACGCCGCCCGCCCCCTTCGAAAAGGAAACCGAATCTTACTCCGACACACAACTGGACGCGCTGCGCGCCGGGCGCTACGCCGACTGCTTCGGCCCCGCCTTCTCCGGCCTGCCGCTAGCAAAACCGGTGGGCCTGCCATCGGGCAGGATGCGCCTGGTGGACAGGATCCTGGAGCTTTCCCCCCGCGGCGGCCGCTACGGCCTGGGCAGCGTGCAGGGCGAAATGGACATACACCCCGACGACTGGCACCTGGTCTGTCATTTCGTAGACGACCACGTGATGCCGGGCACGCTGATGTACGAATGCTGCCTGCACACTTTCAGGGTGTTCCTGCTGCGCCTGGGCTGGACCGCGGAAGAGGGCGCCTGCTGGTACGAGCCGGTGCCCGGAGTCACCAGCCGGCTGGAATGCCGCGGCCAGGTGCTGGGCTCCACCAAGAAAGCGATGTACGAGATCGTGGTCAAGGAAATAGGCTACCAGGCCGACGGCACGCCCTACGCCATAGCCGAAGCTTTCATGTACGCCGACGGCAAGCGCATCATCCACATCCACAACATGTCCATCCGCATGGGCGGCGCCACGAAACAGGGCATAGAGGCCCTCTGGTCCGCCGCCGCGCAGCCGGCGCAGCCCGCCGGCCCGAGGCCGGCCCTGTTCGACAACGCCAGTATCACGGCTTTCGCGGTCGGCAAGCCCTCCGAGGCCTTCGGCGATAAATACCTGGTCTTCGACTCGCAGCGCGTCATTGCGCGCCTGCCCGGCGACCCCTACAAGTTTTTAGACCGGGTGGTGAAGATAGACAACTGCGCCCAGTGGGAACTCAGGGCAGGCGGCTATATAGAGGCCGAATACGACGTGCCGCCTGGCGAATGGTATTTCAAGTCAGGCGCCCAGGGTTCCATGCCTTTCGCCGTGCTGCTGGAAGTGGCCCTGCAGCCCTGCGGCTGGCTAGCCGCCTACCTGGGTTCCGCCCTGACCAGCCCCACGGACCTCTCTTTCCGCAACCTCGGCGGCACCGCCGTGCAGTACGCCGAGATAATGCCTGACGCCGGCATCCTCGTCACACGAATTAAGATCACCAAAGTGTCCCAGTCCGGCGGCATGATCATCCAGGACTACGACATGGAAGTTCTGTGCAAAGGCCGGACAGTCTACAAGGGCGTCACCCAGTTCGGCTTCTTCTCCAAAAAATCGCTCTCCGAGCAGCTCGGCGTGAGAGGCGCCGCCCGCCACAACCTTTCCGTAACGGAAGCCGCCCACGCGCAGCCGCTCGCGCTCGGCGCCGCCCCGGGCCTGCCGGACGAGGAACTGCTGATGCTGGATTCTGTGGAAACCTGGATCCCGGATGGCGGCCCCAAAGGCCTCGGCTTCATCCGCGGCCTCAAGCGGGTAGACCCCGCCGAATGGTTCTTCAAGGCCCACTTCTACCAGGACCCCGTCTGCCCCGGCTCCCTCGGCCTCGAGTCCTTCGTCAACTTAATGAAAGCCGCCGCCCTCAAGCGCTGGCCCGGCCTGCCCGCCGGTTCCCGCTTCCAGTCCATGGCGCTCAACGCCAAACACCAGTGGATCTACCGCGGCCAGATTTCCCCAAAAAATAAACAAGTCACAGTAGAGGCCCACATAACCTCCGTCGACGACGCCACCAGGACCCTCACCGCAGACGGCTTCCTGATCGTAGACGGCCTGGTCATCTACCAAATGAAAGATTTCGCCGTAAAGCTGGTTTGAGAAGTCGTTTTAGATTTAGGCGCTCGGGTTGACCGCGCGGCCGGATAAGAAAAACCGTCGTTGAGCCCGCCGCTTGCATAAGCGCGGCGGGCGAATACCGAGCGAGGGCACGGTGTGCCCGAGCGTGTTTTTCGTTCCGGCCACGCGGGCAGCCCGAAAAGTTTGAACGGAACAATGAAATACAACAAAGTCTTCATCGACGCCATCGGTTATGAACTCGGGCCCAACGTGGTGACCTCCTCCGAGCTCGAGAAACGCGTACAGCCCATGCTCGACGCCCTCCACATCCCCCCCGGCCAGCTCCAGGCCCTCACCGGCATCCGCGAGCGCCGCTGGTGGGACCCCGGCTTCGCCCTCTCCGAAGGCGCCGCCCGCGCCGGCCGCAAAGCCCTCGCCCACGCCGGCCTCGCCCCCTCCGACCTCGGCGCCCTCGTCTACGCCGGCGTCTGCCGCGAGCACAGCGAACCCGCCACCGCCACCGCCGTAGCCGCCCTCCTCGGCACCGGCCCCCAGACCGCCGTCTACGACCTCTCCAACGCCTGCCTCGGCGTCCAGAACGGCATGCTCGACATCGCCAACCGCATAGAGCTCGGCCAGATCCGGGCCGGCCTGGTAGTCTCCTGCGAATCCTCCCGCGAGATCAACGACAGCATGATCGCCGAAATGCTCCGGGACAAGAGCTTCGAGAACTTCCGCCTCTCCATCGCCACCCTCACCGGCGGCTCCGGCGCCGTGGGCGTAGTCCTCACCGACGGCTCCTTCCCCGGCGCCCACCGCCGCCACAAATTGCTCGGCGGCACCTACCGCGCCGCCTGCGAGCATCACAAACTCTGCGTCTGGCACCGCGACCACATGTTCACCGACGCCACCGCCGCCCTCAAGCACGGCACCGCGCTCGGCCGCGACACCTGGGCGAGCCTGCTGGCCGAACTCGGCCTGCGCGCCGAAGACTTCAACAAGACCGTCTGCCACCAGGTAGGTTCCACCCACAGGAAGAGCATCCTCGAAGCCCTCGGCATCCCGGAAGAGAAAGATTTCCCCACCTTCGAATACCTCGGCAATATGGGCACCGCGGCGCTGCCCGCGGCCGCCGCCATAGCCGACGAGCGCGAATTCCTGAAGCCGGACGACACCGTGGCTTTCCTCGGCATCGGCAGCGGCCTCAACACCATCATGATGGGAGTAAAGTGGTAATGACAAATTATCTTCCCGCCGGCGTCACCCCCGAACTCTACCCTTTCACCGGAAAGTTCCTGACCCTTAAGAACGGCCTGCGCCTCCATTACCTCGACGAGGGCGCAGGCTCGCCGGTGCTGATGCTGCACGGCAACCCGTCCTGGTCCTTCTATTACCGCAACCTGGCCCTGGCCCTGCGCGGCACCAACAGGGTCATAGTGCCGGACCATATCGGCTGCGGCCTCTCGGACAAGCCCGGCGACGACCGCTACGATTACACCCTCCAGAGCCGGGTGGAAAACGTGGAGGCCCTGCTCGACAGCCTGGAGCTGAAAGAGAAGATCACGCTGGTAGTGCACGACTGGGGCGGCATGATAGGTATGGCTGTCGCCGCGCGCCGGCCCGAGCGCATAGAGAAGCTGGTGATCCTCAACACCGGCGCTTTCTTCCTGCCCGACGGCAAGACCTTCCCCCCGCCCCTGCGCCTCTGCCGCACGCCCCTGGGCGCGCTGCTGATACGCGGCTTTAACGCCTTCGCCCGCGGCGCCGCTTGGGTCGGCTGCAAACGTTCCCGCATGCCCGCGGCCCTGCGCGCGGCCTACGCCGCCCCCTACAACAGCTGGGCCGACCGCATAGCCACGCTGCGCTTCGTAGAGGACATACCGCTGGCGCCCGGGGACAAAGCCTACGCCCTGGTGGAGGAGACCCAGAATAAACTTGGTTCCCTTGCGGGACTGCCCATGCTGATCTGCTGGGGCCTCAAGGATTTTGTCTTCGACTCCCATTTCCTGGCCGAGTGGCAGCGCAGGTTCCCGGCCGCCGAGGTGCATTCCTTCGCCGACTGCGGCCATTACATACTCGAAGACGCCGCCGGGGAAGTTATCCCGCTGGTAAAGAACTTCATCGCCAGGTAAACCAATGGCAGAACCGGCAAACATCTCGGCGCTGATCGCCGCCTGCGCGGCCTCCATACCGGAGCGGCCGGCCGTCATACACGGGGGCCGGACGATTTCTTTCAAAAACCTCGAGGCCGAGGTGGCGCTGCTGGCGGCAGGGCTGGCCAGGGCCGGACTAAAGCCGGGCGCGCGCGCAGCCCTCATGGTCACGCCCTCCATAGAGTTCGTAGCGCTCACTTTCGCCCTGTACCGCGCCGGAGCCACAACCGTGCTGATAGACCCCGGCATAGGCCTGGCCAACATGAAGCGCTGCCTGGCCGAGGCCGCCCCCGAAGCTTTTGTCGGCATCCCTAAAGCCCACGCCGCCCGGCTGCTGCTGGGCTGGGCGAAAACCTCCCGGCTTAATATCACCGTCGGGCGCTTCTGGTTCCCGGGAGGCCGCACCCTGGCGGACATAAGGGAGCTCGGCGTCGGCGCCCCCGCCCCTGACCCGAACGCCACTCCCGCCGCCGCCTCCATCAACTTTACTTCCGGCAGCACCGGCGCGCCCAAAGGCGCGGTCTACACCCACGCCATGTTCGCCGCGCAGGCGGCTATGCTGAAGGATTATTTCAAGATAGCGCCCGGCGCCTATTCGGTGCCCACCTTCCCGCTCTTCGCCCTCTTCGACGTGGCGCTGGGGCTCACCATCGTTATCCCGCCCATGGATTTCACCAGGCCCGCCGCCGTGGACACAGCCATGCTCGCCGGCCTGATCAACAAACACAAAGCGGTGCAGCTCTTCGGCTCGCCGGCGCTTATTGACGCGCTGGGGCGCTATGGAGAGCGTAGCGGCGCGGAGCTGCCATCGTTGCAACGCGTCATCTCCTGCGGCGCGCCGGTCTCCGCCGCCGTCATCGCGCGCATAGCTAAAATGCTCAAGCCGGGCACGCCGATCTTCACCCCTTACGGCGCCACTGAGGCGCTGCCGGTGGCCTGCATCTCCGGAGAGGAGCTCGCCTCTCTTAAGCCGGCCCCCGGCGTCTGCGTGGGCGCGAACTGGCCGGGCGTAGAGACTTTCATAATCGGGATCTCGGACGGCCCCATCCCTCACTGGTCCGACAGCCTGCTCCTGAAGGACGGCGAGATAGGCGAGATCGTGGTAAAAGGCCCCATAGTGTCGGCGGAATACTTCGGCAGGCCGGAGAGCGACGCGCTGGCCAAGATCCGCGGCGCGGACGGCGAACTCTACCACCGCATGGGCGACGCCGGCTGGCGGGACGCCGAAGGAAGGCTGTGGTTCTGCGGGCGCAAGAGCCACCGCGTGACCACGGCGGCGGGAACTCTTTTCACCATCCCCTGCGAAGCCGTCTTCAACGCCCATCCCGCGGTGCGGCGCAGCGCCCTGGTGGGCACTGGCCCGGCCGGGAGTCAAACCCCGGTGCTCTGCGTCGAGCTGGAGAAGGGGATCTCTCCCTCACCCGCGCTTACCGGAGAACTGCTGGCCCTCGGCGCAGCCGATGGATTAACGAAAAAGATAAAGACCGTCCTTTACCACCCCGGCTTCCCGGTGGATATACGCCACAACGCCAAGATCTCGCGCGAAAAACTCGCCGCCTGGGCCGCGGCGCGGACGGGCGCGCTATGAAGGCCCTCGTCACCGGCGGCGGCGGCTTCCTGGGCGGGGCCCTGGTGCGGCTGCTGCTCGCAAAAGGCGCGGAGGTCCGCGTGCTGGCGCGCGGCAGCTACCCGGAGCTCAAAGCCCTGGGCGTGGACTGCGTGCGGGGCAGCGTGGCCGACGAGGACGCGGCCGCGCGGGCCTGCCTGGGCCGCGACACTATTTTCCACGCCGCCGCCAAGGTCGGCATGTGGGGCCGCTACGAGGATTTCTACAACGCCAACGTGCTCGGCACGGCCAACCTGCTGGCCGCGGCGAAGGCTGCCGGGGCGGCCAGGTTCGTCTTCACCAGCACCCCCAGCGTGGTCTATCCCGCCGGCGGCGGAGACGTGAACGGCTGGGACGAGAGCGCCCCCTATCCGAAAAAATCCGATTCTTATTACGCCGAGACCAAGGCCCGCGCCGAACGGCTGGTGCTGAAAGCCAATTCCACGCGTTTCTCCACGGTCTCGCTCAGGCCGCACCTGGTCTGGGGCCCCGGCCGCGACCACATGATAGCCACCATAATAGCTCGCGGCAGGGCAGGCCGGCTGAAGCGCATAGGCGGCTTCAATAAACTTATAGACGTCACCTACATAGACGACGCCGCCAACGCGCACTGGCTGGCCGCGCAAAAGCTTTGCCCCGGCGCGGCCTGCGCGGGCAAAGCCTATTTTATTTCTCAGGGCGACCCGCGGCCCAACTGGGACGTGGTGAACCTGATACTGGCAGCGGCCGGCGTCCCGCCGGTAGTGAAGACCCTCCCCTACCCCGCCGCGCGCGCCGCCGCAGCGGTCATGGAGGCAGCCTGGCGTTTAGCCCGGATCAAAACAGAGCCGCCGCTTACGACCTTCGTCCTGCAGCAGCTGACCACCGCGCACTGGTTCAATATTTCCGCCGCCCGCCGGGACCTGGGCTACGCCCCGGAAGTAACAATAGAAGAAGGCCTGCGCCGCCTCGCCGCCTGGTTAAAGAGCCAATAACAAGCTCTTTTAATTCAGAATAAAAAAGAACTGCCGCTCTTGTTTCAGAGCGGCAGTTCCTTTACTGAGGCTTACAGTTTACTTCAGAACAGCCGTACGGCCAACCAGTAGGAACCGGCAGAGATGGCCGCAGCGGCCGGGATGGTGATGATCCAGGCCCAGACTATGTTGCCGGCCACGCCCCACTTCACAGCGCGCGCCCCCTTGAGCGAGCCTACGCCGACGATGGCGCCGGTTATGGTGTGGGTGGTGCTTATCGGCACGCCTATGGCCGAGGCGCCGAACAGCACCAGGGCCGCGCCGCTCTCGGCGCAGAAGCCGTCCACGGGGCGGAGCTTGGAGAGCTTATTGCCCATGGTTTTGACTATGCGCCAGCCGCCGGACATGGTGCCCAGCGCTATGGCCGCGTGGCAGGTCAGCACTATCCAGAGCGGCACGTGGAATTCCGTGCCCAGGTAGCCGGCGCTGAACAGCAGGCCGGCTATGATGCCCATGGTCTTCTGCGCATCGTTGCCGCCGTGGCCCAGGCTGTAGGCCGCGGCCGACAGCAGCTGCCCCTTGCGGAACCAGTGGTCTACCTTGGCCGGCGTGGAACGCGAGGCCAGGTTGTAGACGATGACCCCGAGCAGCAGGCCCAGCAGCATGCCTACCACGGGCGAGATGACGATGAAGGCCAGCGTTTTAATAATGCCCTGCATCATCAGCGCCGAGGTGCCGGCCTTGACCAGCGCGGCGCCTATCAGGCCGCCCACCAGCGCGTGCGACGAGCTGGACGGGATACCGAAGTACCAGGTGATGATATTCCAGGAGCAGGCCCCTATCAGCGTGCCGAAGATGATGTAGCTGTCCACCTGCGCTATGTCCACGATGCCCTTGCCGATCGTGCCGGCGACATGCAGGCCGAAGAAGGCGAAGGCGATGAAGTTAAAGAAGGCTGCCCACATGACCGCGTACTTGGGCGACAGCACGCGGGTGGCCACGATGGTAGCGATCGAGTTGGCGGCGTCGTGGAAGCCGTTGAGGAAGTCGAAGAACAGCGCCAGCCCGATCAGGAAGATTATGGCTATCAGCGTGCTATCCATGCTTCACCAGGATGGATTCGATGACCTTGGCCACGTGCTCGCATTTATCCAGCGTGCCTTCGGCCACTTCGTAGATCTCCTTCCACTTAATGACCTGCATCGGGTCCTTCTCGGTCTCGAAGAGGTTGCTGATGGCCTTCTCGCGCACCGTGTCGCCCAGGTTCTCCAGACGGTTGATCTCTATGCAGTAGTCCAGCACGCGGCGCTGCCGCTTGGTGTCGGGCATGTGCTTTACGGCGTTGGCCAGCGCGGCCGCGGCCTGGTCGATGAGGTCGACGAACTGGGCGAAGTACGCGTCGGAGGGGTTCAGCTTGTAGAGCTTGATGCGGCCGGCCATCGCGTTGAGCATGTCCAGCACGTCGTCGAGCTGGTTGGCCAGCGCGTAGATGTCCTCGCGGTCGATCGGCGTGATGAACGTGCGGTTGAGCATGTCCGTGATCTCGTGGGCCAGCGTGTCGCCCTCCTGCTCCAGCGCGTGGATCTTCTTCACCTCGTCCTCGTCCAGCCGCCCGTCCTTTATGGCGGACTTAAAAAACTCTGCGGCCTTGGTCAGATTCTCGGCCTGCTGGCTGAGGAAATCGAAGAACTTCATCTCTTTGGGTACGAAATTTATGCTCATGGGTTTTTCTCCTTTTACGCTCCGGTATAGTGACAGTGTAGAAAAGACCGGTCAAGGCCGTTTAAAGCCCGTGTAAATTATGTGTAAAGCCGCGGCGGTTACTTCAGCTCTTCCGGGTGATGGCGCACCACCACCGCCGAGACCATGTAAACGATGTCCTCGGCCATGCTGACGGCGTGGTCGCAGACCCGCTCCAGGTGGCGGGCCGCCAGCAGCAGCGGCACGGCCCTGTCGGCGGTAGAACCATCCTTCATCATATAGTCGTGGACAAGTTCTTTTTCAACGGCGCGTTTCAGTTCGTCGGCCTCGGAATCGGAAAGAATGACCTGCTTGGCCAGCGCCACGTCGCCGCCGAGGAAAGCCTGTATCGCCTGACCCGTCATCCGCACGGCTATATCCGCCAGCTTAGGGATATCCACCAGCGGCTTGAGCTCCGACTTGCCGGCCAGGTCCAGCGCGCGCTGGGCCACATCCACGGCCAGGTCGCCTATTCGCTCCAGCTCCGCGTTGAGCTTAATAGCGGTGGTGATAAAGCGCAGGTCGCCTGCCATGGGCTGGTGAAGCGCTATCAGGTCCAGGCACTTGTCGTCTATGACCAGCTCCAGGCTGTCCATGCGCACGTCGGAGTCTATCACGCGCTGGGCGGCCGCTCCGTCCCGGTTCTTCAGCGCCCCCGCGGCCTCGGTGATGGCGGACTGCGCCAGCGCGGCCATGCGCTCCAGTTCGCCCTTGAGCTGCTTGAGTTCCTCGTCAAAATGTCTGTGCATCAGCCGAACCTCCCGGTAATATAGTCCTCGGTGCGCCGGTCGCGCGGGGCCTTGAAGATATTGTCGGTGCGGCCTTCCTCTATCAGGTCGCCCATCAGGAAGAAAGCGGTGCGGTCGGAGACGCGCGCCGCCTGCTGCATGTTGTGCGTGACGATGATGATGGTGTAGTCCTTCTTCAGATCCAGTATCAGTTCTTCTATCTTGCCCGTGGAGATGGGGTCCAGGCTGGCGCAGGGCTCGTCAAAGAGTATAACCTCGGGCGAGACGGCCAGGGCCCGGGCTATGCAGAGCCGCTGCTGCTGCCCTCCGGAGAGGCCCAGGGCGCTGTCCTTAAGGCGGTCCTTGACCTCCCCCCAGAGCGCGGCCTTCTTGAGCGAATCCACCACTTTCTCCTCTACAGCCCGCTTGTCGGTAATGCCGTTGACCTCGAGGCCGTAGGCGATGTTCTCGAACACGGTCTTCGGGAAGGGGTTTGGTTTCTGGAACACCATGCCCACGCGCTTGCGCAGGTCCGCCGCGTCGCAGGCCGGCGACACTATGTTCAGCCCGTCTAGCAGGATCTCCCCCTCCAGGCGCGTGCCGGGCACCAGCTCGTGCATGCGGTTGAGGAGGCGGATGAAGGTGGACTTGCCGCAGCCCGAAGGGCCAATAATGGCCGTCACGCGCCGCCCGGCGAAGGAGATGTTGATATTGTTGAGCGCCCGCTTGGAGCCGTAGTAGAAGTTCACGCCGCGGGCGGTTATCTTGGGCTCCAGGCCGAACGTGTCCGACTCCCCCAGGGAATTGGCGTTTATCCCGACCGGGCCCCTCACCAGGGCGGGGTGAAAGCCTTCGGCGTTCATCTGCCGCTCATAATCCACGTTCAGGTCATGCATGGTAGGTTTTCCTTTGGCGCTGGCGTATGTAGATCGCCAGCATCGACACGGACAGCACCAGCGCCAGCAGCAGGAGGCTCGAGGCGTAAGCTATGCGGGTCTGCTCCTCCGGGTGCGTGCCCTCGGTCATCAGCGCGTAGATATGGTAAGGCAGGGCCATCACCTCGGAGAAAGGCGAATGCGGGTAGCCCCTCACGTAGAAAGCGGCGGCCGTGAAGAGTATAGGCGCGGTCTCGCCGGCCACGCGGCCGACGCTTAAGATCACGCCGGTGAGGATGCCGGGCAGCGCGGCGGGCAGCACCACCTTGCGGATGGTCTCCCACTGCGTGGCGCCCAGCGCCAGCGACGCCTCGCGGATGGACTGCGGCACGGCCGTCAGCGCCTCCTGCGAGGCAGAGATGATGACCGGCAGGGCCAGTATGCCCAGCGTCAGCGAGCCGGCAATTATGGAGACGCCGAAGCCCATATACTTCACGAAGACGGTAAGGCCGAACAGGCCGAACACCACCGAGGGTACGCCGGCCAGGTTATTGATGCTGATGCGCAGGAGGTTCACTATCCAGCCCTTAGGGGAATACTCGGTGAGGTAGACGGCGCAGGCCACGCCCAGCGGCAGGGCGAAGAGTATCGCCCCGAGGGTCAGGTAGAGGGTGCCTACTATGGCCGGCGCCACGCCGCCGGCGGTCATGGAGTCGCGCGGGACCTGCGTCAGGAACGCCCAGTTTATAGCGCCCAGGCCCTTTGCGCCGATAAAGAAAAGGATGGTCCCGAGGAACAGAATATTCGCGGCCATGCAGGCTCCGAGGGCCGCAAAGCCGAGCTTCTGCACTATAGCCTTTGTTTTCATCTGGCCTGCCCCAGCTTCAAGCGGTAGCGGCGGCTTATCAGCTCGGCCGCCACGTTGAAGACGAAGGTGATGAGGAAAAGGATCAGCGCTATGGCGAACAGCGCGTGGTAATGGTCGCTGCCCACCGGCGCCTCGCCCATCTCGGCCGCGATGGCCGCGGTCATCGGCCGCACCGGGTCGAACATGGACTCGGGGATTATGGCCGAGCCGCCGGCCACCATCAGCACCGTCATCGTTTCGCCGATAGCGCGGCTCATGCCAAGTATCACGGCGGTAGAGATGCCGGAACCCGCCGCCGGGATGATAACCTTGGTCAAGGTCTGCCAGCGGTCCGCGCCCACGGCGAAGGAGGCTTCGCGGAAAGAGCGCGGCACGTAGGAGAGCGCGTCCTCGGCTATGCTGGCCACCGTGGGGGTGGCCATCACGCCTAGTATTACGCTGGTGGTAAAAGCGGTCAGGCCTATGGGCAGGTCCAGCGCGGTCTGCAGGAAGGGCGCCATCACCACCATGCCGAAAAAACCGTAGATTATGGAGGGCACTGAGGCCAGGATCTCTATGACGGGCTTGAGCACCGCGCGCTGCTTATCTCCTGCCAGTTCGTGCAGGTAAAGGGCGCTGCCTACGCCCAGCGGCACGCAGATCACCAGCGCGCCCGCCGTCACCCACAGCGAGGCGAGGATCAGCGGCAATATGCCGAACTCGGGCGGCTCGGCGGTAGGATACCAGCTGGTCCCCAACAGGAAAGCTTTAGGGCTGACGGTCTTGAAGATGGGGAGCGCTTCTTTGAACAGCACCAGCACTATGCCGACGAGAAAAGCCAGGGAGGCGAAAGCCGTCACCGTGAACAGCCATTTTATGAGCTTCTCTTTTCTCCGGTTCATCCCCTATAGTATAGGAAGCCCCCGTCAAGCCGGTTTAAAGAAGGTGTAAAATCCGGGTAAACCCGCCTGAAAGACAAACAAAGAAGTTCTGGGGACACAATACTTAATTCTTGAATTAAGTATTGTGTCCCCAGAATAGCCCAGAATAGCCCTTTTTCAGCCTGCTGCGGCGGGGGTTACCAGAGATTGATATCCAGCTGCACCGTGTAGGTATTGGCGCCGGCTATCTTGTCGTTGTTGTAGACGTCATAGCCGACGATCACGCTGGTATTGGGGCTGAAAGCCCAGGAGAGGCCGAAACTGAGCGCGCCCAGCGCGGAATCGCCGCCCTGATAGTCCACAGCCGCCCAGAGCTTGTCGGACACTTCGGTGAGCGTCCTATCCCAGGACAGCAGCACGCCGGAGTTTTCCTTGCCGCCGTTCTCGTCCACCAGCACCTTGTCGTTGCCGGAGAAGTAGCCGGCCGAGAAGCGGCCCAGTTTCCCGACATTTTTAGCGGCCAGGCCGTAAACGATGTTCTGGTCGGTCACGTCCTTCTTGGTGCCGAAGTTGTAGCCGCCCAGCGCGAAAGCGGGGCTGCCGGAGAAAGCGGCGCCTTCGGGCGTGCCGACCTTGGCATGCAGGTAAAGCGGGTCGCTGTCGGCGGCCAGGCCGGCGCGCATCAGGTCGAAGCCGACTTCGGCCTGCACCTTCTCGTAAGGCAGCACACCCACGGTGGGGCCGATAACCAGCAGCGGGGCTTTCCAGGTGCCGGCGGGTTCCTTTTCTGAAGATACGTAATTGTCCACGTTCAAATGGACGCTCTTGTATTTCTGTATGTCCGTGGAAGGGATCCAGACCTGCGTGGACGGCGTGGCGTTGGCGGCCAGCGGGGCCAGGCAGAGCACAAGCGCTAATATTTTTTTCATAATGTCTCCTTTAATGTCAGTAAAAAGGGCCCGTCCGCGGCGCGGGCGGGCCCCTGTAGAACTTCTTTTAATGCAGGTAGGCGGTCTCGCCGTGCTGCACTTCGTCCATGCCGGCCTCTTCTTCCTTCTCAGTGGTCTTTACCGGGGTAAAGACATTGATGAGGTGAAGGGCCGCGTAGGAGAAGACGAAGGCGTAAGCCGCCGTGCCGAACACGGCAGCCACCTGCTTGCCGAAGAACTCGGCGTTGCCGTGCCAGAGGCCGTTGGCGCCCGCGGCGTTTACCGCCGTGGTGCCGAACACGCCGAGCAGGATCACGCCCAGCACGCCGCCCACGCCGTGCACGCCCCAGACGTCCAGCGCGTCGTCCCAGCCCAGCTTATTCTTCAGATGGACCGCCAGGTAGCAGACCAGGCTGGCCATGATGCCGATGAACACCGCCGCCTTGGTGGTGACGAAGCCGGCCCCCGGGGTGATGGTGGCCAGGCCCGCGATGGAGCCGGTCAGCAGCCCCAGGAACTTGGGCTTGCCCTCGAAGAACCAGGAGACGGCCAGCCAGGTGACGGCCGCGAAAGAGGCCGCGATATCGGTATTTACGAAGGCGAGCACCGTGACCGCGTCCACCTTAAGCTCGGAGCCGGCATTGAAGCCGTACCACCCGAACCACAGGAGGCCCGTGCCCAGCGCCACCAGCGGGATGCTGTGCGGCGCGTCGGTCACTTTGCGCTTGCCCACGAAGAAGACGGAAGCCAGCGCCGCGAAACCCGCCGTAGCGTGCACCACTATGCCGCCGGCGAAGTCCAGCACGCCCCACTTGGCGAGCAGGCCGCCGCCCCACACCATGTGGACGAGAGGGAAGTACACGCAGATCAGCCACAGCACCAGGAACACCAGGTAGGCCTTGAAGTTGATGCGGTTGGTGAACGCGCCGGTGATGAGCGCCGGGGTGATCTGGGCGAACATCATCTGGTAGGCGAAGAACACCAAGAGCGGGATGCTGCTGGAACCCGCGAAGACGGTGTTAAGGTCAACGCCGCGCAGGAAGGCCATGTCGAGGTTGCCTATAATGGCGCCCTCGCCGCCCGAGAAGCACAGCGAGTAGCCGAAAGCGTACCACAGCACCGTGGTAACGCCCAGCGAGACGAAACTCTGCATCATGATGGCCAGCACGCTCTTGCGGCCGACGAGCCCGCCGTAGAAGAAGGCGAGGCCGGGGGTCATGAGCATGACGAGGCTGGTCGACACGAGCATGAACCCGGTATTTCCGGTATCGAACATAGTATCCCTCCGTTGGTGTAAGCGCGCTGACGGCCGCGCTATACCCAATTATAAGGATTGCCGGAAGGGTGAGATATCAGGGATTCCCTGAGAGTGCGGGTAGAAAAACCTTACGCGCTACAGGCTTATCAGGCCTTCCTTGACGGCGTAGCGGGTGAGGCCGGCTATGCTGGAGATGCCGAGCTTCTCCATGATCTTCTTGCGGTGGGTCTCCACGGTCTTTACGCTGAGGGAGAGCTTGTGCGAGATCTCCTTGGTGCGCAGGCCTTCGGCCAGCAGCTGCAGCACCTCGCGCTCGCGGGCGGACAGCAGCGTGAACACGCTGCGCGGGTCGCGCGGCGGGCTCTTGATGTAATCGCCGAGCACGATGCTGGTGATGCCGGCGCTGAGGAAGTACCGGCCGCAGCTGACGGCCTTGATGGCGTCCATCAGCTCCTCGAAAGCCGAATCCTTGAGCAGGTAGGCGCGCGCGCCGGCCTTGAAGATCTCGGTGACGTATTTGCGGTCGTTGTGCATGGACAGCGCTATGACGCGGGCTGATTTTTTTACCTTGGCCAGCTTGCGGGCGGCCTCTATGCCGTTAAGACCCGGCATGGAAATGTCCATGATGACGATGTCGGGCGAAAGCTCGCGCGTCAGCTTGACGGCCTCTATGCCGTCCCTGGCGCCGCCCACAACCTTCACGCCGGGCTGACCCTCCAGCAGGGCGCGCAGGCCTTCGCGGAAGATCTTATGGTCGTCGCAGATGAGGATTTTCTTTTCCATGTGGTTTGCCTTTGCCCAGCGGGGCGGTTATAACGGCCAGCGTGCCGGCGCCCGGCCGGGTGCTCAGGCGGAACGCGCCGCCCAGATGAGAAACTTTCTCGCGGATGGAGAACAGGCCGAAGCCGCGGCGGTCGGTGCCGTAGCCGGCGGCGGCCGCCGCGTTAAAGCCGCGCCCGTTGTCCCGCACGGTAACCGCTATCTTGCCCGCGGCGCGGCGCACGCGCACGCGCACCTCGGTCGCCCTGGCATGCTTCACCGCGTTCATCAGCAGCTCGCGCACCGCCTTGAAGATCAGCACGCTGGTTTCGGTGGGCAGCGGCTTGTTCTTGCCGTCTCCGCTGAATTGCACCCGCAGGCCGTGGCGCTTGCGCATGTCTTCGGCCAGACGCTCCAGGGCGCTCTCCAGGCCCAGCTCGTAAAGTATCGGGGACGCCAGCTGGAAGGTGAGGCTGCGCGTGGCCAGGATGGCCTCGTCGATAAAAGAAGAAAGGTCTTTAATGCCCCCGGCGGCCTCCGGCGCCGCGCAGAAACCGCGCAGCGCGCCGGCCTTCATCTTGGCCATGGCCAGGGTCTGGCCTATCACGTCGTGCAGGTCGGTGGCTATCTCGCGGCGCTCGCGTTCTTCGGTAAGGATCAGTTCGGCGGACAGGCCGCGCAGTTTCTCCTGGTAGGAGAGTATCTCTTTCTGGCGGAGCTCGCGCTCCTTCACCTCGGACTTCAGCGCGGCGTTGAGCTTCTCCAATTCGGCCGTGCGTTCTTTTACGCGCCGCTCCAGGTCGTTATGCGCGTCCAGGAGCGCCGCGTCGGCGAGTTTACGCTCAAAGTAGACCCGCAGCATGTCAGCCAGAGAATTGATGAGGTTTCGCTCCTCGGCCAGGAAAGGCCCTTCGGCTTCAGGCGGCATTTTTTTAAGGTAATAAACCTCTATGCGGCCCGAAAGCTCCGGGCTCACGCGGAAATCGCAGGCCTGCAGCCAGCGCGTGCGCCGAAAATTAGGGGTGCGGCTCTCAGCATTCCCTACTATCACCCTCCCGGCCGTCACCTCGGGGTATTGCCAGGCCGGCGGGATGAGCTTTACCACCCTGTCCAGCACCTCCCGGGCAGAAAGCCCGTAGTTCTGGAGTATGCAGACCGTGGAATGGAGCGCCGTCAATTCCTTGACGCGTTCGCGCAGCGCGTGTATAACTTCGTTCCTGGGGACCTGCGGATGGAGGGCATGGATGGCCTGGGAAGGCTTCAGCAGCTTGTTGCGGATCTTACGGGCCGGTGACATAAACGTCAGTCTACAAAATATCCCCCCGGAGACCAAAAGAAAGGCCGGCGGGAGGCCGGCCTTTCCTTGCTGCGGCGGAAGCCTTGTTATTTCAGCGGGACGAAGCCTTCCTCGCCCACCAGCTTCTGGCCCTCAGGGCCTTTCAGGAAGTCTATGAACTTCTTGATGGTGCCCTGGGGTACGCCTACCGTGTACATGAACAGCGGCCGGCTGATCAGGTACTTGTTGCGCAGCACGGAATTCCTGTCCGGCATCACGCCGTCCACGGCGATGGCCTTCACGGCGTCGGTCACGTAGCCCAGGCCCACGTAGCCGATGGCGCCCGGGGTGCGGGCCACTATGGAGGCTATGCCCTGGTTGGAGGCCTGCATGATGGCGTCAGGGCGCACCTTCTTCTTGTTGAGCACCAGCTCGCTGAACGCCTCGAAGGTGCCGCTGGCGCTGTCGCGGGAGATGACCACGATCCTCAGGTCGGGCCCCCCTATCTCAGCCCAGTTCTTCACGCGGGTGGTATAGATCTGCTTGATCTGCTCGCGGGTGAGGCCCGTGACGGGATTGGCCGGGTGCACGATATGCGAGATGCCGTCCATGGCTATCACGTGCGCCTTCAGGTCTCGGCCTTTCTTGGCGGCCTTCTCCAGCTCGGAGGGCTTTATGGCCCGGGAGGCGTCGGCTATGTCGCAGGTGCCGTCTATGATGGAGGCTATGCCCACGCCGGAGCCGCCGCCGCGCACCGAGATGTCGGCGCCCGGGTTCTGGTTCATGAAGACCTCGGCCGCTTTCTGGGCTATGGGCAGCACCGTGGTGGAGCCCTCGAACACTATCTTCTCGGCCGAAGCCGCGCCGGCCAGGCCGAGCGCCATGATGGTGATTATCAGTTTTTTCATTTTTATTCTCCTGTTATTATCGCGTTAAAACTTCAGGTTCACGTCCATCTGAAACAGCCGCTCGCCCACGTAGCCTTTGGCTATAGGGGCCGCGCTGTACCAGTCCAGGTCCACCGCGAAGTCGCGCAGCAGGCCCAGGGTCAGCAGCACTTCGTCGCCTTTCACGCCGACCGAGCCGCCGTAGAAGTCGGAGTCGGGGTAGTTGTCCAGCCAGGCGTCCTTCTGCAGGCGGCGCTTGGAATAGCGCAGCTGCCACTGGCCCGCGTCCTCCACCTTGCGCTGGCCCAGCCGGAAGCCGGCTATCCAGCCTTCGGAGTTACGGTTGTGCTCGGTGGACTTTATATAGTTCCCGAATACGCCGGCGTATGACAGGTTGTAGCCGAGCAGGTAACCCAGCAGCGGCACAGGCTTGGGGTCCAGGATATTGGCGTTGAGCTCCAGTTCCGGGCTGACCGCGTCGTAGCCGTATCTGTACTTGCCGCCAGCCAGGGTGTTGGCCTGCAGGTAGCCGTCGGCCGTGGAGGGCCGGTGGGGCAGGGCCGCCGAATGCCGCACGTGGTTGAAGGCGTACACGGCGGCGCCGGCCTTCAGGTCGTAAACGCCGGCGTCGTCGCGCCAGCTTACGCCGGGCTGCGCGAAGAACATCAGCGGGTCCTGCGGGTCGGAGGAGGATTCGTTGAGTATCACCGCGCCGGCGTTGGCGAAGAGCTGCCAGTTATAATTGAACGGCGCGTTCACCCTGGCGCTCAGGCCCTCCAGGTTGACGTCGGTGTCCCACAGCATATCGGTGGTCAGCCACAGCGGGTTTTTGGTGCGGCCCGCGGTAAAAGCCAGGTAGTCGTTGGCGTTGTACTCGGCGAAGACGTAGTCTATGTAGAGGCTCTTCTTGCCGTTATTGTCGGTAAAGGTCTGGTTGGTGGAGCGGGGGTCGGCGCTGTTGCCGCTGGCGAAGCCGAAACCGGTGTAAACTTTCTCGTTGACCTTGGCGTCCGCGAAGAAACGCAGGCGGTAGCGGCCCCTGTGCTGGTTATAGCGCTTGTTGTGGTTGTCGTTGAACTGGTAGCGCAGGCGCACGTCCCCGCGCAGTTTTATGGTCTGCAGCCACATCGGCAGCGTGGAGTGGCGCTGCTGCGAGATCTCTTTCTTAACTTCCTCCTGCGTGCCTATCCTTATCTCCTGGGCTTCGCCGGGGTCTATGATATTTTTTTCCACAAGCCGGTCCAGGAGCAGGTCCAGTTCGCCGGCGCGGGCGGCGGGGGCCGCCGAGAGCAAGATTACCGCGAGCATGAGTTTTGCGAGTTTCATGCCTATAGTTTAGGAAAGCCGCGTCAAAGCGGCTTAAAGGCGGGGTAAAATGCGGGTAAAAAGAAAAACCTACTTCGGCAGGGTGAACCAGAAGGCGGAACCGCGGCCCTCGGCGCTGTCCACGCCTACGGAGCCGCCGTGCAGTTCTATGAGGTGCTTTACTATGGAGAGCCCCAGGCCGGTGCCGCCCAGTTCGCGCGAGCGGGCCTTGTCCACGCGGTAGAAGCGCTCGAAAATATGCGGCAGGTGGGAGGCCGGGATGCCGGGGCCGTCGTCTTCCACCATTACCTTCACTGCGCCTGCCTCCTCTACGGCGGAGAGTTTTACTTCCCCCCCGTCGCGGTTGTACTTGGCGGCGTTGTCGAGCAGGTTTATCAGGACCTGGGCGATCTTGTCCCTGTCCGCGGAGACGGCCAGGCCCGGCGCTACCAGGTTCCGCACCAAAACGCGCTTGCCGGCGGCCGCGGCGGCGGCGGCCTTTACGGCCTCCTGCGCCAGCGAAAAAAGCTCCACGCCGCTTTTCTCCAGCCGGTCCTTGCCGGACTCGGCGTAAGATATCTTCAGCAGGTCGGCCACCAGGTTCTCCAGCCGCACAGACTGGTCGTAGATGCTTTTAACAAACTCGGGGCCGTGCTCTTTGTCGTCGAGCGCGCCGCCGAGCAGCGTCTCCGCGTTGCCCTTTATCGCCGTCAGCGGGGTCTTGAGCTCGTGGGAAACGTTGGCGACGAAATCCTTGCGCAATTTTTCCAGCTTGCGCGGGCCGGTGATATCGCGGGCGGTCAGCACGCAGCCGCGCACCAGGGCGTTCTCCAGGATGGGCGCCGCGCTGACGGCCAGCACGGTGCCCGGAGCGGAGGCCGGTTCCAGCTCGAACGAGACCGGGCGCCCGCTGGACAGGGCCTTTATGGCGGCCGCCGAGAGCTCCGGTCCGGCCGGCATGCCGGACAGGCGCATTCCCTCCGGCGCGAAACCCTTAACGCCCATCAGCTGCCGGGCGCGGGGGTTTATAATGGTTATCACGCCGGCGCCGTCGGTAACCAGCAGCGCCTCGGACATATCGCGGAAGGCCGCCTCGAGTTCCAGCCGGCGCAGGCCGGCGTCCCGCACCCTGGAGCCTATCTCCCAGGCCATGTAGTTAAGGGTCCCGGCGAGCTTGCCCAGCTCCCCGGAAGACTCCGCGGGTATGCGGTAGTCGAAATCCCCTGCGGCGAAGCGCTTGGAACCGGCGATGATCTCCCCGAACCGCCGCGAGAAGAGCAGCACCACCGCCCAGCCGACGGCCAGGGCGAACAGCGCGGAAAGCGCAAAACTGAAGATCACGCTCCGGCGCACTTCCGAAAGCATCGCCGCCACTCCCCGGTAAGGCCGGGCCAGCCGCACAAAGCCCGCGGGTTCGTCGCCCTTCCTGACCTGCACCGCGAGGTAGAGCATTTCTTCCCTGAGCGTACCCGAGATCCTGGTGGACGAAGCGCTCTCATGGGAGACGGCCGCTTTTATCTCCCGCCTGTCGAGGTGGTTGCTCATCCTGAGCACCTCGGCGTAGGGCAGGTCGGAATCCCCCAGCACTTTGCCGGAAACGCCTATTACCGTAACCCTGGAGCCCGCGCTGAGCGCGATCTTCTTTACCAACGCGTCGGTGCGCGGAGCGTCCTCCCTGAGCAGCAGGGCCGGGTCCAGCTGGGCCGCTATCAGGCGGGCCTGGGCCGCCATAGACGAGCGCAGGTCTTCCAGCGCCCGGCGCTCCAGCGAGCGGTCCAGGAAAAAGCCGGTGACGGCCAGCGAGAACAGCACCACCAGCACGTAGGAAAGCAGCAGGCGGAATTTCAGGGTAGAAAGGAATTTCATTCGGCGTCGAACCTGTAGCCGTAATTCTTGACGGTGATTATGCGGCGGCCCTCGGCGCGCAGCTTCTTCCGGAGCGTCCCTACGTGCACGTCCACCGTGCGGGTCTCCACCTCAAGCGAGGCGTCCATGCCCCAGGCTTTCTCCAACAGGTCCTCCCGGGTCAGCACCCGGTCGCCGCAGGCCATCAGGGCTTTAAGGAGCTCGAACTCCTTGGAGGTGAGCTCCAGCGGCGCGCCTTTAAGGCGCACTTCCACCTTGGCGGCGTCCAGCTCCAGGGCGCCGGCCTTCAACTTATCCGGAGCCGGCGCGGAGGCGGCTTTGACCGAGGCGCGGCGCAGGACGGCCTGCACGCGGGCCAGCAATTCCTTCAGGCCGAACGGCTTGGTGACATAATCGTCGGCGCCCAGGCCCAGGCCAAGCACCTTGTCGGATTCCTCACCCTTGGCGGTGAGCATGATGATCGGTATCGAAGAGGTCTTGGCGTCCGCTTTGAGCCGGCGGCAGACCTCCAGGCCGTCCAGGCCCGGCAGCATCAGGTCCAGCAGTATCAGGGCGGGCTTCTCTTTAACTGCGGTCATGGCCGCATAAGAGCCGTCGTGAACGAGGACCGGCCTGTACCCCTCTTTCTTGAGGTTGTACTCTATCATGCGGGCTATGTCTTTTTCGTCCTCGACCACCAGTATCTTCTCGTTCATAAGTGCAATTATACAAATAGACCGGTAAAAATATCCCTTATATATTTTAGAAGAACCGCCGCGGCCCGGGTGTAAATTTCCTGTAAAATCCGGCGGCGCGGCGCTTTGCTATAATCTCGTTATGCCCTCAAGGAAGTCGGTCACCCTGAACCTGTGGAACCGCGTGTCCGCCAACGCCCGGCGCCGGCGTTTGTTCCACGACGGGGATTCCATACTGCTGGCCGTCTCCGGCGGGCCGGACTCCGTGGTGCTGCTGGATTTCTTCGCGGGCCAGGCCCGCGCCCACCGGCTGAAACTGCACGTCTGCCACATCAATCACAAACTCCGGGGCAGGCTGGCCGACGCCGACGCCGCCTTCGTGAAAAAGCTGGGGGCCGAATACGGCATAGGCACCTCCATACTTTCCGCCGACGTGAAGGCGCTCGCCAAAAAGCGCGGCGAGAGCATAGAGCACGCCGCCCGCAACGCGCGCTACGCCCTGCTCTCGCGGACGGCGCTCAAAAAAGGCTGCCGGCTGGTAGCCACGGCCCATCACGCCGACGACCACGCCGAAACCATCATTTTGAATTTGCTCAGGGGCACCGAACCTAAAGGGCTGCTGGGCATACCCGAGCGGCGGGAACTCTGCCGTAAGGGCAAGGTCCGGGTGGACCTGGTCCGGCCGCTGCTGGCCGTCTCCCGGCGGGAGATAGAGGAATACGTTAAAGCCAACGGGCTGTTGTCCAGGAAGGACCACACCAACGACGACGAGTACTACACCCGCAACTGGATCCGCCGGACGCTGCTGCCGCTGATGCTTAAAAAACAGCCGCGCCTGCGCGAACATCTGGCCGAACTCTCGGCCAAGCTCTCCCCGCTCATAAAATAGTCAGCACCAGCGGTGCTGCAGTTCCAGGAAGCCCTCTTTGGGCAGATGCCTGAAATGGGCCGGGCGGTTCTCATAGATCCTGCCGTCGCCGTCCTTTTCCACCACGAACTTATAGGCGATGGCCTTACCGGCGCTATCCCCGGCCGGCAAATGGCCCAGCCACATGTTCTCGTTGATATACTCCAGCGGGAAGGCCTTGGCTATGTCCCAGTTCCCGAGTTCCGGGCAGTTGCCGGTCACTTTTACCCGTTCGCCGTAGCTGGTGCGGAAGCCGTTCAGCACGAAAGTCAGCTCCAGCCCGGTTTTAGCCCTGGCCGGCGCCGCGTACGACACTACCAGCGCGGTATCCCGCCCCAGCTGCAGCCCGTCTATGCGGCCCGCCTTTACGGTCACGGTCCTGCCGGCTAATTCGTCCCTGTAGCTGCCGTCCGGGAGTTCCACCAGCTCGAGGCTGATCTGCGTCTCCGGCCCGCGGTTGAAGACGGCCAGGCAGCAGCTGTCCCGGTAGACGCGGGTATAGGCGTAAACGTCGGGCGACAGGTATTTCCGCCTGTGGCTGCCCATCTGCACGGCCTTGTTGGCCTTGCGCACGGCCGCCAGTTTACTCACGATATTGAACGCCGGCGTGCCGGTATCCCACTTTTCCATCATCGGCCTGTTGTAGGGGTCGGCGCCGCCGTTGGTGTCGTTGTGCAGGTACTGCTCGGTGCCGTAATAAATGCAGGGCGTGCCGCGGCAGGTGAGGATCAGAGCCAGCGCCATGTCCACGCGCCGCTCGGTGGCCCCGGCGGACATGAAGCGCGGAATGTCGTGGTTATCAAGGAAGGTGACCAGATGCCGGCAGTCGTCGAAGAGCGAGTCGCGGACAAAGACGCTCTCCACCAGTTCGAACCCGGGCCCGGCGCCCCTGGCCAGGGACTCCTCCAGCGCCCGCTGCAGGCTGAAGTCCAGCATGCCCATGCCGCTCTTGTTGATGAACTGCACGGACATATCGTCGTAGCAGCCGCCCTGGTACCATTCGCCGAAGATAAACAGGTCCGGCCGGTGGAAGACCATGTCCGAGACGAACTCCTGCCAGAACCACAGCGGCATATGTTTGACGGTGTCCACACGGAAAGCGTCCACGCCCTTGTCGAGCCAGAGCTTCATCGCGTCCTTAATGTAGGTGCGGTAGCCGATATGGGACTCGTTGAAATCCGCCAGGCCGCAGAGCTCGGCGTTCTCCACCTGGGCCTTGTTGCCCCAGTCGTTCACGCCGCCGTTGCGGTGGTACCAGCCAAGTTTGTCGTCGTTGTAGGAGGTGAGAAGCTTCCCGTCGTCGTAGATCTCGCCCTTGCTGGGGCGCCCGCCCAGGTCCGGGCGCTGCGCCGGGCTGGAATGGTTGCAGACGATGTCGAGCACCAGCCGCATATCCAGCGCGCGCATGGAGCGCACCAGCCGGTCCACCACGGTATTATCCGACGCAAAGACGCGCACGTCCTCCGGAGAGCCGGCCAGGTGCTCGTCGAGCCGCTTAAAATCCTTGGCCCAGTAGCCGTGGTAGGCGGCCATGCCGCGCCCTTCCACGTCCACCATCCCGTCGGCCTGATCGAAGAGCGGGGTCAGCCACAGCGCCGAGCAACCGAGCTGCCTGAGGTAATCCAGCTTGTCTATCACGCCGTCCAGGTCGCCGCCCCAGTATTTGAACCAGTCCCGGCGGGACTGGTCGGTGGCGTCCGAGTTGTGGCCGTTGTCGTTGGCCTTATGGCCGTTGAAGAACCGGTCCACCACGGTGAAGTAGATAACGCCGTCATTGAAAGGCCGCATAAGTCTCCAGCCGGCTAGCGCCGGGCTTCCTCTATCAGGGCCGGGGGATAGCCGATCTGCAGGACTTTTATAACCCCGGTGTTCTTCTGCGCGTGCGGCGCCATCAGGCCGGTCTTGGCAAAGCCCAGCGTAAGCGTAAGCTTAGCGATGACAAAAACGCCGCTGTGGTGGCCCGTGTCCGGGCTGAGGCCCGACGGCAGGTCCACGGCGATTATGGGCCGGGCGCTCTTGTTCATCAGCTGTATCACGCGGTGTATGGGGCCGGTGGGCTTGCCGACGGCGCTGACGCCCAGCAGCGCGTCCACCAGCAGGTCTGCTCCCGAAAATTCCGCCAGCAGCGCGTCCAGGCCGTCCTTCTCCGTCATCGCCACCGGTACGCCGGCTGCCTTGGCGGCCTCCAGGTTCTTCACCACCAGCTCCCCGTAGCCCGTCTCCTTGGGCGCCAGGATAAAAACTTTCACGTCCGCCCCCGCCTGCTTCAGGTAGCGGGCCGTCACCAGGCCGTCGCCGCCGTTATTGCCTTTGCCGCAGCAGACCACGGCCTTCAGGCCGGCCGCTGGTTTCTTCAGTTCCTTTTCCGCGTAGGCGGCGATCTCTCCGGCCAGCGCGCGGCCGGCGTTCTCCATCAGGGTGGCTGAAGGGAGGCCGTATTCCCTGGAGGCTTTCATGTCCAGGTATTTCATCTTCCCGGCGGTGACCACCGGGTAGCCGTCGAATTCCTTGACCTGCGGTATCTTGGACATAAGGCCCTATAGCACCAGCCACACCAGCCAGGCGATGGAGTAGACGAAGGCCGTAAAAAGAACGGCCGAAAGCCCGGCATAAGGCAGCCAGACGGCGAGCAGTGCCTTGTTGGCGGAAACGGAGTAGAGCCGCCGCACCAGCCGCACCCTGGCGTAGATCACGGCCAGGAAACACAGGCACAGGGCCAGGAAGCCGTTGATGTAGCCGAGCTTGGCGAAGAAGGCCAGCGGCACCAGCAGGCTCAGCAGCAGGTCGGAGCAGCCGAAGGCCAGGAACAGCCTGGCCGCACTGCCGCGGGCCCCGGTAAGGTCCAGGAACAGGTGTATCAGCCCGGCGAAGAACAGGTTGAACGCCAGCACCAGGCCCAGCACCACCAGGAAAGAGAGCGCCCCCGGGGGCACGGCCGAGAAAAAACGCAGGAAAACAAAGAAGCCCAGCGTCCCGGCGGCGTAACCCAGCAGGCCGGTGCGGCCCAGGCCAACCGGGCGTTCGGCGGCCAGCAGGGCCGCGGGGTCGTCCACCAGTGTCTCAATGGTCTTTAAAGGGTTCATTTGTCGCCTCAGCGCCCGTACCAGCGGTATTCCAGGCTGGGCGCGGCGCCGGCCGCCTCGGCCAGGGACTGCGCGCCGAACAGCGACAGCTTGGTGTCCATCAGGGACAGCAGGTTCTCGAACGGGTCGGAATCGCTCAGCACCCTGGGATTCTTGCCTATCTTGGCCAGTTCGCCGGCCTCGTCCAGGGCGTCCTGCAGGTCGCCCAGCTTGTCCACCAGCCCGGCCTCTTTGCCCTGCCTGCCGGTGTAGATCCTGCCGTCGGCCAGAAGCTTAACCTTCTCGACGTCCATCTTGCGGCCCTGGGAGACAGCGGTCACGAACTGGTCGTAGGAATCGTCTATCATGGCCTGGAGAAGCTTGCGCTCCTCCGGGGTCATCTCGCGCGACATGGAGCCCATGTCCTTGAACTTGCCGGACTTTATAACCTCGCTGCGCATCCCCACCTTCTTCATCAGCCCCTCGAAGTTGCTGACGCTGAAGATGACGCCGATGGAACCGGTGATGGTGCCCGGCTGCGCCACGATGACGTCGCAGGCGGAGGCCACGTAGTAGCCGCCGCTGGCGGAAACGTCGCCGAAGCGGGCGACGAAAGGTTTCTTGGTCTCGGCCTTGGCGCGCAGCACCGCGGAGTAGATCTCCTGCACCGCCCCGACGGAACCGCCGGGCGAGTTAATGTCGAGCACTATGGCCTTCACCTCTTTCTTCCCGGCGAGGGTCTTTATGCGCTTGGCTATCTGCTGGCTGCCCCGCTCCCAGGAGTGGGAGGAGCTGCCCTGCGTGATGACGCCGTAGAGCGGGATCACGGCTACGGCGTCCTTCTTGGACTGCTTGAGGCCGGCGATCTTGGACAGGTCGATGTCCTTCGGTTGGGTTTTCTTGGCCGCGTCGGCCTTGTTGATCACGGCGAAGGCCGCGACCAGGGAAAAAGCGTACAGGACCGCTACGGCCTTAAGCCACAAGGCGGTACCGCGCGCCGCGGGGAGCGCCGGAGGGGCCGGCGGGCTGGACGGCGCAGGCGGTACCCCGTTGTTCACCGAACCGCTGTTGTTCTGTTCTTCCATTGTTCCTCCATGCTACAGGTTGCCCGCGTCCACTACCCGGTTGCGGCCGCTTTCCTTGGCCGCGTAAAGCGCTTTGTCCGCCGCCGCTATCAGGGCCTCGGGCTCGCGCCCGTCCTTCGGGAAATGCGCTATCCCTATGGAGATGGTGAGTTTCACCTTCTCCAGCCCCTGGGAAAAAGTTTCAGCCTCTATGCGCGCGCGCATGGTCTCGGCCTTGCGCAGCACGCCGGCCGAGTCTGCCCGCGGGAGCACTATGCCGAACTCCTCGCCGCCGTAGCGCCCCACGAAGTCGGTCTCGTAAACCCCCGCCTTCAGCAGCTGCGCCACCCGCTTAAGGACGGCGTCGCCGAACTGGTGGCCGTAGGTGTCGTTGAGGCGCTTGAAATGGTCGATGTCGGCGATCATAAAGCCGACGGTGGTCTTGAAGGCGGCGGCGCGCCGCAGCTCTTCGCGCACCTTCTCGTCCAGCGCGTTGCGCCGCCAGAGCCCGGTGAGCCCGTCGGTAAGGGAGAGCCATTCCACCTGGCGGAAGAGGATCACGCGCTTCAGCGCGAAAGCGATCTCCGAGGCGAAGCGGGCCGCGTTCTCCACCGGCACGTTGCCGGCGGCGCGCAGCACGATGAGCCCCAGCGGCTGGTCGCCCGCCGAGACCGGGGCGACTACCAGCCCGGAGAATTCCCCCGCGGCGGCGGGGAAGCCGCCAGTCAGCTCCAGAATTTTTTCAAGGCCGGGCAGGGCCTCGGCCTTATGCCCCTGGGCGAAAGGCTCCAGGCCGGCCGCGCCGGACATGTAGAGGGCCGTTTCCTCGGTGCCGAAATAGTCGGCCAGGTATTTACCCAGCTGCTTGGCCGCGGCCTGCGGCTCCACGGTCTCGGAAAGCAGCTTGACGGCGGAATAGACGGCGAGGGACTTCTTCTCCCCGGTGGCGTTCAGCGTGGCCTCCAGTTTTACGAGAGAGAGTTCCTCCTGCAGCGCTGCGGCCCGGGCCATGGAGGCGTCCAGGCCTGACCGGTCGGGAGCGGCCCCGGCCCGCCCGTTGAGCAGCACGGAATGCGCGACGGCGGCTACGACCCACAGCGCGAGCGCCATGAAAGGCGCGCCGGAACTTATTTCCCCGGCCAGCATGAAAGACGCGAAAGCGAACAGCGCGGCGCCGGCTATGGCGCCGGCCCAGCGGTTGAACCTGCCCAGGAAATAAGAGACCACCGGCGCCGCGGCCGCGGCCGTCACCCAGAGCTCGGGGCTGTTCATTCGAGCACCACCCTGTTGCGCCCGGCTTCCTTGGCCTTGTACAGGCGTTCGTCGGCGGCCCGCACCAGCTGGCTGGCCGTCACGCCTTCGGCCGGGAACTCGGCCACCCCGAAACTGGCGGTGACCCGCGAAGGCTTGCCGCCGAAATTAAAAGCCCTGGACTCCAGGGCGCTGCGCAGGCGCTCGGCCACCGCGGCGGCCAGGGCCTTGCCCTCGCCGGTGATCACCAGGGCGAACTCCTCGCCGCCGTAGCGGGCGGAGAAATCTATGTCCCTGACCCCGCCGGAGAAAACCTCGGCGGCGGCCTTAAGCACGGCGTCGCCGGCCTGGTGGCCGAAGGTGTCGTTGTAGGATTTAAAATGGTCGATGTCGGCCATGACCACGGAGAAAGGGGTCTTGCTGCGGGCCGCGCGCAGGATCTCCTCCTCCACGCGGGACTGGAAGGCCCGGTGGGTGTAAAGGCCGGTCAGGCCGTCCTTGATGGCCAGCTCGTTGACCTTGTCGAAGAGGTAGATGTTCTCCATGCTGACGCCGGCCAGCGTGCAGGCCAGCTCCGCGCCGCGCAGGTCCGAGGCCTTAAAGCGCTCCGGCTCCCCGGCCGAGGCCCGCACAAAACCTACCAGCCGGCCGAACAGGGACAGCGGCAGCGCCATGAAGGACCGCTCGCCGGCCCCGAACTGGGTCCTGGCGAAGCGGCTGTCAGAGGCGGAATCCCTGACCAGCAGCGGGATCTTGCGCTCGGCGACCCAGATATCGGCGAAGTCGCGCGGCGCGCCGGTGCGCAGTTCCACCACGGCCCCGGGGAAATAGTTCTTCAGCAGGGTCTCCAGCCGCTCTTTGACCTGGTCGGGGTTGGCGGCGGCGCCCATGTCGTGGATGGCCTCGGCGAGCGCGCCCTTGTCCCGGATACGGGCCAGCGTGCTGTCGAGGTGCAGGCGGTAGCGGGCCAGCTCGTCCTCCAGGTCGCGCACCCGCTGCACGGCTTCGGCCTGCTCGGCGGCCACCCGGTCCCGGGCGGCCTGCCGCGAGGTTTCAGAACTGGACAGCGCGTAGAACAGCAGCCAGAGGCAGAGCACCTCGGCCAGGGCCCCGGCCATCAGGTATAAAGAATCGCCGCCCGGGGCGAGCTTGGGCAGGATGAAGCCCGCCGCCGTCACCAGGAACAGGAAAATATATTTAACCTCGCGCTCCCCGGACCAGGAGAACCAGATGAAGAGGGCGCCGGAGGCGGGATAGACCCAGAGAAAATGCGCCGGCCAAAGCCAGAGGGTCCAGCCCAGCGCGCCCAGAATGGCGGCGGGGCCGGCGACCTTGGCAAGGGCGTTGGGCCTTCTCATATAATTAGAATTCTACAATAAATAAAATTAAAAGACAGGGAGACGTGGGCCGTAAGGGCAGGCCGGAGGGCACTTAATGCCTAAGCGGGCGTGGGCCTTAATCCCAAAAGAAACAAGGTCCTTAGCCTCAATCGGCCCTGCCGGGCGGATTGCTAACATTTCTATATAGAGACGGTCCGGTGACGGAGGACAAATGAGAAAAGCCCTTATAGCCCTGATGTTCGCGGTTTCCTGCCAGGCGGCTTACGCCGCGGAAGCCGATCATTACACGCTCGAGGACGGCCGGGTGGCCGACGTGACCGGCGAAGTGAACAAGTTGGCCAACGAAGGCCTGGAAGCGGCCATCTACGACCTCAACAGCTCCGGGACCTGCGACGAGACCCGGGCCAGCGAAGAAGCGCTCTACGACCGGCTCACCGACGTTTTCTCCAATCACAAGAAAGGCCAGCTGGTGCAGGCCATCATAGAAGGGGACGTGCCCCGCACGGTGATCCCGCTCAAAGAATCCATCTACAGCGAGTGGAGCATCTGGAACGGCTTCCTGCTGGGGCGCCGCGGCGCGGCCAAGAGCCCGCTGGCGCTGTTCCCGCTCATCAAGATAGGCGACACCATCGTAGGCGTGGACAAACTGGAGCACATGTTCGGCATGGGCCAGCGCTACTTCAAGGGCCATTACCTGGACGGCAAGCCCCTGGTCTCCGTGCTCAAGAACGGCATCTTCAAGGAAAAGACTTTCCTGGGCGGCAACATGCTCGCCACCGGCGTGTTCTCCTACGCCGACCTCGCCGCCAACTTCAACGGCATGCGCTTCTGGAACCACATGCTGCAGCGGCGCGACGACGTGCTGGGCGCCCAGCATAACGCCGGCCCGTACCTGGCCTGCCAGGGCGGCAAATGGGTCAAGAACGCCGAGCGTCCCATAGATTTCCGCGCCTATGTGGACGTTTCCATGCAGGAGAGCATGAACTGCTCCAAGTTCGCCACCTCCGGCGGCGTGGAGAAGTTCAAGGCCGCGCTGGCCGAGCTGCAGGACCGCGATCGCAGCCGCACCTTCTCCTGCCCGCTCAGCCCCGAGAAGCTGGCCGAGGCCGCCAAAAAATACGAGGTCGAGATAGCCGGCGACTCCGGCGGCTCCAAGGTGGACCACTGGGTCATCAACCGCGACGGCAACCAGAAGGTTTCCTACTTCAACGAATTCTAAACAGCAGCGCCGTAAAAACAAAAAGCCGGTCTCCCTTCTGGGGGACCGGCTTTTAATTTGAGCCGCCGTTTTTACCGGACACCAACCCCGAACCGACTGCGCAGGCCGCCCTCCAGGCGCCCGAGCGCCGTTTCGAAAGCCAGCACCGAGTCATGCAGCGTGGCGCCGGGCCTGACCCCGCTGAATATCCTGCCGGTCATGCTCTCGAACAACGCCGAACGCTTTGAACCAGACAGCGGCGCGGCCCTGAAGGCAAGCTTGCCCCCGGCGCCGTAAACGGCATAGGCCTCGTAAGAGAATTCCCTGAACCGCAGCACTATGCGCCGCTCCCGCAGCCAGGCGTTGATCCTGGCCTCCACACGCGCACGGCCCACGAAGACCATGGCGATGAGGAACCTGGTCTTTATATCGGTCTTGTCGAAAACGATCTTATCTTTGAGCACCCGGGCGCAGCCCGCCTTTACGAACCCGCGCATCTCCCTGGCGAAAACTGCCATTACATCGCGCTTAAAAAGCCGGCGGAAGTCGGCCCGGTAGAGCTCGTTATACGAGGAAAGCTTGCGCAGGCAGTAGAATTCCATCGCCCGCCTGCCCTCCAGCGGCGTGGTTTTAAAAACGTTCTTCGCCGGGTCCCGCGTCAGCGGGGTGGTCTGGTAGAAGGCGAGGTTGGGGATATAGGAATCCCCGCGGTGGCCGAGGGTGAAATAAGAATCCTCCGGGCCGATCTCGTTGAGGGAATACTCCTGCTTGATGCCGACCTTCTTGTCCTGGAACACCACGGAGCCGGCCATCTTGTCGGCCATGCAGAACTTCTCCAGCCGCGGGCAGACAAAACCGTTCTCCCGCGCTATGCGCGCGAGCTCCCGGTACACTCCCCGCCTGAAGCCGAGAGAATATTTGAAGAAGGCGGCCTTGTCCCCGCCGTACCAGGCGTCGAGGTATTCCTGGTTGGGGACCAGCTGGTAGACGGCGATGGTGGTGGGCTTGAGCGCGAGCGTCCGCTTGAAACTGTCGATAAAAGCGGCCCGCGTATCGCCGGCGACGCCTATCATGAGGTCTATGTTGATCTCTTTGAACCCGAATTCGTGGGCGGCGGTCATGAAGTCCCGCACCATGCCATAGGTCTGGTACTCGCGGTTGAGGATCTTGAGCACCTTCTGGTCCAGCGACTGCACCCCGACGCTGACCCGGTTGAAGCCGGCGCCGGCGGCGATCTCCAGTTTCTTCCTGGTGGCGGTGAGCGGTTCGCATTCAAAGGTCTTGGCCCCGTCCTTGAACACCCTGGCCCGCGAGACCACTTTATCGCAGATCTCCTGGAGTTGCTTTTCGCTGAACAGGCTGGGCGTGCCGCCGCCGAAGAAAAGATTCTCGAATTCCAGTTTTTTAAACAGCGGGCCGAAAGCCCCGGCCAGCCCCACCAGCTTGTCCTTGTAATCCTCCAGCTCGGCCTTGTTCTTCGGGGTCTTCTTGAAGAACAGGCAGTAGCTGCAATGCCTGAAGCAGAAAGGGGCCGTCAGGTACAGGTTGATCTTGCCGCCAGGCATCTCCCGGGAGTAGCGCTCCCAGAGCCGGATGACGCCCGCGATGCCCAGGTCCTGCCGGTCCTCTATCAGGTCCATGGCGTACAGGTCTGCCGTGCAGAAATGCTGCGTATAATTCTTATGCAGCCCCGCCAGGGACAGGAAATCCTCGAAGAGAGCCATCCCCTCGATGCCTTTTGCGGTTCCAACGGAGCGTGTCGCCATTATGGTAAGTAAAACAAATTACCGATTAAATTAAAAGGCCGGCCCTCTTTCGAAGACCGGCCTTTTAAATGGTGGAGGTGCCGAGAGTTGCACTCGGGTCCGTAAACCGCTTGCAGGAACCGCTACAGGCTTAGCCCTGAGTTTGTCTCGGACGGCATAAGTTCAAGGCGACAATGCCGGCCCAGCTCCGTGTTGTCTTTTGCCGACGCGGGACGAAGCGCGCCCCCGGCGACAGCAGCCTGAATTTAACGCAGTACAGTCCGCTCAGGCGGGCAGACTATAAGCGAGGCACACTTAGGCGTGCGCCCAGGCCAGCTCGTTGGAGTTGGCTTTTGTTTTTTTGACCCTGTTTTACATGGCCTGGTCAACCATGACCTGCTGATCCTGCAGAACAAGTTCACGTCGAACCTAGTTCACCCCCGTCTGGTCGCACCCTGAGCGAGGACGCTCAGGGCGGATTAACCGCCCGGCCTTCGTCGGCCGGGTGCTCTACAAGGAGGGCTCTGCCCTCCATTTCATCGTCGCTTGCTTCCTGCGCTGCGCTTGGGCGCCGCGCTGAACCACCCGAAGATGAATGCAGATCTAATACCAAAAAGGTTCTCAAAGAGCAATACTTCTATCTATATTTTAGCAGTTTTTCATTGGGAAAGACAGGGGGGTCAGGCTAGCGCCGCGGCCGCGGCGGCTATATCCGAAAGCGGGTCGTCCACCGAGGAGATCCTGATGCCGTCGCCCGCCCGGGAGGGAAGGAAGGAGAGGCGACTGCCAAAGGCCTGCCGCCAGCCGGCCACGGCCTTGGGCGGGACGTTGGCCCCGGGCGAGAAGAAGATCTCCAGGTCCGTTTCCTTCTGCGTCACCGCCCGCACAGCCTTTTTAGCCAGCATTTTCTTCAGCCGGATTATCTCCACCAGGTTCTTGAGCGGCGCGGGGGCCGGCCCGGAGATATCCTCGAAACCCTTTGTTATAGCGGCGAGTTCTCCCTCTTTGGCGTTGAGCAGCTTCTTGTAGAAGTTCAGCCGCTCCATGTCGTCGCCCACGTAATCCTCGGGGATAAAGGCCGGCACCAGGATGTCCATCTTGGGCTCGGGCAGCTCGGCCGCGCCGGCGCGGCCCTTGATGCGGTCTATCTCGCCGTTGAGCAGCTTGATGTACATCTCCAGGCCTATGGAATTTATGAAGCCGTGCTGCCGCACGCCCAGCAGCTCGCCGGCGCCGCGGATCTCCAGGTCGCGCATGGCCAGGCGGAAGCCGGAGCCGAGCTCGGTGAATTCCTCCAGCGCGGACAGGCGGCGCACCGCGTCCTCGCTGATAGGCGGGGGCTCGTCGGCGGCCGGGGCGATGGCGGCGGCCTTTTTCTGCAGCTTGCCGGCGGCGCCCTTCATCCAGCCGGGGTAATACAGGTAGCAGTAGGCCTTCTGCTTCTCGCGCCCTATGCGGCCGCGCAGCTGGTACAGCTGGGCCAGGCCCATCTCGTGGGCGTTCTCCACTATCATGGTGTTCACCGTAGGGATGTCCAGGCCGGACTCTATGATGGTGGTAGCCATCAGCACGTCGTATTTGCGGTTGAGGAAATCCCACATCTGCTTTTCCACGGCCTCGGCCTTCATCTGGCCGTGGATCACCGCGATGCGCAGCTCGGGCATGAGCTTCTTCAGGTAGGCCTGCCGGCTGTCTATGGTCTGCACGCGGTTGTGCACGTAGTACACCTGGCCGCCGCGGGCGAGCTCGTAGGTGACGGCCTCGGCCGCGCCCTTCTCGGTGAAAGGCCGCACAAAGGTGGAGATGGCCTGCCGCCCGACGGGGGCGCTTTCTATCACCGACATGGACTTGAGCGAGGAAAGCGACTGGTAGAGCGTGCGCGGGATGGGCGTGGCGCTCATCAAGAGGCAGTGCACGCCTTTGGCTGCGGCCTTGATCTTGTCCTTGTCCTTCACGCCGAAACGGTGCTCCTCGTCGGCCACCATCAGGCCCAGCGCGGCGAACTCCACGTCCTTCTGCAGCAGGCGGTGCGTGCCCACGATGATGTCTATCTTCCCGCGCGCGAGGTCCGCCAGGATCTTCTTCTGGTCGGCCGGGGCCACGAAGCGCGAGATCACGCGGATATTGACCGGGAAGCCGGCGAAGCGCTTGGAAAAATTGTGGAAGTGCTGGTCGGCGAGGATGGTGGTGGGCACCAGGATGGCGGCCTGTTTGCCGTTGGCCACGGCGCGCATGGCGGCGCGCATGGCCACCTCGGTCTTGCCGAAGCCCACGTCGCCGGCCACCAGCCGGTTCATCGGCAGCTCGACCTCCAGGTCGGCCATCACCTCGGCGATAGCGCGGGTCTGGTCCGGGGTCTCGTCGAACGGGAAGGAGGCCGCGAACTCGTCCTCCAGGTGGCCGCCGTGCGGGAGTGCTGCGGTCTTGAGCGCGGCGCGCTCGGCCTCGAGCTTTAAAATGTCCAGCGCCAGCTCCTCCACCTCTTTCTTGACCCGGGTCTTCATCTCGGTCCAGGTCTTGGTGTCCATGTGGGACAGGCGCGGGGCCTTGCCCTCGGAGCTGATATATTTCTGCACGCGGCTGAAGTCGTGCAGCGGCACCAGGAGCTTGTCGCCGCGGGCGTATTCCAGGTACAGGCAGTCGGAATCCTCCACCTGCTCGCCCCAGGCGTTGCGGAAGAAAGCTTTCTTGATGCCGAGGTAGCGGCCCACGCCGTAATCCTCGTGCACGATGAAGTCGCCGACCTTCAGGTCGGTCCACTTGAAGAACTTGTTCTTGGGCTTTATCGAGGCCGGGTCGAAGCGGTAGCGCCGGCGGAACAGCTCGGACGAGGTGATGACCGCCGTCCGCGACGGCAGGTGCACGAAACCTTCCTCTATATAGCCGGTGGCGATGGAGACCAGCCCGCCGGCCCCGGCGTCGGCCAGGGATTCGGCCAGCCGCTCGGTCTCGCCGCGGTTGATGCAGAAAAGCTTCACGGCCGCGCCGGCTTTTTTAAGGCGCTTCAGCTCGCCGGCCAGCAGGGCGATGTCGGAATTAAAGTTAAGATTGGAGACGGCGCCGAAATCCGTGCCCGCCCCGTCCTCCCCCAGCGCGCCGAAAACGTACTGTTCGGCTCCCGACTCCGGCCGCGCCGGGGCGTCCAGGAACAGCTTCCAGTCAGGCCCGGCGTAATGCGGCAGGGGCTGGCCCGGCCCGCCGAAGATATTGGGCGGCACGTTCACGTGCAGCAGGAAATCGGAGGTGTGCTGGGTGTCGATCTCAAAGTAGCGTATGCTTTCCAGTTTCTTGTCCGAGAAGAACAGCCGCACCGGCTTGTCGAAGCCCGGCGAGTAAAAATCCACCACCGAGCCGCGCGCGGCGAACTGTCCCCGCTCCTCCACGAAGGAGACGCGCTCGTAGCCGGCCTTGATGAAAAGGTCCAGAGACACAGCGCGCTCGTAGGAATAGCCCTGTTTGAAGGAGAACCGCAGGTCCGCGTAGGCGGACTCCGGCATCAGCGCCTCGGCCAGCGCCTCCGGTGAAGCTATATGCACGTAGTTGCGGCCGGGCTCCGGGGAATAGAGGGCGCGCATGGCCTTGGCCCGCTCGGACAGGTCCCCGCCCCAGAGGCAGACCTCGAAAGGCGGCAGGCCGGGCAGCAGCCCCGACAAGGAGATGAAAGCGTGCTGCCAGGAGGAGAGCACGTCGTCGCCGGCGGCCGCCACCAGCAGATGGGACGGCGAGCGTTCGTACTCTTTCAGCGCGAACCAGGCTTTGGCGCTGATATTGGGCGCGCCTTTGACGACCTTGGCTGTCATTGCCTTAATGATATAATTTTGTGAGGAACGCGGACAGCCGCGCGAACATATGCTGAAATGGGTTGAAATAAATTTAAAGACGCTGGCCGGGAACGCCAGGGCTATCAAGAAAGCGCTCAAGCCCGGCGTAAAGTTCATGGCCGTGGTGAAAGCCGACGGCTACGGCCACGGCGCCGCGCAGACCTCCAGGACCGCGCTGGCCGCGGGCGCGGACTGCCTGGGCGTGCTGACCGCCGAGGAGGGCGCCTCACTGCGCGCAGACCTGCCCCGCGCGGAGATCCACCTGCTGGCCCCGTCCCTGCCCGAAGAAGCCGCCGCCATAGTGAAGCACCGCCTCATTCCCACCGCCGATTCTCTTACCTTCATAAAAGCCCTGAGCAAGGCGGCTAAGAAAGCCGCCCCGTACCACCTGGATATAGACCTGGGTCTCGGCCGCTGGGGCGTCAAACCGGCTGACGCGGAGGCCTTCCTGCGCGCCGCGCTGAAGCACGGCAAGGCCGTTCCCTTCGGGGTTTCGGCCCACCTGGCCTACCGCCCGGCGCAGAACATGATAGAGGCGGAAGAGAAGCTCGCCTCGTTCAGCGCGCTGGCGGAAAAGCTGCGGGCGCTGGCCCCCGGCCTTAAAGCCCACGCGGCCAACAGTTCCATACTCTGCGATTTTCCCCACTGGCAGCTGGATATGGTGCGCGCCGGCAACCTGATGTACGGCATCTATCCCACCGACGTCTACCAGAAGAAGCGGCAGGGACCGCCGCTGCCCGGCCTGGGCAGGCCCTGGCAGTTCTACGCCAGGATAATTTCCGTGAGGAATGTGAAGAAGGGCGAGTCGCTGGGCTACGCTTCGGAGTTCACCGCTCCCAAGGCGATGCGCCTGGCCACCATCCCGGCCGGCTACTCCGACGGCCTTACCATGGAGCCGACGGAGAACCAAATCCGCGTGGCCGCCGGCTTTAATTACTGGGGCCTTATCAACGGCAAGAAAGCCTATTTCACGGGCCGCACCGGCATCGCCCACACTTTACTCGACGTCACCGGTACCCCCGAAGCCAAACCTGGCACGCCGGTAGCGCTGCATGTGCGCCGCACCGCCGCCAATTCCAGAATCCCCCGCGTCTACAAATAGGCTCCTCGCCCCTGCCGGCCGATCGGAACGCAAAACCGCGGTCTCGCACACCGTGCTCGCCGCTGCCCGTCTCGGCCCTCGCGCTTACGCAAGCTCGGGCCTCCGACAGGCTTTTGCTAACCCGATCGGCCGGCAGGGGCGGCCTACTCGCAAACGCTCCTCCGTACACAAAAAAAGAACCGCCGGCGGGGGCCGGCGGTTGAGCTGACAGGCGCGCAGTGTTAATGCTGCGCGTCGCAGAATTCTTTGGGTTCGGTGCCCTTGATGAAGGATTCCAGGATCTTCTTCTTGCAGGTGGGCAGGGCCAGCTTGCCGGTCTCCTGGTCCACCGTGACGAAGACTATGCCCTCGGGCACGGGGAAGTCGCGTACCGGCTGGTCCTTGAGCACCGCCTCCATGATCTCGGTCCACCAGGGCACCACGGTGCCGCCGCCGGTCCAGTCCTTCATCGGCAGCGACATGAAGTCGTCATAGCCCATCCAGGCGCCCGCGGTGAGGTCGGGCGTCATGCCGATGAACCACATGTCCTTGGAATCCTGGCTGGTGCCGGTCTTGCCGGCTATCGGCCGCTTCAGGCGGGAGGCGTGGGAGCCGGTGCCGCGCTGCACCACGCCCTTCATCATGTTTACGAGCACATAGGAAAGCTGCGGTGAAAAGCTTTCAGTCTCCTCGGGCACGGCCTCTTCCAGCACGCGGCCGGAATTATCCGTCACGCGCAGCACGCCGAAAGGCGCGGCGTGGATGCCGCCGTTGGCGAAGGTGGAGAAAGAGCTGGCCATCTCTATCGGGCTCACCAGCGAGGTGCCGAGGCCGATGGAAGGGACCGCCTCCAGGTTGCGCTTGATGCCGGCGCGGTGGCCCACGTCGGCTACCAGCGTGGGCCCCACCCGGGTGACCAGGTAGATGGACGCCAGGTTACGCGACAGCTCCAGGCCGCGCCGCATGGTGATGCGGCCCTGCGTCTTGCCGTCGAAATCGCTGGGCACCCAGATCTTGAAATCCTTGTTGCCCACGAAGGGCTGTATGGCCAGGTCTATGGCGTACTGGTCGGTGGCGCCCTCCAGCAGGCGCCAGTCCTTGCCGTCGTAATAGTAGGCCATCGGCGAGTCTTCCACTATGCTCGCCGGGGTGTAGCCGTTCATCAGGCCGGCCATCCAGACCATCGGCTTGAACGTGGAACCGGCCTGGCGCGCGGCCTGCGTGACGCGGTTGAACTTGCTGTCGCGGTAGTTGCGGCCGCCGATCATGGCCTTGATCGCGCCGGTCCTGGTGTCGAGGATCACAAAGGCGCCCTGCAGGCTGACGGAGGACCGGACCACGGCGTCCTCGTCGTCCTTGTTCTCTTCTTTTTCCTTGGCGTCCTCCGCGGCGCGGTTCTTCTCGGCGTCCTGGTCGTACTTGGCCAGGTGCCGTTCCATGATCTCTTCCGCCGGCACCTGCATGGCCAGGTCCAGCGTGGTGTAGATCTTCATGCCGCCCTTCCAGAGCTGGGCGACGCCGTACTTGGGCTCGAGCTGCTGGCGCACGTATTCCACGAAATAAGCGGCGTGGCTGGCGAACAGGGTGGACTTCTCCGCCGGGATGGGTTCCGCCGCGGCGGCCTCGGCTTCCTTGTCGGTGATATAGCCCTCGGCCTTCATCCGCTGCAGCACCAGGACGCGGCGGTGCCTGGCGGTTTCGGGGCTGATGAAGGGCGAGTAGTTGCCGGGGGACGGGATCAGGCCCGTCAGCA
>CAYQJX010000019.1:0-53432 GCA_964417965.1 uncultured Elusimicrobiaceae bacterium
TCCATCGCCCGCTCCATCGCCCGCTCGATGGGCCGCAATTTCGTGCGGATGTCCCTCGGCGGGGTGCGCGACGAGTCCGAGATCCGCGGCCACCGGCGCACCTACGTGGCGTCCATGCCCGGCCGCATCATCCAGAGCATGAAGAAGGCGCGTAGCCGCAACCCTGTCTTCCTGATGGACGAGATCGACAAGATGGGCACCGACTGGCGCGGCGACCCCGCCGCGGCCCTGCTCGAGGTGCTTGACCCGGAGCAGAATTCCGAGTTCAACGACCATTTCCTGGACGTGCCCTTCGACATCTCCAACGTGATGTTCGTGGCTACCGCCAACACGCTGTGGGGGATCCCCGTCAGCCTGCGCGACCGCATGGAGATCATAGACTTCAGCGGCTACACCCACGACGAGAAGATAGAGATCGCCAAGAAGTTCCTTATCCCCCGCCAGCTCAAGGACCACGGCCTTAAGGAAGGCTCGCTCAAGATAGACGACAAGGGGATCGACGCCGTCATCCGCGGCTATACCCGCGAGGCGGGCGTCCGCAACCTGAACCGCGAACTGGCGGCGATGTGCCGCCGCGCGGCCCGCAGGATCGTGGAGGAGAAGCTCAGCGTCGTGAAGGTCACGCCTGACAACCTCGGCGACTACCTCGGCGTCCCCAAGTTCCTGGAGGCCAAGGTCTCCTACAACGCCGTCGGTATCGCCACCGGCCTGGCCTGGACCGAGAACGGCGGCGAAGTGCTGGCGGTGGAGGCCCTGGCCGTGCCCGGCAAGGGCGGCCTGACGCTGACCGGCAAGCTCGGAGAGGTCATGAAGGAATCCGCCCAGGCGGCTTTCACCTATGTCCGCTCGAAGGAACTGGCCCCTAAAGCCTATGTGAGCTCCCACAACTTCCACCTGCATATCCCGGAAGGCGCTATCCCCAAGGACGGCCCTTCCGCCGGGGTGACCCTGGCCACCGCGCTGGCCAGCCTGTTCTCCGGCCGCCCGGTAAAGCCCGGCCTGTCCATGACCGGCGAGCTTACCCTCACCGGCCGCGTGCTGGCCATCGGCGGCCTCAAGGAGAAGGTGATCGCCTCCTTCCGCGACGAGATCTACACCGTGCTCTTCCCGAAGGCCAACCTGAAGGAACTGGAGGAGATCCCCTCCGAGATCCGCGCGAAAATGAAGCTGCACCCGGTGGAGACCATGGACGAAGTGCTGGCCCTGGCCCTGGCCCCGGCCGCCGCCCGGACGAAGAAACGCCCGGCCAGGAAGGCCATCCTGAAAAAGTGAGGCAAAAAATGCGTCTCTTGATCCCGCTGTTCTTCGCCTGCGCCCTGCTGCCGGCCCCGCCGGCGCGCGCCTACGAGGATACCCTTACCACCGAAGAAATGCAGGGGACCCTGGAGAACACCAAGCTCAACGAGGTGTTTTCCCAGTTCCTCGCCACCGTGCAGATGTACGACCCGGAGCGCGCGACGCGCATGGGCCTGCACGGCTCGGACGGCCAGCTCACCGAGCGGTCCTCCGAAAGGGTGGCCAAGCAGCTCGCCGCGATAAAGCGCCTCCGCGCCAAGCTCCACGAGATCGATAAGAACACGATGTACTCCCAGCTTAAGGTGGACTACGAGACGCTGGACCACATGCTGGAAGTCGACATCTACGAGATGGAGAACCTGGCGCTGCTGGCCAAGCGCCCCCAGTATTACCTCGAGCCGCTCTTCCTCGTCTACCAGATGATGAGCAAGGACTACGAGGACTACAACACCCGCTCCGGCAACGCCATCGCCCGGCTCAAGGCCTTCCCCGGCGTCCTCGAGCAGGCGGAGCGCAATCTTTCCCGCCCCCCCGAGATCTGGACCCGCCAGGCCATCCGCCAGGCCAACGACGCGCTCAACTACGTTTCCGACTTCGTGCCGGTTTTCCGCGGCTATACCCGCTATGACCCCGTGCTCAAGACCCAGGTCGACGAGACGATGGAAAAGGTCAAGGCCGCGCTCACCCGCTACGCGGCCTACCTGGAAAAGGACATCCTGCCTAATTCCGACGGGGATTTCAGGGCCGGCGACTACGCCTACGGTTTCTACCTGGAGCGGCTGCACGCCCTGGACATGACCCCGGGCGACGCCAACAGCTACGCTAAAAGCGCTTTCAAAAAAGCCATGAAGGACCTCGAAAAAGAGGCTTTCAACGTGGACGCCATGGCGGCCAAGGAAAAGGGCTGGAAAGGCGTGCTCGACAAGCTTCCCAAGGAGCACCCCCAGGCCGGCGACGTGCTGAAGGTGTTCCAGGACGAGATGGACCGGGCCTACCAGCACTTCGACGAGCACAAGGTCGTGGAATTTCCCCGCCAGCGCCTGCTGATCAAGCGCATGCCCGGGTTCATGGCTTCGGTGCTGCCCTACGTGTACTACGCCCCCGCTTTCGCGCTGGACGACACCCGGATCTCGGAACTTTTCGTCCTGCTTCCCCCGGACAAGGCCTCGGAGGCCGCCCGGGAGAAAACGCTCAGCGCCGGCTTCAATTACGCGCAGATGGAACTCCTTACGGCGTACTCCATCATGCCGGGCATGCACCTGCGCAGCTTCGAGGCCTCCAACAACCGCTCGCGCATCCGCCGGGCCTCGCGCCAGCCGGTGGTGACCAACGGCTGGGCCTGCTACGCCGAGCTGCTGGCCGAGGAGATGGGCTATTATTCCTCCTACTGGTCCCGCTTCCTGCGCTGCTATGTGCGCGCGCTGCGCGCGGCCAGGGCCTACGTCGACGCCGCCCTGCACCAGAAGCGCATGACCGCGGCCGAGGCCTCCCTGTTCTTCCAGGAGAAGCTGTTCATGTCCAAACCGGCGGCGGACGCGGAGGTCCTTAAGATCTCGCTGGTCCCTACCGACGGCGTGACCTATGTCATAGGCATGGACCGCATCCTGCAGATGCGCCGCTACTACCAGCGGACGGAGGCCAAGTATTTCGACCTCCGGCGCTTTCATACCCTTTTCCTGCAGATGGGCGAGATCCCGATAGACCGCATAGAGGAAGAGATGAAGCGGCAGAAGAGAGAGGAGAAGAAAATAATAAGATGAGCCAGCACGCCGTATCTTTCGCCGGGGTAGAGAAGACGTACCGCCGCCCGCGCCTTTTAGGGGCGTCCTACCATACGGCCATAAAGGACCTTTCTTTCGAGATCCCCGCCGGAGAAGTGACCGGCCTGCTCGGCCTTAACGGCGCGGGCAAGACGACCATCATGAAGCTGATCTGCGGCCTGCTGTTCCCGGACGCGGGGCGCGTGAAAGTTTTCGGTCATTCCCCCTCCGGCTCCGAAGCCAAGTCCAAGGTGGGGTTCCTGCCGGAACTCCCCTATTTCCCGCCCCAGGTCAGGCCCGCTCAGGCCCTGGAGTACTACGGGCGCCTCTCGGGCCTCTCCGGCGCGGGCCTGGACGCCGCGGTGGAGGCCGCCATGCGCAAGACCGGCCTGGACCCCCACGCCGGCAAGCGCGTTTCGGAATTCTCCAAGGGCATGCTGCAGCGGCTCGGTCTGGCCCAGGCCCTGCTGCACAGCCCGGACCTGCTTATCCTCGACGAGCCGGTCAGCGGCCTGGACCCGCTGGCCATCCACGACATCCGCCAGCTGCTGGCCTCCATCAGCGCCGAGGGCCGCACCATCTTCCTGTCCTCCCACAGCATTTCGGAAGTGGAGAAGCTCTGCGGCCGCGTCCTGATAATGGTGCGCGGCAGGCTGGAGCGCACGGTCCGCAGGGCCGAATGGGAAGCCGCGCCGGGCGGCCTGGAAGCTATCTTCGTGGAGGCGGTGCGATGAAAAGAACGCTCCCCGTAGTCTGGGCGGTCGCCGCTAATTCCTTCATGGAGAACGTGCGCAACCGCTTCTTCACCCTCTTCGCCGTCTTCGCTTTCGCGGCTATCTACGCCTCGGTGCTGGCCGGCGTAATGGCGGTGGACCAGGAAGCGCGGGTCCTGTCCGATTTCGGCCTGGCCCTGATGGAACTTACGGCGCTGGCCTATGCCCTCTTCAACGCCTCGTCCGTGCTCCTCAGGGAGGCCGAGACCAAGACCATCTACCTGGTCTTTTCACGGCCCGTGCCGCGCTGGGCTTACCTGGCCGGCAAGCTGGCGGGCTCGCTGCTGACCTCGGCCCTCATGCTGGCGGTCATGGCGCTTATGCACCTGCTGCTGCTCAAGCTCCGCGGCTTCGGCGTCCCGCCGGCCTACGCCTGGGCCGTAGCCGGCTCGCTGCTCAAGCTGGCGGTCATAACTTCCTTCGCGTACTTCGTTTCCCTGTTCTCCACTTCGGCCGTTTCCACGCTGGTCATCTCCGGGATCTTCTGGACCGCGGGCCATTTCGCGGCGGAAACGCGCTTCCTGGCCGAGCAGTCTGCCGGGGCCAAGTCTCTGGCGCTTAAGGCCGCCGTCTGGCTCATTCCCAACCTGCAGCTTTTCAACGCCCGGGACGCCGCCGGCGCCGCCGCCGCGCTCGCCCCCGCGGCTTTCCTGTCGGCCGCGGCCTGGACCGCGGGCTCCTACCTGGGAGCACTGTGGCTGATTTCCAGGAAGGAATTCTGATGCGCCGCCTGGCGCTGCCCGCCGCCGCGCTGCTGGCCTGGGCCGCCGGTTCGGCGCTTTCGGCCGCCGCCTACCGCAGCCCTTTTCCTCCACCCTCCGAGATCCGCACCCCCGCCGCCGGCGCGGCGGCCGACATGTTCGCCCTGGCCCTGGGCGCCCGCCGCCTTTTCGCGGACGTCTGGTTCATCCGCCTCATGCAGTACTACGGTTCCCCGGAGTTTCACGAGGAGGACGAAGACGCGGGCGGGATGGAATGGCTTAAGCCGGAACCCGCGGGCGGGCACCGCCATCATGACCACGCCGGCATCAACGGCGAAGGCCGGTACCCGGAATTCCTGGCCAGGTCCAGGCACGTGCTGGAGATAGACCCGGGGTTCACCGTGGCGGCGCTCTACGGGGCCGGTTCCCTGGCCTTCAACATGGGCCGCCCGGAAGAGGCCCAGGACCTGCTGCGCTACGCGCTTAAATATTCCCCCCGGGAATGGAAATACCTTAACGTCCTCGCGGCTATCGGCTACAGCAGGGCCAACGACCCCGCCGCGGTAGCGGCGTCCATAGCCCCGATGCTCAAGGACCCTGACTGCCCCGTGATGCTCAAGCAGCAGGCGGCTTTCCTTAACAAGAAGATCGGCAACTACGCCGCCGCGGCGGCTATTTACGCCGATATCGCGGCCACTTCCCGCGATACGGCCTATGTGCGCAACGCCGAGCGGGAACTGCAAAAACTGGCGGCTGCGCTTTCGGCCGGCGCCCCGGCCAGGCTAAAATAACGTGAACATACTTAACGTCTGTGACAGTTCGGGCTGGGACATAGTCTCCTACCAGGCGCTCCATACCGCCGCCAAGTTCCTCAAGCTCGGGCATAACGCCGCCGTGGTCTGCCCGCGCGGGTCCCGCCTTTACGAGGAATGCCGGAAGCTCAAGGTCGAGGCCAAGCCTTTTACCCTGGGGGCGAAGTTCGGCTTCTTCGAGACCGCCGGCTGGGATGTCGTCCATTTCTATAACCCCGACTCGCTCAACCCCCTCCTCCTTAAAAAGGCGCGCGCCTCTTCCAAGGTTTTTGTCACGCAGCTCAAGCTCGGCAGCCCCAGGGCCTTCGAGCGGCTGGCGGCGGCGCAGCCCTACGTCGACAAATATGTGGCCGCCTGCAACTCCGTGCAGGAGGACCTGCTCGCCGCCGGCGTGGACAGCGCCCGGACCTTCGTGGTCCCGCCCTGCATCAGCATTGGCCGCTGGGAGAGCGCCATGCTGATAAAGCCGGCGATGTTCCAGAAGCGCCCGTACAAGGTCGGTACGATCACCATGGACAAGACCCTCCGGGAGCAGGAGCTCTTCCTGCTGATGGCCAAAGAAGTGCTGGAGGTCCTGCCGGACACCAATTTTATGGTGGTAGGCCTGAAGGACGAACGCATCCGCCAGCTCGCCCGCAACCTGGGCATCAGCCACAAGGTGGACGTCCTCTGGGAGCGCAACGACATCCCCGAGGTCATGGCTATGATGCATATCTACGCCAAGACGTCCCGCCGGGAAGGCATGTCCATGTCGCTCATCGAGGCCCAGGCCTCCGGCGTGGCCTGCGTAGTGCCCCGCCTGCGCGGCCTGAGCGATTTCACCGTGCACGAGCGCAACGGGATGATAGTGGAGCCGAACGACATCCTGGACTGCACCCGCGCCGTGGCGCGGCTTATCGCCAGCCCGCAGGTCTGCCACAGCATGTCCAAGATGGCTTTTGACTACGTCAACAACAACATGTCCGTGCCCGTGGTGGCCAACCTGCTGATCCGCCTGTACGAGGAAGCCCAGGCCTGAAGCCGGGGCCCGGAATGAAAAAATCCCCGCCGCCGGGGATTTTTTTTGTCGCTGCGCGAGCTCTTAAAACTCGCTCCAGAACCGGCCTTTTTCGTCCTTGTGCGCGCAGTCTATGAAGATGGTCCCGAAATCCCGGGAGTCGGGGGCGTTTACGTAAGCCCAGCCCCCGGTGTCGGAGATGGCGAAGGCGGGCGCGTTCCTGACATGAGAGGTGCCCCGGTGGCCCGGCAGCTTCAGGGCGGGGGCTCCCTCCAGCTGCCCCTCCTTTATAATATCCTCGAAAGAGGCGGGCTTCCTGCGGCGCTCCATGGAGTACAGTTCCAGGGAGACGCGCAGGCCGGAAAGTTTCCTTAGCACTTCCGGGGAACCCATGCCTTTGCGCAGGTAGAGATAGCCTCCGCCGGCCAGCAGCAGGGCCGCCGCGGGGGCCAGGATGCGCATGACTTTGTTGTTCATAAAAAAATGAATCCTCCGAAAAACGGGCGTCCGTTTATTTTAGTAGAATAAGATTATAGGAAAACGGCAGGACCTGGCGTAACCTGCGGCCTGCACAAATAAGGGGAACCTCAATGAAAATACTCTGTCTCAACTGCGGCAGCTCTTCCGTGAAGTACCTGCTTTTCGACTGGCAGGCCAAGATGACCGTGGCCTCCGGCCTGGTCGAGCGCGTCGGCATCGGCGCCTCGTTCATCAACATCGAGGCCCCCGGCCGCGAGAAGGTGACCGTCAACCAGGATTGCCCCACCCATAAGGACGCCATCCAGCTGGTCATAACCACGCTGACCCATAAAGATCACGGCGTCATCGACAGCCTCGACGGCATAGCCGCCGTAGGCCACCGCGTGGTGCACGGCGGCGAGAAGTTCGTCAAGTCCGCCATCATCGACGACAAGATCGTGGAGACTTTCCGCGAACTCTCCTCCCTGGCTCCCCTGCACAATCCCCCGAACATACAGGGCATAGAGGCCGCCCGCGCGCTGATGCCCAAGATCCCCCACATGGCCATCATGGACACCGCCTGGCACCAGACCATGCCCGAGTCGTCCTATATGTACGCGCTGCCCAGGGCCTGGTACGAGAAATACGCCATCCGCCGCTACGGCTTCCACGGCACCTCTTTCCTCTATACCGCCAAGCGCGCCGCCGTGCTGCTGGGCAAGGACCCCTTCCAGACCAACCTCGTCATCTGCCACATCGGCAACGGCGCCTCGGTCAACGCGGTCAAGAACGGCCTCTCCTACGACACCAGCATGGGTTTCACCCCCCTCGAAGGCCTGGTGATGGGCACCCGCGCCGGCGACCACGACCCGGCCATCCCGCTCTACGTGATGGCCCGCGAGAGCCTGAACCCCGGCGAGATGGACGGCATCCTCAATAAGAAGTCGGGCAAGCTCGCCATCACCGGCAAATACAGCGACGCCCGCGACGTGGAACTGGCCGCTGAGCAGGGCGACGCCCGCTCGCAGCTGGCGCTGGACATGGAAGCCAACCGCATAAAGAAATACATCGGCGCCTACGCGGCCGAAGTGGGCGGCATAGACGCCGTGGTCTTCACCGCCGGCGTCGGCGAGATGGGCCCGCTGACCCGCGCCGGGGCCCTTGGCGGCCTGGAATTCATGGGTATTAAGATGGACCCGGAGAAGAACGATATCTCCAAGACCCGCAACTCCGAGACCGAGATCTCGTGCAAGACCTCCAAGGTGAAGGTATTCGTGATCCCCACCGACGAGGAAAGGGTATTCGTGGAGGATGTGGTGGGCCTGATGAACGGTTCCTACGACATCCATACCCGCTTCGACTACACCTTCCAGCACCCGGATTACCACAACAAGCTGCGCGACGACGCTTTCGCCAAGCAGTGCGTCAAGAAGCCGGCGCTGCTCAAGGTAGCGGCCGCCCCGGCGGACGCGGCCAAGCGCTGATCTCCCGGGATGCGGGATATAAGGAAGAAACTGCTTAACACCCTGGCCGTCCTGGCCGTGCTCTGCGCGGTCGGGGTGGCCGGGTATTCGCTGATAGAAGGCTGGAACTTCCTTGACAGTCTTTACATGACCGTCATCACGCTCGCCACCATCGGTTACGGCGAGACCCATCCGCTCTCCACCGCCGGGAGGATCTTCACCATCGTGCTGATCCTGGGCGGCATAGGCGTGATGACCTACATATTCACGAACATCAGCGAGCTGCTGTTCAATGGGGGCCTCAGGGAGGCTTTCCGGAGGATGAGGATGCAGGACAAGATAGAAAACATGCGCGGGCATTTTATAGTCTGCGGGGCTTCCAGGCCCGGCCTGAGCGTCTGCGAGGAGTTGTCCAAGACGCACCGCCCGTTCGCCCTGGTGGTGCTGTGCGACGAGGAAGTCAAGAAATTCATGGCCCGCGGCTGGTGCGCCGTGGCCGGCGACGCCTCCTCCTCGGCGGTCCTGGAGTCGGCGGGCATCAGGCGCGCCGCCGGCGTCTTCTGCGCGCTGTCCGGAGACAAGGATAACGCTTTCATCGCTATCACGGCCCGCGGCCTTAACCCGGCCGTGAAGATAGTCACCGTCCAGAACGAGCACGACGCCGAGATGAAGGACAAGCTGGTCCGCGCGGGCGCCGATATCGTCATCAACCCGTCGCATATAGGCGGCCTGCGCATGGCTTCCGAGATGGTGCGCCCCGCCACCGTGCAGTTCCTGGATTCGATGCTGCGCGGCCAGAAGGCCGGCGCTCGTTTCGAGGATATCCCCGTGGGCGGAGCGGCGGACGGGCACGAGCTGCGTGAGTTCAAAGGTTCGGAAAGGAAGGGCGCGCTGGTGGTGGCCCTTAAGCGGGCCGGCGAAGCGTCATACGAACTTAACCCGCTGCCGGAAGCCAGGCTCCGCAAGGGCGATATGCTGGTGGCGCTGGGAACCCCGGCCGAGCTCAGCGCCCTGGAGTCTTCTTTAGTCTGATTTTACCGCGGAGCGCCAGGTGATCAGGGCTTTGCGCATGCTGGTGCGCTGGCGCACCTTCCCCCCGCGGGTCTTTTTCCTGAGCAGGGCCGCCGTCCAGTCCTTCCGCAGCTTCACCCCGTTTACTTTCATGCTGACGCCTATCTCCCGGAGGGTTTCCTCCGGGGAGGCGCTCTTGCTCCAGCTGTCGGTTATGTAAACCGCGCTGGGTTTCCTGCCCAGTGCCTTGAGTATCCCCAGCACGCGCTGCGCGCCTTCCGGCGCCTTGTATTCCAGGCCGTGGGCGGCGTAGACTTTCTCCAATAACGCGTTTCGCCTGACTCCCGCCCAGCCTATATAGACGCAGCGCGGGGCCGCGGCTTCCATCTTCAGCAAGTCCCGTTCGGTCTTTATCGCCGCGGTCATGGAGGCCAGGGCGACGTCGAATTTGCCCGCCACCTCCCTCCTGGGCAGCGAGGCCCAGGCCGCGAGGGCGCAGCCGGAATTAGCGATCCCGCGCAGGCGCCGCTCGCGCCTGAAGAGCCTGAGCATGGCGGGAGAGGAATCTATGCCGAAGGTAGAGGCCGCCCGCCCCGCCAGCTGCAGGGCGTAGACGCCCGTGCCGCAGCCGATGTCGAGCACCCTGCGGCCGCTGAAATCCGCGCCCAGGCGCTCAAGGCGGCGCAGGATGCGGCGCGTTTTAGCCGCCGTGCCGGGGTCGAAGGGCAAAGGGTAGCTGCGCGCCCGGCTGTTCCAGAAAAGTTTTTCGTCCGCTTTGGTTCCCCGCATATATATATTTAACAAAATTATGGGTTTTAATCAGGATTATTTGTTAGAATTTCTTTAATGAAGATCCGCAACCTGCTTCTCCTCGGTATGCCGGCCATCGTGCTGTGGCTGGCCGGCATCTTCGTGCTCGGCATCTTCCTGATAAAGTGGTTCTGGATGTGGACTATCCCCGCGCTTTTCCCGGGGGCGGTAGCGTCCGGGGCGGTGGCCGGGGTGATCTCCTGGTGGACGGCGCTGAAACTTTCCGTGCTGGTGGCGCTGCTGGCCGCTATAACCAATATTTCCAAAAGCTGAGAAAAAGGGGTCAGGGGTGAAAATAACTCGACTTTTCCCGGTTCTGCTGGCGGCCCTGGCCGCCTGCGCCCGCCCCTCCTCCGACGAGTCCAAAACCATCGTGCTCTGGGAGCAGGAAGACGCCCAGGTCGCCCCCTACATAGATTCCGTCCTTGAAGCCTTCAAGCGCCTGCCCGAGAACGCCGGGGTGGAGATCACCCGCACCCATTACCAGACCGAGGACCTGCGTCAGCAGTTCCAGGCCGCCTCGCTGGCCGGCGTCCCCCCCGACCTGCTGCTGGGCCCGTCGGATACCGCCGGGCTCTACGCGGTCTCGGGCTTCATTATGCCCCTGGAGGGCATGTTCGATTTCACCAGGTTCAACGAGCCGGTCGTGGAGGCCATCTCGCTCGACGGGCATATCTGGGGCGTGCCGGTCTCCAACGGCAATCACCTGATGATGTTCTACAATAAGAAATTCATCAAAGAGGCCCCCAGGACTACCGACGAACTGTTCGCCTTCTGCGCCGGGGCCGCGAAGAAATACAAGCTGGACCGCTGCATCGCCTTCGACATGGGCGAGCCTTTCTGGATGATGCCGTGGCTGGGCGCCTTCGGCGGCTGGCCGATGGAAGGCAAAAAGCCCATGCTCGACACGCAGGCGATGCGCGACACGGTGAATTTCTACCTGGACCTGAAGTACGAAAAGAAATACGTGCCGATGGAATGCGATTATAACTGCATGGATTCCCTGTTCAAGGAGAGCAAGGCCGCCTTCATCATCAACGGCGACTGGGCCATCTCCGGCTACCAGAAGCATTTCGGCAAGGATTTCGGCCTGGCCGTGATCCCGCAGCTCTCCCGGACCGGCCGCTGGCCCTCCCCGATGGTGAGCGGCAAGTATTTTACCGTCAGTTCCGGGCTCAAGGCCGGGAAGCTGGAGCTGGTCAAACGCTTCATGGAATTCTACACCTCCCGCGAGAACCAGGTGCGCCAGTACCAGGTGCTCACCCGCCTGCCCGCCCTGAAGGCCGCCGGCTCCGCCAAAGAGATCACTTCCGACGAGGTTTCGCGGATCTCCCTGGAGCAGATCCTCAAGGGCCGCCCCATGCCGATGGCCACCGAGATGCGCGCCGTCTGGGATTCCGCCCGCAACTACCTTGGCCTGGCGGCCACTAAAAAAATGGACGTGGATACCGCGGTGCGGCGCATGCAGGAGAATACCGACAGGAAGATCGCCGAGATGAACAGGTAAAGGCATGGAAATAATCAGATCCATCTACGAGGTAGCCGGGTTCATCGTCCTGATCGCCCTCGGCGTGGCCGCGCTGGAGGGTTATTTTTACTACCACTTCAAATGCCACGACCGCGCCTGGTTCTTCCCGGTGGCGCTGGCGGCCTTCCCCGCGGCCGCTGTGGTGGGCGCCGCCGCCATCCTCGGCGACTACCAGTTCCGCCTGTGGTTCTATTTCCTGGCCGCCGAGGCGCTGATCGCGGCCGCGTTCCGCTACGTGGTGAAGGGCCGGCATACCGTGCCGTACCTGCTGCTGGCCCCGGCCTTCGTCGGCCTGGCCCTGCTGCTGGTCTACCCCTTCGTCTTCGAGGTCTATCTCTCCTTCCACGACCTGAAACTGACCACGATAATGATGTGGAAGAATACCGGCCGGATCCCTTTCTCCGGCATAGACCAGTATATCCAGGTCTTCACCACCTCGCCGCTCTCCGAGGTCACGTTCTGGGCGCTGCTGGGCCGGACCCTGGTGTGGACCTTTAGCAACGTCTTCTTCCACGTGGCGGGCGGCTTCGCGCTGGCGCTGCTGCTCAATAACTCCATCCGCTTCAAGGGTATCTACCGCACCCTGCTGGTGGTGCCGTGGGCCATGCCGCAGGTGGTGGCGGTGCTGGCCATGCGCGGCGAGTTCCATTCCCAGAACGGCTTCGTCAATATCATCCTGGTCAAGCTGACCGAAGTGTTCCCCTTCCTGGTCTCGCTCGGCGTGGGCCCGGTGCAGTGGCTGAGCGATTACCCGCTGCTGACCTGCACCCTCATCAACGTCTGGCTGGGCATCCCCTTCATGATGGTGGTAATCCTCGGCGGCCTCCAGTCCATCTCCAGCTCCTATTACGACGCGGCCGACATCGACGGCGCCTCCTACCTGCAGAAGCTGCGCTTTATCACCATGCCGCTGATAAAGCCGGTGCTGATGCCGGCGGTCACGCTGGGCACGGTGTGGACCTTCAACAATATCAACGTGATCTACCTGGTCACCGGCCAGGCCGGCGGCACCGAGCAGGCCGATATCCTGGTGTCGGCGCTCTACAAGGCGGCCTTCACGTATAACCGCTACAGCTACTCCGCCGCTTTCGCCATAGTGGTGTTCGCGCTGCTGTTCTTTATCTCGGTCACCTACCTGCACGGTTTCGACGCGGCCAAGGAGGAGCGCTGATATGCTCCGTATAAAAAAATATTTCTCCGGCCTGCGCGCCTCCGCCGCCGAGGTGATGCACGACCCGGTCCGGCGGCGCAAGTTCTTCAAGTACCTGCTGATCCACCTGGTGATGCTGACCGTTTCTCTCGTCTTCATCTACCCGCTGCTGCGCATCTTCTCGGTCTCGCTGCGCCCCGGCGACAAGCTGTTCTCCACCGACCTGTCCCTGATCCCGGATAACGCCACCTTCACCGCCTACGCCAGCCTGCTTAAAGATACGATGTTCCTGCGCTGGTTGTGGAACTCGCTGCTCATCACCCTGGCCACGTCCTTTATCGGCGTTTCGCTGGCCTCCACGGCGGCCTACGCCTTCTCCCGGTTCCGCTTTCCCGGCAAGAAAGCCGGGCTGATCCTGCTGCTGTCGAGCCAGATGATCCCCGCCGGCATGCTCATCCTGCCGCTGTTCCTGATGATCATGAAGCTCAAGCTCATGAACACCTACCTCGGCATGATCATCGCCTACTCGGTCTCGTCGCTGCCGTTCAGCATCTGGATCCTCAAGGGCTACTACGACACCATCCCCCGCTCGCTCGAGGAGGCCGCCCTGGTGGACGGCACCAGCCAGGTGGGCGCGTTCTGGCGCATCATCCTGCCGCTCTCCACTCCGGCGCTCAGCATCGCTTTCCTGTTCAATTTCACCACCGCCTGGAACGAGTACCTGGTGGCGCGCGTAGTGCTGTTCAGCTCCAAGCAGTATACCTGGACGTTGGGGCTGTTTGAGCTGCAGGGCCAGTACATCACCCAGTGGGGCATGTTCGCCGCCGGCTCCATGCTGGTCACGATCCCCGTCCTGGCGGTGTTCCTGTACTCTTCCAAGTGGCTCATCTCCGGACTGACGCTCGGCAGCGTGAAAGGATAACCTATGGCTTCGGTGCAATTCAACAAGATCGTCAAGAAATTCAACGACAACCTGGTCCTCAACGGCGTGGACGTGGATATCAAGGACCACGAGTTCGTGGTGATCGTCGGCCCCTCCGGCTGCGGCAAGACCACGCTGCTCCGGATGCTCGCCGGCCTGGAGGAGATCACCGGCGGCGATATCCTGATAGACGGCCTGCGCGTCAACGAGCTGCATCCCTCCAAGCGGCAGATCGCCATGGTGTTCCAGGATTACGCCCTCTACCCCCACATGACGGTGGAGGAGAACATGAGCTTCGCGCTGCGCCTGCGCAAGACCGACAAGGCCGAGATCGCCTCCCGCGTGGAAGAGGCGGCCAATATCCTGCAGCTGCAGAAGTTCCTCAAGCGCATGCCTAAGCAGCTTTCCGGCGGGCAGCGCCAGCGCGTGGCCATCGGCCGCGCCATCGTGCGCAAGCCCAAAGTCTTCCTTTTCGACGAGCCGCTCTCCAACCTGGACGCCAAGCTGCGCGAGGAGATGCGCGTGGAGATAGCCAAGCTCTACCAGCGCCTCAACGCCACCATCATCTACGTCACCCACGACCAGGTGGAGGCCATGACCCTGGCCGGCCGCATCGTCATCATGAACCACGGCATCGTCCAGCAGGTCGGCTCCCCCATCGAGGTGTACCGCAAGCCCGCCAACCTGTTCGTCGCCGGCTTCATCGGCAGCCCGACCATGAACTTCATGCACGGCAAGCTTGCGCTGGACGGCGAGCATCTGCGCTTCTCCAGCGGCGACATCAAGCTCACCATCCCCCCCTACCTGCTGCACGACCCGAAGAAGCACGACGGGCGGGAGGTGACGGTGGGCGTGCGCCCCGACGACGTGCTGGTGGGCCGCACAGCCGAGGGCTGTTCCGACAAGGTGGACGGCGTGCTGGAGGTCTGCGAGCTGCTGGGCCACCGCGAGAACCTCTACATCAAGGTGGGCGAGACCCGACTGCAGGCTACGGTGGAGGCCTTCTTCGACCGCAGCCCGGGCAGCGGCGTCTCCCTGTGCTTCAACTACAAGAATATGCATGTCTTCGACAAAGCCACCGAGAAGCGCATAAGCGAATAGCTCCCGCTTTTAGTATAATTTAGTTGACGGATTTTTGGTAAATACACGGAGGTATAACATGAAAGCTACTGTAGACCAGAACGCCTGTATCGGCTGCGGCCTCTGCGCCAACGACTGCCCCGAAGTTTTCGAGATGAACGCCGACAAAGCCATAGTGAAGGGCGATGTCCCGGCCGGCAAGGAAGAAGCCTGCAAGACCGCCGCCGCCAACTGCCCCGTGCAGTGCATCGCGGTCGCCTAAAACACAGTCCTTAAAATAAAACAGCCCGCTGAGAAGCGGGCTGTTTTTTTATGTCTCGCCGCCGGGTCAGGCCGGCTTTCCGCCGTTCTTTATCTTAAGGAAGGGGATCAGCAGCATGCCCGGGATGGTGGCGAAGCAGACGATGATGAAGAACTTGGGATAGCCCACCAGGTCCTGCAGCTTGCCGCTGATGAAGCCGGGCACCATCATGCCCAGGGCCATGATGCCCGTGGAGATGGCGAAATGCGCGGTTTTATACTTTTCCCCGGTGAGCTGTATCATGTAGAACATGAAGGCCGTCGTGCCCAGGCCGTAGCCGAACTGCTCCACCGCGACCAGCGTGTAGATGAAGTCGGTGGGCAGGGCCTGGTGGTAGGACATGTAGACGTACACCAGGTCGGGCGCGTTGAGCATGAAGGCCAGCGGCCAGATGGTGCGCTTCAGGCCGTATCTGGAGATGATCCAGCCGCCCAGCAGGCCGCCTATTATCAGCGAGCCCAGGCCTATGGTGCCGTAGGCTATCCCCACCTGCGAGGTGGTCAGCGCCATGCCGCCGGCTTCGGCCGTGTCCAGCAGGAAAGGCGCGGCCAGTTTCAGCAGCATCGCCTCGCCGAAACGGTAGGTGAGGATGAAGGCCAGGCCTATGCCGACGTTCTCGAGTTTGAAGTAGGCGGAGAAGATCTCTCCGAACTCGGCCAGCTGGCTGGCCTTGGCCTCGTCGGGCTTGTCGACGGCCGGATAAGGCAGCCAGACCCGGTGGTAGACGAACAGCAGCCCCATGATGGCGGCCGCCAGCAGCAGCACCTGCGTCCAGCTGTCCTGGATGTTGCCGGTGCGCGTCTCTATGCGGCCGGCCAGCATTACCAGCACGCCCGAGCTGAACAGCATGGCCAGGCGGTAGCAGAAAGCCCGGATGCCGACGAAGAAGGCTTGCTTCTTGTCGTCCATCGACAGCATGTAGAAGCCGTCCACGGCGATGTCGTGCGTGGCGGACAGGAAGGCCACGCCCATGAAGCAGACCATGGAGACGTAGAGGAAGTGCGGGGTCCGGAGGGAAAGGGCGGCGGTAGCTATGGCCACGGCCATCAGCGCCTGGGTCCAGGCGATCCAGCTGCGCTTGGTGGAGTACATGTCTATCAGCGGGCCCCAGAGCATCTTTATGACCCACGGCAGGTACAGCCAGCTGGTCCAGAAGGCGATTAGGGTATTGGAGACCCCCATCTTCTTGTAGATGATGACGGCCAGCGAGTTGACTATCATGTACGGCAGGCCTTCGGCGAAATAGGTGGTGGGGACGTAGGACCAGGGGCTGCGGCTTTCTGCTTTGGCTGTCATTTTTCTCTCCGTGGCTCAAGTTATTTAAATAATATGAAATTAACGGCGCAAATGAAACCGCGGCACGGCGGGACGCCCCCCGATTTGATAAAATTATCCCATGGACCTGTTCGCCCTGCTTTTCTCCCCCCAATCCGTGGCCTGGTCGGTGTTCGTCATCATGCTGGTGGCGGCCGGCGGGCTGGCTATAGGGAATCTCAGCGTCGCCGGCATAAACCTCGGCATAGCCGGCGTGCTGTTCTCCGGCATCCTGTTCGGCCATTTCGGCCTGGCTATCAACCACGAGACGCTGGAATTCCTGAGGGATTTCGGCCTGATCCTCTTCGTCTACTCCATCGGCACCCAGGTCGGCCCCGGCTTCTTCTCCTCCTTTAAAAAGCAGGGCATACAGCTCAACCTGCTGGCCGCCGCCGTGGTGCTGGGCGGCATCGCCGTTACCCTGGGCGTGGCCAGGCTGGCCGGCTTCGACATCGCCACCGCGGTCGGCATGTACTCCGGCGCCGTCACTAATACCCCTTCCCTGGCCGCGGCCCAGCAGACCCTGGGCGCGGTAAGCCCGGAGGCCGCCAACAGCGCCTCCGTCGGCTACGCGCTGGCCTACCCGGGCGCCATCCTGGGCATCATACTTACGATGATCCTGATCCGCCGCCTTTTCCGGGCCCAGGCCGCGCAGGACCTGCTGGCCGTGCACGCCGACAAGGCCGCCTCGGCCCTCATAAACGCGAGCATCACGGTAGAGAACAAGAACCTGGAGGGGCTGAAGATCAAGGATATCCCGGCGATAGACCAGCTGGGAGTGGTGGTTTCCCGCTTCTACCACGGCGGGCAGCTGGGCGTGGCGCACGACGACACGGTTATTCACACGGGCGACGTGCTGCTGGCCGTGGGGCTGGAGGCTAGCGTAAAGAAGTTCACCCTGGTGGTCGGCTCCCGGAGCGAAATGGACCTGAAGAAGCTCCCCAGCCAGATCATCCATTCGCGCGTCATCGTCACGCATAAAGAGGTCATTGGCAAGACTCTCGACGAGATCGGCCTGGAGGCGCAGTACGACGTGGCGGCTACGCGCGTGGCCCGCGCCGACGTGGAGTTCCTGGTCTCAGATTCCTACGTGCTGCAGTTCGCCGACAACCTGGTGATAGTGGGTTCAGAAGCCGCCGTGGCCCGGGCCGCGGCCCTGCTGGGCAATTCTCCCAAGGATCTCAACCACCCGCAGCTGATCCCGGCTTTCATCGGTATCGCGGCGGGCGTGCTGCTGGGCTCCATCCCGATCTCCATCCCCGGCCTGGGCGCCCCGGTCAAACTGGGTCTGGCCGGCGGGCCGCTGATCATGGCCATCGTCCTCAGCTACGTGCAGCACATAGGCCCGCTGAACTGGTACCTTCCCCCCGCCGGCAACCTGATGCTGCGCGAACTCGGGATAGTGCTTTTCCTGGCCTGCGTCGGCCTGAAGGCCGGCGGGAAGTTCTTCGAGACGCTGCTCAACGGCAACGGGATGTACATAGTGCTGTTCTCGTTCCTGATCACCGTGCTGCCGATCGTGATCGTAGGGATATTCGCCAAGGCCAGGCTGAAGCTTAACTACCTGTCCCTCTGCGGGGCCCTGGCCGGTTCCATGACGGACCCGCCGGCGCTGGCCTTCGCCAACGCGATGAGCCCGTCCAACCTGTCGGCCATGAGCTATGCCACGGTGTACCCGCTGGTGATGATCCTGCGGGTGATCTCCGCGCAGGTCATGGTGCTGCTTTTCCTGAGATGACTATAATAATCGCAAACCTCGCTCTTGTTCTGGCCGCCGGCTGGCTGTTCCGCAAATACGGCCTCGTGCGGGAAGGGGCGGAACACGCCTTCAACCAGTACCTGTATTACCTGGCGCTTCCGGCCCTGATCATACTCAAGATAGCCGACACGCCGCTGGCCGGGCTGGACTGGCGCTTCCTGGCGGCCAACACGCTGCCGCTGGCGGGAGTGATGGCCGCGGCCTGGGGGCTGTGGAAGGCGGGCAGGATAGACTGGCGGCTGGCGCGGCTGCTGATCATCGTCTCGGTGCTGGGCAACACTGTCTATCTCGGTTTCCCCGTGGCCGCCATGCGCCTGGGCGAGGAGGCCATCGGCTACGCGGCTATCGTCTCGTCGGTGCACAATATTTTCATCTTTACGTTCGGTTTCCTGCTGATGACGCTGGTCTGCGAGCGGGACTGCCCGCCGGCCCGCTTTGCGCGGCTGCTGGGGCGCAGCGTGGTGCTGTGGGCTTCGGTGGCGGGGCTGCTGATAGCCGGCTTCGGGCTGCGCATCCCGGAGCTGCTGCACAGGGTGCTGGGGGATATAGGCAGGACTACGCTGCCGCTGTCGCTGTTCACGCTGGGGGTGGGGCTGTACGGCAAGAAGATCGCGCACAATCTTTCCCGCATCGCGCTGGTGAGCGGCCTGAAGCTGCTGCTGCTGCCGTTGTTCTACGTGCTGGCGGCGAAGGCTTTCGGTTTTACCGGGCTTGTCTCCAGGGTGTCTTTTATAGAGATGGTGATGCCGGTGGCGGTGATGAATTACGTGGTGGCCAAAGAGTTCGATTTCGACGAGGACCTGGTGGGGCAGAGCATCCTGCTCTCGACGCTGGCGTTCTTCCCCCTCCTCTACCTCTACGACTGGGCGATGCTGAAGTTCCTGTAATACTCGCTACGGCCTGCCAAGGGGACAGGAACGCAAAAACGTGGTCTCGCACACCGTGCTCGCCACTCCCCGCCTCGGTCCTCGCGCTTACGCAAGCTCGGACCTCCGGCAGGGTTTTGCTAACCCTGTCCCCTCGTCAGGCCTGAGTTCGCAAATAATAAAAAGAGCCGCTGAATAGCGGCTCTTTTTAATTGCTGATACTATCGTCAGGCGGCGGTTTGGGGGCCGAGTTCTTCTGACAGTTTCTGGCGCTCGTAGATCTGCTTGTAGATGCCGCCCTGGGCCATGAGTTCGGCGTGGGTGCCTTTCTCGGCCAGGGCGCCGTTCTCGAGGACCAGGATGAGGTCGGAGGTCTCTATGGTCTTGAGGCGGTGGGTGACGGCGAGGCAGAGGGCGTCCGGGTGCTCCTTGCGGTAAGCTTTCCAGAAGTGGTCCTCGGTCTGGGCGTCCATGGCGCTGGTGGCGTCGTCGAGCAGCAGCACGTCGGGGCCGGTCAGCAGCGCGCGGGCGATGGCTACGCGCTGTTTCTGGCCGCCGGAAAGGGCGAAGCCGCGCGTGCCCACCACGGTATCCAGCCCTTTGGGGAATTTGTGCAGTTCCTTGGCCAGCTGCGCGGTTTCCAGGGCTTTTTCCAGCATCCCGGGCTCCACTCCGAAAGTGCGGTCCATCAGGATATTGTCGCGCAGCGTGCCGCTGAAGATGGAAGCCTCCTGCGAGGTGTAGCCGACGCGCTCCCTGAAAAGATGCAGGTTCCATTCGCGGATATCCGTGCCGTTGACCAGCATCTCGCCCGCGTCGTGCTCGGCGAGGCGCAGCGCCAGCGACAGCAGGGTGGACTTGCCGCAGCCGATCCTGCCGACCACCGCGATGCGCTGGCCGCGGACGGCTTTAAAGGTGATATCCCGGATCAGCAGGGCGTCGCCCTTGGGGTTCTTCAGGCCGGCCCCGCGGAATTCGAGCGTTGTGATGTGGTCCGGCGTGGTCTTGTCCCCCAGCCCCGATTTCAGCGAGGAGCGGGCCGTCAGCAGCTCGTTGACGCGCCCTATGGAGACGCCGGCGCGGTTGCCGGACACCACGAACTGGCTGATGTCCATCAGGGGCTGCACCACCATGCCGGCGTAGAACTGGAAGGCGATCAGTTCGCCGAGCGTCGCGCGGCCGTTTATCACCATCAGCCCGCCCGCGGTGTAGAGCAGCGCGATGGAGAGAAAGCCGGCCTCGTGCCAGAAGTAGGAGAAGATGATCTGGAGCTTGGCGGTGGAGATCTCGGCGGCGCTCTGGGCGGCGGTCCGGGTTTTGAAGAACTCCAGCTGGGAGGGCTCCTTGGCGTTGGCTTTGATCACGCGGATGCCGGTAAAGCAGGTCTCCAGGAAGTCGAAGAGGTTGGTGATCGACTCCTGCAGCTCCTTGTAGCGGCCGGTGAGCAGCCGCCCGGTCTTTATGGAGAACACCAGCACGAACGGCAGCGGCAGCAGCACGCAGAGGGAGAAGGCCGGGTTCACGTAGAACATCATGCCCACGGCCGCCGTCAGCGTAAAGCACGCCTGCACGAAGCGGAAGACGCCCGAGCAGCCGAACCAGGAGATCTTCTCCGAAATATCGTCGGAGAGGCGGGCCACCAGGTCGCCCGTGGTGAACTTGTGGAAGAAGTTGCGGTCCATCGTGACGACGTGGTTGAACGCGTCGCGGCGGATCTCCCATTCCAGGCGGACGTTCATCCACGCCCTGTTGCGCTGGGCGATCAGGTTGGTAACGAACAGCCCGAAGCCGACGCCGAGGATCAGCAGCACGTTCTGGCGGAGGTACTCCGGGTCGGGCTTGCCGCTGAGGCCGTTGACGATGTTCTTTATCAGCAGCGGGTTGTAGGCGTGCAGCGCCGCGCTGATCATGCCGAAAACGACGATGACGGTCATGCGCACGGCGTGCCGGCGCCAGTAGGGCAGCAGCCATTTCAAGGTGAAGATCATTCGCCCTCCCCGAACTGCAGGCGGTAGTACTTGGCGTAGAGCCCGCCTTTGGCGAGCAGTTCGTCGTGGGTGCCGAGCTCTTTCACCTCGCCGCCGGAGATCATCATGACCCGGTCGGCGTTCCTGACGGTGGAGAGGCGGTGGGCGATAATGATGACCGTCTTATGCTTGAGCAGGTTCTTTATGGCCGTGGTGATCAGGCGCTCGGTATGCGGGTCCATGTTTGAGGTGGCCTCGTCGAGCACCAGCACTTCCTGGTCCAGCACCATGGCGCGGGCCAGCGAGATCACCTGCTTTTCCCCGATGGAGAGGTTGGCTCCCTTCTCCTTGACCACCTTGTCGAGAGGGTGCTTTTTGAAGAAGGCTTCAATGCCCATCAGCCGGATGGCGTCGTGCACGCGGCTGTCGGGGATGGACGTGTCCATCAGTTTCAGGTTATCCATCACCGTGCCGGGGAACAGGTAGATGTCCTGCTGCACCAGCCCTATGGCCGCGCGCAGCGAGCCCAAACTGAGGCTGCGGATATCCGTGCCGTCTATCTCGATATGGCCTTTCTGGAAGTCGTAGAAGCGGAACAGCAGGCTGGTCACCGTGGTCTTGCCGCCGCCGGTCTCGCCGAGGATAGCCAGGCTTTTGCCGCGCGGCAGCTTGAAGGAGACGTCCTTGAGTACCCAGCCCGCGTCTTCCTTGTAGCGCATCCAGACGTTGCGGAAATCTATGGACTCGCGGACGCTGTTGAGGTAATGCGGCCGGGCCGGTTCGGTCAGGGCCGGCCTGAGCTCGAGAATCTTGGCTATCCTGTGCCCTGCCGAGAAGGAGCGCTGTATGATGCTCAGGTGCTCGGAGAAGCGGAAGATGGGCTCGAAGAGGTTGCCGAGGTACATGACGAACAGCATGATAACGCCTACCGTCATTTTGTTGTCCAGCACCATCCGCCCGCCGTAGTGGAAGACGGCGGCGGTGGCCGCCGGGTGCAGGAACACGATGCTGAGGAAGAAAATTACCGTATAGAGCTCGACGCTTATGTCAGCGGTGAATCTTTTCTGGTTGAGCGCTTCCATCTTGGCCGAGGCGTCGGCCTCGCGGCTGAAAGCCTGCAGCACGCCGATGCCGTTAAGCTGCTCCGTCAGGAACCCGGGGATCTCCGCGGCTATTTTGCGGACCTTGATGAACATGGGCGAGGTGACCTTCACGAAGACCCAGCCGAGGAGTATCAGCACCGGGAACATCGGGATCAGCATCAGCGTCAGCTTAAGGTTGAAGAAGGCCATCACGCAGAAGACCACTGCGAACATCAGGACGTCGTTGACGATGGTGATGACGGTGTTGGTGAAGAGGGCGTAAAGCGTGCTGGTGTCGGACTGCACGCGCGCGTTAAGGCGGCCGACGGGCATGGAGGAGTAGAACTCCAGGTCCAGGGAAAGGATATGACCCAGGATGCGCTGCTTGAGCTCTACTATCAGGTCCTGACCGACCCTGGCCAGCTTGAGCACCTGGAGGTAGTTGAAGTACAGGAAAAGCAGGGTGGTGAGGATGTAGACCGCGGCGGCCAGCAGCAGCGCCCTGGGATCTTTGGACGGGATCGCCGTGTCTATCACGTATTTGACTATATAGGGGATAAAGAGGTTCAGCAGCGTGGCCGTGGTCATGTAGACGAAAGCGAGGAAGAACGGCCGCTTTCGCGTCTTTATCAGGCCGTAGAGAAGGCGGAAGGTCGCCTTGTAGTTTATTTTTTCTTTCGGGTCCTGCCCGTCGTCGTCTCCGCCGTGGTGCATAATATCCTATATTCTATAAAATAGTCCGCCAGCCGCGCTTATCCGTATGTCGGTATCCCTGAACGGATCAATTTTTATGCCAGCGGCTCCCCCCGGGGTCCGCCTCTAAAGCAAGGAACCCGGGCTTTCACCCGGGTCCCTGCCTGCGAACCGAGCGGAGCTAGTTTATCTTCGACTCGGCGCCGCGCTTGAGGGCCTTTACGTTGAGCTCTATGACTTCGGGCTTGAGCTTCTTATAGACCTTGGGCATAGCGCGGGCAATGGCGTCTATGGTCATGGCGCCGGTGGCCGCGGCGAAGGCGCCGAGCGCCACCATGTTCATGGCCTTGGGGTTGCCGATCTCGCCCGCGATCTCGTTGCAGGGCACGTACATCACCCGGATGTCCTTGCGGGTGGCCTTGGAGTTGACCAGCGAGCTGTTGATGATCAGCAGGCCGCCGGGCTTCACCGTCGGTTCGAACTTGGCCAGCGACGGCTCGTTGAGCACTATGGCCGTGTCGGGAGCCGTTACTATCGGGGTGGTGACCTCGTCGGAGGCCACTACCACCGAGCAGTTGGCCGTGCCGCCGCGCATTTCGGCGCCGTAGGCCGGGAAGAAGCTGACTTCCTTGCCTTCCATCATGCCGGCCTGGGCCAGCAGGTAGCCGGCGGAGATCACTCCCTGCCCGCCGAAACCGGATATCTTTATGCCTTGGTACATTTTAAAGTCCTCCGTTATTTCTTGTCGGCCGCGCAGGCGTCCTTGTACACGCCGAGCGGGAACACGGGCAGCATGCCCTCGGCCACGAACTTGGTGGCTTCGGACGGGTTGTCCAGGCGCGTGCCCCAGTTGGTGGGGCACATGGAGAGGATCTCCACCATGGAGAAGCCCTTGCCGTCTATCTGGTTCTGGAAGGCTTTCTTTATGGCGGCCTTGGTCTTCATCACGCCGGGGTTGGTGTGCACGGTGGTGCGCTCTATATACGTCGCCCCGTCTATGGTGGCCAGCATCTCGCTCATCTTTATCGGGTAGCCGGCCTGCTTGGCGGTGCGGCCGTCCACGCAGGTGGTGGCCTTCTGGCCGATCAGCGTGGTCGGGGCCATCTGGCCGCCGGTCATGCCGTAGATGGCGTTATTCACGAAGATCACCGTGATGTTCTCGGAGCGGATGGCCGTGTGTACTATCTCGGCCATGCCGATGGAGGCCAGGTCGCCGTCGCCCTGGTAGGAGAAGACAATGGTGTCAGGCTTGGCGCGCTTGATGCCGGTGGCTTCGGCGGGGCCGCGGCCGTGCGGGCCCTGGATCATGTCGCAGTTGAAGTAGGTGTCGGCGAACACGGCGCAGCCCACGGGCGCCACGCCCACGGTGCGGCTCCGGATGCCCAGCTCGTCCATCACTTCGGCGACCAGGCGGTGGATGATGCCGTGCCCGCAGCCGGGGCAGTAATGCATCTTCACGTCGAGAAGCGATTCGGGTTTCTTATTTAGCAGCTGCATATTCTTTGGCCCCCTTTTTTACGATGGCTTCCATCGTCTTGTACACTTCTTCGGCGGTCATCACGGAGGCGCCGGGCTTGGCGTGCAGGTGCACTTCGGCGCGGCCGTTCATGGCCAGCTGTACGTCCTCCACCATCTGGCCCAGGCTCATCTCCACGACGAGGAATTTCTTTATGCGCTTGGACAGCTCCACCAGGCGGGCCTTAGGGAAGGGCCACAGCGTGATGGGGCGGAACAGGCCGACCTTCAGGCCGCGCTCGCGGGCCAGCTTCATGGCGGCCACGGAGACGCGGGCCGAGGTGCCGTAAGCCACTATGGCTATCTCGGCGTCTTCCATCATCTTTTCCTCGTACAGGGTCTCTTCGGCCTCGATCTGCTTATAGCGCTTCACCCTTTCGTTGACCATCACTTCCAGGTAGCCTTCGCGCAGGTCGTAGGATTTAACGATGCGCTTGGCGCGGTTATTGTTCACGCCCAGGGCCCACTCGGGCTCCACCAGGGTCTTCACGTCCACTTCGGGGTGCTTGAATTCCACGGGCTCCATCATCTGCCCTATGATGCCGTCAGCCAGCACCATGGACGGGATGCGGTATTTGAAAGAGACTTCGTAGCATTTGTGCGGGAAGTTGGCCATCTCTGTGACGGAGTTGGGCGCCATCACGAAGCAGCGGTAGTCGCCGTGGCCGCCGCCGCGGGTGGCCTGCCAGTAGTCGCCCTGGGCGCCGGCGATGTTGCCGAGGCCCGGGCCGCCGCGCATGACGTTACCGATGAAGATCGGGAGGTCCGCGCCGGCCGCGTAGGAGATGCCTTCCTGCTTGAGGCTCATGCCGGGGCTGGAGGAGGAGGTCATGCAGCGCACGCCGGTGGCGCCCGCGCCGTAGACCATGTTTATCGCCGAGACTTCGCTCTCGGACTGGATGAACGCGCCGCCTACCTGCGGCAGGCGCCAGCTCATGTATTCGGGGATCTCGTTCTGGGGGGTGATCGGGTAACCGGCGAAGAAGCGGCAGCCGGCGCGAATGGCGCCTTCGGCCAGGGCTTCGTTGCCTTTCATCAGTTTTTTATCAGCCATAGTCATGCCTCCTTATTTATAGACCTTTATCGCGAGGTCGGGGCAGATGTGAGCGCAAGCCAGGCACGCTATGCAGCAGCCTTCCTTGGAGTCCTTGGCCGGGAAATAACCGGTCTTGGAGAATTTATCGGATTTTTCGATGCACTTCTTAGGGCAGACCTGTATGCACAGGTAGCAGCCCTTGCACTTGTCCACGTCTACTTCCATCTTCGGCATAGAACCTCCGGGGGTGAAATCGCGCGGCGGGCGGCGCTGAGGGCTACTGCTTACTGGTTCCGGGGTCGCGCGTGGTGCGTAGCTATATAAAAAGTATATCAAAAAAAACCGGGCATTTATACCCGGTTCCCCGTTACGTTATAACGGCCCTGTTAAGCGATTTTAAGAAGTCTTTTCGCCTCGGAGACCAGCTCCCCGGCGTTAACGGGTTTCTTGAGCACCACTACGTTGGCGAGCTTGGCCAGATTCTGAACGGCTTCAGGCAGGCCCGTGGAGAAGATGATAGGCGTGGCGGTCTGGAAGAGGTTGCGCAGGCGGTCAAAGACCTTCTGGCCCCCGCCGGCGGGCATGTCCACGTCCAGCACCAGCAGGTCCGGCTGGAACTGCTGGTACAGGGTCACGGCCGCTACCGCGTCCTCCGCGGTGCGCACTTCGAAGCCCGCTGCGGAGAAAATTTCTTTATAGATCTCGAGTATGCTGAGATCGTCGTCTACGGCGAGTATTTTATGCATTTACGGTAGTCCCCCCACCCGCTGTTCCCCTAGAATTTCATTATAGAACTTTTTCAGCCGTATGTTCATGCTTTCGGCGCCGAAGCGCGAAAATCCCGTCTCGTCCTTGGCTAGGGCCCAATCCCTGGCGGCGGCGCCCATGCCGGCGCGCAGTTCAGGCGAGAGCAGCAGTTTGGCTACGGCCTCGGCCAGAGCGGCCGGGTCGGCGGGCGGCACGGCGTAGCCGGTCTCCCCCTCCCTGATCACGGCGGGTAGACCGCAGACGGAGCTCACTACGGCCGGTATACCGAGGGCCTGGGCTTCCAGCGGCGCGCGGCCCATGGCCTCGTTGAGCGAGGGCTGGACGTAAATGTCGAGGGCGGGCAGCAGGGCGGCGGCGTCATGGCGGAAGCCCGTGAATAGTACCCGGTCGGCTATGCCCAGATCCCTCGCCAGGCCGCGCAGGGTTTCCTCCAGCGCGCCTCCGCCGATTACCACGGCCCTGAACGGGGTCTCCGGGAACCGCGCTTTAAGTAAGGCGGCCGCGCGCAGCAGGTACTCCACGCCTTTTACTGGTTCCAGCCGCGCTATGGTGCCGATGGTGGTTTCTCCACTGGGGATGCCGAGGGCGCTCTTGCTCGCCGGCGCGGCGGGCGGGGCAAAATCCACCCCGCTGTGTACGACCCGCCATTGCCCGGGGGTACCTATGCCCGCCGCCGAAGATTCGTTCATCTCGCCGGGAGTGAGCGCTATGAAATAGTCGGTGAACCTGGCGAGGAAGCGCTCCGCGAGCGTGAATACCAGGGTTCTTAACGCGCCGTAATAGCCGTAGAGCAGATGGCCGTGCGGCGTATGTACCACCAGCGCCCGGCGTTCGGACTTCAGATTGTGGAGGGCCGCGGCCAGGCGGCCCAGTGCCCCGGCTTTTGAGGTATGCGTATGAACTATGTCCGGCCGCAGGGCGTCTAGCTCCCGCTTAATGGCCAGCAGGGCCCTGCGGTCCTTCGCGGCGCAGATCTCCCTCTGGAGATCAGGTATTTCTATATATTTAACTTCGGGCGGCAGCAGCCCGAGCAGGGCAGCGGAGTCCGGGTGCGGGCCCGCTATCAGGGTGACGTCGTAATCCCCCGCCTGCGCGGCGCAGGAATCCACGGTATTGCGGCTGGACCCGCCCGGCTCCAGGCGGGTTATGATGTGCAGCACCTTGGGCCTGGCGTCCGTCATGTCTGCCCCCGTGTGGCGGCCTGGGCGGCGCAGAGGCAGGCGCAGAAGATAAAGATGACGCCGGAGAGGTACAGCCACAGCAGCAGGGCCATCAGGCCGCCGAAAGCGCCGTAGACGGCGTTCAGCGCGGCGAAATGGGTGAGGTACAGCACAAACAGGCTCTGCGCCAGGTACAGCAGCAGCGAGGCGCACAGCGCGGCCAGCCAGACCTCGGAGTAGCGGGTGCGGCGGTGCGGCGCCAGCTTGTAGAAGAACATCAGGCTGAGGAACAGCGCCAGCCAGGGCACGAAGAAGAGCGCCAGCCTGTGGGCGGCAGGCAGTATGTACTGCGAATGCAGCGCGCCGGCGGCCAGCTTGGCCAGCATCGGTATGCCAAGGCCCGCCACCACCGACAGCGTCACCACGCCCAGCAGCGCCAGGCTTTTAAGCGGCATCTTCCACCAGCGGCTGCCGCAGGTGTTCCAGGCGCGGTTGGCGGCCTGGATCAGCGTGGTAAAGAACTGCGCCGACACCCAGACCAGCATCAGCAGCGCCACCGAGCCGGCCTGGCCGCGCGCCTTGATCACGCGGGCCACCGCCTCGAAGACGTAGTCGCGCACGTCGGCGCTGGCCGGGATGAAGCCTTCTACGTAGGTTATCACCATCGCCGCGGCTTCCCGCTTGTCCATGAAGAACGAGGCGGCGGTGACGAACAGGATGATGGCCGGGAACAGGGCGAACAGGGCGCTATAGGAGAAAGCGGCGGCCCGCTGGCCGCCGTCGATCTGGTTGAACTTCTGCGCGGCCAGGGCCAGCGTGGCCCAGGCGCCGCGCGCGCTGTTCTTGATCCTCTCTTTCATTAGTTGGTCCGGCGGGGACCCCTCCCCGCCGGCGCGCTCCCCTTAAAGCCCCTTCTTTACCTCTTCGAGCGACTCGGCTATCATATCGGCGGCGTAGTTCAGGTCCTTGGCTGAATGTCTGTAGGCCACGTAGCCGTGGTGGTAAGGCTGCAGGAAAACCTTGCGGCGGATCAGCTCGGTGTAGAACTTAACGCGGTTCTTCTTGTAGGCGCCGGTCTCGTCCTTGTCGAAGGTGATGTAGGGCATCCACGGCTCGCCGGTGAACTTCACGGCCAGGCCGCTGGCTTTCACGTGCCGGCGGACTTTCTTGCAGAAGGCGGTGCCGCGTTTGGCGATGACGTCGAGCATGTTGTCCCGCTCGAGCAGCTCTATCGTTTTCAGCGAAGCCACCATGGGCAGGGTGTTGTTGAAGTAGGTGGAGGAGACGAAGGCCTTGCTCACCAGCACGTCCATGACGTCCTTGCGGCCGGCCACCATGCTGATCTCGTAGCCGTTGGCCATGGCCTTGCCGAACACGCTCATGTGCGGCGTCACGCCGAAGAGCTGCTGCGCGCCGCCCAGGCTGACGCGGAAACCGGTGCGGATCTCGTCGAAGCAGAGCACGGCGCCGTACTGCTCGGCGAGCTTCTTGCAGCCTTCCAGGAAACCGGGCTTGGGTATCTCCACCTCGTGGGCGTTGGGGTGGCCGAGCGGGGTCATGATGATAACGGCCACGGTGTCGCCGTGGGCCTTCATCAGGTCTTCCAGGGCCTGCAGGTCGTTGTATTCGAACTCGAGCACGTCCTCGTAGCTCTTGGGCAGCACGCCGCCCTTGTTCTCCACGCACCAGTCGGCCCAGCCGTGGTAGCCGCAGCGGATGGTCTTGCTCTTGCCGGTGAAGGCGCGGGCTATGCGGCCGGCCAGCGTGGTGGAGTCGGAGCCGGTCTTGGTGAACACCACTTTCTCGGCGGACGGCACCAGCGAGATGACCTTTTTGGCGAGGTCGTTCTGCACTTCCTGCACGATGGACATGCAGAAGCCTTTTTCCTTTATCTGTTTTATAACGGCGGCGTCTATCTCGCGCTCGCGGTGGCCGATGATGATGGGGCCGTAGGCGCAGAGCATGTCTATATACTCGTTGCCGTCCACGTCGGTTACTTTGCCGCCTTTGGCGGACTCGAAGAAGATGGGATATTCTCCGGGCACGAAGTTGTACGGGCGGCGTATGCCCATCATGCCGCCGGGGATCAGCTCCTGCGCTTCTTTGTAAAGCCTGTCGGAATTGTCGAGTTTAAGATGTTCAGCCATGGTATTCTCCTTGTTAGTTTTTGCCCGTCATCCTCTCGTAAAGCTTCTTGGCCACGAAGGTGGCTACGTGGTCGGCGTAGGAGCCGGCGCCGAAGCCGGCGTCGTAGCCGAGCTCCTTGGCCAGCTTGTTGTTGACGCGGGGCCCGCCCATCACTATCAGCATTTTGCCGCGCACTTTTTCCGCCTCGGCCAGCTCGATGAGCTCGGTGAGGTTCTTTATGTGGACGTCTTTCTGGGTGACTATCTGGGAGACCAGCACGGCGTCGGCCTTTACCTTCTTTGCGAACTCCAGCAGCTTCTCGTTGGGCACCTGGGAGCCCAGGTTGTAGGTCTCCAGCATAGGGTAGCGCTCCAGGCCGAAGTGGTGGTTGTAGCCCTTCATGTTCATGATGGCGTCTATGCCCACGGTGTGCGCGTCGGTGCCGGTGCAGGCGCCCACGATGACCAGCTTGCGCTTGAAATGGGTCTTGATGAAGTCGTTCACCTCGTCCATGGACATGTACTTGTCCACGGCCTCGGCGTACTCCACCTTGTCGTAGTCCAGGCCGATGTCGGTCTTGCCGTAGGCCACGAAGAAGGTGAAATCCTCGGAGAGGGCGGCCGCGTGCACCACCTCCGCCTTCTTGAAGCCCAGCTTCTGCACGTACTGCCGGGCGGCCTCCTTGGCCCTGCCCGAGTTCTTCACCGGCAGGGTGAAGGAGAGCTGCACCGCGCCGTCGTCGGAAGTGTCGCCGTAAGGTTTTATGAACATGATTATTTCCCCACCTTGAGTTTCTTCTTCAGGTAAGCCTCTACCGGGTTGTAGTAGCCGGGAGCCTTCTCGTAGACGCCGTCGAAGCCCTTGCCGCCGTCGCGCGGGCGCTTGATCTCGGCGAACATGCCGGTCTCTATGGCGGTGAACAGGCCGTGCTTCTTTACTTCTGAGAGCATCTCCACCGTCTCGTCGAGCACCTGGCGCGCGCGGCGGGCCATGATGCCGTCCTTCTTGAACTCGATGTCGTTCATGAAGTCGGCCATCGTGTTGTGCACGTACAGGGCGTTGTCTATGGCGAGGTGGCGGTCCTGCAGATAGGGCGTGTGGATGGCCTCGGTCAGCATGCCGAGCAGGTGGATGCCCTGGTCGGTGGCTTTGGACACGAAGTTGAACAGCGTGTTCATGGCCAGGCCCTTGAAGATGTCGCCGGTCATGAACTTGGTCGGCGGCATGTACTTGAGCGGGTGCTCGGGGAAGATCTCCCGGGCCATCTGCGCCTGCGCGTATTCGTAGAGGAAGCCGTTCTTCAACTCCGGGTTGATCTCGAAGGCGTGGCCCAGCCCCATCAGGCGGTTGGGCATGCCGGCGTTGGCGGCGAAGTTCTCATTGAGGAACTGGGACGCCAGCACGGTGTGCGCTTTCTCCACGGCGTCGGAGGTTGTGAGGTAGTTGTCCTCGCCGGTGTTGATGATGATGTCAGCCGCGGTGTTGATCATGCGGGAGAAGAACTGGTCGGTGAACGTGCGGTACATGTTGATGTCGCGGAACAGGATGCCGTACATGCTGTCGTTGAGCATCATGTCCAGGCGTTCCAGCGCGCCCATGGCGGCGATCTCGGGCATGCAGAGGCCGGAGCAGTAGTTGACCAGCCGGATATAGCGGCCTTCCTTCTCCACTACTTCGTCTAGCGCGGCGCGCATGATGCGGAAGTTCTCCTGCGTGGCGTAGGTGCCGCCGAAGCCTTCGGTGGTGGCGCCGTAGGGCACGTAGTCCAGCAGGCTCTGGCCGGTGGTGCGGATGACCGCTATGATGTCGGCGCCCTGCAGGGCCGCGGCCTGGGCCTGCTTTACATCCTCGTAGATGTTCCCGGTGGCCACGATTACGTAGATCATCGGGGATTTTACTTTCCCCTTACCGGACTTCAGCTTGGCGTTGCGGTGGGCCACGTTGCCGGCTATGCGCGCGTCCAGGCCCTTAAGCAGCTCGTCGGCCTTCTTCTGTATTCGTTTGTCGTCGGTGAAAGGGATGTCGCAGAGGTTGAGGCCCTTCTCTATCTCCTTGTTGAGCTCGGCCGGGTTTTTGTCCAGCTTTACCAGCGCGTTGAGGTAGAAGGAGGCCGCGCCGCCGGCGAGTTTCTCGCCGCATTGCGCGGCTATCAGGTTGGGCACCGGCACGCCGTCGGCGTTGGCGCCGTCCGCGCCCAGCAGGCGCAGCGTGGCGCGCTCTATGGTCACGGTCGTGTGGGCGGCGATGAACGCCTGCACCGGGGCGGTTATCCCGGCGGCCAGTTTGCGCGCCTGGTCTATCTTGGGTCTGGAAAGTCCTAGCTTGCTCTTCACTGGGGTCATTTTTTATCCTCCATGAAATCCTGCGCCCTCTTGATTATGGCCTTGGCCACGCCGAGGATGCCGGCTATCTTTATAGCGTCCCGCGCTTCTTCGCCTTCCCCGCCCTGCAGCAGCTCGTAGCGCATGAACTTGTTTATCATCTTGAGCTTCTCGTCGAGCCCGCAGGCGGCCCGGCCGGAGAAGTAGTCGTTGAAAGCGGCCGTGTCGAAGCCCCGCATCTTGAACGAGGCCGCCGTCTTGCCGGCCTGCAGGCCGGAAAAATGGGTGGCCAGGAAGGCGAAGGCGGTTGCTTTGCCGCCGAGGTCCTCCAGGATCGCCGATAGCAGGGCCGCGGCCTCCTCGGAATTGGTGGTGCGGGCGAACTCGTCCATGATGAGCAGGAGCGAGCCGTCCTTGAGGCGGCCGTGCGCGGCCACGAAATCGTTCATCTCCAGGCCGAATCCGCTCAGGCCCCCCGCCGTCTCCATCTCTCCGCCGCCTATGAAAGCCGCCCCGTCGAATAGACAGGTCTCGAAGGCCGCAGCCGGGGTGAAGAAGCCGCTCTGCGCCAGCAGCTGGGTGAAGGCCAGCGTCTTGAGCGCCACCGTCTTGCCTCCCATGTTGGAGCCGTAGATCACGTTTACGCGCCGGTTGAAAACGGCGGTCAGCGGCGTGTACTTGAGGCTAGCCTCGCCCAGGCGCGCCTCCAGGGGCAGGAAGCGGGCTTTGGTCAGCCGCACGGTCGAGGGATATTTGTGTATCAGCGGCCGGGTAAGCTTGAATTCGGCGGCCAGGCGGGCGCGTTCGGCGGCCACGTCTATCTTCTCTATGGCTCCGGCGTAGGCCTCCAGCGTCTTCCTCTCCGCGGCTACGGCGGCGGCCAGGCGCTTTACCGCGGCGGCTTCCAGTTCCTGCTCACGGCCGCGCAGGCGGTCCCGCTCAGAGACAGCCTCCATGTAGTCGGTTCCGTAAACCGGCTTGACCGTAACATGGGTGCCGTCGAAAGGTTCCAGGAAGAGTTCCTGCGCGCCGGAAAATTTAGCCGCGGCCTTCTCATCCACCACCAGGAAATCCCGGTCGGTAAAGTCCAGGCCCCAGCGTTCCCGCAGGGACTTCAACTTCTTCTCGCGCAAAACTTTCAGGGCCTTGTCGCAGGCCGCTATCGCGGCCCGTTCTGCGGGCAGGGCCGCGTCGTAGGCGTCGGCTATGTGGAAGGCCTCTCCGGCGCCGCCCTTGTTGAGCAGCGCCAGCAGGTCGGGAGTGGTCCAGCGGGCCCCGAAGCGGTTCCTAAGCGGCGAGGGCAGCAGTTTGAATGCTTCCGAGGCGTTGACCAGGAACTTCCGGGCGAGGAAGAGCCCGGCCGCGCTGTTCAGGGCTTCCGGTGACAGTTCTACGGCGGGGATGTTGCGCAGGTGGAAGCGCAGTTTGTCGGCCTTGTGCCGGGTGGCGGCCAGGAACGTCCCGATGGCGGCCGTGAGGTCGTACTCCGTTTTGAGCGCCGCCGCGTCGGTAAAGAAGCGCCGGCCTTCACGGTAGACGCGGCCGTAAGGGGTCAGCGGCCTGAAGTGGCCGTAAAAGGTCTCGAATTCCGCGAAAGCCCTGAATTTATCCATTACCTTGTCACCGCGTAGGGGTTGTAGATTATTCTCTCGGCCAGCGCCGGGAGGGCGAGCTTCTTCTCGAAGTCCGGCCGGCTGACGTTGCAAAGGTTAACTATAAAGGCCGCCAGGTCCGGCTTGGCGCCGAAACGCAGCTCGAAGCGGTTCTTCAGTTCCGACCACTGAGCCCACGATAAAAATATCTTGGTCAGGTCCTCTATTACCAGGGTGCCGCCCTTAACGTCTTTGCCCGGGATCCTGCCGGGGGTCAGCGCCCCGTCGATTACAATGACAGGTTCGGGAAGCTTTTCCCCCGCCCTGCACAGCGGCACGGCCGAGGCCGACCAGACCAGCCGGATGGCCGCGGCGGAAGAATCCAGGTTCTCCGGCTCTACCCGCGCCACGTAGACGAAAGCGGCTTTGCCGCCGGCGGCCACCTGGGTTATCCGGTCCACCGCCCCGTCCACCAGCACCGTGCCGGCGCCGTGGCGCCGCATGTCGGCCAGGATCTCCCTGAGCTGCTCGTTGTTCTCCGGCCCGGAGATCTCCGCCCTGCCGGGGCGCAGCGCGCGCAGCAGCACCGGGCGACCGATGGCGGTGCGGAAAGGATAAACGTTTAGTATCTCGTAGTGCAGGTCGGCGTTGGCGAGCGCCGTCTCGGCGCAGAGCAGCAGGTCGCCCCGCTCCGCCCGGATCTGCGGCTTCGGGTTGCCGAACACCTGGTCCCTGGCTTCGCCGTCCACGCCCACGCTGAGCGCGCCTACCGGGGCGCTGCCGCGCAGGCGGTTCAGGGCGTAGTTCAGGAAAGTGGTCTTGCCGGCGTTCTTCCTGGAGCCGACGATGAACACGGTCCTGTCCTTTAGGCCTTTGACGAAGTCCATGAGCGCCGTTTATTTCCGGTGCCTGCGGGTGCGCATCAGGTTGGCCGGTTCCAGCGTCAGCTTTCCGCCGTTGAGGAGCTTGGCCACGCCGTCTATCGGCTTGTATTGGTCGTCGCCGCAATACCAGCAGTTCTCGTGGGACGCTACGTAGCCGTCAGGCTCGGTATATGTGGTGACCACGCCTTCGTAGTTCCTGAGCACCACGCGCTTGTCCGACATGGAGATAAGGTAGTTGGGCATAACAGGCGTCTTGCCGCCGCCGCCGGGGGCGTCCACTACGAAGGTGGGTACCGCCATGCCGGAGGTGTGGCCGCGCAGGTTCTCCACGATCTCTATGCCCTTGGACACCGAGGTGCGGAAGTGGCTGATGCCCACGGAGAGGTCGCACTGGTAGATGTAGTACGGCTTCACGCGCGTCATCAGCAGCTCGTGCACCAGCTTCTTCATGGTCTGCGGGCAGTCGTTGACGCCCTTGAGCAGCACGCTCTGGTTCCCGAGCGGGATGCCAGCGTCGGCGAGCTTCCGGCAGGCCTCACGGGCCTCGGCGGTCAGTTCCTTCGGGTGGTTGTAATGCGTGTTGACGTAGATGGGGTGGTACTTCTTGAGCATGGTGACCAGCTTGTCTGTGATGCGCATAGGCAGCACCACGGGCATGCGGGTGCCCAGGCGGATAATCTCAACGTGCGGAATGGCGCGCACTTTTTTTATGATGCCTTCCAGCATCTCGTCGGTGAGCACCAGCGGGTCGCCGCCGGAGATCAGCACGTCGCGCACTTCGGGGGTCTTGCGGATGTACTCGATGGCCTTATCGATGTTGGCGGAGGACATATGCACGTCCTCGCAGCCCACCAGGCGGCGGCGGGTGCAGTGGCGGCAGTTCATGGAGCAGATATTGGTGACCAGCAATAGTACGCGGTCCGGGTAGCGGTGCGTCAGGCCCGGCACCGGCGAGTCAACGTCCTCGTGCAGCGGGTCGGAGAGGTCTGAGTCGTCGTGGCGGAGTTCCAGCCCGCTGGGGATGGCCTGCATGCGCACGGGGCAGTTGCGGGCTTTCTTGTCCATCAGCGCGGCGTAATAGGGCGTGATGGCCATCGTGAACTTTTTCAGGCAGGACTTCAGGTCGCTCTTCTCCTGCGGCGTGAGCACGGCCACCTTCTCCAGCGTGGGGATGTCCTTTATGACGTTGCGCAATTGCCACTGGTAGTCCTGCCAGCTGCTCTCGGGCACGTTCTTCCAGAGCGGGATCTTCTTGTAGTCCACTTTCTTATATTCGCGCATGTTGTATCTCCTGTATTCTGGTGACACACAACTTAATTCGCGGCGAATTAAGTTGTGTGTCACCTAAATTGCCAATTGCCCGCTTATGCGTACATCTTCTCGTAGGCCTTGCGTATCACCGGCGACTCGCGCAGGATGTTCAGCGTGGTCTCGGCGTGGTGGCGGGTGTAGCCGTTGCCCACCAGCATGACGATGTCCTTGCCTACGCCCTCGGCGCCCAGCGCGGCCTTGGTGAAAGAGGTGGCCATGCTGAAGAAATACACCGTGCCTTCGTGGGCGCACATCAGGATGGAGGCCATCTCGGTGTTGGGGATGTTGACGCAGTTGATCACCACGTCGGCCAATTTCCCCCCGGTGGCCGCCAGCAGCTTCTTGTGGCAGTCCAGCGCGTCGGTGGCGTTGGCCTGTATTACATGGTCGCAAAAACCAAATTCTTTGACCTTGTCGCAGGCCTCTTTGGAATACTCCAGGCCCACCACAATGCCGGCCACGCCGGCGATCTTGCTGGCTTCGTAGGCGCACAGTATGCCTGATTTGCCGCCGGCCCCTATTATGGCCACTACCTGGTTGGGCCGCACCAGTTTGGCCGTCTGCGCCGGGGCGCCCGCCACGTCCAGGATGGCCAGGGCCAGCTTCTCGGGGATATCGGCGGGGATCTTGGCGTAGATGCCGCTTTCGAACAGTATGGCTTTGGCCTCTACGCTTACCTGCTCGGTGCCCTTCTTTATGCCGTGTATCTTTTCTATCTTCAGCGGCGTCAGCGACAGCGAGACCAGGCTGGCTATCTTGTCGCCGGGCTTAAGGTCGGTCTTGCCCTTCAGCGCCGGGCCCACCAGGGCCACGTGGCCGAAGAACATGCCGCCGGAGCCCGTCACCGGGTTCTGCATCTTGCCGCGCTCGCCCACGATGGCCAGGATCTTGGCCTTTATCTTACCCTCGTCCCCGCCCGCTTCCTGCTTTATCTGCGTGAAGCTGGCGGAGTCGATGTTGAGGGTATCCACGTCCACTAGGATCTCGTTGTCGTAGATGTGGTCCATGCCGTTGTCCAGCCGGATGGCCGGCTGGGGCAGCCCCCCCTTCGGTTCGAGCACGCGGTGCGCGCCGAAGGGGTTGCCGTCCTTCCTGATCTCTGGCGAAGAGGCTTTCGTCATTGCTGGTCTCCGGTGGTCAGGCTTTACGCGTAGATCTTCTCGTAGATGTCGCGCAGCTGCTTGCTCTCGCGCAGGATGTTGAGCGTGATCTCTGCGTGGTCCTTGCAGTAGCCGTTGCCGATGATCATGTCCACGTCCTTGCCCACGCCCTCCGCGCCCAGCGCGGCCTTGGTGAACGAGGTGGCCATGGTGAAGAAGTACACTATGCCGCCGTCGCGGCACATCAGGATGGAGGCCATCTCGGTGTTGGGGATGTTGACGCAGTTGATGATCACGTCGGCCATCTTGCCGCCGGTGCTCTTGCGGATCGCCTCGTAGCACTCCAGCGCGTTGCCGGCGTCAAGCTTGAGGGATTCGTGGCAGAAGCCGTATTCCTTCATCTTGGCCAGGCCGGAGTCGGAGGAGGTGATGCCGATGATCTTGCCCATGATGCCGGCGCGCTTCTTGGCCTCGTAGGCGCACAGCACTCCGGATTTGCCGGCCGCGCCGATGATGACCACGGTGTTGCCGGGGCGCACCAGCTTGGCGGTCTGCGCGGGGGCGCCGGCCACGTCGAGCACGGCCAGGGCCAGGGTCTCGGGCATGTCGGTCGGGAGCTTGGCGTAGATGCCGCTCTCGAAGATGATGGCCTTGGCCACCACGTTGACCTGCTCGGTGCCGGGCTTTATGCCGAGGATCTTCTCGATCTTCAGCGGGGTCAGGGACAGCGAGACGAGGCTGGCGATCTTGTCTCCCACCTTGAGGTTGGTCTTGCCGGCGAGCTTCGGGCCTATCGCCAGCACTTTGCCGCGGAACATGCCGCCGGAGCCGGTGACGGGGTTCTGCATCTTGCCCCGCTCGCCCACTATCTTGGTGATCATCGCCTTGATCTTCTCTTCGTCGCCGCCGCACTCTTTCTTGATCTGGGTGAAGCTGGCGGAGTCTATATTGAGGGTCTCGACCTCGAGCAGCAGCTCGTTGTCGTAGATGTAGTCCATGTTATTGTCGACTTTAATGGCGGGCTGGGGCAGCACGCCCTTGGGTTCCAGCACGCGGTGCGAGCCGAAAGGGTTACCGTTGGCTTTTATCTCTACCTGGGTCTGTGTGGGCATTGTGATCTCCTTGGTTTATGCTGGGTTATTTAAGCTTGAAGAGCTCTCTGACGTCGGAAGGCTTGGCTATCTCCAGGCCGGCCTCTTTTGAGAAGCGCACGGCCCGCTCCACGAACTCGGCGTTGGACTTGGCCAGCCGGCCCTTGGAGTAGTAAATGTTGTCCTCGAACCCGACGCGGATGAACCCGCCGGAGGCGATGGCGCCGCAGATGCCGGGGATATGCGCGCGGCCTATGCCCATCACGGTGAAGTAGCTCTCCGGGGGCATCTGGTCCATCATGTAGGACAGCGTCTTCACGCTGAGGCTGAGGGCGGCCGGCACCTGCATCACGAAACCGTAATGGTAGGGCGGCTTTATGAGGCCCTCTTTGATGAGGATATGCGAGGACTGCACGTGGGAAACGTCGAAGCATTCCAGCGTGGGGTGCACGCCGTACCGGTTCATCTCGCTGGCGAACTGGCGCATGATGGGCAGCGTGTTGACGATGTACTCGTCGCCGAAGTTGACCGTGCCGCAGTCGAGCGAGGCCATGTCTGGCTTGAGCGAGACGGGCGCGATGCGCTCTTCGGGCGTCATGCCGACCGCGCCGCCGGTGGTGAATTCAATCACCACGTCGGTTTTCTTGCGGATGAGCTCCATGGCCTTTTTGAACACGGCCACGCTGGCCGTGGGAGAGCCGTCGTCGTTGCGGGCGTGCAGGTGCACGATGGACGCGCCGGCCAGGCAGGCTTCGGCCGCCGCGTCGGCCAGCTCTTCCGGGGTCACCGGCAGGGCGGGCTGCTGGGCTTTGCTGGTCTCTGCGCCGGAAAGCGCGCAGGTTATTACCATTTTGTTGGCCATGATGTCTCCTTAGAATTTACCCATCTTGCCCGCTATATGCAGCGGGGCTTCGGTGGCCTTTATGACTTCCTCCACCGTGGTGTCCTCGGCGATCTCTTCCAGGACCAGGCCCCTCTTGGTCACCCTGATGAAGGCCATGTCGGTCACTATCAGGTCCACTTCGCCCTTGGCGGTCAGCGGCAGGGAGCATTTCTTGAGGATCTTGGGAGCGCCGTTCTTGTTGACGTGCTCCATGGCTATGATGACGTTCCTGGCGCCGGCCACCAGGTCCATGGCGCCGCCCATGCCGGGCACCATCTTGCCGGGGATCATGTAGTTGGCGAGGTTGCCTTCCATGTCCACCTCCAGCGCGCCGAGCACGGTGTAGTCCACGTGGCCGCCTCGGATGATGGCGAACGACATGGCCGAATCGAAATAGGCGCCGCCGGGGATGATGGTCACCGGCTGGCCGCCGGCGTTGACCACGCGCTGGTCTTCCCTGCCTTTCTGCGCGGCCGGGCCGAGGCCGGTGAAGCCGTTCTCGGAATGCAGCAGGATGGTGCGGCCTTCGGGGATATAATTGGCGACCATGGTGGGCATGCCGATGCCGAGGTTTACCAGGGCGCCGTCGGGAAATTCCTGGGCGATGCGCTTTACCAGCCTGACTCTTTTAAGTTCTTTGGGGTCCATTTAAATTCTCCTAGGTCTCAGGGTTTGAGCTGCAGGTTGGAGGCCGGCAGGGTGGACTGCACGATGACGGAGACGAAGACGCCGGGGATGGTGACCTTGTCGGGGTCCAGCTCGCCGGCTTCCACTATCTTCTCGGCTTCCAGGATGACGTGGTCGGCGGCCATGGCCATGCATACGGCCATGTTCTTGGTGGCGGCGGGCAGGTAGGCGTTGCCGTACTTGTCGGCTACTTCGGCCTTGATGAAGGCGAACTGGGCGCCCAGCGGCAGTTCGAGCAGGAAATCTTTGCCGCCGATGTTGAGCTTCTGCTTGCCTTCCTCCACGGCGGTGCCTATGCCGGTGGGGGTGAGTACGCCGCCCAGGCCGGCGCCTTTGGCGCGCATGCGCTCGGCGAGGGTGCCCTGGGGTACGAGGGTGACTTTGAGTTCGCCGGAGTTCATCTTAGCCCCGGAGACGGGGTTGGTGCCGATATGGGAGGCGGTCAGGGTGGCGGCGCGGTTCTGGCAGATGATGCGGCCTACGCCTACGTCGGGGTAGGCGGTGTCGCTGGTGATGAGGTTGAGGTCTTTGCTGCCTTTGCGGATGAGGGCGTCCACGAGGGTGAAAGCGTTGCCGCAGCCCATGAAGCCGGCGACCATGAGGGTGGCGCCGTCCTTGATGTCTTCAACAGCTTTGTCCGCGGTAAGAATAGGTTTCATGCCTTACTCCTTGAACTGTCGATTATGCGGTAGTGATTTTTCATATTATAACAAAATTATTATATTATTAAGGCAATAGTAGGGCGCCAAGGTGCTGGTCGGGCTGCCCGGGGACTATTCCGCTCACCCGGACTGCAGGGAACCGTTGCGCGGTTCCCCCCGCCAGGGGAAATTATGGCGGGGCCCCCCTCCCCAACGGGTGCTCGGAATAGTCCCCGGGCGGCCCTCCGGGCGCAATACGGTCTTGAGTTTCTGGAGTTCTATGCATAAAGTACATATTGATCACCGCGAGTCCATGATCAAAGAGAACATGGGGCGCATCAAAAATAAAATTCTCGTCATGAGCAATAAGGGCGGAGTGGGCAAGAGCACGGTCGCGGTGAACTTCGCCGCGCTGCTGGCGGCGCAGGGGTATAAGACCGGGCTGCTGGATATCGATATTCACGGGCCTTCGGTGGCGCGCATGACGGGGGCTGAGGGCAAGGCGCATGCTTCGGACGGCCAGCTGATAGAGCCTATCGAGGCGGCCCCAAACTTGAAGATGATTTCCATGGGCTCCATTATGAAGGCGGGCGATACCCCCCTTATCTGGCGCGGGCCGCTTAAGCTGGGCGTGCTCAAGCAGTTCCTTTCCGACGTGAAATGGGGCGACCTGGACGTGCTGGTGATAGACGCCCCCCCCGGTACCGGCGACGAGCCGCTTACCATCTGCCAGCTCATCCCCGAAATGACCGGCGCCGTGGTGGTTACCACCGGGCAGGCCGTGGCCTTGCTCGACTCCCGCAAGGCGGTGGGTTTTCTAAAGACCGTCGGGATACCTGTGCTCGGGATACTCGAGAATATGACCGCCTTCCAGTGCCCGCACTGCGCCAAAGAGATCAACCTTTTCAAGACCGGCGGCGGCGCCAAGGCCGCCGGGGAGCTCGGCGTGCCCCTGCTCGGCAGCGTGCCTTTCGATCCCGCCATGGTGGACGCCGGGGACGAGGGCCGGTTCTATGCCGTGGAGAAACCGGACTCCCCCCCGGGCGCGGCCCTCGGGGCGGCGCTGCGCGCCGTGCAGGAGGGTTTTAAAAAATGATTAAGACGCTGCTCTTAATTGCGCTGCTCGCCCTGCCCGCGCACGCTGAGTTCCGCCCCTTCAACGCCCCGCCGGCCGACGCTGCGGGGCTCAACTTCTGCGCCACCGGCAAGTTCGTCATCGCGGCCGGCAGCTGTTCTCCCGGCGGCAAGCTGAAGGACGTTATCAGCTCCAAGGCCTGCGCCGACGTTTCTCAAATGCTTTACGACGGCCTTGCCTACCTCTACCCGAACGCCACCGTGGAATTCCACCAGGACCTTACCCCGGACGAGCTGACAGAAAAACTGGTGCGCCCGCTGGTGCTGGGTTTCTTCTTAATCGGGGAAGGCGACATCAGGGGCGGCTTTCTGACGGGACCCGGCAAGGAAGCTTTCTACCCGAACGAGCTGGTCTGCGGCACTAACTCTTTCGACCTGTTCGGCGGCTTTACCTCCCACAGTAAGTACTCTCCCGGCCTGGCCGCGCCCAAGACCGAGCGCGGCCTGGTGCTGGCCCGCACCCAGACCATCTACGCCGGGGGCGCCGCGGCGCCGGGCTCCTGGCCCAAGCTCTGCAAGCCGCGCATAAGCCTGGTGTACCCGACTCGCACTTTCGCCGGGCGCATGAAGGACGACGTCAAGAAGCTGATGGGCGTGCTGCAGGACGAGAAGAAGAAGCACGTGCTGAAAACCCTGGCCGGCATCTGCGATAACTGCCAGGGGCACCTGGAGGCCGGCGACGCCCTGGCGCAGCTCTGCCCGCCAAACTCCACGGTCTGCAAGCTGCGCAAGATCGTGCCCGGTTCCGAGGAATACGTCCTTAAGAACTATTGCAGCGCCCTGGCCCCTACCCCCTCCCGGCAGTAATCCTGCCCGCCAATAAAAAGGCCGCCCGCAGGCGGCCTTTTTTGCGGCTTCCCGGTTCAGTCGGAAAGCTTTTTTATCATTGCCTCCGCGTCGGAGAAGATCTTCCCGAGATGTTCCTCTCCCCGGAAGCTTTCGGCGTAGATCTTGTACACGTCCTCTGTGCCGGACGGCCGGGCCGCGAACCAGCCGGCTCCCGTGCAGACCTTGAGCCCGCCCAGCGGCTCGCTGTTGGAGGGGGCGCGGTTGAGCACGGCCTCTATCTTTTCGCCGGCCAGCTCCTTGAACGGGAATTTCTCGGGCGCCAGGCTCTTGAGAAGTTTCTTCATCTCGGGCGTGGCGGGCGCGTCCTGGCGGCGGTAGAAGGGCTCGCCGTATTTGGCCGTCAGGTCCTTGTAGACCTGCGCCGGGTCCTTGCCGGTCCTGGCGGTTATCTCGCCGGAGAGCAGGGCCATTATTATCCCGTCCTTGTCGGTGCTCCACGGCCCCCCGTCGAAACGGAGGAAGGAGGCCCCGGCGCTTTCTTCGCCGCCGAAGCCGAATCCGCCGTCGAGCAGGCCGTCCACGAACCACTTGAACCCGACGGGCACTTCGCACAGGCGCCGGCCCAGGCCGGCGGCCACGCGGTCTATCATGCTGCTCGACACCGCCGTCTTGCCGACGGCCGCGTCCTTGCGCCAGCCGGGCCGGTTCTGGAACAGGTAGTGGATGGCCGCGGAGAGGTAGTGGTTCGGGGGCAGCAGGCCGGCGCGCGTCACTATGCCGTGCCGGTCGTAATCAGTGTCGCAGCCGAAGGCCACGTCGTAGCGGTCCTTCAGGCCTATCAGGCGCTGCATCGCGTAGGGCGAGGACGGGTCCATGCGGATCTTGCCGTCCCAGTCCGCCGTCATGAAGGAGAAGGATTTGTCCACGGCGTCGCTGACGATGGTGAGGTCCAGCCCGTACCTGTCCGCTATGGGGGCCCAGTAGCCGACGCCGGAGCCGCCCAGCGGGTCTACGCCCAGCTTAACGCCGGCGGCTTTTATCGCGGCCAGGTCCACCACGCCGGCCAGGCCTTTAACGTACTCGCCGGTATAATCGTAGAGCTTGGTCGTGGCGGCTTTTTTTGCCGCGGTCAGCGGGATCCGTTTCACTCCGGCCAGGCCGGCCTGCAGCAGCGCGTTGGCCAGGTCCTGTATCTGCCCGGTGATCTCCGGACCAGCCGGGCCGCCGCTCGGCGGATTGTACTTAAAACCGCCGTCGGCCGGCGGGTTATGGGATGGCGTTATCAGTATCCCGTCGGCCAGCCCGGTTTGCCTGCCGGAGTTGCAGGCCAGTATGGCGCGGGAAACGGAAGGGGTGGGCGTGTAGCCGCCGTTGGCGTCTATCATCACGGTCACGCCGTTGCCGGCCAGCACCTCCAGCGCCGTGTCGAAAGCCGGCGCGGAAAGAGCGTGGGTGTCGGTCCCCATGAACAAGGGGCCGTCTATGCCGGCGGCCTTGCGGTAATCGCAGATGGCCTGCGTGACGGCCAGGATGTGGCGCTCGTTAAAGGAGCGCGCTAGGGAACTGCCCCTGTGGCCCGAAGTGCCGAAGGCTATCCTCTGCGCGGCTATCCCCGGGTCCGGCGCGTCTTTGTAATAGGCGTCCAGCAGCTTCGGGATATCGGTCAGCAGTTCTTTGGGCAGCGTTTTTCCGGCTAAAGGGCTTATCGCCATAGGGTCCTCGCGTTGGCTATCTCTCTTAAATCCTATTTTAATATATCGCGGGCGTCCAGAGGTAGACCGCGACAGGCCTTTGTCGCGCGGGTGTTGTAGTATATAGGCTGTGGGCAGCCGGCCGGCCCGGGAAATTAACTATAATGGGTAATAAGTTTATGGCGAAGATAATACATACTGCCGACCTGCATATAAAGGACGGGGAAGAGAAGCCCTACTGCTACGGGGTGCTCGACGAGATCATCGCCCTCGCGCGCGCCGAGAAGGCCGTGTTCCTGGTGCTGGCGGGGGACCTGTTCGACTCCTATTCCGATTTCGAAGCGCTGCGCCGGGAAGTGCAGGCTAAATTATTCCCCCTGCATGAGGCCGGCTGCCGCGTCATCTATATACCCGGCAACCACGAGGCCCGCGGCGCGGCCGCGGACCTTTCCGCCTTCAGCCTGGACCCGATCCAGTTCTACGCCAGGCCCCCCTTCGTTTTTTTCGAGGCGGAAGGCGTGGAGTTCGTCTGCGTGCCCCACGCCGCGGATTACGACGGCTACCGGGGCTGGAAAGTGCCGCCCAAGAAACCCGGCGCCGTGCGCGTGGCCGTGCTGCACGCGCTTAACTCCACCATCTACACCGGTCCCGACGAGGAAGCCGACGCCAGGGCCGGCGTCATAGAGGACGATTTCTTCTCCCGCTTCTCCATAGATTACGGCGCCCTGGGCCACGTGCACTCGGGCCGTCGGCAGGAGCTCGGCGGGGCCCTGGCCTGCTACCCCGGTTCCCCCCGCGTCTGGCGCGCCCACGCGCGCGAAGCCGGCCCCCGCAGCGTGCTGGTGGTAACTACCGGCGGCCCCGCGCTGGAAGTCCGCCAGGCGGAGCTAAAGTCCGCCGGCCAATATAAGGAATATACCCTGCCTGTGGAGATGGACGGCTCTATCCCGCTGCCGGCCGTCCAGAAGTTGGAAGCCGGCCTTTCGCCCAACGACCTGGTCAGCGTGCGGCTGACCGGGGTGGTGGAGGACGAGAACGCCGCCAGGACCGCCGCGGAAAACCTGCGCATACGCCTGCGCAAGAAAGCCCGGCAGGCCGGGGTGGAGCTTGAGACCACCGTCGCCTCGCAGATCTGTTCCAACAGCCTGGCCAGGGCTTTCCTGGCCGAGATGGACGCCGTAAAGCCGGAAACTGCGGACGGGCCGGAGTACCGCCGCTGGCTGCTGGCCCGCCAGTACGGGCTGGAAGAGATCGCCGGGCGCGCCGCGGAGGCCCAATGATAAAGCGCCTGCGCCTGACGGAGTTCGGCAAGTTCAAGGAGCGCGAGCTGGAGTTCGGCCCCTGCACCGTTATAACCGGGCCTAACGAAGCCGGCAAGACCACCGTGTTCGACGCCCTGTTCGACGCGCTGTGCGCGCAGGCCCGCCATGAGGGCCGCCAAGCGTGGAAAGGGCTGGCGGGCCGCTACGGCGCGCTGCGCAAGTCCGAGCTGGGCTGGGAGGAAGGTTTCCCCCCGCTGGCTTTCGACGACGCCGAATTCCTTGAACTCTTCGCCATACGCGCCGGGGAGACCAGCGTGAACGCCGCCAACGGCAAGACCTGGGAGACCGTGGCCGAAGCGCGCCTGCTCAACGCCGGGCTTAACCCCGCGCAGCTGGCCGCTGCGCTGATAGACAAAGCCGACAGTTCGCGCAAGGGATCGCTGAAGGCCCGCATCAAGGAATTAAACCGGCTCATCGAGGCTCGCGGGCCGGAGCTGGCCGCCTACAAGGCCAGGCGCGACGCCATTTTCTCCGGAGAAGCGGAGACCGCGCGGCTGGAAGCCGAACTTAAGACCAGGAACGCCGCGCTGGAAGAGAAAAGAACTCAGCAGCGCGCGCTGGCCGCTGCGCAGGAGGAGCTGGTCATGGCCTGCCGCCTGGCTTCTGCCGAGGCCGGCATAAAAGCCCTGCGCGAATTTAAGGAAACCTCCGCCGAACTCGCGGCCCTTTCTAAATTCGCCAGGAGCGAGGCGCCGGCCTACCGCGCCCTGAACCAGGAATACCAGGACCGGGAGCGGGACGCCGCTTCCGCCGGGGCGGCGCTGGGCGAGAAGCAGGCCGTGCTGGCCGGGGCCAAGGCCTCGCTGGACCAGCTCGTCGCCCGGATGCCGGTGCTCAGGAAGCAAGTCGAGACCGCGGGAGCGCTTTCTTCAAAGCTGACAGTTTTCGCCTCCGCTCCCCCGAAGCTGACGCTCACCGTGAACCGGCCCGCGCGTTTCGGGATCTGGGCCGCAGCCCTTGCGCTGGCGGCCTTTGTCGCCTACTCCGGGGGCAACGCCGGCGCTTACGCCGCGGCCGCCGCCATAGTCGCCGCCGGGGCCTGGGCCGGGCTGAAACTTTCGGTGAAGGAAACCCTGGCCGGCCATACCCCGGACGAGATAAAAGTGTTCCTCGACGGTCTGGCGGCAGAATGGACCACAATATCGGAAGAGGGGCTCCCGCCCGGGCTGGAAGAGGCGCGCGCTTTCCTGGCCAAGGCCGGCGCCGACGCCGCCGCGGCCGCCGCTTCCCTGAAGGCCAGGTCCGTGGAGTTCTCCGATCTGGAGACCGGAGTAAAGATGGCCGCCAGGTCGCTTGAAGAACAGCGGACCTCCGCCGCCGAGGCGAAGGCGAAAGCCGGGGAATGGCTGAAGGAAAGGGGCTGCGCCAGCGAGGACGAATACCAGGGCAGGCTGACCGCCCACGAAAAGCTTTCCGCCAAGCTCGGCGACATAGAGCAGCGCGTGGCGCTGTTCCGGCAGAAGACCGGGGCCGGCACGCCGGAGGAGTTGAAGGACCGGCTTTTCATGGACAAGGAGGCGCTCGACCAGAAGGGCGTGAATCCCTCCAAAGCCGACGAGGCCGAACTCGAGAGGGTTAAGGCCAGGGCCTCTGTGCTGAGCAAAGAGGTTCACTCCATGGAAGCCGAGGCCGGTGAGCTTAAGGCGGCGCTCAAGACCGTCCAGGCCGTAGCCGGGGCCAAGCTGGAGGGGCTGCCTGAACATATAAACCGCGCAGAGAACGAAATCGCCGCGGCCAGGGACGAGATCTCCGGCCTGGACCTGCAGGCGCAGGGGTATATGCTGGCCGCCGAGGCGTTCAATAAGCTGGCGGAGAAATCCACCGTGGCTTTCGACGCTCTGGCCAAAGAGGTGGCCGCGGCCCTGGATGGGGCGCTGTCCGGGCCTGAGGCGCATTTCGGCAGTTTTGACGCGGCGGAGGCTTCCCTTAAGGACGCCGGCGGCCGCCTGCGGCCGGTGAAATTTCTTTCGTCCGGCACCCGGGACCTGTTCATGCTGGCGGCGCGGCTGATGATGGCCAGGAAAGCCAGGACCGGCCCCGACGGCACGCTCTCCCCCGCCCTTCTGGTTCTCGACGAGCCTTTCTATACCCTGGACCCCGCCCGCGAGACAGCGGCGCTGGGCCTGCTGGCCGCTTTTCAGAAAACTACGGGCTGGCAGATAATAATACTTACCAAGGACGCGGCCGTGCCGCCCAAAGCCGCCGCCGCCGGCCTGCCGGTCAGGGTGGTTGAATTGTAGCCTGTCCTGGATTTTTAAGCCCGGCCCCACGGCCGGGCTTTTTTATTTGCCGACGGGAAGGGCGGCGCGGTAGGCGGCGAGGGCCTGCGGGAACGGGGAAAGCACCCGCTCCAGTACGCCTTTGCACTCGGAGATGGCGGTGCCGTAGTTGGTGATCGGCACGCCGGCGGAGGAAGCCTTGCCCATGCGGTTGAGTATTTCGGCGCGGCCCAGCATGCAGCCGCCGCACTGTATGGCCAGCTTATAGCCGGCCAGGTCACCGGGGATGTCGTGGCCGGCGAAAGTGTCTATCTTCAGATCTCCCCCGGCAGTCTCATTAAGCCAGCGGGGCAGTTTCACGCGGCCGATGTCGTCCTCTATGGCGTGGTGGCTGCAGCCTTCCAGCACCGCTATCCTGTCGCCGGGGCGCAGATTGCGTATGGCGGCGGCGCCGGCGGCGTAGGCGGCCAGGTCGCCTTTGAACCGGGCGAACAGTATGGAGAACGTGGTGCACGGCACGCCGGGCGGGGTATGCCGCACCATGAGGTCCACTACCTGCGAGTCGCAGACTACCAGGGCGGGCGGTTCTTTGAGGGCGGCGAGGGCCTGGGGATATTCGTGTTCCCGGCAGGTGAGAAAAAATACGCCGTGGTCGAGCAGGTCGCGCATGGCCTGCACCTGCGGCAGTATGATGCGGCCTTTGGGGGCTTCCTTGTCGATGGGGATAATGAAGACTACGGTCTGGCCGGGGCGGACCAGGTCGCCCAGGATGGTTTTCGGCCCCCCGAGGCCGCGGGCGATCTTAAGCAGCCGGTCTTTTACGGCGGCGACGGCCGGTTCGCGCAGGCTTTTCGTTGTCGCGGAGCAGAGGATGGGCTCCAGTTCGTTTTCTTTCAGGGCCTGTGTCAGTTCGGGGGAAGGGGTCGCGATATCCGTTTTGTTCACAAGGACTATCAGGGGGATCTTCTTTTCCGCGGCCGCGGCCGCGATCTCGTCTTCGCAGGCGCCCCAGCCGGCGGGCTCTACTACCAGCAGGGCCACGTCGGCGCGGTCGAAGACGCGGCGGGCGCGCTCGGTGCGCAGGGCGCCGAGTTCGCTGCGGTCGTCGAGGCCGGCGGTGTCGAGGAAGACTACGGGGCCGACGGGCAGGAGTTCCATGGATTTCTCTACGACGTCGGTGGTGGTGCCGGGGACGGGCGAGGTGATGGCTACGTCCTGGCCGGCCAGCATGTTGAGGACGCTGGACTTGCCGACGTTGGTGCGCCCGAAGATGGCGATCTGGAGACGCATGGATTTAGGTGTTGTGTTCATAGTCGTTTCTGACTCTCGTCGGGGCCGCCGGGGTATTCCCCTGTGCCCCAGACCCGGGAACCGTTGCGCGGTTCCCCCCGCCCTTGGGAACTTATGGGCGGGGCCCCCCTCCCCAACTGGGGCCTTAGGGGAACACCCCGGCGGCCCCTCCTGCGCCCCGCTAAACCTTCAAGCTATGGCCGAAGCCTTCGGCACGGGTCCGGCCAAGAGATTTTAGCATGGCGTCGACGCAGGCGGAGCACTGGTCGGGGGCTTCGCTGGTGCAGATTTTGCCGGGGTAGAGGCTGTAGTCGACGCGGTGCTCGGTGGGGCTGATGTTGGGCATGAGCACGTTGGCGCCGCAGCGGAGGGCTTTCTGGCGGCCCTGGGGGTCGAGGGTGCCCATGGCGGTGGTGGCGGGGATATGGGTGTTCCTGGTGACTAGGCGGGTGAGGGCGGTCATGCGCAGGGCGAGGTCGAGGGTGCCGTTATGGGCGCCGGCCATGGGGGTGTCGGGGTTGGCGATGAAGGGGCCTATGCCGACCATGTCGAGTTCGAGCGTCTTGAACAGGAGGATGTCGTCGGCCATGCTCTCGAGGGTCTGGCCGGGCAGGCCGGCCATGACCCCGGAACCGACCTGGAAGCCGGCATCTTTAAGCCAGGCGAGGCACCTGAAGCGGTTGTCGTAGTCGGAGTCGGGCTTGAGCATGCCGAACAGGCGGCGGTCGGAGGTTTCGAAGCGGAGCAGAAAGCGGTCGGCTCCGGCGGCGCGCAGGGTCCGGTACGCTTCTTTTGTGTGTTCGCCTACGGAAAGGGTGATGGCGAGGCCGGTTTGGGTCTTTACTTTTTCTACTATGGCCGCGAGCTCCGCGGGGCCGTAGTGAGGATCCTCCCCGGACTGCATGACGACGGTCTTGTAGTCGAGGCGGACGGCGGTGCGGGCGCAGTCCAGGATCTCCGCCGGGGAAAGGCGGTAGCGGCGGACTTTGGGGTTGCCGGCGCGGATGCCGCAGTAGAGGCAGCGGCGGCGGCAGTGGTTGGAGAACTCTATGAGGCCGCGCAGGTGCACGCCGTCGCCGACCTGTTCGCGGCGCACCTGGTCGGCCAGCGCGAAGAGGCCGGCCGGATCGGTATCCGCCGAAAGCGCCTTAATGAGTTCTTCTTTTGTCATAGTGCCGTCGTGTTGCGGGGTGGGCCGGGGTATTACCCCGCTCACCCGGACTGCAGGGAACCGTTGCGCGGTTCCCCCCGCCCTTGGGAAATTATGGGCGGGGCCCCCTTCCCCAACGGGTGCTCGGGGTAATACCCCGGCCCGCCCCTGAGTGCTCCGTTACAGACCTAGAAACAGAGGTCGCGCTCGCCGCCTTCGATGCGGGCGTAGTAGGCTTCCAGCAGTTTGAGCGTTTCCGGAGGGAAGTGGGCGCCGCGCTCGCGGATCTCGTTGATCTCGCGGCGGATCAGGGCTTCGCCTTTGGCTTTGGTGGCGTCGGAGGCGAAGTCGTCGAGCCACTCGCGGAAGGTGAGGACGGCGTTGAGCTTGCAGAAGCGGCTCTCGTGGCCGCTCTTGAGCAGTTTCATGATGTGGTCGCCGGTGCGGCCGCAGCGGTAGCCCGAGGTGCAGAAGGAGGTGATGTGGCCGAGGCCGGCGAGCTCGCCGATGACCTCGTCGAGGGAGCGGGTGTCGCCGAGCATGAACTGCTGGCGCTCGGCCTCCTGCGAGCCGTAGCGCTCGGAATAGGCGCCGATGCCGATGCGGGTGCTGGCGTCGCGCTGGGTGCACATGCCTATGACCTCGCGGATGGTCTCGGGGCGCTCGCGGGCGGTGACGATCATGCCGGCGTAGGGGACCGACAGGCGCAGCACGGCGACAAGCTTCTTAAAGTCAGCGTCGGAGACGTTCTTGAGGCTGTCGGCGGGCAGGCTGGTGCCGTCGGCGTTCTCGAGGCGCGGGAAGGAGATGGTGTGGGGGCCGATGCCGAAGCGGGCCTCCAGCTCGCGGGCGTGGGCCACGAGGCCCAGAACTTCGAACTTCCAATCGGGGTTCAGGCCGAACAGCGCGCCGAGCGCGACGTCGTCTATGCCGGCCTGGAAGGCGCGGTGCATGACGTAGAGGCGCCAGCGGTAATCGGCTTTGGGCGTGCCGCCCGGGTGCAGCCTGGCGTAAAGTTCCCTGTCGTAGGTTTCCTGGAAGACCTGGTAGGTGCCGATGCCGCCGGCCTTGAGGATCTTCAGGTCGTCCACGCTCATCGGGGCGGCGTTCACGTTGACGCGGCGGATCTGGCCGAAGCCGCGGCGGGTGGGCACTTTTACGTCGTAGATGGTCTTCATCGCCTCGGCGATGTAGCGCGCGCCGGTGGCGGGGTGCTCGCCGGTGACGAAGATGAGGCGCTTGTGGCCTATTCTGCCGGCGAGGGCCTCTGTCTCGGCCTTTATCTCGGGCATGGTGAGCTTGCGGCGGACGGCGCCCTCGTTGCCGGTGCGGAAGCCGCAGTAGAGGCAGTTGTTGACGCAGAAGTTGGAGGCGTAGAGCGGGGCGAAGGTGACGACGCGGTTGTCGTACACCTTGTGTTTTACGTCGCGCGCGGCTTCGAAGAGCTCTTCCAGCAGGGCGGGGTCGGTTACGGCCAGCAGGGCGGCGGTGTCCTCTATCGGGAGGGCCTCGGAGACGGCGAGCGAGCGGGCGATGATCTCCCGCACGCGGCCGGCCGTAGGGGCCGGGGCGGCGAGGGCGGCTTTAAGGGCTTTGTCGTCTATGAAGTCCCGGCCGTCCTTAAGAAAATCTTCGTAGGTGTCTGCGTTTACCGATACGGTCTGCATACGACCTCCTTGGTTAGGGGTTCGGGGCCAGTGGGGTATTCCCCTGTGCCCCAGACCCGGGAACCGTTGCGCGGTTCCCCCGTCCTGCTGGACGGGTCCCCCTCCCCAACTGGGGCCTTAGGGGAACACCCCGCTGGCCCCTCCCACCCCCTGTTAGCGCGCTGCTTCTGCTGCCGCGGGCACGGGGGCGTCTTTGAGGGTGAGCTCAAAGGTGGTGCCTTCGCCGTATTTGGACTGTACTTTTATGTCGCCGCCGTATAGCTTGACGACTTTCTTGAGAATGGACAGGCCGAGGCCGCTGCCGTCGATGTTGCGGGTGTGCTCGTTCTTCATGCGCACGAATTCCCCGAACAGCCGGTTGAGCTCTTCCTCGGTCATGCCTATGCCGGTGTCCGAGCAGCGTATGGCTGCCGCGCCGGTTTCGTTCCTGGAGAGTTCCAGCACGGCCCTGCCGCCTTCCTTGTTATATTTTACGGCGTTGGTGAGCAGGTTGGTGATTATCATGTCTATCTCGCCGGGATCGGCGTTCAGGCTGAGTTCCGCGGGCGCTTTCAGCTCCAGGGTTACCTTTTTGCTCTCGGCCAGCGCGGTGACGTTCTCGACTATCAGGCCGGCGGCCTTGACCAGGTCCACGGGCTCTATGGAGCGCTTCTTCTTGCCGGATTCCAGGCGGGTGAGGTCCAGGAGGTCCATCACCAGCTTGCGCATGCCGCCTATGCGTACGACGCTGCGCTCGATCATGGAATCGTAGGCCTCGAGTTCGGGGCCCTTCATGCGCTCCTTCATCAGGTGCATGTAGCCCTCCACGGCGGCCAGCGGGCTTTTCAGCTCGTGCGCCAGCACGGAGATGAATTCGAAGCGCACCTGGCGTTTCTCTTCCTCCAGCTTGCGGGCTTTGCGGTGCAGGTAGATGCTGCGGGCGGCCTTGGAAATGGTGGCGCGCAGCTCCTCGGGGGTGAACGGCTTGGCGAGGAAGTCGAAGGCCCCCCGCTTGGTGGCGTTGACGGCCACCTCCAGCGAGGCGAAGGCGGTGATCATGATCGTCAGGAAGTCCCCGGCGCCGGGCGCGGCGGTCAGCACGTCTATGCCGGTCATGTCGGGCAGCTTGTAGTCCAGCAGCACGATGTCGGGGCTTTTGGCCTTGAGCTCGGCCAGGGCCTCCTCGCCCGTGGCGGCCCTGCGTACCGCGAAGGTCACGTTCTCGTTGAAGTCCGGCAGCGGGACGGAGAAGCCCTCGAGCGAGCGCGCGGCGCCTTCGCGCATGCCGGCTTCGTCGTCGACGATCAGGACGTCGAGCTGGTGGACCGGGAGCTGGTCACTCATGACCTTCCCCCGCGCCCAGCAGGCGCTTGAGTTCGGCCTTGAGCTGCTCGAAGCGCAGCTCCTTGTGGATGATGGCGTCGGCCTTTATCCAGGCCTTGGGGTCGTGGGCCTTGTCGAAGTAGAAGCCGGTCTCCTTGGTCACGGAGGTGACGATGACGACGGGGATCTTGGGGTCCATCTTCTTGATCTTGTGGCTCAGCACGAAGCCGGAATCCGGGTTCTCCATCATCAGGTCCAGCACGGCCGCGCGGAAGGCGCCGGGCCTTATCAGCGGTTCGGCCTCCTTCTGCGTGGAGGCGGAGACCACCTCGAAATTCTCGGATTCGAGGTAGACCTTCATCTGCTCCCTCATGTCGGGGTCGTCTTCCACGACGAGGATCTTTATTTTTGTTTTGTCGGTCATAGTATTCTCCTGAGGCTGTTTAAATCACTTCCTGGACGGTTCGGCCTTCATCTTGATGGCGCCGGCTTCCCTGGCCACGCGCGGCAGCGTGACCGTGAAGGTGGTGCCGGTGGGCCCGGCCGCGGGGTCGGAATTGCTTACCACGGTGATGTTCCCCCGGTGCACCTTGATGATGCCGTAGGAGACGGCCAGGCCGAGGCCCGTTCCCTTGCCTATCTGTTTGGTGGTGAAGAAGGGCTCGAAGACCTTCTTGAAATTCTCCGGCTTTATGCCGCAGCCGGTATCGGCCACGCTGAAGGCCACCTTCTCCCGCTCGGCGAAGGTGCGCACCGTCAGGGTGCCGAGGCCGCCCATCGCTTCCACGGCGTTGGTGATGAGGTTGGTCAGCACCTGGATCATCTGGTCCGGGTCCATCTCGGCCTGCAGGTCCTCCGGGGACGGGTCGATGACGAGCTTTATCCCGGGCGCCAGGGAGGCCGTCTTGGAATAATTATCCACCAGCCTGACCAGGTCGGTCTGGCGGAAGAAAGGCTTGTTCTTGCGGGCGAAGTTCAGCAGCCCGCCGACGATCTTCTTGCAGCGGT
>CAYQJX010000020.1:0-49503 GCA_964417965.1 uncultured Elusimicrobiaceae bacterium
TTCATCACGGCCAAGATCTTCGCGCTGCTGGTGCTGGTGCAGAAGATGGAGATCGCCTCCTACTACGCCGCCCGGCGCTGGCAGCTGGAGTCCCACCTCAACGCCGACCACGCCGGCTGGGACGACGGCACGCTGAAAAAAGACATAGAGAAGGCCGTGCGCGGCTATATCGGCTTCGACACCCCGGCCGTGACCAAGTTCCTCAACCTCAAGGACCTCAAACTGGACGTGGTGCGCACCCAGGTCTGGAACGTGATCACCATTACCGTCATCACCAGCCCCGCCGGGGTCAAGATGCTGTGCAAGTACTCCAAGCAGGCCGCCTGCACCTATCCTTACGGCCAGGCCTGCCTGGACGGCCACGACTACCTTTGCAAGGGCGGCAAGCAGCTGGAAGTCATAAAATACGTGCCCAACCGCGACCGCCCCATAAATTTCGTGCTGCCGGGCCTCAAGTAAACTATGTTCTGGTTCAAAATACGACTCTTCCTGCAGAATCACTGGCTGGGCCTCTCCATAGGCCTGCTGGCCGTGGTGGCGGTGCTGTTCCCCATCTGGTACCTGGCCGGCATCGAGGAGAACACCCGCCGCTACATCATCAGCATGAATGTGGCTTCCATGCCGTGGATGGTGCTCAACACCATCATCTTCGTCGGCTTCCTGTACCTGATGCAGTCGGGCGGCTTCAGCGCCCTCAAGAAGACCCGGGTGGACGCCGGGATGGTCAATATCAGGTTTTCGGATGTGGTGGGCCTGGGCGAGGCCAAGCGCGAGGCCTGGGAGGTGGTGCAGCTCATAAAGGATCGCGCCCGCGTGAAGGCCATAGGCGGCAAGATCCTCAAGGGCGTGCTGCTGGTGGGCCCCCCCGGCTGCGGCAAGACCATGCTGGCCAAGGCCGTGGCCACCGAGGCGGGCGTGCCGTTCATCTCCATCTCCGGCTCCGAGTTCGTGGAGGTGTTCGTGGGCGTGGGGGCCAGCCGCGTGCGCAAGCTGTTCAAGCAGGCCAAGGATTACGCGCAGGCGCACGGCTCCTGCATAATTTTCATAGACGAGATAGAGGTCATAGGCCGCAAGCGGGTGCTCTACGACGCCTTTGGCGGCGGCTCCGAGACCAACAGCACCCAGAACCAGCTGCTGGTGGAGATGGACGGCCTGGAGTCCGGAGCCAATGTGGTGGTTTTCGCCGCCACCAACGCCCTGGAGGACATCCTCGACGACGCGCTGCTGCGGCCCGGGCGCTTCGACCGCAAGATCTTCGTGGGCAGGCCCAACCTGGACGAGCGGGAGGCCCTGTTCGCCTATTACCTGGGCAAGGTGAAATACGAGCCCGAGCTGGAGGTCGCACGCCTGGCCCGCAAGGCCGTGCACAAGACCCCCGCCGAGATAGAGAATATAGTAAAAGAGGCCGCGCTGATAGCGGCCCGCAATACCCGCGACCGGGTGACCTACAAGGATTTCAGCGAGGCGATAGAGCGGGTGGAGCTGGGCGTGGCGCACCGTCTGAGCCTGAACCCGCGCGAGAAAGAGATGACCGCCTTCCACGAGGCGGGCCACCTGCTGGCGCTGTACCTTACCCACCCCACCAGCGATGTTTTTAAAGTCTCCATCCTCAACCGGGGCGGGTCCCTGGGCGTGGTGCACTCCACCCCGACCGAGGAGATCTACGCCGCGGACAAGGACACCCTGCTGGCCCATATCCGCACGGCCCTGGGCGGCTACGCGGCCGAGAAGATAAAGTACGGCGTCACCACGGAGGGCGTCCGGTCCGATTTCGCCAAGGCCACCACCCTGGCGCACGACATGGTATGGCGCCTCGGCATGGGCAAAAGCGGCTTCATAGGGGATTTCACCGTGATCCCGCAGCACGAGCGCTCCGGGGACATGAGCGACGCGCTCAACCGCGAGACCCAGGAGATCATAAAAGAGCAGTACGCCGCGGTGGACGCCCTGTTGAAAGAGAACTGGCCCGTGGTGGAGCGCTTTGTAAAGGAACTGCTGGCCCGCGAGGAGCTGGACTACGACGAGATAGCGCTGGTCTTCTCCGAATACGGCAAGCCGCCCCGCCCCCTGAAGCGCGCGGGTGACGCCTAAATTAGGCCTGACGTAGGCCTTGGCCGTCTGATACGCATAGCGCCTGATACGGCACAAGAAAGTGTCCGGGGCCACATTGAATGCGTAGTCCACGTACGTAGGTCTTGAAAAAATGGATTTCCTCTGCTATAACATTTAGGCGAATAAAGGCCTAGGAGATGACCCCGTAAGGGTCAGTCCCCGGACCTTATGTTTTTTTGTTTTAAAACCGGCGGGAGGATATATGGCTCCTGAAGAAAAGAACGACGAATCCCTGCAGAAGAAAGGCAAGCCCGCCCGGTGGGGACTTACCCTGCTGCTGCTGCTGTTTTTCCTTGCCGGCGGCGGTTTCTACGCCCTCAATTCCATGAAAGGCGCAGCGCGTGGGCTGGCCTCCGACGCCAACCAGGGCGAGCTTACCGACGACAGCCTCTACAGCGCCGAGGGTCGCCCTGGCGGGGCCGAAACGGTTTTCAGCGCGGAGCAGACGGCCGCGGCGCCGCAGAAGGGCGGCGGCTCGGCCCTGAACCCGGGGTTGAAGCCCGGCTGGGTGAAAGAGATGGTCGCCTCCCGCGCCGCCTCGGGCGGCCTAGGCGGCTCGCAGGCCGGCGGCTCTCCGGAAGAGGAAGGGAGGGCGGAGCAGGGTGGCGCTGGGAGCGGTTCTTCCGCCGCGCAGGATAACGACGGCGCCATGGGCGCCAGGCTGCAGGCCAGGGCCGGTTTTAAGCCTTCGGCTCCGGCCGCCAACAAGACTTCGGCCCAGACGGCGCCCATGCAGTTTGGCGGCGCCGAGATAGGCAAACCCTCCGTCCAGAGGGAGACCAAGGCCGCCTCTCCCAAAAAGGCCGCCGGCGGGGGGGTTATGGACGCCCTGAAAGGCGCTTTCCGCGCCACCTTCTACGGCGCGCGCATCGCTTCCCAGGACTCGGCCAAGAGCTGGGTGGCCAGGGCTTTCGACGCCAACGAGGAGCCGAACACGGCCATAGAGTACGACGCCAAGATGAAGAAGGAACTGGACGTCGTGAACCCTAATTCCATTCCCAAGTTCCTGCGCGAGCAGGATATCAGCGCGGCCGAAGCCAAGACCCTTACGGCGGCCAAGGTGACCAAGCCCGAAGGGGATCTGGACGGCACCAAGGCGGCCCTGAAAGAGGACAAGGAATTCCAGAAGAAGAACATGGGTAAGGAAGTGACCGACGGCGTGCTCAACGGGCTGTTCTCCGGGGTGGCCAAATCGGGGTCTGACGACGGTGAGGAGTACACGGCCCCGGAGGGCGTCACCAACCTGAACGCCGGGGGCGAGTCTCCCGCCGGGCTGATGAGCCTCTACCAGACCGACGAATACGGCAACACTACGGTGCCCTGCGGCGACGGCCTGTCCTGCATCTTCGGCCCTGACGGGGGCATACTCGGCTGCGAGGACCCCAGCGCCGGTATGTGCCTGATGGCGGGGGCGTCCGACGCCTGCTCGGCGGACATGACCCTGGGAGATTTTACCGGCGGCGGCATGTAGCCGCAAACAACAACGGAGGAAGGATGTACCGAATTTTATTTGCAGCACTGATCCTGGCCGCGGGCTGTTCCCGCAACGAAGCGGACCCTGAAGAACTTTCCAAGATATTCCTGCGGCACAGCTACGCCGAGGCCGACCCGGCCGTGGTGGCGCAGGCTTTCCTCGCCGGGAGCGACGAGGTGGCCCTGCTGGACGCCCGCGCCGCGGTGATAGCCCCCGGCCGCCGGGTGATGCGCGATTACCCGGTGCGGACCAGGTCGGGCGCCGGGCTGGTGCTCTGGCGCACCGGCGAGGGTTTCCTGGCGGTAAAGGTTTTCCGCGGTTCGCCCGCCGAGGGAGCGGGCCTTAAGGACGGCGACCTGGTGGTCAGGATAGACGGGCATGCCGCGGCCGACGCCCCGCCCGCCGCCGTTATCGAGGCTCTTTCCGGGGAAAAAGGCGGCGAATTCTCCTATGAAGCGGAGACCCGGGAAGGCCGGGCCCTCGCCGGCACGCTGATCCGTAATTTCGGGGCCGTGCCGCTGGTCTGGGGTTTCCTGGTCCCCGGCACCCGCACGGCCTACCTGCGGCTCATCTCTTTCTCCAACAGCACGCCGGCCCTGGTCAGGAAGGAACTGGGGGCGCTGGTAAAGGCCGGCGCCAGGAGCGCGGTCATAGACCTGCGGCATAACTACGGAGGCTCGCTGGAGGCGCTGGAGGAGACATTGGGCCTGTTCGCGGCCCGTCCCGGCCCGGTGTTCCGGGCCGTCTCCAGGCACCAGGGCTATTCCAAGGATTTCTCCGCCCCGTCGGCCGGGCCTTTCGCCGGCCTGAAGCTCACCCTGCTCACCGACTCTGGCACCGTCTCGCGGGCCGAGGTCTTTGCCGCTTCCCTGAAGGAGGCCGGCCGGGCAGTTACCGCCGGCGGCAAGACCCCCGGGGACGTGTCGGTCACCAAGACTTTTCGCCTGTCCCGCGGCGGCGCCCTGCGCCTGACGGTGGCGCGCCTGGTCACCCCGTCCGGCCTGGACCTGGAGGGCAAGGGGCTGGCCCCGGACCTGCCGGTCAAGGACCCCATCGACGGGGAATACGCTTATTCCACCGACTTTCCGCCCGCCCTGGCCGGGGCCGACCCCGTGCTGGCCGCGGCGCTCCGCTGAAGGCGGCCGGGGGGTTGACGCGTCAATATTTAACCCCTTGACAACGACGCTATTTCTGCTATAATATGATTGCAGCGCGGTATAGTTGCGGTGCGGTTGTTGTGTGGGTGCGGAGCGGTGGCAGTGCGGCGCAGTCGTAGTGCGGTGCGGTTGCGGTGTCCCGCCCTTTTGGCTTGGTACGGTGCAGTTGCGGTGCGGTCGTTGAAGCGGTGCAGTGGCGGTCGCAGACAGACGCGGTGTGTGTCCCAAAAGGGCGGGACGTTTCTTTAAAGCAGTATCCGACAATAGCAAAGCCGGCTAAAACCGGCGGCGCAAAGCTGTGACCCGCTAAATACGCGGGAGTCAGGCTGCCGAAGATGAAATAGTCACGACCTATTTATTGGCCGTTTTGGCTGTCTTCGGGGTATTAGCCCAGACCGGGTTAAGGCGAAGAGAGCTGAAACGGCCATTTTTTTGCCCAGGGAGAGGAAAAATGTTCAGCGCTGGCTTGGTGTGTGAATATTCAAGGCGGTCTTTGCGCGGCAGGGCGGCCGCCGCGTATTGCCGTCTTACAAAGGGAGCCGGGCAGCCTTACGGATTTAATATTTGCGAAACAGTATTTTTATATTATAATTGTTTAATATCTACGCTTTGCCGCGGAAAAGTTGGTCCGCAGCAAGGCGCGGTTGTTTTTTATTCGAACATGACGAAACGATTTTTAATGCGTGTTGACATATACCGTATATACGCGCGCGCGCCGCGCGCAGTTTCTGCTTTTCTGCTGGCCGCGGCCGCTTTGGGGTTTTCTTTCTCCGCGGCGGGGGGCGCCTTCGCCCAGGGCGGCGGCAACGCCTTAGGCGAAAGGATAGACGCGGCCAAAGAGCCTGCGAAGAGGGAAAAACTCTATCAGGAACTCGGCGCGGCGCGGGACGGCGCGGCTGCGGCGGCTTTAAGCCGGGCCGCCTTAAGCGACGCGGAGCCGGGCGCGCGCATAAACGCCATACTGGCGCTGAGGAAGATAGGCGGCCCGGTGGCGCTTAAAGGCCTGCTGGAGGCGCTTTCGGCTGAGAAACACAAGGGCGTGAGGATACAGGCGGTGAATTCGCTGGGCTTTTTCAGCGCCCCCGAAGCCCTGGCCAGGCTGAGGGACCTGGCCAGGAACGACCCGGACAAGGACCTGCGGATCTCCGCGGTGATGGCCCTTTCCCGGCTGAACGACAGGCAGGCCTTAAACGATAATTTCTCCGTGGAAGCCGACACCAGCGTGAAGCTCGGGATAATAGACGCCCTGGGGCGCGTGGATGGCGGCGAGGAGGAGCTTAAAAAGCTGAAAACAAAAAGCAAAGACGCAAAGATGAATGAAAGGCTGGATTTTTACACGGGAGAAAAGAAAAAAGGGAAGAAGAAGTAAAGCGCGGCTATGGAATTTAGAAACGGCCAGATCGGAGGAAAAGCGGGCGGACTTAAGTCCGCCTTGGTCGGTTTTTGCCCTGTATTTAAGCGTTTAAGCAACGTCCCCTCCCTGCTCAAAAAGTACCTGCTGCCTTTTGGGGTGTTGCTGGGGCTGGCGGGCGCGGCGCCCGCCTGGGCCGATTATGACTTCGGCAACTTTTATATTTTTGAGCGCGCGCAGGGCGGCGTGAACGAACTTGACGTAACCGGCAAGCAGATGACTCACAGGTTTACGGCGACCAGGACCGCCACCATCGTGGAAGCGAGGTTCATGATAAGTTATGAGAACACCGCCTCCGGTGTCACGAACATGGAAGTCGGCATCCAGGCCGACAGCGGCGGCAATCCCGACGGCGTCTGGCTCAGTTCCACCTCATATTCCACGCTTGACGTTGACAGAACCGCCTGGGACTGGGTCACGCTGGACGCTCCGGTCACCGCCGGCGAGGTTTACCACGTCGTTTTCAAGGTAATTTCCGGCCTGCATGACAACGACGAAATAGCGGGAACCTATCCCAACCTGAAAAGAATACCTTATAACTACACGGAAGACCTGCAATACGACGTGCGCTATTACAGCGGCGTGGCCTGGGGGGGCGAGAGCAGGGACCCGATAATGATCATCAAGTATTCGGACGGGGGGCTTTCCGGCCAGCCCTACTGCAGAAGTTCGCTGTCAGGCGGGAGCCTGCTGAACGCCAATAATACGATATTGCCGGATAACGCCGGCGCGGATCTCTATGACGCGGGCCAGGTTTACGCGGGAAGGTTCCTGGGTACGGAATTCGTGGTCTCGGGCGGCAACCGGGGCATCGTAAAGGTAGGCCTTAATACCAACAGATCGGCGACCGCGCCCACATTCAACCTGGATTTCCGCCTGGTGGAAGTGAACGGCCAGGCGGGCCCGATACTCGGCGTGGTGAAGGATACGGCTACGTTCGTTGCCCCCGGCGGCGTGGGGACGGTCAATACCTGGATCTACAACCAGTTTTACGGCGTAACTTTGCAGGACACCAAGAGATACAGGCTGTATTTTTTCGACCCGTCGGACGGCACAAATTATTACAATCCGGCGCTGATGTCGAGCCTGCATATGAACAAAAACGCCGTAACCGAGGGCGACCTCGCCGACCCTTACGGAAACGTGACGTACGACGGCATAAACACAATAGCCGTGAATTCCAACAGCAGCGGCGCCAACTGGTCGGCGGGCGTGCATGCGGACATAGGATTCAGCATAACGGTCGATCAGACAAAACCGCAGCAAAGCGTACTCGCGCCGATCGACAACGGGATTTACACGAGCGCGGCGCTCTCCCAGCTTTCCGGCACCGCCGCCGACAATTACTATATAAAAAAGTCAAGTTCGGTGGCGGTTAAGATCCAGCGGCTAACCCCTGGCTTCGGCGGGTACTGGCCCGGAAGCCCGCCCTGGCAGGTCGGGACGGCGGAGGTTTATGTGTCCACGCCGACGGAAACGGCGGCCATGGGCTGGCCGTATCCGACTTCGGCCTGGATGGAGCATGACAGGCAGTACAGGGTCGTCGCCAGGTCATACGACTCCGTAAACAACGAAGCCGCCGTCTGGTCAACAGCAACCTTCGTCTGCGACAACTACCAGGGCAACACTCCGGGACCGGAACAGCCTGATTCCAGAACCCTTACCCCGGCCGGCGGCGTTTTTTTCGACCAGATGACGTCAATATCGGGCACGGCCAAGGATAATCTGTACCACGGAGCAATTCAATTGGTGCAGTACGCCGCCAAGGACATGACGGCGAACCTCTGGTGGGGCGGGGCCGCTTTCAACCAGGCCGGCGAAACATGGCTGACCTCGGACAGCCTGGTCTACGACCCGGTGGGCCTGAAATACGACTGGAGTTCAAACATCACCATCATGAACTCGGTCTTCCAGAACAACAGGAGCTACGCCCTTTACACCAAGGCCAGGGATTTCGTCCAGTATCCCTCCGAGAACCTTGAGCAGGTTTTTTCCACGAACACGGCCACCTGCGACAGGGCCGATCCCGTGAGCGTTACGACTACGCCGGTGAACGGGGCCAGGAGAAGCTCCCTGACCAGGATAGAGGGCACGGCCTGGGACCAGACCGCCGGCGTCAATCTTACTGAAATAAGGATAAAGAGGAACTCCGACAGTAAATATTGGAACACCTCCAACAGCCTTTTCGATATAGCTTTCGCCACCAACGCCTGGTTTACGGTCCTGAACGGGGACGTCCTGGGCGGCAATACCACAACCTGGGCGTACGTGGTTCCCGGTACGCCCTGGACCAACGGGGTGAGTTACGACATAAACTCAAAGGCCCGCGACCGCGTTACCATCCCGGCGCCGCACTACGAAACCAATTTCACGACCGTTTCTTTCACTTACGACACCTCCGCCCCCACTCCCGTAATTACCGACCCGGCCGCGCTGGGTTACATTACGGGGCCGCTGGGCCCCCAGACCACGGTGCAGGGCACCATAGAAACGGATGCGGCCCTGGTGGAGGTGCGGCTGCAGGACCTGACGCAGGGTACCACCTACTGGAACGAGGGGACCAAAGCCTGGCAGAACACGGCGTTCTGGAACACGGCCGAGATCTACGCCTCCGGTTTCTGGCGGATCAAGATCTCCTCCGGCGCCTGGGTCAGCGGCAGGAAATACGAACTCTACGTCAAAGGCACCGATTCCTCCATCCCGGCGGTCAACGTTGGCTACAGCGCCACGCAGCGTTTCTGGTACGACCTGCAGAAGCCCACCTCCACCATCACAGGCCTGACCGACGGAGCGGTGCTGGCGGGTCTGACGGCGATAGCGGGCACCGCCTGGGATACCTCGCATTACGATCCGGTGGGCACGTCCCTCGACAAGGTGGAAATGTCCATTTACAACACGGAGACCGGCCAGTATTTCACCGGCTCCGGCTGGGGTGTCATGACCCCGCTGAGCGTAACTCCGGACGCGGGCACGTTCAACGGCGCGCAAAACCGCTGGGAGCACAACTGGACCATCACCCCGTCCACCGGCTGGATAAACAACTATTCCTACGAGCTGCGCACCAGGGCGCAGGATAAGGCCTTAAACCAGGAGAATAAATCGCTTAATAACCCGGACACTCCCAGGATACGCTTCACCATGGACCTGCAGGCCCCCACGGCGGTGGCCACCTCGCCGGCCAACGCCGGCACCTATGGCGCCGGCTCCTGGAACATCTACGGCACGGCCTCCGACAACCAGAGCCTCGACAGGGTGGAGCTGTGCCTGAAGGACATCTCCGGCGTTCCGAATAAGTACTGGAACGGCTCTTTCTGGCAGGACAACCCGGGTTACGAGGTGTGGTTCAGCTCGGAGAATTTACAGGGCCTTTCCGGCGCTGCCACCAATTATTACTACCAGGGCGTCAACTGGGTGTCGGCTACCTACGAACTGAGCGCCAGGGCGCGCGACGACGTGGGCCGGTGGCAGTCCGCCATCACCACCGCCACGTTCACAATAGACATACTGGCCCCCGACAGCAAGGTCTCGACGCCGGAGAACAACAAGGCGTATAACAACTCCTCCAACGCCCTGGCCTCCATACAGGGTACCTCCTCCGACGACAAGAGCGGCATCCCCAACGGCGGCGTAGAACTGTGGATACGCGCCCTGGGTCCGGCGGGGGAACTGCAGTGGCCTACCACGTACTGGAATGGCGTAAGCTGGCAGAACAGCGGCGCGCCCATGTGGCTGCCGGCCAGCCTGGTGGGCAGCCCCGGGGACCTCAACAGGGCCTGGACCTACCCCACGCCTAATTTCGCCCTGCTTTCTAATTCCGGCTCCGGCCACAGGTTCCGGGTGCAGGGGCGGGCCAGGGACGTGGCCAACAACCAGCAGACTCCGGCGCTGGATAATTATTTTGAATACGATATCCAAGTCCCGACCTCCTCCATTCTCAACCCGTCGGACGCCTCCGAGAGCAGCAAGTGGCAGTACTTGAACGGCCTCTCTAAAGACCCCTACCCCGGCGCGACGCTGGACATAAACCAGCTGCTGATAATAGACCGGGGCGCGCTCAATGACGGTGATTATTTCTGGTGGGCCGGCTCCTCCTGGACCAGCACCGCCAACAACTGGGTCAACGCGGGCTGGACTTCCACTTTGGGCACCGCCACCTGGAGCTGGTCGTTCGCTCCGCCTTCCACGCTGACCGATGGCAGGTATTACCGGATCATCTCAAGGTCCCGGGACAAGGCGCTCAATTACGACCTGGCGCGGGCCACCGCCACGTTCAAGTACGACTCTACCGCCCCACAGTCGAAGTTGCTGGACCTCAGGGACTACCAGAGCGGCGACGACACCACCTATACCGACAGGCTGGAATACGTGCACGGCGAGTCCTGGGCCGGCGTGCCCATAACCGAGGTGGCGGTTAACATTTATGACGAGGCCGGCAACAGGACCTGGGAGAACGGCTCCTGGGTGGCCGGGAACACCGGCTTCTGGGGAAATATCTGCTCGGGCAAGGAATATTTCAGGTGCTTTAACGATGGCGGGGCCAACCAGCATATCCCACCCAACTTCAGGGACGGCGTCCAGGAGTTCCGCGGCACGATAAAGTCCCGCGCCAGGACCGCCGCCAAGACCGAGACCGTGGGCGCGGGCAGGTATATCTACATAAAAAGGCAGAGCTGGCCCTATTCCTTCGTCTCCGGTCCCCAGCATGGTTCTTACCTGAGCGCTTTGTCGCAGATAAACATGAAGCATTCCTGGGGGACTAACGCCACTCCCACCTGGGCCAGGGTGCGGGTGGAGAACATCACCGACGCCACCGTGGTTCAGGACTGGGCGGACGCCGCCATAAGCGTCCTTCCCGACCTGCTCACTTATCCCAATTACGCCGTTTACTATTCCACATATACGGTGGGCTTCGCCTGGACCAACAACAAGATCTACCGCATAAGGACCAGGGCGGCCTACGACTCGTCCAGCAGGATAGAAACCCCGGCGGCGGCCGAGGACGACGGCATTATAGTGGTCTTCGACCAGACCAATCCGGCCACCAGAATAACGGTCCCGGCCCACGGTGTGACCTACAACAGTGTGCCCCAGTTGAACGGCACAGCGGGGGATAATCTCTCCGGCGTGGACAAAGTGGATATCTCCATAGCCGACATAAACCAGCCCACTACCTACTACTGGCGCTGGTGGAGCACCTCCGGCACCTGGCAGACCACGGAATATTTCGCCCCGGCTACGATGCCGTCCACCTATACCTGGACGTACTCAAACCTGCTGCTGGGAAGCGGCTCTGTTCTGTGGGAGGACGGGAAGGCATACAGCGTCAGGACCCGCGCCTACGATAAGGCGGCCAACCCCGAGAATCTCCCCGCCGTGCTGGGCTATGCCGCCACCGGCACGGATAATTCCAGGGCCTTCCGCTACGACATAACCGGCCCGCCCTCGGGGCTCGCCGCGCCTGTGGACGCCGGCGTCTACGCCTCGCTGGCGAAGATAGAGGGCACCGCTGCGGACCCCTACAGCAACATCCCGCCCGGCAGCGTGGACCTGTCCGTGCAGCGCGACGGCGACAACTGGTACTGGAATCCGGCCGGCGGCTGGAGCGCCGGTTCCTCCCAGTGGTTCACGGCCACCTCCACCTACACACTCAAGAGCATCAACTGGTATTACGATTTCAGCGATATCTGGCACACGTCCTATACCTACATCACTCGGTCGCGCGCCAGGGACATTACCACAACCGGCGCCAACCAGGGGGCGGCTTCCGCGGCCGTCACTTTCTACATAGACAAAAGCAACCCCGGTTCCGCCATAACTTTCCCCACGGCCCAGCCGCAGAAGGCCGTGGCTGCCATAACCGGCACGGCCTGGGATAACAGGAAGCTGTACCTGGCCGACCCTCTGCAGGCGGCGCGGTTGCGCATCTACAGGGCCGTGGGTGACGCCTACTGGAACGCCGTCACCGCCCAGTGGGACTCCTCCCCGGCCGACCCGAATCTCTACTGGTCCACCGCGGCCTTCGCCTATTCGCCCAACCAGTCAAGCGGCACGTTCAATTTCGACACGGCCGCTTTCCCCTGGAGCTCCGGCTATACCTACCGGCTGGAGTCGCGTTCCCGGGACTACGTGGGCAATTATGATTCGGTCTATTCCACCGTCACTTTCAAGTTCGACAATACCAATCCGGAATCCACGGTGCTCTCCCCGTCCTCCGGTTCCTACCTGACGGGGCTGTCCACCACGGCCATAAACGGCTCTTTTACGGACCCGAACGCCGGCTCCGGGGTGAGCCAGATGAGGGTGTACGTCCAGGACCTCACCCTCGGCGCCACCTACTGGAACGGCGTGGGCTGGACCGACGTGGACGGCGCCAAGTGGCTGGTTAAGAACCGCGCCGGCTCGAGCTGGGAATGGAACACGGTCTACGAACCGCCCACTTGGACGGACGGCCACCGCTACCGGTTCGTCTCCATGGCTTACGACCAGGCGGGCAACCAGGAAGGCAATGGCGCCGGCAACCTGAATACGGCCAGGGACGCGGAGTTCGTCTACGACCTGACAAAACCGACCGGTACCATAACTTACCCCTACAACAACGGCTATATCAGCCAGACCGGCAGGATAACCGGCACCGCCTACGACGCGCCCGCCGGCATCACTGACAAGGTCTATGTGCGCGTGAAGCAGTTGACCGGACCGTATCCAAACCGCTACTGGCGGGTGTCGGATTCCAGCTGGACCGTGCAGGGTTCGCCCGAGGTCTGGAACGAGCTGCCGCTTTATGGCACGCTCAGCCCCGCCGCCACCTGGTGGCAGCTCAATACTATGCCCTGGCTTTCCGGCGAGACCTATGAGATGAACATGAATCTCAAGGACAAGGCCGGGCATTACATACTCAACTACAGCACGGTGACCGACATCAAGGCCGATTTCACGGCGCCCTCCTCCACGGTCACCTATCCGGCCCACGGCGACAATCTGCAGGTGGAACTTTCCGTGATCTCCGGCTCGGCCTCCGACGTTTCTCCCGGGCAGTTGGACAAGGTGCTGGTCTCTTATAAATGCGTCTCCGACATCTGCACCGGGAACTACTGGAACAGGGCGGCTTATTCCTGGAATTCCGCCGGGGAACTTTTCTACGAGGCCTCCGTGCTGGGGGGCAACCGCTGGGAGGCCACCGGTATCTCCACCCCGGCCTGGGCTACTTCCGGGACCGGCATCCAGTACCAGATCTTCGCCAAGGGCGTGGACAAGGCCGGCAACGCGGTGACCAAACCGGGCGCGCCCGGGGCGAATTCCCCGTGGATACAGTTCACCCTTAAAACGCCGCTGCCGCTCTCCAGTATAATCGTGCCGGACACCAATATCCCGCATTGGAAAGCCACGCCCGCTCCCGCCATTTCCGGCACGGCCGTTTACGCCTCCACTGTGCAGGTGCGGGTGGTGGACTTCGGTCCTGACGGCGGTTATCTGACGGGTAACGACAACCTGGCCTGGAACGGCGCGGCCTGGGTTTCCACTACCGCGTTCACCGGCTACGTGGGGGTGCACACCTATAACGCGCCCAACTGGCAGTGGCAGATAGCCTCCGGCAACTGGACCACCAACCGGAAATACCGCGTAATGGCGAAAGCCTGGAACGGGGCGGTGGAGGAGGTAGTAACTCCCGACGTCGGCCCCGACTTCATAATAGACTTCACGCCCCCGGCGGCCGCCATAACCCAGCCGGACAGGAACTATATAGTCTCCCTCGGCACCATGTCGGCTAGCGTCTCGGATACGGCGCCGGGCGAGATGCAAAGCGCCTATTTCAGGGTGAAGCGCCAGGGGGTGGCGGAATACTGGAACTGGAAAACCTCCACCTTCACGGCATTGAGCGGTTCCGACACGGACCTGCCTGCCGTTATAAACACCGGCATCGCCAGGTATACTACGGGCTATTTCAGCGCCGGCCAGGCCTGGGAGGTGGACAAGGGCTACATAGCGCAGCTCTTCGCCACGGACAAGGCCGGCAACACCACCCAGGCCGCGGACGTCAATTTCACCATAGACCGGTCCTCCCCGGCCGCGCGTATGCTGGTCCCTTACGACCCCGACCCTCCCGGCATACGTTCCCTGCCCGCCATTTCCGGCACGGCCGCCGACAACTGGCAGAACAACCGGGTGCAGATAGCCATACAGAAATGGGTGGACGCCGGCACGCGGATCTGGTACGACGGCGCCAACTTCGCCGAGATCAATCCGCCGCCGTACTGGATAGAGATAAACGCCGGCAACGGCTTCCTGTCGCCGAACGCCACTTCCTGGACCTACGCCCCGGCCGGCCTGGACGCGGACTTCGAGACCGGCTACAGCTACCTGCTGCTGGTCCGGTCCAGCGACGCGGCGGGGAACATGCAGGCCCAGTTCACGGTGGGAGAGTCGTCGATGGTGATAAAGATCGACAAGAACCCGCCTTCCTCCTATTTCTCCCGGCCGGTGGACTACGGCGACGGGGTGAGCGGGCGGTATAAGCCCGCGGACATAGGCCAGTTCCCCACCAACCATCTGCGCGGCACAGCCACGGACGGTCCGGCCGCCACCGCCGCCGGCCTGCAGACGCCGCAGATGCGGCTTTCCTATCTGCTGGCCAACGTCACCTATTACTGGAACGGCTCCGCGTTCGCCACCGCGGCCGACCCTGAGACGGCCTGGCTCAACACCTCAAAAACGGGCTCGGCTCCGACCTGGGGCTGGGACTACACCGGCAACATAACCTGGGTGCCCGGGGTGGACCGGGTGTATTCTGTGCAGGCCAGGGGCATGGACGCCGCCAAACTGGGCGACAACACCGGCGACGGCAACTGGGAGACGGCCTACACCACGCGGACCTTCATAGTGGACAGCACGCCCCCTACGGTGCAGATAGATTCCCCGTTGTCCACCGTGCTGGCGCAGAAGGCGGCGTTCACGGTGCTCGGCAGCGCCAACGGGGATCTGGCCGGCCTGAAATACGCCTACGTCAGGATCTCCACCACCGGCGCCGAGGGGACCAGGTACTGGGACGGGGCCAGCTGGGTCCCGGCCGTGGAAACCTGGAACCAGATAACGCCCGACACTTCCAGCTCCTGGCATTACAATGTGCCGGGCGCGGCGCTGGCCGACGACAGGGTGTACACCCTGGACGCCAGGACCCTGGATTACGCCGGCAATTATTCCGCGGTGTACGCCACCTACACCTTTACCTACGATATCACGCCGCCCAACGTGACCATGTCTTTCCCGGTCAATGACCAGACCTATTCCCGTATCCGCCTCTCCACGCCGCTGGCCGGCGCCTCCGAGCAGAACGGCCAGGCCTCCACCTACGCCAAGGTCAGCACGGTGGCCGTGCAGATAACAGATGTAGGCGCAGGGCAATGCTTCACCGGCGGCGGTTTCGGCGGCTGCCCCGCCTGGCTGCCGGCGCAGGGCACGGTGGCCAGCTGGGGATACAACCATCCCGCGCTGGACTTCACCGGCAACAAGAATTACCGCATCGAGGCCAGGGCCACCGACTATGCCGGCAATAACTCCGCGATAGCCCAGATCATCATCAAGTTCGACGTGGCCAAGCCGACCTCCACCATCACCTACCCGTTGTCGGGCCTCACCACCGGCTTTACTCTGATCAGCGGCACGGCCGGCGACGGCGCCGACGCTTTCCAGGCCTACCTGGGCACCTATACCGTGAAGGTGGCCTTCAAGCGCATCAGCGGCACTTTCGCCCAGATAGGCTGGTGGGGGAGTGATACCTTCTCCTCCGGCAATACCGACCCGGTCTGGTACGAAGCCGTACTGTCCACCTACGGCGTCAACGCGGGCAAGTTCACCTACGCGCTGCCCGGCGCCCTGCAGACCTATCTGGCGAGCCCGGCCAACCAGAATTCTTCTTACCGGGCCGTGACATGGGCTTACGACCTGGCCCTCAACCGCGAGTACGGGCCCAATACCGGCCTGCCGCAGGCAATCAACGTGCCGGCCGACGTCGGTGTGACGTTCACCTACGACAATGAGAAGCCGGTCAGTTATATCACCCTGCCGGCGCCGCCGGACAACAGGCCTTACAACAGTCTGCCGACCATCACCGGCACAACCTTGGACAACGTGGCCGTCAACAGGACCTGGATAACCGTCTTCAACCTCTCGCTCAGCAAATACTACAATCCTGCCCTCTCCGGCGCGTGGTCGGCCCCCGGCGCGTCCGAGAACTCGGCCCCGTGGATACCGGTCACCGAGACCCTGTGGCAGAGTTCTTCCACCTGGAGCTACAATATCCAGAACTCCAGCTGGACCAGCGGCGCCACTTACCGCGTGCGGGCCAAGGGCCTCGACAGCGTGGGCAACTACGACACCGTCTATACCACCAACACCTTCCTCTTCGATAGCCAGGTCCCCGTCTCCACGGTTACCGTGCCCTCGGACGGCAGCCACCTTAACTACATGCCCGCGCTGCTGCGCGGCACCAGCTACGACCCCGGCTCTTCCGGAGTCGGCGCCATCGGCCTCTACCTCACCCGCGACCACGCCACCCTGCCGTATTGGAACGGCGTCGGCGACTGGTCCGCCACCCCGCAGTTGTTGAGCGCGTTGCCGCCATTCGATAACTGGACCTGGAGCATCGGCGCCGGCTTGTTCGTCGGCAACGACGGTCGCCGCTTTACCTTCCAGACAAACGCCGACGACAACTCCGGCAACACCGAAGGCTTCGGCGTCAAGGGCTCGTTCGTCTACGACGTGACCCCGCCCACGGCGGCCGTCCTGTATCCCAACAACAACGGTTACGTGAGCCAGACCGGCAAGGTGAGCGGCGGCAGCTACGACATCCCCAACGGCGTGTTGCAGGACGTCTTCGTGCGCATAAAGAACACCAACGTCTCAAGCCTCGACTACAACAAATACTGGAGCATCAACGGCTCTTCCTGGACCGTGGCCAATACCGTAAATAACGTGGTTACCTACGGCCTGCTCAGTTCCGGGGCCACCTGGTGGCAGTTGAATACCACGCCCTGGCAGAGCGGCGAGACCTACGAAGTGAACGCCTGGGCCGTGGACAAGGCCGGCAATTACCAGCTGACCTACTCCACCGCGACCGCCGTGAAGGCCGACTTCGCAGCCCCGATCTCGACGATAACCTACCCAGTCAACGGTTCGCTCATCCAGGCCGAGGTCAGCGTGATCTCGGGGTCGGCCTCGGATGTCGGCGGCACGCTGGACAAGGTCCGCCTCTCCTACTACTGTGCCTCCGTCCCCTGCACCGGCAAATACTGGAACCGGGATGCAGCGGCCTGGAACTCCAATACCGAGCTTTTCTATGACGCCACTACGGTGGCCGGCGGCGCATGGCAGGCTACCGGTATTTCCACGCCGACCTGGATCTACAATAACGAGACCGGCATCGCCTACCATATCTTCGCCAAAGCGGTGGACCAGGCCGGCAACGAGACGGTCAAGCCCGGCTCCTTCGGGGCCGGCTCGCCCTACATCCAGTTCACGCTGAAACCGCCGCTGCCCGTCTCGGCGGTTACCACGCCCGGCGTCGGGCTGCCCCATTACCGGGTCACGGCCATGCCGTCCCTGGCCGGTACGGCCATCTATTCTTCCACCGTGGCCCTGCGCGTTATAGATTACGGCGCCAACCGCGACTACAACCTGAGCAACGACGACAAGGTCTGGAACGGCGTGGCCTGGGTTTCCACCAGCTCTTTTGCAGGTTATGCCGGCGTGGACGTTTTCAATCCTCCGGACTGGCAGTGGACCGGCCCGTCCTGGACCGGCGAGCGGGTGTACCGCGTGCTCTCCAAGGGCGCGAATGCCGCCTTCGGCACCGATGAGGTGCCCCTGGATTCCAATGCCCATGAGTTCTTTGTGGACGCCGTGAACCCGTCCGCGGCCGTTACCATGCCGGACCGGGCCTACGTGCGTTCGCTGACCTCCCTGGCCGGCGTGGTTTCCGACGCTTCTTCCGGCACCGTGGTCTCGGCCAAGTTCAGGATCAAGCAGGGCGCGGATAAATACTGGAACTGGCAGGCCTCCACCTTCACGCTGGCCGGCGCCTACACGGACCTGCCGGCCAGCCTGGCCTGGAACGACGTTACAAAGACAGGTACTATCAGTTATACCACTACGTCGTTCACCACCTCGGTGGTGTTTGAGCCCGACCACAGCTATTCCGTGGAGATCTCCGTCACGGACAAGGCCGGCAATGTAGGCGCCGCCGTGGCCTTTCCGTTCACCGTAGACGTCTCCTCGCCCGCCGCCGTCTTCATAGCGCCGTTCGACGCCAACGGCAGCGGCGTCAGGGACGTGACCCAGATAAACGGCACCGCGACCGATAATTTCGACAATTACAACGTTTACATCGCTATCCAGAAGCAGGACCCCGCCGGCTACTGGTACAGCAACACCGACCTGGCCTTCACAGCGGAGACCGGGCCCAACTGGATAGCGTTGCGCGGCAACGCCAACGCCACCTTGTCGGGGGACGCGAGGACCTGGTCCTACAGCCCCGCCGGCTTTAACGACGACTTCGCCGCCCCTGAGCCCGGCATGAAGTACCTGATGCTGGTGAAGGCCCGCGACGTGGCCGACAACGAGCAGAATATCATCAGCGCGGTCACGCTCTCCTCGGCGGTGATAAAGATAGACAAGGACGACCCGTCGTCCACTTTCGCCGTGCCGGTGGACGACGGGGACGGCTTCAGCGGCCGCTACAGGTCCGCCAGCGTCGGCAAGGATGCCACCGGCACGCGCCTGCGCGGCGGAGCGCGCGACGACTACTACACCGGCGCCAACGCCAATGCCGGCGTGGCGGCGGGCCGCCTGCGCCTCTCCTACCTTTCCGGCGGCACCACCTGGTACTGGAACGGCGCGGCCTTCGTCGCGGCCGGTGCCTATGATACGGCCTGGCATGCGGTCTCTATCGGCGGCGCGGCGCCCAACTGGACCTGGATTTACATGCAGGACATCACCTGGCCGGCCGGCGACCGCGAGTACCGGGCCGAGAGCCGCGTGATGGACGACTCCCGCCTGGCTAACGACACCGGCGACGGCAACTGGCAGGTGATCTTCACCACCGTAAATTTCATAGTGGACGACACCGCCCCTTCGGTGCGCATCACCACTCCCACCGCGCTGGCCGTGCGCCACCTGCCAGGCATAGGCGGCACCGCCAACGGCGATATTGCGGGGTTCAGCGCGGCGCAGATCAGGATCTCCACCGGCACCGGCGTCGACCTGCGGTACTGGACCGGTTCGGCCTGGGTTGCCGACGTTAACGACCCGCTGGTCTGGCGGCCGACCGCCAGGCTGGGCAACACTTCCTGGTACTATACCGTCAACCCGGCGATGCTCGCCGACGACGCGGTCTATACGGCCTCGGCCCGCGCCCTGGACTACGCCGGCAACTACGCCTCGGTCTACTCCACCAACACCGTTACCTATGACCTGACCGGGCCCGGGGTCACCCTCACCTATCCGGTCAATAACGCGACCTATTCGCAGATCCTGGTCTCTACCCCGGTCCTGGGCGCCACCACCAACCCGCAGGCCTCGGCTAATACCGCCGCCAGCACCGTGGCGGTGGCGGTCAGCGAGGTCTCCGGCGTGGGCGCGTACCTGAACTGCTTCAACGGCACCTCCTTCACGGCTTGTTCCGCTCCGCTCTGGCGGCCGGCGCAGGACACCCTGCCCAACTGGGCCTATGCCGCTCCCGGCCTGGCTTTTGTCAGCGACAAACTTTACAAGTACGAGGCCAGGGCCGAGGATTACGCCGGCAACTACTCCGGCGTCGCGGCCGTGACCACCAAGTACGACCTGGACAAGCCCACCTCCACGGTCACTTCGCAGGCTTCCGCGTACGTCAAGACCCTGACGCTGGTGCAGGGCACCGCCTCCGACGATCCGGCCGGCGATAAGAGCAACGAGGCCAGCCTGAGCACCTATACTCTCAGGGTGGCCATCCGGCAGGTGGGCCGCAACTGGTGGAACGGCACCACCGATTTCGACAGGAGCGAGCCGCTCTGGTACGAGGCCGCTGTCAGCACCGCCGCCGCCACGTTCGGCAACTGGTCCTATACCCTGCCTGGCGACATGCAGAGCGCGATCTCCAGCTGGGGCCGCAAGGACTACCTGATAGTGCCCTGGGCCTACGACCTGGCGCTGAACAGGGAGTTCGGTGCCCCTTCCGGCTACCCCACCAACGCCGCGGTGCCGGCCGGCGTGGGGCGCGTGGTGAAGTACGACAATATCCTGCCGGTGGCGGCGGCCACCGCCCCGGTCAGCGGCTTCTACCGGAACACCGCGACCCACATTTATGGCGTAGCCTATGATACAGGCATTGTCTCCGGAGTAGAAGTGATGGTGAAGGCGGCGGGCTACGAGAAGATCTGGACCGGCGGTATGACCGGCACTAACGCCGACTGGAACGGAGACAGCGGCACTAAGTACAATCACTGGCTGCCGGTAGCTTTGATCAACGGCGCTTGGTCCGTTACGCTTCCTCCTGCCATGAACATCACCGTTAATAATAGCCGGATAGTTGTATGGGGCCGCGCCACGGACCTGGCCGGCAACGTGCAGGCCACGCCTTCCGACGCCAACATAGACGCCAACCTGGTGGCCGGCGGCGGTTCCGCGGCTTATTATTTCGGCTTTGACAACACATTGCCGGAAACCTACGTCACCGTGCCTGAAAATTATTTCGTGGCCAATTCTACCGGTCTGTTCGGGGGCACCGCTATCGACCCCGGTCTGCCGTTGCCTTCGGGGCTATCGGCGGTCAAGCTCAGACTAAAGCGTTCCGACGGGGCTTACTATAACTTCGACAGCGGCCAGTGGGATGCCATAGCTTCTAATCCTTACGACACCACCGGCCCCAATCCCTGGAGCCGTGCTGTCAACACGCCGCAGCAGGACGGGTACCAGTACTATATCTACCATTCCGCCCGCGACAACGCCGCCAACAACACCAGCAGCGCCTATTTCTCCACGTTCACCTTCACCGTGGACATGACCACGCCCACGTCGAAGATCTCCTTCCCCGCGCACAACAGCTTCATAGGCTCCGTCCCGGCCATCACCGGCACCGCCGACGACTCGGTGGAGAACCTGCACGCGGCCGACGGCTGGGGCGCCGGCCGCACCTACGAGGCCGGCTTTAACGCCACGGCCGTGCAGGTGGCCATACAGGAACTCAAGACCAATAAATGGTGGAAGGACACCGGCTTCAGCGAGCCCACCCGGTGGTGGAACACCGCCGTCTTCACCGGCGCCTCCTCCGGCACCTGGGTCTATAACATCGGGGCGGGAGCCATAGCCGACGGCACCACCTATTACGCCATGAGCCGCGTGGTAGACCAGGTCAGCAACCTGCAGACCGCTTACACGACCAACTACTTCACCGGCGACACCACGCAGCCTACCTCCCGCGCGCTCTACCCGACGGTGCAGGTCTCGTCCGTTACCACGATTAGCGGCACCGCGCAAGACACGCTGCCAGGCGAGCTGCGCAACACCGACGTGGTGCGCATAGCCCTCAGGAAAGGCAGTGTGTCTTGCTATAACAACGCCACCATTTCCTGGGAGACCTGCCCCGTAGGCGTGTACCCCAATGACCGCCTGTGGTTCTCCACCGGCACCATCAGTGACCCGCGCGGCCAGCCCGGCGCCTGGTCTTGGAACGTGGCCGCGCTGACCCCGCCTGTGAACTGGGAGAATAACGCCTCCTACAACCTGCAGGCCGTGGCCGTGGATAAGGCCGGTAATACGCGCGTCTATCCCGGCGAGACCGCTTCGGATATAAGTTTCCTCTTCCAGTCGCCCTACGCCGACACATTTATCACCACCCCGGGCACCGAATGGGGCAACTACAAGGGCGGCAGCGTCCTGTCGGTGGGCGGCAACGGCACCAACCTGCGGGCCACTAACAGCGTACAGGTGCGCGTTCAGCGCCAGACTGACGGGTATTACTGGGACGAGGTCAACAAGAACTGGATAGCTGTCGATACCTACACCTATGTCAACGCCACCGGCGGTGCCTGGTCCCGCAACATTTCCGGCGCCCTGGCCTTTACGGTGGGGAACTCCAGCTACACGCTCTCCAGCGTGGGCTACAACGCCGCCAACCAGGCCGAGACCCCGCCCACGCTGCGCACGATCATAGTGGACGACACCTTGCCCGCCGGAGTCGTCCTTTCTCCGAATTCGCCCTATATTAGCGCCATGCCGACCATCCATGGTACCGCGCTGGATCCCGGCCGCGACGCCCTGCCCGATGCCAGAAAAGAGGGCCTGAACCGGGTGCTGGTGATGATCAAGGACGACGCCGGCCTGTATTGGAACGGCCTTACCTTCGACGTGGCCATGTCTTCGAGCGACATGACCACCGATCCCGCCGTGCCTTTCCCGGCCTGGTCCACCACTACCCTGGTAACGCCGGCCCTGCGCGACGGCCGCAGCTACACCGTTTTCGCCAAGCTGGAGGACAAGGCCGGCAATACCCGTACCGAGGTGGACGCGCCCCAGTATACCATCACCTATGACACGTCTCCTCCCAACGCCCGTATCGTGTCGCCCGGTCCCTTCGCCGTGCTGCGCCAGCTGCCCTCGATCGGCGGTACCGCTTTCGACCCGTCCGGCGTCTACAGCCCCAACCTGAAATCGGACCTGGCCCGGGTGGAGCTGCAGATCTACGACCAGACCGGCAACCAGTGGTGGCATAACACCGGAGCCTTCTCGGTGACGAGTTCCAGTTTCAACATCGTCAGCGGCGTCAACCCCTGGAGTTATACGCATGCCGCGCTGACCCCGCTGCTGCAGTCGGGCAGGTATTACATCCTGCAGTCCCGCGCCGTGGACCGCGGCGGCAACCAGCAGAGCGGCTTCACGCATAACGTGTCTTCCCTGACCTTCATCTGGGACACCACGCCGCCGCAGAGTTTCCTGATCCAGCCCATGGAAGGCGGGAACTACAGGCCTTCCGTGCTGACCGGCGTCAGTCCGCTCAACGGTACGGCCACCGACGGCACGCTGCCTTACGTCACGGACCATATCAACAGCGTGCAGCTGCACCTGTCCTACCTGCAGGACAACGACACTTATTACTGGACCGGGGCGGCCTTCAGTTCCTGGACCGTTACCTACGACACCGCCTGGCAGACCGCCATAGGCACCGATACCTGGCGCTATCCTTTCGACGGCGTCAAGTGGATTTCCGACCGGCCCTACACCATACGCACGCGCGCCTTCGACACCGCCACGCCCTTTACCGGCCCCAACGGCGGCAACGAGCAGAACCCCTACACCGTGGCGAGCTTCATAGTGGACGGCACGCCGCCGGTCTCGCGCGTGTCCACGCCTACGGCTAACAGCTTCATCCAGGCCAGCCTGGCCGAGATCTCCGGCACCAGCTACGGCGGCCTGTCGGGCCAGGCCACTACCGGCGGCCTGAAGCTGCGGATCTCCCACACCGTGGGCATAGACACCTATTACTGGCGCGGCACCACGGCTCTGGGCTGGGCCATGAACACGCCCACGGACCTGCCGGTGGCTTATACGTCTTCGGCTTCCACTATAACGTGGACTTACCCGCCGGCCACTTACGAGGCCCCGACCATCTCCACCAACAACCACGTCTACACCATCTCCATAGCCGGCGTGGACAAAGCCGGTAACGTGGAGACGCCGGCGGCCATAAGCGTCACTTCCGACTTTAATTACCCCACCATCTCCGTCTCCACCCCGATGGCGGCCGCCGACGCTTTCTACGGCCCTTCGCGCGTGACCGGCCAGATGCTGGGCAGCTCGGCCGACAGCCCGGCCGGCATAGTGCCGCCCATAAAAGTGGAGATCTCCAAGCTGCTCCCCGACCGGACCGTGGAGCAGAAATGGACCGGCTCGGCCTGGAGCGTGGTCGCCTCCACCTGGCTCATTGTTTCCGGCGCGGCGCCCTGGTCCTACGACCCGCCCGCCTGGCCGAACAACAAGCGCTTCAAGGTGGAGCTCTGGGGCCTGGACAACGCCGGCAACCAGGTGCCGGGCGGCACCTATACCCGCGACTTCATCTTCGACGTCAACAAGCCGTCCAGCACCATAGCCGTGCCTTCCGCGGACTTCCAGAACGCGCTTCAGGCGCAGGCTTTCTCCGGCGCGGCCCAGGACTGGGTCAATAGCCCGGCCGTAGAGGCCCTGAGCGGCCTGGCCCCTTCCGGAGTGTCGGTGCAGATCGCCAATACCTCCAACGAAACGTTCAACGGCACCGGTTTCGCGGTGGGCGATTTCTGGCGCCCCTCGGTCTTTACGCCGACCACGCAGAACACCGACTCGGTGCTCGGCGTGAGCATCATCTCGGCCGCCACCTGGTCCTACCCCAAGGCGCCGGACTCCTGGCCGCCGCTGCTGGTGGAGGGCAGCACCTACACGGTGCGCGCCCGGTCCCTGGACCGCTCGCTGAACCTGGAGACCCAGGTACAGAAGTCCTTCTGCTACGACGCCTCCGCGCCTACGGCCACCGTCACCATGCCGGGCAACTTTGCCTATACCTCCATGCCTTCCATCTACGGTACGGTCGCCGAGAAGGTCAGCCAGTTCAGCCCCGGCGACGGCGTGCAGGTGGTGGTGGTCCGCGATGCCGACACCACATACTGGGACGGCGCCGCCTTCACGGGAGGCTTTACCGCGGCCAAATGGCGCAACGCAACGTTGGTGGACGCCGACAACTGGGTCTATAACGACGCCGCCCTGCAGGCCTATTTCAATACTCTGCCCGGTACGAATTATTCCCGCAAATTCAAGGTTTTCGTGCGGGCCAAGGACATAGTGGGCAACGTCTCAAGGCCGGACACGCTGCCGGTCTCCAACCCGGTGCTGTTCACGCTGGACCCGATAGTTCCCACTTCCGGCATTACTTCGCCCGCGGGCGCGGCCTATCTTAACGCGCCGGTGGCTTCCCTGGGCGGCACGGCCTCGGATTTCAGCAACGGGGCCCCTTCCGGCCTGGAAAGGGTCCGCGTGCGGATCTCCCGCCTGAACTCCGCCAGCGCCAGGACCTACTACGATTGGGGCGACCAGAACTGGGTGGCCAGCCCGCTCTCCTGGAGCTTCCAGGACGCGGCCGGGCCGCTGCCTACCGCGGACGGCAACCCTATAGCCTGGACCAGGGCCATCCCCGCCGCCGCCTTCACCGGCGCCAATGACGCCAACGGCTACCGCTTCGAACTCCAGGCCGAGGCCATGGACAATACCGAGTCGGTAAACGGCGGGCCCAATACCGAGGTGCTTTACGCCACGTCCACTTTCCTGATGGACTTCAGCACGCCCACGGCTTTCATCCAGCAGCCGCTGCACCAGAGCCATTTCCGCACGCTCTCGTCGCTATCCGGCACGGCGGCCGATCCCGTGGCCGGAGGCAATATTCCTTCAGGCCTGCTGTCGATAGAGTACGACCTCACCGATACAGACGCCAACCCGCCGCGCTACTGGAACTTCAACACCGGGCTCTGGCAGGCCGGCTACGTCTCCAGCGTTACCGCGCCCTCGGCGAACTGGACCATGACCGCCATCCCGGTCAACGCGGATACCGGCAACAATTCCTGGGCGGTGGGCCGCTCCAGCGCCACTTTCCTGCTGCGGGCCAAGGTGACGGACAGGTCTGGCAACTACACCGGCTTCACGGTGAACTATTCCACCTTTACTTTCGACAACATCCTGCCCGATTCAAAGGTGACCTTCCCGGGAGTGGACGGCGGCTTTATCGTGGCGATAACCAGCATCACCGGCACGGCCTCCGACTATAACGCGGCCATCTCCACCGTGCAGCTGCGCATACAGCAGGACCCCAACCAGGCCCCCGAACTGGACTGTTCCAACGGCAGCCTCAACGGCCGCTACTGGAGCGGCGCCACCTGGCAGGGCCCCGAGGCCTGGCTGGGCGTAAACGCTTTTGTTTCCGCCAATTCCGTCGCCTGGAAGCTGGATCCGCAGGCGATGGGCGCACCGAACGTGGATTTCAAGGCCCAGTGCTACTACGTGATAACCTCCAGCGCCGCCGACAACGTGAACAACGGCGAACTTACCTGGGGCACCAGGCGCTTCAAGTTCACGCCGCCGCCGTCCTATACCCGGGTGCTGGTGCCGGAGAGCCTGAAATATTACAAGTCGCTCACCCAGGTGAGCGGCACGGCCAACTCCGACACCAAGGACGTCGCCATAGAGATCCGCCGCCTGAGCGATAACTATTATTGGAATTTCGCAGGCGGCTGGCAGCTGGCGGCTTCTTCCGCCACCGTGACGCCCGCCGCCGGCAACTGGAGCAAGACCACCAATCTGCCGGCGCTGGTGAGCGGCTCGTCCTATACTTTCCGGTCCATCGGCAAGAGCCTGTCGGAAGTTTACGAGCTTACCCCGGCCGTGAACCAGTCCTATTACGACACGCAGCGGCCGTCCGCCTTTGTGCAGCTGCCGGCCGCGGCCCAGCTATACTATAACGCCATGCCCAGGCTCGGTGGTACCGCCACGGACCCGCCCGGGGCCAACCCGCCGGCCGCCGGCATCAACAGGCTGTGGGGCGAGCTGTCCGCGGCCAACGGCCCGCAGGTGGCCGCCGGCAAGACTTTCTGGGACAATACCACCTCCACCTATACGGCCCTTTGGAACCAGGCCGGCAACCTGTCCGCCTACTTTGTCGGCGTGTCCTCGTGGGAGTACACCGTCAGCTACCCGACCGCGGCCTTCTCCAACGGTATACAGTACCAGGCCAGGGCCAAGGCGCTGGATAACACCTTCAACAACACCGCTTTCGAAGGCACCGAATCCGACTTCGCCTCCGACTTCCCGACCGGCGGCGTGTTGTTCAATTACGACGTCACCGTGCCCACGGCCGTGGTCACCTCGGTATACGCGGGCCAGAAACGTTCCGCCATCAGCGTGGCCAGCGGCACCCTGACCGAGGACCTGGTGCTGGCGAACTTCGGCCAGCAGCCCGGCGTGCAGATCCAGGGCGTCAAGGTGAAGATCTATAATAAGGATACCGGCCAGTACTGGAACGGCACCGGCTGGATCGGCAATCCGACGGTGTTCTCGGCCGCCGCGGTATACCAGTCTTCCTGGGCGGTGAGCTCTCTGCCGACCTGGGCGGATGACGACACCTACACGCTCTGGGCGGAAGCCACCGACAAGGCCGGCAACGTGCAGACCAACTTCGCCGGCAACGGCTCCTCGGTGACCTTCACCACCGACCTGACTCCGCCGGCGCTGGCCGTGCTGGCCCCGGCCGCCAATTCCAAGATCGCCACCGTGGCCTCTCTCACCGGTACCGCCAACGACCCCAACTGGAGTACCAATTCCGGCATAGCCGGCACGGTCAACATTCAGGCGCAGATCTCCTACCTGCAGGGGACCGTGACATATTATTACGATAACGCCAACGGTTTCCTCTCCGCCGCTGACGATACCGGCTATTGGCATCAGGCCGACTTGTGGACCCCGCAGGGCCCCTCTTCCGGCACCTGGATCTATGCGCCCGCCGGGCTGGCCTCAGCCATGGTCCCCGACAAGGTATACCGCTTCCGGGCCCGCGCCCAGGACGACGCCCTGCCCGTGCGTAACCCCGTTTCCCTGATGGCCAACGCGGCGACCAACGCCAACGTGATCTACGACGTGACCAAGCCGGTCTCCAGGATCACGACCCCGACCGAAGGTTCCAAGGTGCGCACACTCACCACTATAACCGGCACGGCCGCCGATAACCTGGCGGGCATTTCCTCGCTCGCGCAGATCCTGGTCAGCATCGCCGAGGTGTCTCCCGCCGCCGGCCACTGGACCGGTGTTTTCACCGGCACTTTCACGCTCACCTCCGAGACCTTCCAGCCGCTCAGCCAGCCGTCGCTCGGCGCCGTATACGCCGGCACGGACTGGAGCTTCACCATTTCCAACACGATGCTGCGGGACGGCTATACCTACCGCATGAAGATCAAGGCCCTGGACGACGTCTCCCCGGCCAACGTGGAGACGGCTATTTCGTCCGTCACCTTCACCTACGATATCACGCCCCCCGCGGCTAATATCTCTTTCCCGGCCTCCGCCGCCAACCTGAAAGCGCCTTTCACCGTGGCCGGCACCGCCTATGAGCAGTTCGGCATCAAGTCCGCCTCGGTCTCGGTGCAGGAAGCGGGCTCCGGGAACTACTACGATACTGCGACCTCCACCTTCAGCTCCCCGTCCGGCAGCCCGAAATGGATAACGGTGGCGATAACCGGCGGCGCCGGCGGCAACTATAACTGGACCGTGGCCGCGCCCCCGCTGCAGGACAACCTGAACTACAACCTGCAGGTACGGGCGGACGACGTGGCCGGCAATGTCCTTACCCCGCCCAGCCCCGTGACCATACGCTATGACACCACGGAGCCTCTTTCTAATCCGACGAGCCCGGCCAACAACAGCTTTATCAACAGCCTGGCGGCGATAGGCGGCGTCGCCGCCGACCAGAACAGCAACCCTTCAGGGGTCGCCGGCAGCCAGCTGAAGATACGCAACAATACCAGCACCCTGTACTGGACCGGCAGCGTCTGGGGTTCCGAGACCTGGCTGGACAATTCCGGCCTCTCGCCCTGGACCAAGACCACTAACCTGCCGCAGGCCAATAATACCGCCGGCGGCCTGCTGGACGGCGTGCTCTACACGGTGCAGACCCGCGCCTACGACGTGGCCGGCAACACCGAATCCGTCCCGATGGCCGGCAACTCGTTCCGCTTCGACGTGTCGAGCCCCACCGCGTTCGTCTCCCAGCCGCTCAACACTCTCCGCTTCAACGCCCTGCCCCTGGTGACCGGCACGGCCGCGGACGCCTGGAACGTGAAATTCCCGCTGGTGCGCGTTTACGACGTGCCCCTCAACCGCTACTGGATGGAGGGTTCCGGCACCTGCGGCGACGCCACGCTGCCCGGCTGGGTGGGCGACACCTGCGGCGCCTTCCCCGAGGTCTGGAACACGTCATCTTCCTCCTCCTCGGTTTCCGGCAGCTTCGGCTGGACCTATAATTCCGCCGCGCTGCCCTGGCCCGACCGCGACAGCGGCCTGCGCGTGGAGGCCAAGGCCATGGACGCGGCCGGCAACTACTCCATCTTCTCCTCCACGTTCAGCTTCGACGACACGCCGCCCAGCTCGCTGACCCTCTACCCGCCGGTGGACGGCACGCTCTATTCCTCCATGACGTCCATTTCCGGTACGTCGCGCGACCAGACTTCCGCCATTAACGCCGTGTACGTCAAGATCTGGTACCTCAGCGGCCCCACCACCTATTACTGGCAGGCCGTGGCCCCGCATTGGGCGCTTTCCGAGAACTGGGTTTCTATAGCCAACGGCCCCGGCCCGAAGGGCGAGAACAGCTGGAGCTATACCAACCCGGACTTCAGCACGCCCGGCATAGATTTCGCCTGGAAAGACAGCACGCACGATTCCGGCAACGGCAAGACCTTCCGTATCGTGACGAGGTCGGTGGACGCCACCACCAACTGGCAGACCGATCTGACCACCAGGACCTTCGTCTTCGACAACGTGCCGCCGCTCTCGGCCCCGGTGCTGCCAGGCATCGACACTTCGTATAACTCCAACAACTTCACGCTCTGGGGCACCGCGGCCGACGCGGTCACCACCGTCGTTGACGTCAAGGTCTCTATCCTTAGCCAGGACGAGCCGGGGGGGGCGAAGTACTTCAACGGCACCTCTTTTGCCAACGCCCTGGAGACGTGGCTGCCCGCGACCAACCTCTACCCGTCCTCCTGGACCTTTACGGCCGGCCTGATGAATTTCGTGGACCAGCGGCATTATGTCGTCAAATCTTCGGCCACCGACTCCATAGGCAACGTGCAGTCCCTGGTCGGGCAGTCCCGTTTCCTGGCGGACCAGACCGAACCGCAGTCCTCCGTGGTGAACCCGGTCAACTCCACGGTGTACAACGACAACAAGGTGCTGCTGGGCAATTTCTCGGACACCGGCTTCACCGCCGGCATAAACGGCACCGGCTCCGGCGTTTACCCCACCGGCGGCCTGCCCTGGCAGAACGGCAAGGCCGAAGTGGCGGTATTCCGCGACGCCGACCCCGGGCTGCCTTCCGCCGGGCCCATCATCTACGGTTCCTGGGACTCCTCCGGCTACTTCTGGAACGGCTCCACCTGGACGCCTTCTGCCGGCGGCGCGGTCTGGCGGCCCGCCGCGCTGGACACCCTGGGCAACTGGCAGTACTCCGGCCTGACCTGCGACGACGACATCGAGCGCGCGGCCTACGGCTGCTGGGTGCGCGGCGTCTCGTACGCGGCGTGGGTCAAGGTGACCGACAACGCCAACAATACCGAGGCCATAATCGACCAGGGACCGCTGTTCTATATCGCCGCCCCGGCGCAGAGCTTCCTGATAACCGTCTCGGCCGACCCCATGACTGCCGGCGACAACGTTAATATGACCGTAGAGGCCAAGGACGGCGCGAACGGCACCGGCAACAGGGCCGCCGCCTATAACGGCACCGTCAAGTTCTACGTAGACGGCGTGCCCGGCGGCCCCGAGTCGATGGACACCGACGACAACGTGGACGACACCTACGGCCTGCCGAAGCAGTATACCTATACCTCAAGCGACCGCGGTCTGCACACCTTCACGTTCCGGCCCCGCAAAGCCGGGGGGCGCATGTTCCGCGCCGAAGACAAGGACAACCCGGCCATCTTCGGTTCCAAGAACGGCACGGTAAACCCCACCGCGGCCTACCAGGTGCAGGTGATAGCCGATTTCGACCCCGCCGGGCAGCTCCCCGCGCCCGGGCGCATGGAGTCCGGCGTGGAGGGCAGCACCGGCACGCCGCGCACCAAGACCGCAGGCACCAGCATCCCCTTCCTGGTGCAGGTGACCGACCGCTACTGGAACCTGACCTCCTCTCAGGCCGCGAACGTCTTTGTGACCGACACCGACCCCAACAACACCGCCGCTTCCGCCGACGTCTACGAAACTTTCTACGGGTCGACCACGATCTACCGCACTTTCGTGTCGGCCGACCCGGCGGGCTGGAACGTGTCGGTTTACGGCCAGGGCCTCTACACCAATGCGCGCAACCCGTCGTCCAAAGTGCCCGTGATAGCGCAGAACGCCGACCGCCTGCTGGCGCTGCTCCCCGGCGAGACCAGGGTGCAGGGCAAGTACGCCGTGCAGCCCTACGGCAAGACCGGCGCGCCCCTGGACTGGGTGGCCGGCTCCACCGTCGGCGTGTTGGTCTACGGCGTGGACCCGTACTTTAATACGGACCCCACGGCCGCTTTCCAGGTCGGCGGCTATATCGACACCGACCCGTACGACGTTTCTCCCGCCCTGCAGAACCTGGCGGCCGGCAGCACCACTTTCGTCTTCACCCCTATAGTGGCGGCAACCCAGACCATAAAGACGCAGGCGGCTTCGCTGCCTCCGGCCACCTCCGTCTATTACACTCCTACCGCGGTGAAGGTCTGGTGGACCAATCCCTCAAAGCTGCACCTGATAGCGGCCGGCCAGCAGTTCAGGCCTGGCCTGCCGCCCTATACCTCCAACCCCTCGGGCGGCGGCAAGACCGGCACGCTCTCGGAGCTGATGGCCGGCGTGACCACGCAGATGACCGTGTATCTGACCGACAACTACTACAACGTGGTCTCCGGCACTACGCCTTTCCTGGCGGTCTCGTCCAATACGCCTATCGTGCAGATAGATTTCCCGAACGATCCCAACATCCAGCTGCGCGGCATGCACCCGAACCCGTACCAGCGCAGCCTGCTCTACGGCACCACCAGTTTCAGCGTGATCCCGGTCACGCGCAACCAGGCCGCCGGCCTGTCGGTGCAGGTGACCGATACCGGGTTGGCTAACGCCACCTTCTACAGCACCGACACGGTAAGCGGTATAAAGGTCAACCCCGCCTCGGCCTCCTCGCTGCTGCTGCTGGTGCCCAATGAGACTGCGGTCGAAGGCGCGCCCGGCGGCAAGACCGGCACCGCCGGCCCGCTGACCGCCGGCACTACTTATACCATCTCGGTGCGCGCTGTAGATGTGTTCGGTAACCTGACCACAGACGGCCGCATAGTGCGCATCCAGTCCAACGACATCTACGCCGTGCATCCGCCCGCCCAGCCCATGGCGAGCGGTATCGCCACTGTCGTCGGGTTTATCCCGAGCGCCGCCACCTCCAACCTGGTGGTGGACGCCGTGGACAGCGACAGCCTGACCCCTAAGTTGTCCACCGCCACCGATTCCGGTATTATTGTCGTCCCGGGCACCCCGTCCAACCTTATAGTGCTGCTGCCCACGCAGTACCTGGTGCCCGGCAAGGTAGTGCCGCCTTACGGCGTCGCGGGCAGCATCTCCACGCAGACGGCCGGCATACAGTTCACCGCCATGGTCTACGCGGCGGACACCCGTTATAACATGGTGAACACGGTGGACAGGAACAATATCCGCGTCACCTCCAACGATCCGTTCATGACTAATGTCGGCCTGTACAACATGACCGGCGGCAGCGTTACCGTGAGCAATATCACCCTCCGCACCTCGGGGGCCAGGACCCTTACCGCCACCGACCAGAGCGGCGCTACGCCTTCGCTGGGTGCTACCGTGAGCGGCGGCTTTGCCCTCAACCCGAATAACCCCACCAGGCTGCGCGCCCTGGTGCCGGGAGAGAGCCGGCTGTCCGGCGACACCGTGGACGGCCGCACGGGGACCCCCACCCCGAGGAAGGCCGGCGAGGCGTTCGACGTGGTGGTGGATATCACCGACACTTTCTGGAACCTTACCCCGGGCGCCAGTCAGGAGATCCGCCTGCTCTCCAACGACCCCTTCTCCACCGTAACCCCGGCGAGCCAGATCATAATCGGCTCCGGGACCTTCAGCGTGCTGCCAAAGCGGGCCGGCAATACCACGGTTTCCGTAGAGATGGTCAGCGCGGTGCCGCCGTGGCCGGGCGCGCCGACGCTCACCGACGCCGGCGTGACCACGGTGGTCAGCGTACAGCCCGGCGACCCGAGCCGCTTCCTGCTGATCCTGCCCGGCGAGTCCTTCAGCCAGGGCTCTCCTACAGGCAGGATAGGCAATGTGCCCGTGCAGACGGCCGGCACCGATTTCAACGTGCAGGTGGGCGTGGTGGACGCGTTCTTTAACCTGTGTCCCGGCCAGCCGGCCGACGTGCGGGTGAAGACCCCGACCGACCTTTACGCCCCCGCGGTCTCCACCGCGGCCATAAACACTTCGGTCGGCTACACTGCCCCCATAAAGGTGAACCTGCACCGCGCGGCCACGCAGTACCTGGCCGTCACCGATTTCGGCGGCTCGTCCACCTATTCCGACGACCCGCAGTCCTCCACCTTTACGGTGCGGCCCGCGGGGCCCAAGGGCCTGCAGCTGCTGATGCCCGGCGAGACGGCTGTGCCCGGTTCCGGGGATTATCCGAACGGGGGGAAGGTGGCCGGCAGCGGTTCTACGCAGACGGCCGGCGCCTACTTCAATGTGACCGTTAACCTGGTTGACCATTATATGAACGTCTACCAGGACCTGTCGGTCGGGCCTACCGTCTATATCGTCACTTCCGACGCCTACGATATAGACTCTTCCAGCGTGATACTTAACTACGGTTCGCTGCAGATACCGCTGGCCCTGGTGACCAAGACTCCGGCCGCGTCCATCAAGGTGTTCCCGCGCGCCGACTCTCCGCCGGCGAACTCCGTCTGCTTCGCCAATTTCGGCAGCCTCTGCCGCAACGACGACGCGGCGGCCAGGGCTTCCTTCAAGGTTTACGCCTCCACGGCCGTGCGGTTCGAGGTGGTGCTGCCCGGGCAGAACCTCGCGGAGGGTAAATGCAATATCAACCCGCCCTGCCGTGACGCCGGGATCGCGTGGCCCGGCAGGAGCGGCCCGCCCTCGGAATATAATATCGCCGGCACCGACCTGCTGTCCGTAGGCGTGTTCCTTACCGACCGCTTCTATAACAGGGCTACCGAGGCCACCGGCGCGGCCCAGGATACCAATCCCCCGGCCGTGATGCCCGAGGTCTTCGTGAAGGCCCCCGGCGACTGGAAGATCACGCCCTCGGCGGCGCAGATGGTGACCAGCGGCAGCGCCCTCTTCTCGATGGACCCCAGGACTTCGTTCAGCACCTATACGCTGGTGGCGGCCACCACCTCCGCTTCGGCGGCCTATTACGCCGACGGTATTTCTACCGTGACGGTAAATCCCGGCCCGGCCACGCATATGGCCTACGTCCTGGCCTCCACCAATGTGGCTGCCGGCACCCCGTTCTCCGCCATGTTCTACGTGAAGGACGCGTATAACAACGTCTGTTCCACCGGCCCTAACGTCTACCTGGGTTCGGCCACGATAGTCGCCACGGACCAGGTGAATCCCAACCAGGACCCCAGCCTGTCCTCGCCCACGGTCTCGTTCGTGGCCGCGGACTTCGGCGTGAAGAACCTGGAGAACTGGTTCACGCTGCGCCGGGCCGGCCTGGACTACATAGGCGCCTACGACCAGCTTGATAACGCCATCAACATAACCCCGCTGGTGGAGGTTTCCGTCTCGCCCGGCCCACCCAATATCTACCGCGTCGTGCCCACCGCGGACGTCGAGGTTCCCGCGGGCTCCAACCTGGACCCCGGCCGCCAGCTGCTCACGGCGCAGCTTTCCGACGCCTACGACAACAATATAGCCTCCGCCGGGGTTAACGCCTTCATAACCATAGCCGAGGTCTACGGCTCCACCGGCGTGCTGCAGTACCAGAGCGCGGGCGCCTGGCTCAACTTCGGCGTTTCGACCACCATCTACACCGACTCGGTCGGCCAGGTAGGCGTCTCCACGCCGATCGCTTACAAGGTTTCCAGCATCTCCGGCGACCGGGTGCGCGTCTGGATAGGCACCACCACCATAAACCCGGCCACCTACGCCACCTACGCCGCGGCCAGGCAGAACCTGAGCGGCCAGCTGACCACCACCGGCGGCACGCCTTCCAAACTGGTGTTCGTTTCCAGCCAGGCCGCGGCTATTGTGGGCATCAAGGACGTGTCCGGGGCCGGCGCCGCGTTCACCATAGAGCGCCGCGACGACTTCGGCAACCTGACCAAGCAGGGGCAGTCCATCGTCTACCTGACCATTCCCAGCTCCCAGATAACCGTTCACACGGCGCTGGGCAGGACGCTGGGCACTTTCGGCAGCCTGGCGGACTACGGTTTCCGCAATTCCGTCAACGAGCAGTTCATCGGGGCTGTCAGCATAGCGCCCAATTCCACGCAGGCTTCCTTCCGCTACCACGACAGGACCTCGTCCTACTCCGGCCTTGCCCCGGCGTCCAACACCTTCGAGGGCGGGCGGCCGGGCTACTGGACCATAAAGGCGAACTCCGGTTCCATGCAGGAGGCCAGCCACCAGCTGCGGATGGACCCGATCAGCGTGGCCCAGGTCTCCTTCGGCAACCCGCGCCGGGAACTTATAGCCGGCAAGATCACCGACACTTTCGGCGACGTGCAGGTCTTCGAGGCCGAACTGCGCGACATGTTCGCCAACCCGTCCCTGACCACGGCCCCGGTGCAGGTGCTGCTGTCTACCCATACCAGGCAGAGGTCGCTGATCAACGACTCGTTCTCTTTCTCCGCCTCCAGCGCCATCTCCGGGGCCTTCCCGCCCGTGTTCGAGACCCCGGTCTCCTACCTGCCCATACCGCTGGACGCCTACTCGGCCACTTTCTACTATATCGACACTACCGCCTCCAGCGTCTACCCGTCCTCCTCCACGCCGATAAGGCCCATAGTCGGGCTGTCGGTGCCGGAGCGCGAGGGCTGGGCCTCCTCCACGCAGTCCGTCACGGTGCTGCCGGACTTTACCTACCGGGTCAACGTAAGCTCGGGCGCGGGTCAGACGCTTACCGCCGGCGTGACCTCGCAGATGTTCCTGATCTCGGTCGAGGACATGTACGGCAACCCGACGCCCGTCATTTCCGGCCAGGAGGACGAAGGCAAGTCGTATATCGCTTTTACGCTGAATTCCAATTCAGCCGGCAACGTGCGCTTTGCCTCGCCCTCCCCTGATGGGTTCGTCGCCCAGCCCGGCGGGGCCCAGATCCCTCTCGGCCAGGACACCACCGGCTTCTACCTGCTGGATACCCTCTCCTCCCAGCCCACGCATCAGCTGACGGTGAACACCGCCCTGGCCAAGGGCTGGCTGCCGGCCGTGTCCTCCTATACCGTTATCCCCGCCGGCCCCGACCACGTGCTGTTCTATACGCCGTCCCGGCGCCTGGTGGCCGGCACCACCATCCAGTACGCCAACTACGTGACCGGCCTGACCACCCCCACGGTGATCACCGTGGCGCTGAAGGACGCTTTCAACAACACCACCACTACGACCACCGTGGCCACCGTCAAATTCTCCGCAACGCGCACCAGCACCTACGGCGGCATAGAGCCCCAGGAGGAAGTAATCTCCTCCAACCCGAAGTGGAAGCTGCTCAACACCAGCAACGTGGAGATCCCGATCCTGGCTGGCAACTCCTACGCCAATATCTGGGTCTGGGACACCCGGGTGGGTACGGCCGCGATCACCGCGGCCACCACGCTGAACAGCGTGGCCATGGGCGCCGTTTCCCAGGACCAGTACATAACGCCCAGCACCGCCGCTTACTTTACGCTGCACCACGGCTACAGCCTGCTCAGCCCGCTGCGCGTGCTGACCCCCGGCACCCTGACCCTGCGCGCCCGCGACAAGTTCGGCAACGTCGCCACCGGCGACACCGTGAACGGTAAGTACTACACCGGCAAGATAAAGATGGCCACCAATTCCAGGGGGTCCGCCGACCTGCGCGACTGGCTGGCCGGCACCACCGATTACACCTTCGTCCCGGCCGACGCCGGCGAACGCTCCCTGCGCCTGGAAGACACCATGGTGGAAACGCTGAAGGTCAGCGTTACCGACTACGCCAACGGAGCGCTGTACGGCTATACCGGGGACAGCGCACGCGGCATGCCTATCGGCTCCAACGCCGACGTGATCCTGTCCGGCCTGGTCATAACCCCCACGGACCTGGCCCCCGAGGACCCGCTGCCCGTAGCCAAGACCTCCATCGGCATCAGCAAATACGCCATCTACCAGGGCGACGGTTCCATAGACGGCGTGCCCGCCCCGGTGCCGATGATCCGCCTGACCATGCAGACCTCGCCTATCGGCGCGCCGCCGGCCTATCTGAAGTCGGTGCAGGTAAAGAGCTCCGGCACGCTGAACTACGCCGATATCGTGCAGATAAACATGTACGCCGACAACCCGACTTACGGCCAGCTCGGCGCCTTCGACGGCGAGACCGTGCTGGGCGGCGCGCCCGTGGACATCCTCATGTCCAGCGGCACCTATGACACGGGGCTGATGACCTGGAGATTCGATGACCTGAACACCAAGGTCTCCACCGCGGCCATCGTCTCCAATACGCCCCGCAACTTCTTCTTCGCGGTGCGCATGTCCACCGTGGCCGCTACCCCGCGCAGCTTCTCGCTGGTGCTGGACAACCCGTCCTTCGTGGTGCTGAATTCCACTTTCGTGGGCGTGGCCTACAACAACTTCCCGATAGCCACCGCCACCGCCCCCGTGCGCAACCAGCCGGCCACGGTGCTGGTAAAAGGCACGGACATAGGCGCCTGGTGGCAGCCGATAGTCGGCACCACCACGCTGACGCTGGGCCAGTACGCCTACGTGGAGCAGGGCCAGGGCCGCGTCGGCTTCCTCAAGATACAGGCCTGGACCGATAACTTCCTCGGCACCATCAAGTCCATAAAGGTGCTCAAGACCGGCACCGGCTCGGGAGCGGACCTTAAGAGCGTGCGCCTGTTCATGGACTCCTCCGGCGGCGACCCGGCGCTGGGCGACGGCGTCTACGCCGCCAGCATCGACAAGGAAGTCAGCGACCCCAACTTCCCGCCGGTCTACGACCCCAACGACCCGGGCACCTTTGTGCTGCCGTTCTATAACCCTGGGCTGGACGGCGCCATCTCGGTCAGCACGCGCACCTTCTTCGTGGTGTACGAGTTCGGCCCGGACGCCATTCCCAACCAGACCCACGGCGCGCGCATAGAGAATGCCGGCGTGACGCTGATCGACGGCGTGGTGGGCGCGTTCCAGCCGATCGCGTCCTCCACCGTGCCCCTGTACGCCACTTCGGACATCGTCTACCTGACCGACGTGAACAAGTCCCAGCCCAGCGGCTTCGCGACGCCGTCCTTCGTCACCCAGAACGACACGAACAAGGCCATGGCCCGCCTCACGATGCAGATCAACGGTTCGCAGGGCTCGGCCGTCTGGCGCGCGCTGAAGCTGGACCGCTGGATAACCGCGGCCGAGAACGGCGACACCGCCGCCTGGAACAAGGTCACGGACGTCAGGAAGATCAGCGTCTGGCAGGACTCCACCGGCAACGGCCTGCTGGAGACGACGACCACGGTAAAGGACACCGAGGTGCTGCTGGTCGGCACCAAGCCCCGCACCTTCCCGTACGACTCGCTCAAGACCCCGCTGGTGTCGACGGACACGGTCATCCGGGTAAACGACATACAGCTCTTCTTCCCGGGCGACAGCCCCTTCCCGATGGCCCCCGGCCGCCTGATCGTGAACGACGGCCAGGAGGACCCCGCGCTCAAGGAAGTGATCTACTTTAACTCCGTGGACGTTATGACCAACTCTTTCGGGGACCTGACGCGCGCCGCGGAAGGCACCACCAAGGTGAACTGGGCCAGCGGCACCGTGGTCTCAGGCCAGGCCATCCTGCCCCTGATAGGCGAAGGCAGCACCCTCGACGGGCAGGTCCTCTATACCACGGCGAAGGACTACTTCATCACCTATGACATCGCCCCGCTGGCCAACGTGTCCAACTTCTCGTACCTCGGCCTGGCCATACGCACCACGGAATACTTCTACATCGAGTCGCCGAAGATCCTCAGTACGTCCAACATCGGCGTCACGGCCCCAGGCAAATCGGTCTCGCTGATAGGCCGCGTGCGCGAGTACTCCGACAATGTGACCGTTAAGGCGACCGACACCATCACCGGGGCCACGCTGCAGCAGCAGGCGGTCAACCAGCCGATCCTGGACTTCACCATGCGGACGGACGTGGCCGACGCCCGCTGGCGCTGGCTCATGGTGTACGCCACCGGCACCGTGATCTCCGAAGGCTCGGCCATAAACGACGTCTCGGCCGTAAAGATCTGGTACGACAACGACAAGAACGGCTTCCTCGGCGGCACGGACATCATGATAGGCTCGGGCACCTTCGGCAATACGATCTACGGCCCGCTGGTCTCGAGGATAAACCTGAATTCGGAGCAGCTGATAGTGACCGAGGCCGAAGCGGACGCGAAGAACGTGGCCCAGCGCTACTTCGTGACCTACGACATCAGGGAATCCGCGATGCCCAACGATTCGCTCGGCAACCCGCGCTACCTCGGCGCCTATATCAAGGCCGAGTCGCTGCCGCAGAACAGCCCCTCCGTGGAGGATGTTGCCAGGAACGCGCTGTCCCTGCCTAACGTCTTCTCCGCGGCGCTGTCCAACCTGCCCTTCATCTCGCAGGTGCGCGAGATCGTGTCTTCGCCCAGCACGATGACCGTGCTTACCGAACCTGTTTTCTCTCCGGACGGCTCCGGCTCGCAGGCCGCGATGCGGCTGGCCCAGAATATAATCACCACCGGCTCCGGGGACGCCGCCTGGATGGTGGTCTCCACGGCCGGCATCCCGGCCTCCGGCTACGCCATGGTGGACAACGAGATCATCTCCTACGCCGGCACGGCCGGCGGCGTGCTGGTGGACGTGACCCGCGGCGCTTTCGGTTCCCCGGTCAGCGTGCACGCTAGCGGCTCGGCCGTGGGCGGCATGGTGCAGCAGGGCTGGATCAATTACCCCTTCATGAAGATGACCCTGACTGCTCCCGGCTTCGGCGTCCGCTGGCAGGGCATCAAAGTGGTGCGCAAGCAGCCGTCCAGCCTGAACGGCTACGACGGGGACGTCTCCGTGATAAAGGTCTGGAAGGACAACGGCAACGGCGTGTTCGACCGCGACGCGGCCAGCGGCCTGAACACTTCGGACATAGTGATAGGCACCGCCAGGTTCGGCGCCAACGACCCTGTCGGCAAGGCTACGATCTACGTGGCCGACCCGGCGCTGCGCAACCAGAATTACGTGGTCATCAGCTCCACGCCCACGCTCATCTACGTGTCGCTCGACATCGACCGGGCCTCCAACTTCTCGCACGCGCAGCTGGACCCGCCCAACGACGTGCTGGGCGTGGATATCCCGTTCGAGGCCAACTTTATCTTCGGCCCCGAGAACTCCGGTCATGTCGCGCAGTTCCTGAACCCGGCTCTCAGCCAGATGAACGTGGTGATGCCCACGCTGAACATGATCTCGCTGGTGCCGGAGGATATCTCGCCGGTCAACGTTACGCAGAACGACAAGAACGTCGGGCTCCTCTCCATGCGCATGGTCACGGACAAGACCTCCGCCAAGGTGCAGGCCATAAAGCTGCTGCGGCGCGGTACGGCCAACGACTCGGATATCGACCTGATAAAGGTCTGGCAGGACTCCAACGACAACTGCCTGCTGGACTCCGTGGATATCGCCAGCGACGCGGCGGGCAATTACCCGAACCTGATGAGCTACGGCAACGAGTCCTACTCTTCCAGCACGGTCAACGTGGTGATGAAGAAGGAGATCGTCGTTACCACCACCCCGGCCTGCGCGTTCATCAGCTACGACATGTCGCAGTTCGCCCTGGTGGGCTCCAGCGCGGCCCTGGTGATCTCTTCTGCCCCCAGCTTCACCATCGGCATCCCCAACACCATCTCGCTGTCTACCTGGCCTATCGCCACCATGCCCATGATAGTGCAGGAGATCCCGTCCAACGTGGAGCTGGGCGGCAACGACATCGCGTCCGACCTGGTGCTCGGCGGCGGCGTGGGCCAGGCCCAGTTGAAAGTGCCCATGGTCCGCTTCAACCTGGTCACGGAGGCAGGCAACGCCCGCTGGTCCGCCATAAAGCTGCAGCGCACCGGCGCCTCTAACGACCCCAACACGCCGTTCGGCAAGAATACGGACGTCAAGTTCATCACGATCTACCAGGACTCGAACCAGAACGACGTGCTGGACGTCAACGATATGAATATTTCAGAGGCCAAGACGATCACGCTCTCGTACTTCGCCTCTACCGACACGGTCTCCGTGGCCGCGCCTTTCCAGCTGGTGCTGCAGTCTACCGCCGGCTTCCCCTCGGCGGGCCGCCTGTACCTGAGCGAGGCCGAGCTGGTTACCTACTCCGGCAGCGGGATCTCGGCCTCCGGCAACCCCTACCTGAACGTCGTTTCGAGGGGGGAGAAGCTCGGCGACTTTAACACCCCGGCGGTGAACCACCCCGCCCGCTCCGTGGCGCGCAAGGTGGACCTCTTCGACCAGGAAAACGCCCTGAACACGCAGATAGGCGTGCAGTTGTCGCAGACCCAGACCCTGAGCCCGCTGGCCCAGACCTTCTTCGCCGTGCTCGACATCGGCGAAATGGCCATGAAGGCCAACAAGGTGGGGCTGATGATCCGCGACAAGTCGTGGATAACGGTCAACGCCCCGCACGATGTGGCCGGGACGGTCTACGTGGGCATCAACAAGGCCCTGCCCAAGGGCGTTTACTCCGATATCTATCCTTTCAGCTCCAGCCTGGTGCCGATCAGGGCCGTCACCCTTACCGCGGAAGGCCTGAACATCTCGCCCAAGTCCGTGGAGAAGGGCAGCAAGAACGTGCCGCTGATGACCTACAACGTGAGCACGCTGTCGGACTATGTGGCCCTGGGCCAGATAAACTTCACCCAGATAGGCACCATCAGCAGCGCTACCGTGGGCTTCGGCGACGGCGACCTGGCCGGCATCGCTCTCTGGAAGGACGACGGCGACGGCGCGTTCAGCCCGATCACGGACGCGCGGCTGGGTTATACCGTAAATTCTTCCACCCTGTCCTTCGAGCCGTACATCCCGGTGAGTATCCTGGACGGGAACCTGCCCTACCTGATAGTCACCACGCAGACGGTGATCCTGCACCTGTCCTGCGATATCAGCACCGGCACGGACCTCTCCGGCGCTGACACCATGGGCCATCTGGCCGGCGTGGCGCTGTCCGCGTTCACGGACCTGCGCGGCTTCTCCGGCCTCCCGCTGGCGGCGGGTCAGTACTACGGCGACGCCTACCCGATGAGTTCCAACGAGGTGCTGATCTCTCCGGCCATCATCCCGCTGACGCCGGTCTACAGCAGCCTGATGATCGCCTCCAACGGCTACCCCGCCTACGCCCTGCTGGATTCCAGCGGCAACGTGGTGCTGGGCACCGGCAACATCCCGCTGCCGGACACCAGCCGCTGGATCTACAATTCCCCCAACAGCGGCTGTAAAGCCGAGGAGCCGCTGTTGGACATCAACGCCGACGGCAAGCCGGATAACTTCGACTATTATTCCACCGGCAAGTGCCGCAACATCAGCCTGAACAATTCCGGCCTGCCGTCCTTCGACATCGACGGCGACCACCTGCTGGATTTCGAGAGCAACATGGACTACGTGCCGGACAAGATCGTCAACGACGGCACCGGCAAGCCGCTGTACTTCGTGGGCGACAACGTGCAGAACACCAGGCTGCTGCTGGCCGTCTCCGACCTCGGCGCCGTGCCCTCTGTCTGGTATTCCAAGACCACCGAGCTGCCGGCCATGTGGAACCCGGCCTCCGGGAGCGTGGTCTCCTATGAGCTGTCGCTGGGCGGCAGCTACGCGGACCCGACCGGCGTGAAGAACGCCTGGCAGCCCGCGGGCGCCCTGCTGGGCGGCAAGGTGACCAACGTGGCGCTGTCGCCGGGCCACTTTACGCGCCTGACCAGCCGTATCGAGGTGGAAACCTCTTCGTTCTCGGTGGACTCCACGGAGGGCTTTGCGGCCGAGGGTATAGTCTATGTGGGCAACGAGATCTTGCTGGTCACCAAGCTGGATGAAAAGACTTTCCGGATAAACGAGCGCGGCGTGCAGGGGTCGTTCAAGGGGCCGCATACGGCGTGGGGCGAGACCGTGTCGGACCGCGGCTATGTGCTCAGCGTGCGCGGCCAGATGGCTGACGGCCGGTATATCCCGAGCGAGAGCGGTACTCCTATCATGATATACCGCATCGACACCACCTATCCCTCCGTGCCCGGGGCCCCGGAGCCTCAGGTGGCCAAGGGCGTGGCCTCGGGCCAGTCCTACACTCTTAAGTGGACCGCCGGCGAGGACAAGGAGTCCAACGTGGCCTCCTATGAAATACAGGAGCGCGAGGGTACCAGCCCGGTCTGGACCACGGTGGCGGCCATTCCCGGCTTCAAGACCGGCGGCGCCATTAACAACATTTATACTATCGGTGACCCGATCAACCCCGGTGAAACGCCTCGCCCGTTCGGCAAGTACTATACCTACCGGGTGCGTACCTGGAACTTCGCCGGCCTGCGTTCAGACTGGTCGCCTGTCTCTACCCCCGCCGGCACTACCATAGGCGAGGAGCTGCTGACCAAGGTTACCAGCTACCCGAACCCCGTGGACCTGCGCAAGGGCGGCGTCGCGGGCAGGGTGGATATCTCTTATAACCTTAATGATAATGCCGAGGTCACTATGACTATCTATGACCTCCTGGGCTACGTGGTCAAGGAATTCAAGTTCGGCAGCGGCACCCCGGGAGGCTCGCTGGGCCCCAACCATGTGCTCTGGGATGGCAAGAACGGCCTGGGCGGCATTGTGGGCAAGGGCGGCTATATCGTGCGCGTGAAGGCCTCCAGCCCCAAGGGGAGCAAGGTTATCATGCGCAAGGTGGGCGTGATCCACTAGGGCGTACACGGGGTTCTGTGGTGGTATGCCTTCTCCGGGTACGCTCGGCCACACCGTGGCCTCGCTCTTTCGACTCGCCCCTCGCGCTTACGTAAGCTCGGGGCTCGCGAGGCCCCTGCGAAGGCATACCACCGCAGAACCCCTGGCAGGCCATAGAAATAGCTGCTATAATATGGGGGTTGACGTGTCAAGTGGGGGGCCTTGACAATGCCGTTTTATCTGCTATAATATTAATGCCGTAAATCTGTAACGAGTTTGTAATGCAGTACTGGTACGATAATAGCAAAGCCGGTGAAAACCGGCGGCGCAAAGCTAAGACCCGCTAAGTGAGCGGGGGTCAGGCTGCCGAAAACAATGAAACGCAATTATTGTATTGCCGTTGCCCCCATGGCTATATGGGCTCGCGTGAAGCGTATAATACGCTTCAGCCCTGCTATGGGGTTTTTTATTGCGTTTTCGGCGGTGCAGGCCCTGGCGCAGAGCGGCGGCCAGCCCGGCCAGTTCATGAGCTACGGCGCGGGCGCCCGCAGCCTGGGCATGGGCGGCGCCTTCTTCGCGGTGGCCGACGACGCTTCCGCCTCCTACTGGAACCCCGCCGCGCTGACGATGCTCGAGCGCAAAGAGTTCACCGCGATGCAGGCCACGCTGTTCGAGCAGACCACGCTTAACTTCTTCACCTACGCGCACCCCACTACCACCAAGGGCACCTGGGCCGTCAGCATGACCCAGCTGCAGTCCGTCGGCTTCGAGAAGATCTCCATCACCGCCAACCCGGCCGGCGACGAGATCATCGATGTCAAGAGCGAGGGCACTTTCGACAGCAACGAGCGCGCCCTGGCCTTCTCCTGGGGCCGCGAGGTTTCCGAGAAGCTCTCCTTCGGCGTGATGGCCAAGAACATCAGCCGCTCGCTCGATACCTCCGTGGACTCCTTCAACGCCATCGACATCGCGATGCTCAACAAGTTCTCCAAGACCTACCGCGCCGCGGTGGGCATCCAGAACGTCTTCTCCATGGCCTCGGGCGACACCGAGGACAAGCTCCCGCTGACCCTGAAGTTCGGTCAGGCGCTCTCGCTCTTCAAGGGCAGCCTGGTGTTCGGCTTCGACATCGCCAAGCCCCAGGCTTCCGCCATGAACTGGCGCTTCGGCGGCGAGTACTGGCTGATGTACTGGTCGGCCCTGCGCTTCGGCGTAATGGGTACCCCCGGGATCCAGGAGGCCGATTTCGGCCTTGGCATCAAGTACAAGAATTTCGGCTTCGACGTGGCCCAGGGCGTGCACGCGCTCGGCACCACTACCCGCGTCTCGGTGACGATGCGCATGGGCACCTCCAATAAGGCCAAGCACGACCGCGAGGTCCGCGAGCTGATCCGCCAGGCCCTGCAGTACTTCAAGTCCGGCTACTTCGGCCGCGCGATGGAGAAGCTGCGCGGCGCCATGGACGCCGATCCCGGCAACGCGGAGATCCGCCGCATGGTGACCCGCCTGGGCGGCGCCATAGAGTACGTGCCGGACGCCACCGGCGGCGAGGAAGTGGCTACCCTGACCCGCCGCGGCATCATCTCCTACGTGGACGGCAAGGACATGCGCGCCTCGGTGAACGTGCTGCGCCACGCCTTCAACAAGGACCCGAAGAACGACCGCCTGCTCTCCCTGCTGAACATGGTGGAGCGCGAGGCCGGCGTGAGCGAGCTGACCCGCAAGCCCGAGGGCCCGGAGATCTTCACCTATATCGACCAGCGCACCTACGACGCCCGCGCGGCCATCTACGAGGGCAAGTACGACCTGGCCATGCGCCGCGCGCAGGACATCCTGGACCTCGAGCCCAACAACGAGACCGCGCTCGAGATCATGGGCAGCTCGTTCTACCTGATGGACCAGAAGGAGAAGGCCAAGGTCATCTGGGAGAAGGTCCTTGAGATCAACCCCAATAACAAGATAATAAAGAACTTCCTCAAGCAGGTTCAGTAATGTTGAGGGGCCGGAGCGGACGGGGGGGCAGGATAAGCAAAACCCTCCCGGAGGCCCGAGCTTGCATAAGCGCGAGGGCCGAGGGAGGAGGGGCGGGCACGGTGTGTCCCGACCCCGTGTTTTGTGTTCCTGCCCCCCCGGCCGCTCCAAGAGCTGGTACGATAGAGTTTCACCATTTAGAAACAATCCTGTAATAAGGTAAAGATAGAATTAAGTATATGAAGAAGCTGTTGCTGACGCTGCTGCTCGCCCTGCCGTTACTGGCCGCGCCCCTGCGCGCGCAGGACGCCATGGACTCTTCGCTCATGGGGCGGCAGGACTCCCTGCGCCGCGAGACCGAGACCAAGATCAAGAAAGAGATCCTGGACCCCATCCTCGGGGCGGACAAATCCTTTGTTTTCGCCGACGTGGAAATGGAAGTGATCTCCAAGAAGGCCGAGCAGACCAAGGAAGGCGTCGGCGTCATACAGAAATACAAGGAGAAGCAGGGCAACGAAGGGGAAAGCCCCGCCATAGATTTCATCCTGCCCGGCATCCCCAAGCCCAAGAGCGTGCTCGGCAAGGATAACCCCAACAAGCGCCCCGAGGCGGCCCGGGGCCAGCAGGCCCAGCAGGCCAAGGGCGTGCAGGAGATCCGCTACGGCCTGGAGACCGAGATCACCCGCTTCCAGCTGACCGTCATCCATGACGACCTGCTCCCGGCCGCGACCATAAAGCTGGCCCGCGAGCGGGTGGACGATTTTCTGGTCCCTTACAAGATAAGGAAGAAGGACGCCCCCACCGTCCTGTTCAAGCCTACCAGGTTCAAGGCCGACAACCCGATGGACGACCTGAAGAAGCCTTCGGTCTACCTGCCGTTGCTTTACGCGCTCCTTTTCCTTATACTTCTGTTGTTCCTTTTCGGACCGCTCTGGGGCTTCTTCCGCAAGTACATCAAGGCGCTGCTGGCCAAGCCCGGCGCCGAGGTCAACATAGAGGATAAGAGGGAGGAGGGGGGAGGCGGCGGCGAGGAGGAGGGCAAACAGGAGACGGAAGGGCATCAGAACATAGATATGAACTTCCTCCAGAAAGAGGAGGAGAAGAAAGAAGACGAGGACGACCTTATGAAGAAATTTGAGCCCTTTACCTACCTCAACGAGGAGAACCTCAAGCGGCTGATCTACCTGTTCCTGCTCAGGAAGGAGGATCCCTGGGTGATCGCCGTGGTGCTGAGCTACATGAAGCCCGACCTGTCCCGCCAGGCCCTGTCCATGCTGCCGGTGGAGATGCAGAGCCGCGTGGCCCTGGAGGCCCTGACCGTGCGCCAGGCCACCCGCGAGCAGATAGACGCCATAGACAAGGATATTAAAGAGAACGTGGATTTCGTGATGGGCGGCATAGAGCGCCTGATCAAGATGCTCGACGACTCCGACCCGGCCACCCGTAAGAATATCTTGGAGTACCTCAAGACGCAGAAGCCGGACATCTATGAGAAGATCAAGCGCATCGTGCTGATGTTCGAAGATATAGTGGGCTTCCCGGACCGCGACATGCAGACCATCATCCGCTCGCTCTCCAACGAGGATATCGCGCGCGCGGTGGCCAAGGCCGACCCGGCAATAGCCAACAAGTTCTTCTCCAATATGTCTTCCGGCGCCGTCAACGCCATCAAGGAGATCATGGAGTACTCGGGCGAGATCACGCCGGTGCAGCAGGACGAGGCGCAGGTGAAGATCCTCGGCGAGGTCAAGCGCCTGGAGGCGGAGGGCAAGATCAGCGCGCGCCAGGGCTCCTCGCAGGAGGTCTATATCATCGACGGCGGCGAGATGTCCTCCGGCGACGAGCGCAAGCGCAAATTCGAGAGCATGGCCGCCCCGAAGGCCGAGGCCGGCCCTTCCCCGGAGCAGCTGGAGCAGGCCCAGCAGTACGCCGCCGCCGGCGTCAACATGTACAACCAGGGCCAGGTGCAGGAAAGCCTGCAGTACCTGGAGTACGCCTCCTCGGTGAACCCGGGCGACGCGTCTACCTGGCAGTACCTCGGGGCCGCCTACTACGCCCTGCAGCGGGTGGACGAGGCCGTGGCCGCCTACGAGAAGTACGCTTCCCTTTCCGGAGACCCCGCCGCCTCCGAATGGCTGGCCGGCTTCAAGCAGCAGGTGGGGAGATAGGGGCTTTATTAACCTGTTAACATTTTTTTAACTTAATTGAAATCAGCTTCCTTTAGAATATACAGGAAGGCAACGACGACAGCCGTTAATATATGGACGACAAGGATAAGAAACTTTCCAAGCCAGGCATGCCCCCGCTTCCCCCGGGGATGATGAAGCCTAATTTCCCGCCCCTGCAGGGCGGGAAGCCTGCCCTGCCGCCCATGCCCCAGCAGCCTTTCGGCGCCATGCCCTCTCCCGGCATGCCCCAGCCCTCTTTCAACCCCCAGTTCTCCCAGCCCCAGCAGGCCGCCCCTTCCAGGGACGCCGCCGCCGAAGAGGCCAAGCGGATGCAGGAGGAGAAGGACAAGCTGGAGAGGAAGATCTCCGAGATGGAGAAAACGCTTTCGGCCGAGAAGGAAAAGGCCCTGCTCGCCACGCTGAAGAACCAGCAGGACGAAGCCCTGTCTTCCCGGGTGGAATCCTCGCTCAAGGACATCCAGGACAAGATGCGCCGCGACCGCCGCGACCACGAGGTCGAGGAGGAGCGGCTCACGCTGAAGTCCAAGATCAAGGAGCTGGAGACCCGCCTGTCGCAGGAGCGCGAGACCTGGATGCAGACGCTCAAGGACCAGATGTCCGAGCGCGAGACCCAGGGCCGCGACGTCGAAGGTCATTTTATCTACCGCCTCCAGGAGATGGAGCGCCGCTGGCTGGACGAGAAAGCCCAGTGGCAGAAGGAAATTTCCGCCCGCGAGGACACGATCCGCACCCTGAAATCCGCCTCCGAGCGCCTGCGCGAGGTGGAGGACGAATTCCGCAAGACCTCCATGGAGAAGTCCATGCTGGAGCGGGAAGCCGCCAAGCTTAAGGACGAGGTGGCCCGCGCCGAGCGCGAGAAGGCCTCCGTAGAATCCTATATAAAGATCATCCCGGACAAAGAACGGGAAATAGCCGAACTGCGCTCCGAATCGGCGATACTGCGCGGCCGCGAGGGACAGAACCTGTCCGAAGCCAAGCACCGCGAAGAAAAATTCGGCTACGAAGTGGAGAAACTGCAGAAGGAGATAGGCCGCCTGCAGTCCGAGATAGGCACGCTTTCAGACCGCAAGAACGTGGAGAAGAGCGAGGAGCTCAAGAGCCTCCAGGCCCGCTTCGAGGGCCAGCTGCAGGAGAAGGAAAAGGTCATCGCCGACGTTTCCGGCGAGAAGATCCGCGCCGTCTCCGAGCTCGTCAAGATAAAAGGCTTCATTTCCAGGGTGCAGGCCATCAACGCCGTGCTCGACAAGGAGCGCGGCCAGCTGAAGCTGGAGAAGATGCAGCTCGCCCAGAACATGGCCG
>CAYQJX010000021.1:0-49348 GCA_964417965.1 uncultured Elusimicrobiaceae bacterium
CCACCAGCGGGCGGATGACGTCCCACTGCAGGCGGTTGGTGTCCTGGAACTCGTCGATCAGGAAATGCGAGATCCGCTCGCCGAGCTTCAGGTAGATCTCGGGCACGTTACGCGCGTTTATATAGGCGGCGAGCTTTTTGGCGATGTCGTTTATGTGGATGACGTCGGTCTTGCCGCGCTTGACGCGCTCCAGCTCGGTCTTGAACCGGTCGTAAATGCCGACATAGGGATAGTAATAGGCCACGGCGTTCAGCTCGGTGAGCTCTACCGCCAGCTCGTTGAGCTGGTCGATATCCTTCTCCCAGCCCGGCGGGAACTTGCCCTTCTTTACGCCGTTGAAGACGCCGAAGTTAAAACTGTAGGCGGCGAGAAAATCCGTCAGGTTGCCGGCCTCTATAGCCGCGGCGGCGCTGCCCTTCACGTATTCCTTCCCGAAATGTTTCACCAGGCTTTCGCAGCGCTTCAGCGTCGCCGCGAACTTTGCCTTCAGCAGCGCCTCGTAGTCGCCGGGGGCGTTCTTTATGAGGCCGGCGGTCTTGCCCTCCTGGTTGAGGAAGCTGTTGAAATGCTCCTTCACGCGCCCGGCGGGGTTCCAGGGGTAGGACCCGGTCTTGGGCAGCACGGCCAGGAACTTGTCCACCGCCTCGGCCGGCAGGTCCGCCTTGCCGATGCGGGAGAACAGGGAATACAGGGCCAGGTCTATGAGCACGTCATAGGCCATGGTGACCTCGGCCCGGAGCGGCAGCTTCAGCTCGTCCACCGAGGCGCTCATCACCCGGGCGAGGAAGCTGTCGATGGTCTGTATGTGGAAATCTGAATAATTGGCGATCACGCGCTCTACCAGCTGCTGCGCGCGGGCGTGCGCCTCCTCCCGCGACAGCGACACCAGCGCCAGCGTCTCGTCCATCTTGGCGCAATTTTTATCCAGCGCCAGTTCCTTGAGCCAGCCGAGGATGCGGGCCTTCATCTCCTTGGCCGCGTTATTGGTAAAAGTGACGGCGAGGATGCCGGAGATATCGTTGTTGGGCACTTTCTCCGAAAGGAGGAACTGCACATAGCGTTGGGTGAGCGTGTAAGTCTTGCCCGAGCCTGCCGAGGCGCTGATGAGCAGCGCGTGCGGGAACCTGAGGGCCTTGTCCCCCTCAAGCACCGGCGCGGCTTTAACTGGCTTCATATAATTAATTATAAACCATTAACCCGACAAAGGCTTGTCGGGTCAACGCTTTTCCTGCCCGGCGGAGCGGCCTAGCGGCGGCGGGTCCTTTTTTTGGGCGCCGCCTTTGGCTTGGCCTTGGGCTTGAGGAACTCCTGGGACATCTTGATGACGGCCGAGCAGTCCGGACAGGGGCCGGACAGCAGGGCCTTGGTCATCTGGTCCAGGGCCTCCTGGTAGTTTTTCATCTCAAAGCTGGTCAGGCCCAGCTGCCTGTGGATGAGGCCCATGTCCCGCGGCGCGGCGGCCATGCCCTCGCATTTCTTGAGCACCTGGTAAGCGCTCAGGTAGTCGCCGGAGCCCAGGTAGGCGGAACCGAGATTCATATAGAGCTGCAGCTGCTTATAGCCGAACCCCTCGGCCGCTTTAAAATCGGCCGCGGCGTCGGCGTACTTCTCGGCCTCCAGGCGGGCGAGGCCGCGCATCATGTGCACGCCGCCGTCCTTTGAGCCCAGCAGTATGGCCTTGTCGGCGGCCTTCAGGGCTTCTTCCTTGTTGTTGTTCTTGGCGTAAGCCTCGGCCGCCTTCTCGTAGATCGCGGCTTTAAGCGGCTCGCCCAGCGGGGCCTTGCCGCTCTCTACCATGGCTATCATGCGCTTCATGTCTTCCAGCTCGGCCAGCTTGGCCCCGCCCACGGCGTAATGCCCGCGCCGCAGGTCCAGGTAGGGCAGGATGGCGTCCTGCGGGAAATGGTCTATCAGGAAGGTGCAGGCCTCTATGGCCACGGAGCCCTGCCCCTGCCGGCACTCGGCGGTACGCTTGCGCACCAGGACCAGCAGGATTAAAGCGATGAGCAGCAGCACTCCCAGGCCGACGCCCGCCCTGACTAATATCTTCTTCATTAAATTCAGACCTCTTTTATTTTTTTGCCGCTTTTTATTATACAAAAGCCGCGCCTGTTTATTGGGGCAGCAGCGCGGCGGCCGCCAGCGTACCGCGCGAAGCCGGCGACAGGAGCTGGCCGGAGACTTTGCGGTAAGGATCCACCAGCAGGAACGGCTCGGCCGCCAGCCCGGGGTCCTTGAGGGAGCGGATCACGCAATGGTCCGGCAGCCAGCCCGTGGCGAGAAAGCCGTTCTCTTCGCCTTCGGAGGCGAGGATGCAGTGGCGGAACCCCGGAGCGTAATAATACTTGAGCGGCATATACCAGTAGGCCGACGTGTGCAGCACCAGCGCGCCGGGCCTGGTCACCTGCTCTATGCGCCGCGCCGCCGGGACGAAGAAAGGGTCCACTTTTATTTTAAGTATGTAGTAGGCGCAAAGCCCGCCGGCCACGGCGGCGGCCAGGACTACCCTGGCGGCCGAGCGGCGCCAGCCGGCCAGGCCTTCTACGGCCGAGGCCAGGAGCAGGTAATAGAAAGGCGTGATGAACAGCCAGTAGCGCGGCATGGAGAAGGAATTGCCGGTCAGCAGCTCCAGCACCGGCACCGAGAGCAGCGGCAGGGCCAGGTGCAGCAGGGCCAGCAGCAGCTCGGCGCGGCGGGCTTTAAGCCTCCACAGGCCTGCGGCAGCGGCGCAGAAGCCCAGCAGGCCCGCGGCGGCCAGCCAGCGCGGGATCAGCATGTCTACCGTGCCCCAACCCAGCAGGAAATTCCCGAGGAAGGTGAAGGGCGAGCTCCAGTCCATGCTCTGCACGCCGGAAACCACGCCCACCGCTTTTATGCCCACGGCCAGCCAGGGCAGGAAAGCCAGCATGGCTCCTATCTGCGTCAGCACCAGGCGCCCGCGGCCTTCCTTAACGAAGAACAGGGTGGTGAGGCCCTGCGCCGCCCAGACGAAGCCGAAGTAATAATGGGTGTACAGGCCCAGCAGCAGCACCACGCCGTAAGCCGCGCGGTGGCGCGGGGCGGCGCTGCCGCGCAGGATCTTCAGGAACAGGTGGTTGGCCAATATGGCCAGGAACAGGAACAGGGAATACATACGGAACTGCTGGCCCAGGTTTATCCAGAACGGAGAGAAGGCGCCCAGCAGCATGGCCAGCCGCGCCGCGGCGGCCCCGCCCCCGGCGTCGGCGCTGAAAAAATCTCTGCAAAAAATCCGATAGGCCGCCAGCGCCGCCGCGCTGAAAATAAAAGGCAGCGAGCGCAGCCAAAGGGCGCCCTCGCCAAGGGTCTGCCAGAGCGAGGTGAAGAAATTGAACAGCGGCGGGTTGAAACCGAGATGCAGGGTGTAAGGGATAAGGTCGGGCAGCGGCTGCCGGGCAATGACCAGCGTGCCGATCTCGTCTATAGTAAGAGAGCCGTCGCCCAGGAGGAACCAGCGCGCCGCAATGCCGGCCGCCAGCAGCAGCACGAGAGGGTCGGCTATCAGGCTTTTAAACTTGGGCGGTATGGCCATGGACCTTTATGATAACAATTCTTGAGCTAGCGTATAAAAGCGAGAGCCCCCGAAAACGGGGGCTCTTCACCGGCCGCAAGGGCCAGACACCGAGTACGGGGCGACCGGGGGACCGACGGGGCACAAAGCGCCGCCGAAGGGCCGGAACACCCGCCCGGGACCGGGGCGCCGAACGCGCCGCCAGGGAACCGGGGGCCCCGGGGAAACCGCCCCGCCTAGAGCGGGCCGCGGACCGGGGAAACCGCGCCGGGAACAACCGCACCGGGCCACCGCAACCGAGACCGCGACCGCACCGAAACCAGACCAGACCGAACCAGACCGAAGGCCCGAAACCGCACCGAGCGAGCCCACCGCGACCGCACCGCACCAGACCAGACCGAACCAGACCAGACCGCACTGCCACCGACGGGCCCGAACCACACTACCGGCGCAACCAAGAGAAAGATCAGGACTACATCACTACTATAACAGAGGAATGTTGACTTGTCAAGGCCCAGGCCTAAAATAGCCTGAAAACAAGAAAAGCCCGTCGTTGGCGGGCCTTTCTTCCGACGTGGAACGCTGTCAGTATTTCGCGAGAGCCGCCCTGTAGTAGCGCCACAAGTCCGCGGTGGGATGGGTGGGCTGGCCGTAGGGGCTGCCGGGCAGCGAGGCCCAGGTGGTGTTGAGCTTGCGCAGGGCCGAGGTGAAATTCTCGTAGACGGCGGCCTTGGCCACGTTGTTATAAGCGCCCGCGCGGCGGATAATTTCCAGCGTGGCTTTTTCCTGGTTGGGCGGCGTAAAATCGGGCAGCCCCAGCTCGGAGGCCAGCGGATCCCAGGTCTTGGAAAGGAACTGGTAGCGCCCGGCGGCGGTGGAGCAGAGTTTGCCGGCGCATTTCTTTATGCGCGGATGGTCCGCGTAGCTGTTAAAGGTGGCGAAAGTGAAAATATAATCGTAGCGCTCCCTCGTGCCCTCGGCGTAAGCGAGGGTGTCCAGGAAGGCGCGCACGTTGCGCGGCAGCTCCCAGGCGCCGCCGGCCGAGCTGGAAGAAACGTGCGGCATATAGATATAACCCTTATCAAGGGAGCAGCCGGACAGCGGTTCAGACAGCTGCACGGTCATATGCTCGCCCGCAAAGCCGGGTTTGGCCGAGGTTTTATAAAGAGTGTTGGGCTCCAGGGGGCATTTGCCGGAGCCGGCAGCCAGGTCCGCGGCCTGCCCGGGGCCGGACTTGAGAAAAGTCGCGTCCCCGCCGATATAGAAAAAGTGGTCCTGGTTACGGCGGGTCTCCCACTCGTAGCCGGGTTCTCTATTATCCGGGGGCAGGTACTGCTCGGCGTCCTTAAAACCTTCCTCGGCCAGCGGCACCGCCGGCGCGGCGGCCTCCGCGCGCCCTACGGAGAAGAGCAGTTCTTCCAGGGCCTGCGCTGAAACCGTGAGCGGCAGCAGGGCGGTTACGAGCAAAATGGCGAGTAGCGGACTTAACCTCTTCATACCTATAGTATGGCAGGCGGGCGCGGGCCGGTTAAGGGCCCGGGGGCCCTCAAACCACTAGGCCCTTGGACCCAGAGTGATTTTTTAACAGGACGTCAGGAGGCGAGGAATTTTTTTATGCCGGTCATGATCATCTGCACCGAGATGGTGACCAGGATCATGCCCATCAGCTTTTCCATGGCCAGCAGGCCGCGCGCGCCCAGCAGGCGCGACAGCCAGCCGGAGAGGCCGGCCAGGATCACCGCGTTTATCAGCCAGGCCACGGCCACCACGCCGGCCCACATGCCTATGCGGCCGGGGTCCTGCAGCGAGAATAGGAGAACCGTGGTCAGCGTGGACGGGCCCGCTATCAGCGGTATGGCCAGCGGCACTATGAACGGCTCTCCCTCCGGGCCCTCGGCGAAGGCAGAGTGGTGCGTGGGAAAGATCATCTGCATGGCTATCAGGAACAGCACTATGCCGCCCGCGACGGCCATGGCGGTAAGGTCCAGCGACAGGGCGGAGACGAAATATTTGCCGAACAGCAGGAAGAACACCATGATGCCCAGCGCTATGAACAGCTCGCGGGCTATCACCTTGCGGCGGCGCTCCTCGCTGACGTTCTTGAGCGCGCTCATGAACAGCGGGATATTGCCCAGCGGGTCCATCACCAGCGTGAGCGTAAAGACGGTGGAGATAAAAAGCGTCGTTTCCATGGAACTATTCTAGCAAAAGCGGCCGGGGCACCTGGCCGGTCAGAGCTGCGCGAGCTTTATCATGTCGAAGGAGGAGGTGCCGCCCCACTGGCGTATCCCGGAGGTGCCGCCGGAGAAAGTATCGTCGGTGACCTGCATGACCTGCACCCCGTCTATGTAGAAGGTGGACTGGGTGCCCGCCACGTCGACAGTAATGGTATGCTGCACCCCGACCACAGGAAAGCCGGCGGACATGGCCGAGACGGCCAGCCGGTCTTCAGGCTTGCTGTCCTCTATGGTCCACAGCTCAAGCTTGCCCGTGGAGCTCAGCTGGAAGCTGTAGCCGCTGACCTTGCTGCCGCTGTCGACGGAGGCCCGGTACAGCACGCCGAAGCCGCCGCTGGCGATGGTGGCGGTAAGGTCGGTGGAGTAATCGGTGAACGGCCCGGTAGAGACTATCGCCTCGTTCACGCTTTTGCCTTTGCTGGTGATGGTGAGTACGCCGCCTTTAATGCGCCAGGCGCCGGTGAGCGGGTCTATCCCGTCTATCAGGGAAAAGTCGCTGGAAAAATACGTGTCAGCCGCCGTGGAGCCGCTCCCGGAACTTGCGGCGGGAGTCCCCGCGGTTGAACCGGCTGCCCCCGCGGCGGGCGCGGTCGCGGCAGCCGCAGGCGAGGCGTCATGCAGGCTGCAGGCCATCTTGACCGGATTGGTGGACAACCAAACCAGCGAACCGCCGGCCACGCAGCGCGGCATGCGGTCGAGGTAGCCTTTCTGCACCAGTTCCTGGGTGCTGGCTACGCGGCCCTCGTTCTGGCCTATGTAGATCTCCTCCGCCCGCTGGGCGTTGGCGCGGGAGACCTGGCATTCGGTGCTCTTTGTCCGCTCTATCACCTCGGCGTAGCGCGGCATGGCGAAAGAGGCGAGCACCGCCAGTACAGCCATGGCCACAAAAAGTTCCATCAGGGAGAAGCCCCTGCGGTTGCGGGGCCTGAATCCGGAGAGGTATTTCATCTGTCCCTCCTTTTTTCACCGGGCCGGATAGCGACCACGCCGCGGCCTGGCACAAAAGCCAGGGAGGAAAAGCCGTGCCTCTCCGGGGCGGGGCAGGAGAAACCTCCGCCGCTATGTTTATAGGCGAGCTTTGAGACGGGGCAGACGGCGGAGGTTTGGGCTACCGTGCCGGCGGCAAGGCCCCAAAGGACCTTAATGCACTCGTCGGCTCGCCTGTCGGTTTCATAGGTGCCCTGCCGCAGCGGTTTGGCCGGGAACGCGGCGCGCCGCAGGTCCGGCAGGGACAGCCAGACATAGGCCGCGGCCAGGAGAATCACGGTTATCTGGCCGGCCTTCACCAGCCGGCACCGCAGCTCAGGAGAACAAGCAGGACGGGCGGGCGCGGGCTTAGCCTGTTCTTTCTTCACATAATCCTGAAGAAAATCCTTAAGGTCGTCTATTGGCTCTTCGTTTTTGTCTTCCAAAATTCCCCTCCGCGTTCAACCTGTTTAATGATACCAAAATTCAGGACGCCCGGCGCCTCCTGGCGCCGCGCTAAAGAAAACGGCCGGGGAGGTTTCCCACTCCGGCCGTTCTCTTTGAACCGCGGCTGTTACTTCTTCTCTTCAGCCTCGGGCTTGGCGGCCTCGCCGTCGTCCACTACCGGTTCCACGGAGGCGATCTTGTCGCCCTCCTCCATGCGGACCAGGCGCACGCCCTGGGTGTTGCGGCTGATCACGCGCAGGTCTTTGCAGCCCATACGGATGATCTTGCCCTTCTCGGTCATCACCATCAGGTGGTCTTTGTTCTCCACCAGGTAGATGCCCACTACCGCGCCGTTGCGGTCGGTGGCTTTTATGGTGATCACGCCCGAGCCGCCGCGGCCCTGGTGGCGGTACTCGTCCAGGTCGGTGCGCTTGCCAAAGCCGTTCTCGCAAACGGTCAGCAGCGTCTTCCTGGTCTTGGGTTCGGCCACTTCCATGCCGATGACGGTGTCCTTATCGTCCAGCCGGATGCCGCGCACACCCATGGCGCCGCGGCCCATGGAGCGCACGTCCGATTCGCTGAAGCGGATGGACATGCCCTCTTTAGTGCCGATGATGATCTCGTACTTGCCGTCGGTATGGCCCACGGAGGTCAGGATGTCGCCGTCCTCCAGGCCGATGGCGATGATGCCGCCGCGCCGGATGTTGGCGAAGTCGCCTATCGGCGTCTTCTTGATGTTGCCCTTGCGGGTGCACATCACGATGTAGCTCTCCTTGCCCTTGGCTTCGGCGAAGGATTCGATGGCGAGCACGGAGGTGACCCGCTCGTCCTTGATCTGCAGCAGGTTCACGATGGCCTTGCCGCGCGAGGTGCGGTTGCCCTCGGGGATCTCGTAGCCCTTGAGCGCGTACACCTTGCCGCGGGTGGTGAACATCAGGATGGTGGCGTGGCTGGAGGTCACGAAGAGCTTCTCGATGAAGTCCTCCTCCTTGACGTCGGAGCCGATGATGCCCTTGCCGCCCCGGCCCTGCACCTTGTAGGTGTCGGCCGCGATGCGCTTTATGTAGCCGCCGTGGCTCATGGTGATGATAACGTCTTCCTCGGGGATGAGGTCCTCGATGTCGAGCTCGGCGGCCTCGCCGGTGATCTCGGTCTGGCGCTTGTCGCCGTACTTCTCTATCATCTCCCTGAGCTCGTCCACTATGATCTTCAGCACGCGCTTGGGGTCGGCGAGGATGGCGCGCAGTTCGGCGACCAGCTTCATAAGGGCTTTGTGCTCTTCCTCTATGGCGCCGGTCTCCAGCTTTGTCAGCTGGTGCAGGCGCATGTCGAGGATGGCCTGCGACTGGATGTCGGTCAGGGCGAACTTCGCCATTAACTTCATCTTGGCTTCGAGCGCGTCCTTGGATTTCTTGATGATCTCGACTACGGCGTCGATGTTCTGCAGGGCTATCAGGTAGCCTTCCAGGATATGGGCGCGGGCCAGGGCCTTTTTAAGGTCGTACTTGGTGCGGTTCACCACCATCAGGCGGCGGTGGCGCACGTACTGCAGCATCACTTCTTTGATGGGCAGCACGCGCGGGCGGCCGTCCACGATGGCCAGCATGATCACGCCGAAGCTGGCTTCCATCTGCGTGTGCTTGTAGAGCTGGTTCAGGACCACCTGGGCGTTGCCGTCGCGCTTGATCTCTATGACGATGCGCATGCCGCGGCGGTCGGACTCGTCGCGCAGGTCGGAAATGTCCGGGATCTTCTTTTCCTTGACGAGGTTGGCGATGTTCTCGATAAGGGTGGCCTTGTTGACCTGGTAGGGGATCTCGGTGACCACGATGCACTCGCGGTTGCCCTTCATCTCCTCTATCTCGGCGCGGGCCTGGGTGGTGATGGAGCCGCGGCCGGTCTCGAAATAATCCCTGATGCCCTTGCGGCCGCGGATGATGCCGCCGGTCGGGAAGTCGGGGCCCTTGATGATCTTCATCAGGTCCTTGACGTCGATCTCGGGCTTCTCGATGACGGCGATAGTGGCCTCGCAGACCTCGGCGAGGTTATGCGTGGGGATATTGGTGGCCATACCCACGGCGATGCCGGAGGAGCCGTTGACCAGGAGGTTGGGGAGCTTGCCCGGCAGCACGGACGGCTCGGTCATGGAGCCGTCGTAGTTGGGCACGAACTTCACCGTTTCTTTTTCTATGTCGGCCAGCAGCTCGCCGGCGATGCCGGACAGGCGGGCCTCGGTGTAACGCATGGCGGCCGCGGGGTCGCCGTCGACCGAGCCGAAGTTGCCCTGCCCGTCCACGAGCATATAGCGCAGGGAGAACGGCTGGGCCATGCGGACCAGCGTGTCGTAGATGGAGGCGTCGCCGTGCGGGTGGTACTTACCCATCACGTCGCCGACTATGCGGGCGGATTTCTTGAAGGGCTTGTTGTGCTGCAGGCCCATGTCGTCCATGGTGTAGAGCACGCGCCGGTGCACGGGCTTCAGGCCGTCGCGCACGTCGGGCAGGGCCCGGCCCACGATGACGCTCATGGAGTAGTCGATGTAGGAGGAGCGCATCTCCTCGCTGATATCGCGGTCAACGATGTTGATGAACATGTTTTCCGTCTGCTTCGGTGTAAGGTCTTTAGGTTCTGCCATTTAAGTGCTCCGTTAATTAAATATCCAGGTTGCGGGCGGCCAGGGCGTTCTGCTCAATGAACACGCGGCGCGGTTCCACCTTGTCCCCCATAAGGGTGGTGAACATCTTCTCCGCCTCGGCCGGGTCCTCGAGGGTGACCTTGAGGAGCTTGCGCTTGAGCGGGTCCATGGTGGTCTCCCACAGCTGCGCGGGGTTCATTTCGCCCAGACCTTTGTAGCGCTGGATGTGCGCGCCGGAGGCGCCGGCCTTCATCACGTTCTCCATCAGGGTCTTGAGGTCCTTGGCGGAGGTGATGTTCTTCTCCGTGATCAGGTCGAACTGCGCGGGCGCTTTTTCGTCCTCGATCTGGAATTCGTTCAGGCTGTGGCCCAGGGCCTTCAGCTTGGCCGAGATGTTGTTGAGGCGGGTAAACTCGCCCAGGGTCTGGAAGTCGGGGCCGAGGTCGTCCTCGTCTATCTCCAGCACGGGCGCGCCCTCCGCGGTGGCGGAGTCACTCACCAGGGCGTCCTTCTTCTTCTGGATGTATTCGGCCTGGAAGGCGTCCCACTCGTCCTCGGTGAAGAAATAGCGGTAGGTCTCGGGGCCGGTCTCTATGCGGTACAGCGGCACCTTGCCGTCGGCCTGGAATTTGAGGTAATCCTTCAGCGTCAGGTTCTTGGTCTCGAGCTTGCGGCTGGTATTGTCGGCCGCGATGATCAGCTCTATCAGGTCGCCGATCTCTTTGCCCTCGAGCTTCTTGCCCTTGGCCTTTACGGAGATGCCCGACAGCGCCTCTTTGAGCTGCCACTTCTGCAGTTTTTCCTCGTTGTCGAAATAGGATTCGAACTTGCCTTTCTTGACCTTGTAGAGCGGCGGCTGGGCGATATACACATGCCCGCCGTCTATCAGCGGCCGCATCTGGCGGTAGAAGAAGGTGAGCATCAGCGTGCGGATGTGCTGGCCGTCCACGTCGGCGTCGGCCATGATGACGATCTTGTGGTAGCGCAGTTTCTCTATATTGAAGCCGTCCTCGCCCTCGCCGATGCCGGTGCCGATGGCGCTGATCATGTTGCGGATCATCTCGCTGGAGATGATCTTCACCAACTGGGCTTTCTCCACGTTGAGGATCTTGCCGCGCAGCGGCAGGATAGCCTGGAACACGCGGTCGCGGCCCTGCTTGGCGGAACCGCCGGCCGAGTCTCCTTCCACGATGAAGATCTCGGATTTCTTGGGATCTTTTTCCTGGCAGTCGGCCAGTTTGCCTGGTAGGCCGGAATCGGTGAGCGAGCCTTTGCGGCGGGCCAGGTCCTTGGCGTGGCGGGCCGCCTCGCGGGCCTCGGCGGCGCCCAGGCCTTTCTGGCAGATGGCCTTGGCGATGGAGGGATGCTCCTCGAAGAACACGGAGAGGGCTTCGCCGGTGAGGGTCTTGACCGCGCCTTCCACCTCGCCGTTGCCCAGCTTGGTTTTGGTCTGGCCTTCGAACTGGGGATGGGGGATCTTCACGGACACCACGACGGTGAGGCCTTCGCGCACGTCGTCGCCGGTGACGCTGTATTCCTTATCCTTGGTGAGATTGTATTTTTTAATATAGTCGTTGATGACGCGGGTAAGAGAGGATCTGAAGCCGGACACGTGCGTGCCGCCCTCGATGGTCTTGATGTTGTTGACGAAAGAGAACATGGTCTCGGAGTAGTCCGTGTTGTACTGGATGGCCAGGTCCAGCATGGTGTCGCCTTCCGTCTTGGAGACGAAGATAGGCTCGTCGTTGATGACCTGCTTGTTGGTGTTGAGGAACTTCACGAACTGCTTGATGCCGCCCTCGAAGAAGAAGGCGTGCTTCTTGCCCTCTTCGCGCTCGTCGATAATGTTGATGCGGCAGCCCGGGTTCAGGAACGCCAGCTCGCGCAGGCGGTTGGACACGGTGTCGAAGGACAGCACGCCCTCGCCGAAGATCTCGGTGTCGGCCTTGAACGTGACCGTGGTGCCGTGATGCTCAGTGACGCCCACGCTCTTAACGTCGGCCTGAGGCTTGCCGCGCTTGTACTCCTGCCGCCAGATCTTGCCGTCGCGGTGCACCAGCACTTCCATGTACTCGGACAGGGCGTTCACCACGGACACGCCGACGCCGTGCAGACCGCCGGAAACCTTGTAGCCGCCGCCGTCGAACTTGCCGCCGGCGTGCAGCACGGTCAGCACCACTTCCAGGGCGGATTTGCCCTTAAGCTTGGGATCCTTCACTTCCTTCATCGGGTCCACGGGAATGCCGCGGCCGTTGTCGGTGATGGAGCAGACGTTGTCGTCCTTGATTATGACGTCTATCTTGTTGCAGCCGCCGGCGAGAATTTCGTCGATGGAATTGTCCACGACCTCGTAGACCAGGTGGTGCAGGCCCTGCACCCCGGTGGAACCGATATACATGGCCGGGCGCTTGCGCACGGCCTCCAGGCCTTCCATGACCTGGATATTAGAGGCGTTGTAATTTCCCTCTTTGGCGTTGGCTGTCTTATTCGTCATGCGTCTGACTCCTGTTAAGTAGGATTAAAGTCTAAATGCTGCTGGCCGGTTTTATGGCCTTTATCCACGGCGTCTTAAAATACTTGTTCAGCCCCTTTACCAGGACCGAACTGCGCAACGCCAGCTCGCTGGCGGCGGCCGCCGAGGACGGCTTTACCAGGATGCAGTTGCGCTCCACACCGAGCAGGACGCAATGCTCGCCGAGGCGCCCCATCTCCTTCTTCCAAACCGCGTCCAGCAGGGCCAGCCTGTCCAGGCCGGCCGAGCCCATGAACCGCCAGGACGTGCAAACGTCGTTCGCCCTGGTCCAGTTCTGTTTCTTGCGCTCCAGGAACATATTACTGGGTGCGCAGGGGCATCACTATATAGAGCAGCTCTTCGCGGCCCTTCATGCGCAGCAGGGCGGGCGTGGCCGGGGAGGTGAACTCCGCGGTCAGGTCGCTGTTGCCGGCGGCCTTGAGGATGTCCATCACGAACTTCGGGTTGAAGCTGATCTGGAATTCCTTGCCTTTATAGTCGGTCTCTATCTCGTCCTCGAAATCCATGCTCTGCGAGGCGGAGTTCACCACCAGGGCGCCGGGCTTGAAGGTGTACTTCACGGCCCCGGAGCGCTCGTTGGAGCAGATGGCGGCCCTTTTGGTGACGGCCATCAGCTTTTCGGCGTTGAGGTTTATCTCTATCTCGTGGCTCTTGGGGATGATCTGCTCGTAGGCGGGGAAGTTCCCCTCCACCAGGCGGGAGATGAAGACCGTCTTGGCGATCTTGAAGCCGATCTGGTTGGAGGAGAGGCCCACGGTAACTTCTTCCGTGTCTTTAAGGGCGGAGCCCTTTATGAAGCGGGCCAGTTCGCCCAGGATCTTGGAGGGCACGATAACTTTGAATTCCTTCTTGGCTTTCACCTTCTTGGAGGAGGCGATGGCCAGGCGGCGGCCGTCCGTGGCCACCAGGGAGAACAGGTCCTTCTCGAACTTCCACAGCAGGCCGTTAAGGAAATGCCTGTCGTCTTCCGTGGAGGCGGAGAAGATGGTGCTGGTGATCATGTCGGCCAGCAGCTTGGCCGGCACCTTGAAGGAATTGCTCTCGTCCAGGTCCGGGATGACCGGGTAATCGTTCTTGGGGGCGCCGCCCAGCTTGAAGCGGGACTTGCCGCTGTGTATGGAGATGCGGCTGTTCTCGTCCACCGCTATGTTGACCTCGGAGTCCTCCCCCAGGTTCTGGACTATCTCCATGAACTTCTTTATCGGCACCGTTATGCTGCCTTCTCCCTTGATGTCCACCGGGATATGGTGCTTTATGGCCATCTCCAGGTCCGTGAAGACCACCTTGAGGCCCTTGTCCTCGGTCTCCATCAGGAAGTTCTGTAATATAGGTATAGTGCCGGTCTTGGAAGAAACGCCGGCCTGGATGGTCTGGATCCCTTTTATCAAGGTTTCCCTATTACTGTTTATTTTCATCATCATAGTCCTCTATAAGAGTAGGCTGTTCATAGTGTCAACGCGGTTGAAATCATTGGAGAAAGTTATCAACAGCTTATCCGATTTTACTGACAGTCCTGACACAAAACTGGCTTACTGACTTTCTGTTAGTCTCTTAACCCTGGTTATTAACAGCTTTTATTTTCGAAATTATCTGGTTCAGCGTCTCGTTAAAATAGGGGTCGGTCTGCACCATCTGGCCTATTTTGTTCTTGGCGTAGATGACCGTGGCGTGGTCGCGGCCGAAGGCGTCGCCAATGTCGTTCAGGGACAGCTCGGTGAGGCTGCAGGCCAGGTACATGGCCACCTGCCGGGGAAAAGCTATAACCTCGCTGCGCTTCTTGGAATTGAAATCTTTCTGTTCTATGTTGTACTTGTCCGAAACCACGCCTTTTATGAGCTCTATGGTGATCTTCTTGTCTTCGTGGTCCTGGTCGGCTATATGGTCTTTGATTATCTCGCGGACCGCGTCTATGGAGGGCTGTATCCGCATGTTGGTGCAGAAATTGCCTACCGTGATGAGGCAGCCTTCCAGCTCGCGGATGTTCTTTTTGACGTTCTCCGCGATAAAGGTGATGACGTCGTCGGGAATATCGTACCGGTGCCCGTCGCGCTTCTGGCGCAGGATGGCCACCCGGGTCTCGAAATCGGGGATCTTTATGTCCGCCACCACTCCGGACAGGAAGCGGGAGATAAGGCGCTGCCCCAGGGCCAGCTCGCGGGGCGGGCGGTCGGAGGTGACCACGATCTGTTTCTTGGACTCGAAGAGGGAATTGAAGGTGTAGAAGAACTCCTCTTCGCTGCGTTCCTTGTCCACCAGGAACTGGATGTCGTCGAGCAGCAGGCAGTCGAGCTTGCGGTATTTGCTGCGGAACTGCTCGGCCGCGCCGCCGCGCACGGCGTCGATATACTCGTTGACGAAATTTTCGCTGGCCGTGTAGAGGATGCGGGCGCCTGAATTGTTCTTCATTATGCCGTGGGCGATGGCGTGCAGCAGGTGGGTTTTGCCCAGGCCCGGCGCGCTATAGATGAAGTACGGGTTGGTCTGGCCGGGCGTCTTGGCCACGCCTTCCGCCGAGGCGAAGGCGAAGCGGTTGGACGTGCCCATGATGAAGGACTCGAAAGTGTAGTTGGGGTTGAAGGAGAAATAACCGGCGGGCAGCGCTGTCGCCGCCGGAGAAGCTTTGGACTGGGGCGGCGGCTCCGACGGGGCGAGCGACATGGAATAGTTGAGTTTCAGCTCGCGGCCGGTATGCGCGGCCAGCAGCGCGGTGATCTTCTCCTCGTAGCGCTGCTTTACCGTGTCGTAAATAATGGAGTCGGGAACCTCGAGCTTGAGTGTGTCGCCTTCTATGAAAAGGGGCTTTATGGGGCGTATCCAGAGGTCGATGGCCTGTGTTCCTATATCGGAACCCAGTTCGGCGACCACTTTCTGCCAGACTTCCTTGATATCGGTTAAGTTATCCACAAGTTATCCACAACTGTTAGTAAAATGTTTTCGCGGTATAAAAACGCTTGTTTTTTAAGCACTTTTCCTGTTGATAACTTTTTTGACACCCGTGTCCGCTACCGTTTTATGGGTGAAAAGTGTTGCTAAATAATGAACGAAAAAGGCCCTTTTGCAGGCTTTTCAATAGGATATCTATATATTATATATTTACCGCTCTCTCAGTCAACAATAAAAAAGCGCCCTTTTGGGGCGCTTTTCTACAGGGCGGAGGCCCTTTAGCCGTGCACTCCTATTTTTACCTTGCGGAAGCGGGCGGGGCTTGAGCCGTGGCACATCATGGCCCGCTGGCCTGGCTGGCCCTTGCCGCAGTTGGCAACGCCCCACAGGCGCCATTCCTGGGGGCCTGCGATGCCGTCGCAGGAACCCCAGAACTCGGGGGTTATACCCTGGTACCTGGGATTCTTGAGCATGCGGCCTTTCTTGCCGTTCTTGATCTCCCAGCCGATCTCGCAGCCGAACTGGAAGTTCAGGCGCCGCTGGTCTATGCTCCACGACGTGTTGTTCTCCATCATCACGCCGTCCTTGACGCCGGCCACCAGCTCCTCCGTGGTGCCCTTGTGGGGCATCAGGCTGAGGTTGCAGATGCGGGTTATCGGAATGTTGGAATAACCGTCGGCGCGGCAGGAACCCCACGAGCGGTCCTTGCCTATGCGGCCGCAGAACTCGCGGTTGGTCATGTAGCCCGAAAGGATGCCGTCCTTCACGATGTGCCAGCGCTGGGCCTTCACGGCGTCGTCGTCGTAGCCGGCGGTGGCCAGGCCGCCGGGCAGCGTGGCGTCGGCCACCAGGTTGACGATGGGGGAGCCGTAGCGGAACTTGCCCAGCTTCTCCGTGGTGGCAAAGCTCGAGCCGGCGTAGGATTCTTCGTAGCCGAGCACGCGGTCCAGCTCCGAGGCGTGGCCGACGGATTCGTGGATCTGCAGGGCCATCTGGTTGCCGGAAATTATCAGGTCCTTTACGCCCGCGGGGCAGACCGGGGCCTTGAGCAGGGCTATGGCCTCGTCGCGCACGCGGTCGGCGTGGGCGGGCAGGTCCATGGCCTCTATGATCTCCCAGCCGCCGGCCAGGAACTGGCCGCCGTGGGAACACGGGTAGCCGCGCAGCTGCGACTCGCCGTTAAGCACCGCCGTGGCGGTGACGCAGCCGCCGGAGTTGAGCAGCACCTGCTCTATGCGGGAACCCTCGGTGGTCATGTGCCACTGGTGTTCGCGCATGAAGTTCATCTCCGACTCGGAGACCTTTATCCTCTTGTCGGCGCGCAGGGTCTTGTCCAGGGCGAACAGCATGTCCAGCTTGGTCTGCACCGGCACGGCGAACGGGTCTTTCAGGAAAGGGGTCTGCCAGAAATCCTGGTAGGCCGGCTCGTGGGCCAGGCGCACACGCCCGCGCATCAGCAGGCGGCTGGCCTTGGCTATGGCGATGGCCCGCAGCGCGGTGTCGGCCACGGCGCGCTCGGTCATGTCGCGGCCGGAGGCGAAGCCCCAGGCGCCCTTGTAGAGCACCCGGATGCCGTAGCCCAGCGTGGTCTGGTCCGTCAGCGCGCTGATCTCGCCGTTCTTTACGGCTACGGTCTGGTTGCGTTCCTCGACGACGCGGATGTCGCCGAAGTCCACTTTGTGCTTGTTGGCTACTTCTATGGCTTTGGTGGCAAGTTTGAACATGTTTTTATCCTCTTAGAATTTGGTCGCGGACGAGAAGTTGAAACCGGACAGGCGCATCGGAGGGCAGGAGATGCAGCCCCAGCCCTGCAGGAATTCCGCTTCCGACCCCACCGCCTCGATGTTGGCGAAGGCCTCCACCATGCTCTGCGTGAAGCGCAGGTTCTTTATGGGGTAGGCCACTTTGCCGTTCTCTATCATGAAGGTGCCGTTGCGGGTCATGCCGGTGATCTCCATGGTCTGGGCCTTGAGCAGGTTGGTGTAATGGAACTGCGTCACCAGGATGCCGCGCTCCGTGCCCTTTATAAGTTCCTGCAAGGTGGCCGTGCCGGGCTTTACGGCCAGGTTGATGGCCAGCGGGCCGAAGTAGCTGGGCTGGGGCAGGGCGTGGCCCGTGGAGGCCGTCCTGGCCTTCCTGGCGGTCTTGCGGTCGTGAACGATGGCCTTCAGTACGCCTTTCTCCACCAGCGTCACCTTGGTGCGGGGCTGGCCTTCAAAGTCGAAGGGCATGCCTGGCGCGGCGCCCCAGGCGTCGTCTTCCAGGGTGAGCAGCGGGCTCAGCACCTGTTTGCCGAGCTTGCCGCACACGAAAGAGCGGCCCTCGTTGTAGAACTGTCCGCCGAAGCTGTAGGCGTTCATGTAGGACAGGACGTCCGCCACGGCCTGCGGCTCCAGCACCACGGTGTACTTGCCGGGTTTGGGGTCGCGGGGCTTGCGGCTGGCGGCGGCCTTGGCGCGCGCGGTCTCGTTGAGGCGCTTAAAATCTATCTCCTTAACGTCGTGGGAGGTCTGTTCCGCCCAGCCGGAACCGTCGTGGTCCTTCACGGTGACGCTGTGGGTAACGGAGCTGTCGCGGTGCCTGACGAAAAGGCCCAGGTTGTTGGCGATCACCAGCTCGGAAGCGCCGTTGTCCACGGTGCCGCAGGCGATCTGGCCGGTCTTGCCGCAGGCGCGGGCCAGTTCGGCGGCCTTCCCGGCGCGGAAGGAGGGCGAGAGTTCCGCCGTTTCCCTGTCGAACATGTTCTTGCCGGGGGCTATCGGGCGGGGTTTGGCCAGCGGCAGCAGCGCCGGGTCTTTTTTTTGTTTTTTAAGTATCTCCAGGCCGGAGGAGACGGCGTGCTTGAGCGTGGCGTCGTCGGCCTGGTTGAAGCTCATCTTCGCGGAGCGCCCGCCGTCCAGCAGCCGCACCGAGAACGAGAGCGACGCGGAGGCTACGTTCTGCGAGATTACGTTGTCGGCGAAGCGCGTCAGCGAGCTGTCGCGTTTTTCGGCCATGACCTCGCACTGAACGCCGCGCGCCAGTTTGAATATCTTTTTACAGACCTGTTCTATGTTTTTCATTTTCTCCCCGTAAAAGGCCGGTCCCCGGCGCCGGCCGGGGAGGCGTGTTCTGATTCACAAATCGCTGCGGTTTCAGAGGGGCGGTTTTTCCGGGGGAGGCTGCACCGGGATCTCGCCTGACCTGCCGTGGCGCTTGTGGTGCTTCTTGTGCTCGGCCATGGAGTGCTCCGTTTCCGGCTGGCGGAACAGCGGCGGAAGGACTTCCTTGGACTCCATCCATTTCAGCAGGGTTTCCTCGCTCGTCACCGAGTAGGTCTCGGGCGTGCTGAAAACCGAAAGCTTGTTCTTCTTGGCCCTCTCGGAGAGGTTCTCCGCGGCCTTGCCGACGGAGAAGCCGTGCGTTTCCAGGATGCGGGCGCTCTGCTGGGTCATGCCCAGGAGGCAGAAGGAGCCGTCCTGGTTGGGGCCCACGGCCACCGTCTTGTCGTTGACGGCGTCGAAGGCCTGGTGCAGCCATTCTTTTTTTACGTCGGGGGAAAGGTGGTTGAGCAGCACCGCTTTCTTGGCGCCGGTGAAGAAGGCCAGCTGGAAAGCGTCCTGGGCCCGTTCTTCCCAGGTGCGGTTCTTGACTTCCAGGAAGCCGGGATCTTCCTGGTCCAGCCAGGTCAGGTCCGGGTGCCGCTGGGTCTTCTCGTAGGAAAGGATGACGATGGCCTCGCCGAAGCTTTTAGCCAGGCGGTAGGCAGAGGAGAGCAGGTCGCCGTTGACGTGCACGGCCCTCTCGGGTCCGAAAGCGGTCTTGAGTTCCGGGTTTATCTTCTCGGCCTCGGGAGCGTCTACAAGGAGTATTATACAGTTGTCGCGTTTTGCCATAGTTCAGTGCTTTTTACAGAGTAATTAAAGTATATTATACTACTTATAACAGGCGGCTCATATGGCTGATAAAAAAAAGCCGGTCATCATCTACGGGGGCAGCTTCGATCCCCCGCATAAAGGGCATACGGCTCTGGCCGCGGCGGCCCTGCGCCAGCTGGCGCCCGAAGCGCTCTATTTTGTCCCTGGTTTCCATACTCCTTTCAAGGACCTGAGGCCGGTGCCTTTCCGCGAGAGGGCCGCCATGCTGAAGGCGGCCCTTTCCGCCGCCGGGCTCGCCGGCAGGCGGGAGGTAAAAATAAGCTCTTTCGAAGCGGGGCTGGGCCGGGTAGTCTACACCTGGGAGACCGTCGCCCATTTCCGGCGGCTGCACCCCGGCGCCCCCGTCTATTTCCTGATGGGTTCGGACTGCCTGGCCGGTTTCCGGGGTTGGCGGCGCAGCGGGGAAATCCTGAAGAAGGCCCGGCTGCTGGCCGGCCTGCGGCCCGGCTATTGCCTTAAGAAAAACCCCGCCGCGCCTTTTACGGCGCTGAAGGGCCGTTTCCCGCAAGCCGCGTCCAGCGACATCCGGGGAGAACTTTTCCTGGGGGCAAAGCCGGCGCAGATCTTCCCGGGAGTGCTGGGGCTCATAAAGAAGGAAGGGCTTTACCTCGGGCGCGAGCGGGAGCTGCTTAAAACCCTGCTGACCCCGGCGCGCTTCGCCCATTCCGTGGAGACGGCCCGCCTGGCCCTGGCCCTGGCGCCCGCGGCCGGCGTGCCGCAGCAGAAGGCGGCGCTGGCCGCGCTGCTGCATGACTGCGCCAGGGACCTGCCGCCGGCCGCCATGGCGCGGCTGGCCAGGGGCCCGCGGGCGGCGGCGCTGCGGGAGACTGCGGTTAAAGCCCCGGTACTGCTGCACGCCTGGGCCGGGGCGGCCCTCGCCCGGTCCCGGTTCGGCGTCAAGGACGGAGAGATACTGGAAGCCATAGCCCTGCACGCCACGGGCGCTCCCGGCATGGGGCCGCTGGCCCGCCTGACCTACCTCTGCGACCTGGCCAACCAGGGCAGGACTTTCCCCGAAGCGGGCCTGGTGCGGGCCCTGGCGCGCGAAGATTTAGGGGCCGCGTTCCTCGCGGCCAATTATGTTAAACTTGTCTATGCATTTTCGGGGGACGGCTGGGTACACCCTCTGAGCGTCGCGCTATGGAACAGTCTTCAGGAAAAAAAGAAAGAATAATGCTGGCCCTGGGGGTCGCGGCGGCGCTGGCCCTGGCCGCGGCGCAGTACTTCTCGCCCCTTTCCGGGGCGGTCATGGCCGGCCGCGACGTGCGCGTGGCGCTGCTGAGCGAGCGCTCTTCCCTCCTGCTGGCCTACCACCCTTTTTCCGGCACGGTCAACGCCTTCACCTTCTCCCATTCCAAGGCTAAAAGCGGGGTTTCCTGCTGGCAGCGGGCTTCGGCCCTGGCCGTTTCCGCCGGCGCCAGGGAGGAGGCCGGGCAGGAGGATGTTTTCTTTATAGCCCTCTCCACCGCGCCGGACCTGGACGTGCTGTGGGGGACGCTCAACAACTGGCGCGCCGAGCCGGGGCGCTTCTTCGCCGCCGCTAAATGGGTTTACGGCCTCAGGGCGTCGGGCGCCACCAACATTTCCGCCTTCGACCTGTTCACCCTTTTTTCCGATTTTTCCCAGCTTACCGCGTCCAATTTCATCCTGACCGAGGCCCAGCGCAAGCCCGAAGAGCCGGGCGAGGCCGCGGAGGCGCGCGGTCCCGCGCCGCGGGTGGAGGTGTTCAACGCCTCCGGCAAAAAAGACCTGGCGGCCCTGGCCGCCAAGTACCTGCGCGCCAGGGGGTTCGACGTGCTGACCGCCGCTTCCCACACTAAAAGGGAGCGGCAGACCAGGATACTTGGTTTTTCCGGGAATACGGCCGCCGCGCTGGAGCTGCGGGCCGCGCTCGGCCTGGAAGAGCTGGAAATCCGCGTGCGGCCCTCTCAGAAGAGCGTGGCCGGCGCGGTTGTGATACTGGGCGAGGATTTCGACCCGGCGATACTGGAAAAGTAAGGGGAGGATTAAATGATAGACATGGTTACCATCCTGCGGACCGCCGTGCAGAAGGGGTCCAGCGACATCCACATCTGCGTCAACAAGCCGCCGATGATGCGCCTTAACGGCGAGGTGATCCCGGTGATGGACGGCGTGCCGCCCCTCACCGCCGAGAACACCAAGACGCTCATCTACTCCACTCTTTACGACGAGCAGCGCGCGAAGCTGGAAAAAGACTGGGAGCTGGACTGCTCCTTCGCGGTGACCGGCGTGTCCCGCTTCCGCCTCAACGTGCTGGTGGCCCGCAACGGCGTGGAGGCCGTGATGCGCGTCATCCCGTCCAAGATCCCTACGCCCGAGGAGCTCGGCCTGCAGCCCACCATAACCAACTTCGCCAACCTGCCCAAGGGCCTGGTGCTGGTCACCGGTCCCACGGGTTCGGGCAAGTCCACCACGCTGGCGGCGCTGATCAACCAGATCAACATCACCAAGAAAAAGCACATCCTCACCGTGGAGGACCCGATAGAGTTCACCTACGAGGCCCAGGCCTGCGTGGTGCGCCAGCGCGAGATCGGCCAGCACACCCGCTCGTTCAACAACGCGCTGCGCGGCGCGCTGCGGCAGGACCCCAACGTCATCCTGGTCGGCGAAATGCGCGACCTGGAGACCATCCAGCTCACCATCACGGCGGCCGAGACCGGCCACCTCACCTTCGCCACGCTGCACACGCAGGACGCGCCGTCCACCGTGGACCGCATCATCGACGTGTTCCCCCCGCACCAGCAGACGCAGGTGCGCGTGCAGCTGGCGGCTTCCCTGCAGGGCGTGGTGTCGCAGATCCTGCTGCCCCGCAAGGACGGCAAGGGCCGCGTGGCCTGCCGCGAGATCATGGTGATGACGCCCGCCATCCAGAACCTCATCCGCGAAGGCAAGACGCACATGATCTACAGCGCCATAGAGACCGGCGCCAAGTACGGCATGATGCCGATGGACAGGTCCCTGGCCATGCTGGTAAAGCAAAACCTGGTGGACATCGAGGTCGCGGCCGCCAAGGCCCACGATCCGGAAGCCATGCGCAAGCTTTGCGGCGGCGGCGCGGCGTCGATGTAATATCCACCGGGGCGCGGGCCCTTTCGGGAACTTTTGCCGGAGGCTACATGTCAGAGATCGCCAACTTAAAAGAGATACCGCTGTTCCGCAACCTGTCGGAAAGCATGCTGACCGAGTTTGCGGGTTATTTCAAGCAGACCGCCTACGGGGCGGGGGACGTGATCTTCAAGGAAAAAAGCACCGGCGACACCCTCTATATCCTGGTGAACGGCGAGGTGGTCATAGAAAAAGCGCTGGACGAGGAAGGCCGCGAATTCAAGACGCTGGCCATCCTCTCGGCCGGCGACTTCTTCGGCGAGATGGCCGTGATAGAGGGCCAGGTCCGCTTCGCCCAGGCCCGCGCCTCCGCGGACGCCGCGCTGTTCGAGGTGGGCCGGACCCAGTTCTTCTCCTTCATCAAGGAGCACCCGGAGACCGGCATCAGCATCTTCAGCGAGATCATGCGCACGGTGTTCCGCCGCCTGCAGCACACCTCCAGCGAGCTCACCATGCTGTTCGACCTGAGCCGCCTGCTGCTGGCGCAGCATAAGTCCCCGGCCGAGTTCCTGGCCGCGGTGATGACCGAGATGCGCATCTACCTGGAAGGCGTGTGGAACGTGCGGGCCTATGTCTACAATGTTTTCAACGAGGAGTACGAAGAGGTTTACGCCAGGGAGATGTTCAAGGCGGAACCCCCGCAGCTGCCGACCCGGCCGCAGAACGGCTGGGACGGCGACAACCGCTACGTGCTGGAGTGCTCGGTCGGCGGCCGGCGCCTGGCCTGCGCGGTCTTCGAGCGCCAGTCGCGGCTGTCCCCGGTGGAGAAAAACAACCTCGCCACCATATTTAATACAATATCCTCTATAGCGGGTTCCGCTATGATAAATATAGAGCACCAGGCCGAGGCCGCGATGCTGGCCCAGCTGAGGAAGACCAAGAACACCATATGACCAATTCAAAGAGCAGCTTTAAGAAACTCGCCTTCGAGGCCGCCCGCGCCGGCGACTCCAAAAAGGCCGACCCCGTGATCGTGTTCGACCTGGCCGGGAAATCCCCGCTGGCCGACTACGCCGTGCTGCTGGGCGTGGAATCCGCGCCGCAGCTGGACGCGGTGGAAGAGGAGATCCTGGTGCAGCTCAAGCACCAGGGGGTCTACTGCCTGCACAAGGACGGCATGCGCTCCAAGAACTGGAAAGTGCTGGATTACGGCGGGGTGCTGGTGCACATTTACGACCAGAAAGCCGCCGAATTCTACGCCATAGAGAAAGTCTATTCCGCCTGCAAGCCGATAGCCTGGGAGGAGACGCCCGCCGTTGCGGCCGCGCCCGCGCCCGCCCCCGCCCCCGCGCCCGTCCCCGCGCCCGCCCCCAAAAAAGCTCCCGCTAAAAAAGCCCCGGCCGCCAAAAAGCCGGCCGTGAAAAAAGCGAAGCCGGCCAAAAAAGCCGCCGTTAAGAAGGCCGCGCCCAAGAAAGCCGCGGTCAGGAAAGCGAAGCCGGCCAAAAAAGCCGCGCCCAAAAAGAAGCCCGCTAAAAAGGTTTCGAAGAAGAAATAAATGAAGATCTCCAAGCTTGAAGCCGACCTCAAAAGCCGCGCTAAGGCGGCCTTTTCCCTGGACGACGCCGCCGCGGCCGCGTTCTGCCTGGCCGCGCCGCCGCCGCACATCAAAGCCGACGCCTCCATCTCCTGGCCTATCGCCGGGGCCCGGCTGCTCAAGAAGCCGCCGCTCGTTATCGCCGAGGAGCTCAAGGCCGCGCTGGGCGCCGAGTTCGACCCGCAGGCCGTGCCCCCGGGCTTCGTGAACGTGAAGTTCCCCGACGCTTTCCTGTTCGCCGCCGTGCGGGAGCTGGAAAAGCCCGGGTGTTTCAACCGCCCGGAATTTGCCGGCGAGAAGATCGTCCTGGAGTTCGTCTCCGCCAACCCCACCGGCCCCATGCACCTGGCCAGCGGCCGCGGCGCCACGCTGGGCGACAGCCTGGCCCGGATCTGGAGGGCGCTGGGCGCCGAAGTGACCACCGAATTTTACGTCAACAACGTGGGCCGGCAGGTGGAACTGCTGGGCCGCTCGCTGCGGGCGCGCTTCGAGGACCAGGAGCCGCCGAAAGACGGCTACCAGGGCGAGTACCTCAAAGACGTGGCCGCGGCGCTGCCGCCTGCCGCCACCGGCTGGAGCGAAAAACAATTTTCCGACTACGCCGTGGCCGAGATGCTCAAGCTGCACAAGGCCGACATGGCGGCCTTCGGCGTGGAGTTCGACCGCTGGTTCCTGGAGTCCGAGCTGCACGACGCCGGCGCGCCCGCCAAGGCGCTGGCCACCCTGAAAGAGAAGGGCATGGCTTACGAGAAAGAGGGCGCCACCTGGTTCGGCGCCGCCTCCGAGCTGGAATCAGATGATAAGGACCGCGTGCTGGTGAAGTCCGACGGCCGCAACACCTATTTCCTCAACGACATCGCCTACCACCTCAACAAGTTCTCCCGCGGCTTCAACCGCCTGGTGGACATCTGGGGTGCCGACCACCACGGCTACGTGCCGCGGCTGGAGGCGGCCGTAGGCGCGCTGGGCAAGGGCCTGGGCTCCTTCAAGGTTATCATCCACCAGCAGGTGGCGCTGCTGCGCGGCACCGAGATCGTGAAGATGTCCAAGCGCGCCGGGGATTTCATCTCGCTCAAGGAACTGCTCGACGACGTGGGCCGCGACGCCTGCCGGTTCTTCTTCGCCGCGCGCGGGCCGAACGCCCATATGAACTTCGACGTGGAGCTGGCCAAGAAGAAGTCCAACGACAACCCGGTTTACTACGTGCAATACGTGCACGCGCGCATCGCGTCCATCTTCGACAACGCGGCCGCCAAGGGCGTGGACCCGGCGGCCGGTTTCGACGAGGCCAAGACCGCCATCAATCCCGACGAGCGCGCGCTGATGCTGAAGCTGCTGTGGATGGAGAAGGCGCTGGCCGACTGCGCCCGCGACCAGTCCCCCCACCACCTGACCACCTACCTCACCGAGCTGGCGGCGAGCTTCCACTCCTTCTACGACCGCAACAAGGTGCTGGACCCGGAGCACAAGGAAACCACCGCGTTCCGGCTGTTCCTCCTCAAGCGGGTGCAGGGCGTGATAGCCAGGGGCCTCGGCCTGCTGGGCGTCTCCGCCCCCGAGCGGATGTAGGCAGCGCTCCTCCCGGATTAAAAACCGCCTTGAGAGAGGCGGTTTTTTATTGGCCGGGGTCCAAAAGAGTATAATATTCAGGTCGGGCGAGCGCCATAAATCTGCTTTCATCCAAGGAGACTAAAATGGGATTCAATCTTCGCAACAGGCACTTCCTCAAGGAACTGGACTTCACCAAACAGGAACTGACCTTCCTGCTGAAACTGTCCAAGGACCTCAAGAACGCCAAGTACGCCGGCACCGAACAGCAGCGCCTCACCGGCAAGAACATCGCCCTCATTTTCGAGAAGACCTCCACCCGCACCCGCTGCGCTTTCGAAGTGGCCGCGCACGACCAGGGCGCGCACGTGACCTACCTGGAGCCCTCGGGTTCCCAGATGGGCCACAAGGAGACCGTCAGGGACACCGCCCGCGTGCTCGGGCGCATGTACGACGGCATAGAGTACCGCGGCTTCGGCCAGGCGATCGTGGAAGAGCTGGCCAAGTACGCCGGCGTGCCTGTGTGGAACGGCCTGACCAACGAATGGCACCCCACCCAGATGCTGGCCGACGTGCTGACCATGACCGAGCATTGCGCCAAGCCCCTCGAGAAGATCTCTTACGCCTACGTGGGCGACGCGCGCTTTAATATGGGCCGGTCGCTCCTCGTGATCGGTTCCATCCTGGGCATGGACGTGCGCATAGGCGCGCCCAAGGGCCTGCAGCCGGACGCCGCGCTGGTAGAGGCTTGCAAGGAGATCGCCAAGACCTCCGGCGCGCGCATCACCGTTACCGCCAACGCGGCGGCCGCCGTGAAGGGCGCGGACTTTATCCACACCGACGTGTGGGTGAGCATGGGCGAGGCCAAGGAAGTGTGGGCCGAGCGCATAAAGCTGCTCAAGCCCTACCAGGTGACCCCGGCGCTCATGAAGAAGTCCGGCAACAGGAACGTGAAGTTCATGCACTGCCTGCCGGCTTTCCACAACGCCGACACCAAGGTGGGCGCGCAGGTGAGCGAGCAGTTCGGCCTGAAGAACGGCATAGAAGTGACCGAGGAAGTGTTCGAATCCCCGGCCTGCATCGCCTTCGACCAGGCCGAGAACCGCATGCACACCATCAAGGCCGTAATGGTGGCCACCCTCGGCGCCTGACCCGTAAGCCGCCTCCCAAAAGAAACCGCCCTCCGCAGGGCGGTTTTCTTTTCCCTTGAAACATTTTGGCCTGGCCGGTGTCATATCTTGTGACGGGACCGAAAAGAGGGGCTGGATATTATGAAAAAAATGATGAAGCGGCTTGGCTGGGACGGGGTCGGGGCGAAAGAAGTAGAATACAGGTATGTTTTTGTGCCGCCCGCGGGCTGCGAGGGGTTAAGCGCGGTCTGCGTGGGGAACTGATAACAGATGGAAAATGAAGCCAACCTTTTAAAAAGGATAGCCGAAGGCGAGCGGGAGATCTTCGGCGAGCTGGTGCTTAAGCACCAGGACTTCATTTTCAACGTGGTCAAAGGGTATGTGCGCTTCGAGGAAGAGGCGCGCGACATCACCCAGGAAGTGTTCCTGAAGGCTTACGAGAACATAGAGAAGTTCCGCGGCGACTCCAAACTTTCCTCCTGGCTGTACCGCATAGCCTACAACCTCAGCATGAACTGGTCCGAAAGACGCGCCGGGCGTGAGACCCAGCTGGACGACAGCCTGGCCGAGACCATCGCCGCGCCGCCGGACCTGGCCGACGAGATCTACGAGCGGGAGCTGATCCTCGCCCGCATCACCGAGATCCTCGAAGAGATACCCCTTAAATACAAAGTGGTCATCAAGCTCTACTATTTCGAGGAGAAGTCCTACCAGGAGATAGCGGACGCGCTTGATATCCCCATCAATACGGTCAAGATACAGCTGCTGCGGGCCAAGGAACATATAAGGAAAAGGCTGGATACTTAAAAAAAGGGTGAAACATTTTGGCGGGAGTTGTGTCATATCTGGTGAGGGGACGGCAAAGCCGCCCCGGTTAAAAAGAGAGGAGAATAAAAATATGCTGAAGTTCCTGATAAAGATCTCGTTCCTGACGGCCCTGGTGGTGGGCATAGTGCTGATGCTGCAGCACGTGGGCCAGCTCACCCCGCAGACCGTGACGATGCTGAAATATATCGGCCTGGGCGCGCTCGGCCTGATGGCGCTGGGTATAGCGTCCGTCACCATCCTCGGGCTGACCGCCATAATAATGGGCCTGTCCTTCGCCAAGAGCGCGGCCGGTTTCGGCAGCGGCAAGGCGCGCGGCGCCGGCGGCTTTATAGGCGAGACCGTGGGCGGCGCCATAAGGGGCGCCCTGAGCGGCCTGGGCGAGCTGAAGAGCCTGTCCTCCAGACAGGTAGAGCTGAATCTAACGGAGTACAATGCCGACTCCTTCACTATAAAGACGCTGAGCGGCGACCTGGAGGTGACCGGGCAGGAAGGCCGGAGCGCCAAGGCGGAGCTGGAGATCTTCGAGAAAATAGCGGGCGACACTGAGGCTGTGTTCGAGGACGGCGGGATAAAATTGACCACGAAGAGCGGCAAGAAGAGCGTGATAGGATCGGCCAAGGTGTGGCTGCCGGCCAAGCTGGCCCGCCTGACCGCCGAGAGCGTCAACGGCGACGTGACCATCAGCGATTTTGCCACCGAGGGCGCCTCCTTCGTGAAGGGCGTCAACGGCGACATCTCCATAGAGCGCCTGAAGAACTCCGCCGAGGTGACGGTCAAGACCGTCAGCGGCGACGTGGAGATAAAGGAATCGCAATTCAACACGCTTAACACCCAGAGCGTCAGCGGCGACCTGCGTATAAAGGACTCGGCCGCCGACAGCGCCGTGATGAAGACCGTAAGCGGCGACATAGACTACTCCGGCAGCGACATCAAGAACCCCACCGTGAAGACGGTGAGCGGCGAAGTGACTAAATAAGAGCGGGTTTTGGTGACAGGCGCCCCGGAGGACCGGGGCGCTTTTATTTTAGGGGGGTCTTCTTCTCTAGCAGCGGGCGCAGGTTCTCGTAGGGCGGGGTGAGGTTGTTCCGGGCGAGGGCGAAAACCTCGTCGGCCGCCACGCCGCGCCCCAGCGCGCCGGCGAGGTTAAGATAAGCCGGGATAAAATGCGGGTCCAGGCCTATCGCCCGGCGGAAAGAGGCCGTCGCCGCCGCCCCGCGGCCCAGCCGGAGTTCCTGCATCCCCTTGTCGGACCAGAGCCGGGCGTCGCGGGGGCTGCGGGAGAGCAGCAGGTTCAGCAGGGAGAGGCTTTCGCGGTAGAGCCCGGCGTTCTGCCAGCGCAGGGCCAGCTCCTGCAGGCCCGCGCAGGCGGCCCCGCCGGAATAGCAGATGCTGCCGGCCAACCGCAGCGCGCGCGCCGGAGGATAATAGGCCAGCAGGGAGTTAAGAGTGCGCTCGTCGGGGAGCTCGCCGGCGGGGGCGCCGTTCTCCAGGCCGTGCAGGAAAGCCAGCGCCCGCGTTTCCTTTTCCAGCCCGGGCAGACCTCCGGCGTCCCCGAGGAACCGGTTCTCGTAAATGGCGTCGCTGAGCAGGTATTGGAAGCGCAGCCTGGCCGTGCCTGGCCGCGCCGGCGGCGCGCCCAGCGGCAGACCCGCCAGGAGGCTGCCCTCGTTGGCGCGCTCCAGCAGCCAGGGATCGCCCGGGTGGGACGCCGCTTCCTGCGCGAGCACGGCATTCCCGTCGGCGGCGCGGAGGTTGCGGACATAATGGGAAATATTGGCGTACACGGCCGGCGGGCCGGCCAGCACCAGGGCGGCCAGCGTCCAGGCTGCCGCCCTCGCCCCCCCGCCGCCGCGCGCGGCGCAGTCAGGCCAGAAGGAGAGCGCGGCCGCCCTGCCGATAAGCGCGGCCAGTAGCGGTATGAGCGGGACAAAGTAGCGCGCCTCCACCGGCATGGGCAGGTGCGCCGCTATAAAATAGAACAGGAAGGCCGCCAGGAGCCTGGCTTTATCGTCCAGCCCGGCCGCGAACAGCGAGGCCAGGGCAAGCAGGGACAGGACCGGTTTGTAGACCAGCACGGCCCAGCCCCGCAGCAGCACCGCTTTTATCAGCAGCAGGGGATTTGACGCGATCCGGTCCAGGCCCCAGGCCAAAAGATTCTCGGAGCCGCCCAGCCCGGCGTACCGCAGCGCCTCCTGGTAGCTGCCGTCTATGGTGTGCACATAGCCCAGCAGGCCGGTTATGATATTGGCCTTGGCGCGGAAGGTCTCGAACATGGCGAATTCCTGCCCGGTAAGGTGCCGCATCAGCCACCAAGGGGCCAGCAGGGCGTAGGGCAGCAGGGTTATGGCCGCCGCCGCGCCCGGGGTTATCCGCAGGCGGCCGCGCCAAAGCCAGAGCGCCGCCAGGATAAAGAAAGGGAAAAGGAAGAAGGTAGAGCGGCACAGCAGCGAGGCCCCGGTGAGCAGGCCCAGCAGGACGGCGTGCCGGGTCGCGCCGCTCTCCCTGTAGCGGACGAGGAAAAAAGCCATCAGGGCGGTGATAAGGGTGAAAACCGCCGTTTCAAAATACCGGCCCCAGTTCACCAGCGCGCCGATGGAGAGGAAGGCCGCCCCGGAGACGGCCGCGGCCAGCGCGCCGCTCCGCCTGCCGCACAGGGCCGCCCCGGCGGAGAAGGAGGCCGCGAGCAGGGAAAGTACGGCGAAAGGCAGGAAGAGTTTTACCCAGCCCGCCGGCAGGTGATGGGAGAGCAGCGAGTGGTAGTAACCGGTCAGAGGCATGCTGTCCAGCCCGGCCAGCAGCGGCAGGCCGTGGTAGAAGGCTTCCGCCTCGTCCAGGAACCAAACGTCGTCGACCGCCAGGAAAGGCGAGAAATGACGGGAGAGGGCGGCGGCCAGCAGCAGCGCTCCGGCCCAGGCCAGCGCGGCGAGCAGCCGGGGGCGGGCCTCCAGGGCCGCGCCTAGCGCTTTGAGTTTTTTCATTTTTTTCCGGCGTGCTTCAGGGCTACGAGGAAAAGGTAATCGGAGAGGCGGTTGAGATAGACGGCCGGGGCCTTGGCCTTTATCTCCCAGGCGAGGATCTCGCAGACCCGGGTCTTGGCGCGCGCCAGGTGGGCCAGGGCCTCTGTCTCGCAGACTCCCGGCAGGACGAATTTTTTAGGCGGCCTGACCTTGGCGGAGAGGGCGGTTATGGCGTCGGTCAGGAGGGCGGTTTCTTTTTTCAGGTCTCCCTTCATGCCGGCTATGACGCCGGAGGCTTTTATGAGGCCGGCCTGGGCCGCGGAGAGCTCACTGCGCAGCCCGGGGCTCTTCACCCCGGTCTTCAGCAGGCCCAGCAGGGCCGACAGGTCGTCGAGAAGGGCGTTGAGCTTTATGCGGGAGTGGGTTTTGGGAACGCGCCGCCCGCCGAACAGGTCGGTGAAGCCCAGGTCGCCGGCGCCCATGTTTGGCTTGAAATCTTTCGGCATCAGAGTTTGAACGCCCGCACTTTTTCCAGGATGAAGGCCGTTATGGCGTGAGGCAGTTCGGCGGCGTCCTTTTCGAATTTCCTGCTTATGGTGGGCGCGTCGAAGAGGCCGTCTTCCACCAGCACGGGGGAGCCTTTGGAGGCGCCGCCTTGTTCGCCGTCGTCTATGCCGGTGTGCTTGTAGCCGTGCTTCCTGGTCCAGGTCAGCGCCCGGGGTTTCTTTTCCCTGTCGTAGCAGAGCTGGAAGCCCCAGATCTCTTCGCCCGGCTCGAACCACACGATCAGGTCGAAGTCTTCGTCGTCGAACCAGCGCCGGCGCGGCTCGCCAGGGACCTGCATCACGTTCTTGGCTTCTTTAAGCATAGTCAAATTATATATAAGTTATGTCAGGCGGAAGCAAGCTGGCGGAGCAACACCATGGCCTCAGTCCGGCTTGAATTACTCTTGAGGGCGGAATGGTATAATTTAGGGAGAGGTACCACTATGAAAGACAAAGTTGCCAAGGTTATAGAGAAGATAAAGCCCATGCTGGCGGCTGACGGCGGGTCCGTAGAGCTGATAGCCGTGGACGAGAAGAAAGGCGTGGTCACCGTGCGCCTGACCGGGGCCTGCGGCTGCTGCCCGCACGCCACCATGACGCTCAAGCACGTGGTGGAGCGCATGATAAAAGAAGAGGTTCCTGAAGTTAAGGAAATCACGGTAGGTTAAGCCGCTCCCCGCGATTACACAGGCGAGCCCCACCCGCATGCGGGCCGGCTGCCTGTGTAATTCTTTATGGCGCTGATAAACCTCCACACCCATTCCACCTATTCCGACGGCACCCTGGAGCCGGCGGCGCTGGCCCGCGCGGCCGCGCGCGCCGGAGTAAAATATTTCTCGCTGACCGACCACGACGGCGTGGGCGGCTGGGGCGAGATGGAGCCGGCCCTCAGGGAGGCCGGCATCACCTATTGTTACGGCGTCGAGATAAGCACCGGGCTTTGCGAGAACCTGCACATCCTCGGCTACGGCGTTAACCCGGCCGATCCCGCGCTGCGCGGGAGGCTGGAGGAGTTCCGGGGCCGCCGCGTGACCAGGATAAAAAAGACGCTGGAGCTGCTCAAGGGCCTCGGCATAGAGATAGCTTTCGAAGACCTGCCGCCGCCCGTCAACCGCACCGTGGGCCGGCCGCAGGTGGCCGACGTGCTGCGCGCGCGCAAGATCGTTTCCAACCGGAGCCAGGCTTTCAAGCGCTACCTGGCGCCCGGCGCCCCCGCCTACGTGGGCCCCAACGGGCCTACCGTGGCCGAAGCCATAAAGGCCGTAAAGGACGCCGGCGGCCGCGCCGTGCTGGCGCATCCCGCCGCGGCGGGCAAGGCGATGGACCTGCCGGCCTGGCGGGACCTGGGGCTGGACGGCATAGAGGCCTTCTACCCGTCGCATACCGGCGCGGCCACCAGGGAGTTCATCTCTCTTGCGGGGCGCTACGGCCTTTTTGTCACCGCGGGCACGGACTTCCACGGCCCCGGCACCGAGCGCGGGGACATGGGCGGTTTTGAATACCAGGAAGAATATTTTTCGGAGATAAAAAAACTCTTTATATGAAAATAATCTCTCACCGCGGCGCCTCCGCTTACGCGCCTGAAAACACCCTCAAAGCCTTCCGGCTGGCCGCGGAGATGGGCTCCCGGGATTTCGAGTTCGACGTGCACCAGACCAGGGACGGCATCCTGGTGGTCCACCACGACTACTCGCTGCTGCACACGGCCGGCAAGGACGTGAAAATAGCCAGTCTGGACTGGGCCGAGCTGAAAAAGATCAACGTGGCGCTTCACTACAGGGCGGATAAAGCTTTCCAGCACGTGCCCCGGCTGGAAGAAGTGATAAATATCATCGGGCCGGCCTCCGACTGGCTTAACTTCGAGGTCAAGAACGACGGCAACGTCTACCCCGGCATAGAGGAGAAACTGCTGGCCTTCATAAAGAGCAAGCCGGGGCTGTTCTCTAAAAGCCTGATCTCCAGCTTCGACCACGGCACGCTCAAGCGCTTCCGCGAGCTGTCCCACGATATTAAACTGGCCTACCTCGGCCACGGCCTCAGCACCGTGCTGCTGCTGCCGGCCCTGCGGAAGGCCAAGGCCGTGCGCGCCGTAAATTTTCACCTCGCCCTGCGCATAGCGTTCAAGGTGAACATTTCCCGCATAAAGAAGGCCGGCTTCAACGCCTGCGTCTACACCGTGAATACCAAAAAAGACGCGCTGCGCATGAAAGAGATAGGAGTGGACGGCATCTTTACCAACCACCCGGACCTGCTGGGCAAGTGGACGCTGAAAGGCTGATATGGACGCCGCGCTTACCGAAGAGATCAAAAGACTCACCTCGCTGGGGCTGCACCGGCGCTGCGTGGAGGGCGCGCTGGAGCGCGTGGCCGCGCTGACGCTGGAGATAAACCGCCTCAAGAAGGCGCGCAACGCCGTGATCTGCGCCCACGTCTACCAGACGCCCGATATCATTCTCGGCATCGGCGACCTGGTGGGAGATTCCTACAAGCTGGCCGACGACTGCCGCAAAACCGCCGCCGACGCGATAGTCTTCTGCGGGGTCCATTTCATGGCCGAGACGGCCAAGATCCTCAACCCTGACCGAAAGGTATACGTCCCCTCCAGGAACGCCGGCTGCTCGCTCTCCGAAGCCATCACGGCGGCCGACGTGCGCGGGCTTAAGGCCGAACATCCCGGGCTGCCCGTGGTGACCTACATAAACACCACGGCCGAAGTGAAGGCGGAGTCGGACTGTATAGTCACCAGCGCCAACGCCGAGAAGATCCTGCGCAAGATGTATGAGAAGCATGACAAGGTCATCTTCATCCCCGACCGCTTCATGGGCGCCAACCTGGCCAAAGCCCTGGGCAAGACGCCCGGCAAGGACATCATCCTCTGGAAAGGCACCTGCGTGGTGCACGAGCATTTCAAGCCCGAGCTGATAGACGTGTACCGCAAAAAATACCCGGGCCTGGTGGCGTTGGCGCACGCCGAATGCCCTTCGGAGCTTATCAAGGCCGTGGATTTTATGGGCGGCACCGGCGACATGATGCGCTACGTGGAAAACTCCAACGCCGCCGCCTACCTGCTGGTGACCGAATGCGGCTTCGGCGAGCTCGCCAAGCTCCGGTTTCCCGAAAAGAATTTTATAGCGATGTGCCGCCTCTGCCCCTACATGAAGAGCATCACCCTCGACACCGTGCTCTCCCTGCTGAAGGACCCGGCCCCCCAAGAGGTAACGGTCCCCGCAGACATCGCCGCCCGCGCCAAAGTAGCCATAGACAAAATGTTCGAACTAGCGGCTTAGAGGCTGGACGGGGCGTTCCTCCCCGAACCCCTTGGGGAAAGGGGGGCCCCGCCATAATTTTCCGAAAGGCGGGGGGGAAACCGCGCAACGGTTTCCCTGCGGTCAGCCGGGGTTCGGGGAGGAATGCCCCGTACGGCCGTTGGCCATCTATATTTAATGAAACCTGATATTAGAAACTTAACGCGGACGGACCTGGAGACTGCGCTGACGGGCCTGGGCGAGAAGCCCTCCCACGCGGCCGCCGTCTTCCTGGCCGTGCACCGGCGCGGCGCCGCCGACCTGGCCGCCCTGCCCGGCGTGCCCGAACGCGTCTGCCGGGCGCTCGCCCCCGCTTTTTCCCTTTCCCCCCTCCCCGTCCCGGAGCGCCTCCAGGTATCGCGCGACGGCACCAAAAAAATGCTTTTCCGGTTCGACGGGAGCGCCCCCGCCGAATGCGTAGTGCTGCCCGCCAAGGACAGGGTCATCGCCTGCCTCTCCTCCCAGTCCGGCTGCGCCTGCGGCTGCACCTTCTGCGCCACCGGCGCGCTGGGGCTCAAGCGCTCGCTCACTCCGGCCGAGATCATCGCCCAGTTCGAAGCCTGCCTTAAGGAAGCCGGCACGCTCAACAGCCTGGTCTTCATGGGCATGGGCGAGCCTTTCCTGAACTGGGAGAACGTAAAGAAAGCCGTACAGATACTTTCCGACAGCCGCGGCCGCCATTTTCCCCAGGCCAAGATGACCGTCTCCACCGTAGGCATCATCCCGGTCATAGAAGAACTCACCTATTCCGACCTGCGGGTGCGGCTGGCCGTCTCCGTGGTGGCCGCCGACGAGGAGCAGCGCGCCCGCCTGGCCCCCATGGAGAAAACCTACCCGCTCAGGCGCGTGCTGGCCGCCGTGCGCGAATACTGCTCCGTCCGCAAGGCGCTCGTGATGTTTGAATATATCCTTTTCCCCGGCGTCAACGACCGGCCGTCTGACGCCGCGCTGCTGGCCCGGCTGGTGGGAGACATCCCCTGCCGGGTCAACCTCATCCCCTATAACCCGCCCGGCGGCCCCGGCGGCGAGACGCCCCGCGTAAAAGAGTTCCAGCTCGAGCTCATCTCCGCCGGCGTGCGCACCTACCTGCGGGTAGAGCGCGGCGCCGACATAGCCGCGGCCTGCGGCCAGCTTGCCTCGCAGTAGTCCTGCCTTTAATACCTAGTTACCGCTGGGTCCTAATACGGCCCCCCTCTGGGCCCATCGCCTCTATTTGGCTCGCCCCTCTATTCAATATGATTTCCCTAGATAGTGTATGGGAGGGAAAAGTACATGAATAAGAAAGCAGCAATAGTTTTAGCCGCTCTGATGTCTTTAACCGTAGCGGCGCGTGCGGCCGGGGACAGCCTCGAAAGTTCTAAAGCCAGCGGTCTCGACACGTTCATAGACGCGCTCGACATCGTTTCAGACCTCGCCGGGAACAAGCCTCAGCATCCCGGCCAGCCCAATCACCCCGGCCAGCCTAACCATCCCGGCCAGCCCGGCCATCAGCCGCCGCCCCCGCAGCCGCACCAGCCTCCGTATAACCCCGGGCATCCGCCGCCCCCTCCGCCCCCGCCCCAGCCCTGGAACCCGCAGCCTCACCAGCCGCCGCAGCCCCATTACCCGCCGCCTTACAACCCCGGCTGGGACAACAACCAGAACCAGCCCACTCCGCAGTACCATTTCGGCGGCTACCGCGAGAGCTGCCGCACCATGCAGTTCAACGCGCAGAGCCCGCTCAGCCAGACGCTGGACATGATAATAGAGGAATACGGCGAAGAGTGCCTGTCCTATAACCACGGCTACGCCGGCCCCTGCCGGCCCGCCTCCAACTACCACAAGCGCAAGGTAACCGTGAACATAGGGCCGCGCCAGCTGGAGTCCTGGGAGACCGAACGGCTTGAACTCTGCATGCGGGACCCGAAAAACGTTTCGGCCAACACCGACGGCATGCTCTATAACTACACCGTCTCTTCCCGCAACGACGACGGCCTCTTCAAGCGCGCCACTATCTTCACGTTGACCCCCGGCGCCAAGAAGCCCGCCCAGCCCGACTCCAAGGAACTCTCCATGTCCTTCGCCGGGGTAACCGCGGCGGGCGACGTGCGCCTGGTGCTCAACGACAGCCGCGCCGACTACTTCCGCGGCGAGAAAATCACCATAACCGCCGACGGCATGAACATCCCGCAGATAGACCAGAACGCGCCCGTGGACCAGATCCTCAACTCCTTCGTGAAGTTCAACGTCACCAAGGCCTTCGACGTCGCCGGCACCTACGAACTGAAGCTGATGGACGGCCCCGCCAAGCCGGGCAAATACGTGGTAACGCTCAAGTTCTTCCGCTCCGGCCCGCTGTCCTCCGGCGCAGAGACCAGCACGATAGAGTCTTTCGAGATCAGGTAAACGACGCAAAAAAAGAAACCCCGCGTTCCTTCCGGAGCGCGGGGTTTTTCTTTGCCCGGCGGGTCAGAGTTTTTTTGCCAGGCAGATAAGGCGGATAGACCCGTCAGAGAGTTTCTCCCCGCGGAACCCGCCCCAGAACTTCAGCGGCCTGAGCCCGGCCTTCCTCAGGGCGGCCGTCAGGGTGGCCCTGCCGTAGATCCGGTTGAAGAAGGTCTTCTCCTGTATCCTGCCGCTGCGCTTGTCTATCTTTATCCAGGTGTTGAAGATCCCGTCCCCTTCGGGTTCGCGGGTCTCCAGCAGGTAATGGTCCCCCAGGTCATGCCAGTCCCTGGGGACGAACCGGCTCATAATGAAATCCCCGTTCACCACGTCTATGAGGAAAAGCCCGCCGGGCTTGAGCGCGCGGGTTATACCCTTCAATGTTTTAATATCGTCGGACAACCTGGGGAAATAGCCGAAGCTGGTGAACATGTTCACGACCGCGTCGAACTCGCCCTTGAACTTCAGCTCCCGCATGTCGCCGCGCAGCAGGCGCAGGGCCACGCGCTTTTTCCTGGCGCGGGCGGCGGCCTCCGCGAGATATTCCCTGGAGAAATCGTAGCCGGTCACCGCCAGTCCCTTCCCGGCGAATTCCACGGCGTGGCGGCCCGGGCCGCAGCACAGGTCCAGCAGCGCCGAGCCTTTTTTTAGTTTGAGCTGTTTAAGTACGAAGGCCGCCTCCGCCGGGGCCTTGGCCACGGCGGGTTCGGAAGCGGGATTGTAGAAGGAGTTGACGAAAAAACCTTTATGCCACTCCCCCCCGGCCCTCATTATTCGGTTCCCGCCTGGCCCTCGGTCTTCTGTTCCGCTTCGCCTATGGCCTTGGCGGGTTTAAGTTTGGCGGAAGGGAGGGATTTCTCCTCCAGGGTGTCGCTTTTGGCTTCGGGCGCCTTCTTGGCCGCCTTTTTTTTCTTCTTCGCCTTCACTATCGGGTTGGCCCGTTTGTCGAACTTGTAGGTCTCGGTCTTTTCCTCGGAGGTGAACTTGTATTCGGAGGCCGGGGGCGCCTTCTTTTTTTTCTTGGCCTTTTTCTTGGGCGCCGGCTTTTTGGGAGCGGGTTTGGCCGGGGCCTCGGCGGGGGCGCCGGCGGCCGGGTCCTCCTTCGGGGCGGCGGCCTCGTCCTGGGCGAGGGCAGGCAGGCAGAAGCAGGCGGCCAGCAGCAGCGGGAATATGAGCTTCAGTTTTTTGTTCATGTGAATATTATTTCTCCCTTCTTGTTCTCGGCCGGCGGCGCCAGCTCGGCGGCGCGCACGCTGGCCTCTATCAGGCAGGCCAGGGTCACCGGGCCTACCCCGCCCGGCACCGGCGTGGCCGCGCCGGCGGTCTGCTCTATGTCCTTAAAGTCGGCGTCGCCGCACATCCGGCCGTTCTCGTCGAAATTGGTGCCCACGTCTATCACCGTCATGCCCGGAGGCAGCATCTCTTTCTTAAGCCACTTGGCCTTGCCGATGGCCGTGATCACCAGATCGGAAGCGCGGAAGACGGCGGCCACGTCCTTCGTGCGGGTATGGCAGAGGGTTACGGTGGCGTCCAGCGCCGTCAGCATGTGGGCCAGCGGGCGGCCTACCACGGCGGAGCGCCCGGCTACGGCGATGTTCAGGCCGGCCGGGTTGATGCCGTGGAACCGCATGAGGCGTATTACCGCCAGCGCGGTGCAGGGCGCGAAATAGCCGCCGGTCTCGACTTCGGAAAACTTCTTGGCGATGAACAGGCGGCCCATGTTCAGCGAGGAGAGGCCATCCACGTCCTTGGCCGCCGGCAGGGCGTCCCAGGTTTCCAGCGTCTCGAAGCCGTCCGGCAGCGGCCGCTCCAGCATGATGGCGTCGTAAGCCGGGTCGGCGCCCAGCCCCGCCAGCAGTTTCTTGAAAGCGGGATAGCCCTCTTCCGCCCTGGGCGCGAAGAGCTTTACCGTTATGCCCAGCTTTTCGCAGGCGGCGATCTTGCGCTTCACGTAGACGGCCGAAGGGGAGTCGGCGAAGTAGTTTATTATGGCCAGCGCCGGCGGGCGGCCCAGCCGGCCTTTTACCGCTTCAATGCGGGCCGGCAGGGCGCCGAGGATCTCCGCGGAGAGTGTTTTGCCTTCCAGTATCTTCATAGCTACATTTTAAAATAAAAAGAGCGGCTTGGGGCCGCTCTTTTTACCGTTCCCGCGGCAGGTCAGTCCTGCACGTAGATCGAGCCGTTGAGGTAGCCGGAGCCGCTGAGGCTGAAGAAGCTGGAGCTCGGCCAGCCGCTGACGGAGATGCTGCCGTTCATGGTGGTGGAGCCGACCAGCCGGCCGTCCTTGTAGAACTGCACGTAAAGGTTGGGGTAGACGCTCTGGAAGACGTACTGGTTGGGGCGCACCCACATGGAAACGGAAGTGTTTATGTAGGTGTTGTTGCTGGTGACCTTGCCGGAAGAATCCCGGAAGGTGGCCCAGCCGGTCAGGTTGACGCTGGTGTAGCCGCCGTTGTCGCCGGCGGGCATCCAGCCGTTGCCGTTGAGGTTCACGTAGCCTGAGACCTGGTAGTACTGGCCGGTGCGGGTCGAGGCTTTTTCGGGCTTGGGCGCCGCAGGGATCTTCACCTCGGGGGCCGAGACCAGCACCTGGTCCAGCAGGCCGGCGCTGTTGAGCTCGAAGCCGGCGGCGGAAAGACTGCCGGCGTAAAAAGCGCAGGCGAAAGCTAAAATAAGTTTTTTCATTGTACCCTCCATGTCCCCCTATTATATCAAAAACGGCCGGCCGCTGCGGCCAGGACCGAGGCGCGCTGCGGCGCCGGGAGGGAAGGGTTGGCGGCGGCCAGGGAATAATACTTAATCGCGTTTTCCCTGTCGCCCCGGCGGGCGTAGAGCGCGGCCAGGTTCAGCTGGGCCGAAACGGGGGCGCGCCCGGAACCGGCGGCCCGGACGAAGAACGGTTCGGCTTCGGCGTCCCGCTTGAGGAATAGCAGCAGCACGCCGACGTTGTTGTTGAGCTCCGGGTCGTCCGGGGCGGCGGCCAGCAGGGCGCGCGTTATGGCCAGGCTTTCGGCGTAACGCCCCATGTCCTGGTAGAGCAGGGCCAGCTCTTTTAGGCCCTTGCCCAGTTTCCCGGCGGCTCTTTCAGCCGCGGCGGCCAGCAGGTCGGCTTCTCCGCTTTTGCCGCCGGCCCGCAAGGTCCCGGCCGCCGTTACCAGGAAGCCCGGGAATTTTTCCGACCCGGCCTCCAGCGCCGCGGCCGAGGCCGCGTCCCGGCGTACCAGCCAGCGCATGGCCGGGGTAAAACAGCCGCCCCGCGCGGGGCTGCCGGCCGCGGCGGCTGGGTCCGCGTAAAATACTCCCACTTCCGTCATGGACGGGCCGCAGCCCAGCAGCAGGCCGGCGAGGGTCCCGTTCCCCCTTGCTGTCTCCAGGGCGAGGGCCAGCGCGGCGGCTTGCGGTTTAAGGCCCGGCTGGGCGCCGGCCGGCCCGGCTGGGCCTTTAAGAGTCTCCTCCACGAGGGCCAGGGCCATGTCGTAGTCGAGTCCCTGCGCCGCCGCGGCCGCGGTCTCCAGCCGCCCTATGCCGGCGGAGAACTCTGGCATCGAACGCATGACGGCCAGCACCCGGCGCCTGGCCTCCGGCGGGAAATACAGCAGCGCGCCGCTCAGGTCAGAATCCCAGAAAGTTTTATTGGTCTCTATCAGCCGCGAGAGCTCCGCCTTGTCCCGGCCGCCGCCGCGCACCAGGTTGCGCTCACCCAGCCAGATCGTCATGGCGGCCCGGAAGGTTTCGCGCGCGGACTGCCTGTCGCCGAGCTCCAGCTCCCGGACCAGTTTTACCAGCAGCAGGCCGTACCTTTCGAAGAGCTGCGGCGGTTCGGCCGGCCGGCCGGTGAGCGCGTCGTACAGCCAGCAGGCTCCCGGCTCCCGCCCGGCGGCGCAGGCGCGCCGCATGTCCCGGATCCCGTAGTCGGCCAGGCCCAGGGCGAACAGCTCTTCCCCCCGCCGCTTCAGCAGCCAGGCCTCGCCGGGCCGCTCCTCCAGCTCGCGGGTAAGGGCTATCAGCGGCGGGCGCGCCGCGGCCGGGTAGCGCCAGATCACCACAAGCGCCGCTGCGGCCAGTGCTGCCGCTCCTGCGAAGAGCGGCCGGGTTAAAAGATCCCTGCCTCCGCCGGCCAGCGCCAGGCCGGCCCGCTTAAGCAGTTCCCAGGCCCCGGCCGCGCCCAGCAGGGCGAGCACGTAGCGCAGCGGGTAGAAATATCTTTCCTCTATCGACAGCAGGCAGTGCACGAGGACGAAATAGGCGCAGAAGAGGGCGAGGAACCTGGTTTCGGGGGAGCGGGCCAGCAGCAGCCCCAGGCCGGCCAGCAGGAACAGCCAGGGCGACATCAGGAAAACGTTCCAGGCCCGGCGGGCTACCGCTCCAGCGTAGCGGCCGGGGTTCTCCGCCACTGTGCGGACGGCCCAGCGGAAGGCGTTCTCATCCCTGGAGATTCCGGCCAGGGCCCGCGCGTCGCCTTCTATGGTGAAGGTCAGGCCCATGGCCCCGGTGATCAGGTTGCTGACCGGGCGTTCTTCCTCCAGGAAAATTATCTTTCCGGTGAGCGAGTGGTTCAGCCTGGCCCAGGGGAGCAGCGGCGAGTAGGCCAATAGCAGGAAGACGGCCGAGCCCAGCAGCCAGCGGCGCGCGGTCTGTTCCTTCGACCAGGCGTAGGCGGCGGCCAGGAGCGGGAAGAGGAAAAGCGGCGTGCGGATGAGCAGGGTTATGCCGGCCGCGCTCCCGGCGAGGGCGGCGGAGAGCAGGGTGCGGGTCCGCAGGCGCGCCAGCTCCAGGCTGAGGAACAGCAGCAGGGCCAGCGAGTAGATCTCCTGTTCTGTGTCGAAGTTTGTCCTGACCAGGGCCGCGGCGGCTACCGCCAGCGCGAAAAGAGCGCCGCGCGCCGCCCCGCCGTCCCGCGCGCCGAGCCCGAAGGCGGCCAGGGCGGACAGCAGCCCGGCCAGCCTGGCCGGCAGTGAAGGGTCTATATCGAGGTGCTGCCGGGAGGCCCAGAGCAGGCTGACGAGCGGCATGGTCCAGGTTACCGCGCGGCTTCTCACTGCGTGCAGCAGCATTTCGCCCCGGTCCGCGTAGAGGCCCAGGTTAAAGGCCAGGTCCTGGCCGGGCGAGGCGAACTGCCAGGCGGCCGCGGCCAGCGCGGCCGCCCCGATGAATATGGCCGTCGTCAGGGCGGCCCTTTGGGCGTTTTTTACCATAGGGTTTTTTTATTGTACTATATAAATCGTACGGCACTTTTCTGCACAAAACATAAGAGGAACCATGGAAAGAATACAGGAACATCCCGTTCTGCAGCCGGCCGAGCGCGCGGCGGTTAAATTCACTTTTGACGGCAAAGAATGCTCCGCCCTGGAGGGCGAGGTCATCTCCAGCTCCCTGTTCGCCAACGGCATAAAGATCTTCAGCCATCACAAAAAAGACGCCGGCCCGCAGGGCATCTTCTGCGCCAACGGCCAGTGCGCCCAGTGTTCCGTGATAGCCGACGGGCTGACGGTGAAGTCCTGCGTGACTTTGGTGCGTGAGGGGATGAAGGTGGAGACCCTGCGCGGCACCGCCCGCCTGCCGCTGACGGCCTGCGTGCAGGAGTTCGGCCGCGTGGAAGAACTCGACGTGGACGCCCTGATCATAGGCGGCGGGCCCTCCGGCCTGGCGGCCGCGGCGGAGCTGGGTAAGCTCAACGTCAGCACCCTGATCATAGACGACAAGAACCGCTTCGGCGGCAAGCTGGTGCTGCAGACCCATAAATTTTTCGGCTCGGTGGAGGACTGCTACGCCGGGACCCGCGGCATAGACATCGCCGAAAAGCTGGAAGACCAGCTGAAAGAATACCCGTCGGTAAAGGCCTGGCGGGACGCCACCTGCCTGGCCGTCTTTTCCGATAAGAAGGTGGGCGTACTGCGCGGCGATAAATATTACCTCATCCGCCCCAAGGCGCTGATCAGCGCCACCGGCGCGCGCGAGAAATCCCTGGCTTTCCCCGGCAACACCCTGCCCGGCGTCTACGGCGCCGGCGCCTTCCAGACCCTGGTCAACCGCGACCTGGTGCGCCCCGCCAAACGGCTGTTCATCGTGGGCGGCGGCAACGTCGGGCTGATAGCGGCCTACCACGCCCTGCAGGCCGGCATCCAGGTGGTGGGCCTGATAGAGGCCCAGGAGCGCTGCGGCGGCTACAAGGTGCACGAGGACAAGATACGGCGCCTCGGCGTCCCGGTGTACACCCGCCACACCATCCTGCGCGCCGACGGCAAGGGCGAGCTGGAGAGCGTCACCATCGCCGAGGTGGACGAAAAGTTCAAGGTTAAGCCCGGCACCGAGAAGACCTTTAAGGCCGACACCATGCTGATAGCGGTGGGCCTGAGCTCGGTGGACGAGTTCCACGCCCAGGCGCGAGAGGCCGGCATGGCCGCCTTCGTCTGCGGCGACGCCGAGGAGATAGCCGAGGCCTCGGCCGCCATGTTCAGCGGCAAGATCACCGCGCACAAGGTGCTTAAGTCCCTCGGCGTGATGGCGGCCCCCGTGCCGGAGTTCTGGTTCGACCGGCTGGAGGTGCTCAAGTCCCGCCCCGGCGTCACCAAGGCCCCGGCGCCCAAGGACCACGATAAGCCGGTGTACCCGGTGCTGCATTGCCGCCAGGAGATCCCCTGCAACCCCTGCGTGACGGTCTGCCCCAAGAAATCCATCAAGCTTTCCGGCGAGAGCATTATGAATACCCCCAAGTTCTCCGGCGACTGCATCGGTTGCTTCAAATGCCTGCTCATCTGCCCGGGGCTCGCGGTGACCATAGTGGACTACCGCAAGGATAAGGCCAACCCTACCGTGGCGCTGCCTTTTGAGATAGGCCGCGGCCTCGTCAAAAAGGGAGACAGGGTCCGCCTGACCGGCTGGGAAGGCGCGGATCTCGGCGAAGCCGAGGTGACGGACGTGAAGGATTTCAAGGCCGAGAACACCCTGATAGTGATCGCGAAGACGACTCCGGAGGTGGCCGATCTGGCCGTCTCGCTGCGGCTCTTCGAGGCCGAGGCCGGCGTGAAAACCCCCGCGGACCTGGCTAAAGCGGAAGACGAAACCGTGATCTGCCGCTGCGAGCGGGTGAGCCTCGGCGAGATCCGCCGGGCCATCCGCTCCGGCATGCGCGACCTGAACCAGCTGAAGGCGGTCACCCGCGCCGGCATGGGCGCCTGCGGTTCCAAGACCTGCTCTGCCATGCTGCTGAACATCTTCAGGAGTGAGGGCGTAGATCCTAAAGAGGTTACGGCTTTTACCCGGCGGCCGCTGTTCGTGGAGGCGCCGCTGGGCGTCTTCTCCGGCGTGAAATGCCGCACCGAAGCCGAAGAAAAAGCCAGCTGGAGCGGATTCTAAGAGGATATATGGCTGAAAATAAATACGACGTCATAATAATAGGCGCGGGCAGCATCGGCACGCCGCTGGCGATGGCGCTGGCCGAACGGAAACTGAAGACCCTGGTGCTGGAGGCCGCGGCCTCCCCGGGCCAGGGCCAGAATAAATGCGCCATCGGCGGCCTGCGGGCCACCCATTCCGACGCTTCCAAGATAAAGGCCTGCCTGCGCAGCCTGAAGGTCTTCGCCACGTGGGAAAAGACCCACGGCTACGATATCGGCTGGATAAAGGGCGGCTACCTGTTCCCCGTCTATACCGAGAACGACGAGAAAGTCCTGAAGGAACTCCTGAAGGTGCAGCGCGGCCTCGGCCTCAATATAGACTGGGTGGCCCCGGAGAAGGTGAGGGCGCTGGTGCCGGGCATCGCCGCCAAGGACCTGCGCGGCGGCACCTGGTCGCCCGACGACGGTTCCGCCTCGCCGCTGCTCTCCGTCAACGCCTTCTGCCGCCGTGCCGTAAAGCTGGGCGCCGAATTCCGCTTTAAGGAGCCGGTCAAAGAGATCCTGGCCGAGGGCGGGGCCGTTAAAGGCGTGCTCACCCCGCAGGGCCGGTATTACGCCCCGTGGGTGGTCAACGCCGCCGGCGCGCAGGCCGCGGCCGTCTCCGCGCTGGCCGGCGTGAAGGTGCCGGTGAAGCCAGATTGCCACGAGGCCGGCATCACCGAACCCGCCGAGCGCTTCTTCGAGCCGATGGTGGTGGACATCCGCCCCGGCGACAAATCCAAGAATTATTACTTCTACCAGAACTGGGAAGGCCAGATCGTCTTCTGCCTCACCCCGCAGCCGCCCATCTGGGGCGACGACAGGCGCTCCACCTCGGAGTTCCTGCCCGAGGTGTCCAAGCGCATGATCTCGCTGATGCCGGCCCTGGCCAACCTGAAGGTGCGCCGCACCTGGCGCGGGCTGTATCCTATGACCCCGGACGGTTTTCCCGTGGTGGACTTCCCCGCCGCCCTTAAGGGCTACGTGCTGAGCGTGGGCATGTGCGGGCAGGGGTTCATGCTGGGGCCCGGCCTCGGGGAGGCGGTAGCCGCGCATATAGCCGGCGCCCCTTCGGCCGAGGACAAGGAAATACTGGCAGGCTTCCGGCTGGAACGCAGCTTTGCCGGCCAGGAAAAGCTTAAATAGGCGCCGCACGCCTGAACGGCCCTCCCGGCGTCCCGGGGGGGCCGTTTTTATTGACGGCAGGGGCGGCAACGGCTATAATTACTTACCGACCGGTAAAAAAAATGCAATAAAACCGGCCCCCCGCGCGTTGACATATAGAACGCTGCCGTATTTATAACCTATGACCATAAAAAAAATCATCCTTACACTGGCGGCGGCGCTGGCTGCCGCGGCCCCGCTGGCCGCCCAGGACCTGGCTCTTTCCTGGGACCAGGCGCGCCGGCTGGCCATGGAGAACAACCCCTCCGTGAAGGCGGCCCGGGCCTCTATGGAGCAGGCCGGCTACAGCTACCTGGCCAGCGTGAACGCCTACCTGCCGCAGGTGAGCGTGTCCCACTCGGTCACGCGCAGCGATTCCTCCCTCCCCGACAACCGCTGGAGCGCCTCCATCTCCGCTTCGCAGGAGCTGCTTAACCTCCGGACCGTGTCCACGGTGAAGAGCAGCCGCCTCTCCAGGGAGAAGGCTGAGGCTGACTACCTGGCCGCCTCGGCTTCGGCCAGGCAGACCCTCGCCGGCGCTTTCGCCGACCTGCTGTTCGCCCAGAAAAGGGCCGAGGTGCAGAAGAAGATCTACAGTATCAGGCTCGAGAACGCCAGGCTGATACGCCTCAAGTACGAGAGCGGCATGGAATCCAAGGGCAACGCGCTCTATACCGAAGCCCTGGCCGAGAGCGCGGCCGTCTCCGTAAAGAAGGCCGGCCGGGACCTGGCCAGCGCGCAGCGCGCCCTGCTGGAGGCCATGGGCCTGGAAGGCACGAGGCTCGTGACGGCCGCCGGCGACATCAGCGTGCCGGAGTTCGCCCTGGCCGAAGCCGACGTGGCCCTGGCGCTGGAAAAATCCCCCCGCATGGTGGCCGCCAAAAAGACGCTGGAATCGGCCAAAGAGCGGGTCAGCGCGGCCCGCTATTACGCCTATCCGTCGCTGAAGGCCAGCGGCTCCTACGGCTGGAGCGGTGATTCCGAGTTCCCGCAGGACAAGAGCTGGTCCATGGGCCTCAGCCTCAGCCTGCCCCTTTTCTCCGGCGGGCCCACCTACCATTTCAACAACCTGGCGGCCTACGGCAAGGCCCAGGCCGCGGCGGAGCAGGACTATAAAGCCGCGCGGATAACGCTGGCCGCCTCGCTGCGCTCCGGCTACGACGGCTACCTCAGCGCCGCAGAGACCGCCCGGGCCTCGGTGTCGCTGCTGGCGGCCAACGAGGAGCGCTATAAAGAGGCGCAGATAAAATACATGGCCGGCAAGATCAGCTTCATCGACCTGGTCAACGTGGAGCAGAATTTTGTGGATTCGGACCTGAACGGGCTGGATTACGCGCGCACCGCGCACAGCCGCAAGAACGCGCTGGAGCAGCTGCTCGGCGTGCCCATGGAGCGGTAAGGATAAGGTAAAACACTATGAAAAAAATCATCATCCTCCTCGTTATAGCCGCGCTGGCCGGCGGCGGCTGGTACGCGTTTAAAAAGAAGAACGCCGACAGTAAGCCCGAGTACCAGTCCGTGCAGGCCGAACTGCGCGACCTGTCCGAACTGGTGGACACCACCGGCGTGGTGGAGCCGGAGAACCGGGTGGAGATCCAGCCCTCCTCCTCCGGGCGCATAGAGGAGATCCTGGTGGAGGAAGGCGACAAGATAAAGGCCGGCGAGGTGCTGGCGCTGATGAGCTCGTCGGACCGGGTGGCCATCCTGGACGCGGCGCGCGCCGCCGGCGACGACCAGTACAAGCAGTGGCAGGAGACCTACAAGCCGATAAAGATCATCTCCCCGATAGACGGCACCCTGATCCTCAAGAACATCGTGCAGGGGCAGACCGTGGGGGCCAGCACCGTGCTGTTCGCCATCTCGGACAAGCTCATCGTCTCGGCCAGCCTCGACGAGGCCGATATCGGCAAGGTGAAAAAAGGGCAGCGCGCGACCATCGTGCTGGACTCCTACCCCGACAAGAAGGTGCGGAGCGCCGTCTTCAAGATCCTCGACGAGGGCACCACCAAGAGCAACGTGGTGACCTATACCGTCAAGCTGCGCCCCGAGCGCGTGCCGGAGTTCTTCCGTTCCCAGATGACGGCCAACATAAAGATAAAGATCTCCGAGCGCAGGGACATCCTCCTGATCCCCGCCGCCGCCGTGGTGACAGACCCGCAGGGCCGCACCGCGGTGATAAAGGAACTCAAGGCCGGCCAGCCGGTCTATTCCGTAATAGAGACCGGCCAGAACGAGGGCGACCAGGTGGAGATAGTCTCAGGCCTGGCGGCCGGCGAAACCGTGTTCTACAAAGCGGGAGGGTACTCCGCGCAGGTGGATTCCTCCGGCAAGAACCCGCTGATGCCCAGCCGCCCGAACCTGAACAGGCAGCAGCGCCGCGCTACCGGCGCCCATTGAGCAGCCGCCGCGAAGGGTGCGATAATTTAAGGATCTCCTCTTAGGAGGGGTTCAGCGGAGCCGGAGCCATAAGGCGACGGCGCAGCGACGATGAAATGGGGAACCTTAGGTTCCCCTTGTGGAGCACCGGGCCCGCACCTTGTAAGGCCCGGCGGTAATCGCCCCGAGCGGTTGCCGCGAGGGTTGCGACAATTATGATAGAACTCAAAGGCATTAAAAAGATCTACCAGATGGGCGGCGAGCCGCTCGAGGTGCTCCGGGGCGTGGACCTCTCCATCAAGGAGGGCGAGTTCGTGGCCATCATGGGGCCTTCTGGCTCCGGCAAGTCCACGCTGATGCACATCCTCGGCCTGCTGGACCGGCCCAGCGCCGGCTCTTTTAAGCTGTTCGGCCGCGAGGTGTCCGAGCTGGACGACGTGGAGCTCTCCTACCTGCGCGCCCGCATCCTCGGCTTCGTCTTCCAGCAGTTCAACCTGCTGCCGCGCATCACCGCCGCCGCCAACGTGGCCCTGCCGCAGATCTACCTGGGCGAGAAGGCCCGCCCGCACGAGGCCAAAAAATATCTGGACCAGGTGGGCCTCGGCGACCGCGCCGGCCACCGGCCCAACCAGCTCTCCGGCGGCCAGCAGCAGCGCGTGGCCATCGCCCGGTCGCTCGTCAACGACCCCAAGATCATCTTCGCCGACGAGCCCACCGGCAACCTCGCCTCGGCGCAGGCCGACGAGATCATGCGCATCTTCCGCCGGCTCAACGACGAGCAGGGCATCACCGTGGTCATGGTCACGCACGAGCCCGACATCGCCGCCTGGGCCGACCGCGTGATAAAACTAAAGGACGGCTTGATCATAGAGGATATCGTGAAGAAGGCCCCGGCCGCAGCCGGCAGGGAGCCAAAGCGCCTCCATATCCCCAAGAGTTTCTTCCTGAGCTGGCGCGAGGTGGCCGAGAACCTGGCCTCCTCGGTCAGCTCCATCATCAGCAACAAGACCCGCTCGCTCTTGACGATGCTCGGCATCATCATCGGCGTGGGCGCCCTGATCGCCATGCTCGCCGTGGGCACCGGCGCGCAGAAGGCCATACAGAAACAGATGTCTTCCCTGGGCACCAACCTGCTGGCCGTCATGCCCGGCGCGTTCAGGGGCCCGGGCGGCGCCAGCATGGGCGCCGGCGCGGTGACCCGGCTCACCATGGAGGACGCCAAGGCCATCTCGGAACTGGACAATATCACCAGGACGGACTCCAACGTCTCCGGCAGCGCGCAGGTGGTCTACGGGGCCAAGAATACCCGCACCTCCGTCAGCGGCGTGGGCGCCGTTTACGCCTCCATGCGCAACTCCCAGCCCTACTACGGGCGCTTCTTCTCCGACGCCGAAGGCGCGCGCCTGGCCAAGGTGGCCCTGGTGGGCAATACCGTGGTCAAGGAGCTGTTCGCCGGCGAGAACCCCGTGGGCAAGACCATAAAGATCAACCGCAAGAACTTTACCGTGATCGGCGTGCTGCCGCTCAAGGGCGCGCAGGGCCCGCGCGACCAGGACGACGTGGTGGTGATCCCGCTGCAGACCGCCATGAAGATCGTGCTGGGCAAGAATTACGTGGACTCGGTCTGGCTGGAAGTCTCGGACTATACCAAGATGGACGAGGTGCAGGAGAAGGTGAAGGCGCTGATGCGCAAGCGCCACAACGTGCCGGCCCACAAGGACGACGATGTGATGCTGATGAACATGGCCGAGCTGCAGACCATGCTGACGGGGACCATAAAGACCTTCAGCACGCTGCTTGGGATGATAGCCGGCATCTCGCTCATCGTGGGCGGCATCGGCATCATGAACATCATGCTCGTCAGCGTGAGCGAGCGCACCAAGGAGAT
>CAYQJX010000022.1:0-46769 GCA_964417965.1 uncultured Elusimicrobiaceae bacterium
GCCGCCGGTGCGGCCGGCCCAGCGCTGCTGCGCCTGGCCGGCCTTACCCGCGGCGCGGAGTTGAAGAATAGCACTTAATTCCGTCTTAGCCCTGCTGGGCAAAGCCGGAATTAAGAGCCGGGGAGGCAAGGTATGCAGAACCTGACAATGCGGTACTTCTTATACGCTCGCAAGTCCACCGATGAGCCGGACCGGCAGATCCTGTCCATAGAAGCGCAGCTCGCCGAACTGCGGGACTACGCCCAGAAGAACGGCCTCCCTATAGTCCGCGAGTTTATCGAAAGCAAGACCGCCAAGGAGCCGGGCCGCGAGCTATTCAACGACATGGTAGCCCAAATGGAGCAAGGCGCGGCCCAGGGTATAGTGGCCTGGCACCCTGACCGGCTGGCCCGCAACTCCATAGACGGCGGGCGCATCATCTACCTGGTGGACATCGGCAAGATAACGGCTTTGAAGTTCCCTACCTTCTGGTTCGACCCCACGCCGCAGGGGAAGTTCATGCTTTCTATCGCTTTCGGCCAGAGCAAATACTACGTTGATAACCTTTCTGAAAACGTGCACCGGGGCCTCAGGCAGAAACTGCGCAACGGCACCTGGCCCGGCCGCGCTCCGCTCGGCTATATAAACGACCTGGAAACCAAGACCATCCTGCCGGATAAAGACCGGGTTGAGTTTGTCCGCAAAACCTTTGAGCTGTACGCCTCGGGCAATTATTCCCTGGCGGAGTTGCGCCGCACCATGAACGCGGTGGGGCTTAAAGGGCCCAGGCAGCGCGGCGCGCTTTCCATTTCCAACTATCAGTACGTGCTCCAGAACCCAATCTACTACGGGCTTATGCGGTTCAGGGGCGAGCTTTATGAGGGCAAACATAAGCCGCTCATAACGAAAGCCTTATTCGACCAGTGCCAGGAGATGTTCAAGCGCAAAAGCAAGCCTCAACCCAAGAAAGGCAAAACCATGAAGCCTTTTGTCTACCGGGGCGCTTTCCGCTGCGCCTCCTGCGGCTGCTTCATCACCACCGAGACGCAAAAGGGCCATAACTACCTGCACTGTACCAAGCGCAAGCAGCCCTGTTCCGAGCCTTTTGTCCGTGAAGAGGAAGTGGATAAGCAGGTACGCGGCTTATTGAAAGGAGTTTCCTTACCCCCGGCCCTGGCCGCCGAGGCTCTTGATAACGTAAATAAGGAGGAATTAGAGGCGGCCCAGGCCGGGGAAAGAGCCGCCCAAAATCTGCGAGATAAATTGGTTATCCTTACAGACCAATTGGGCCAGTTGCTGGACCTGGTACTGCAAGGCTCTATAAATCAGTCCGAGTATGTCGCCAAAAAGGCCCAATTGGTCAACGAAAAAAAGGAAATCGAAAACAAACTCGCAGCTTTTGCGCGGCAGGGGGCAAATCGGTTCGAACCGCTGAAACGGTTCTATAAGCTCTGTGTTGACGTCGGAGAGTCCGCGGCCGCTGGGAATCCGGCCGATAACCTGCAAAAATTGAAAAATATCGGTTCGAACTTGATTATAGGCGGGAAAAAAATAAATTTAAAATTAAATTTCCCGGCGGCAGAAACGGAAAAACTGCACGCGCTGCCGGGGTTCGGCAGCGCGGATTTCTGCAACAGCGTAAATTGGCGGCCCCTACGGGATTCGAACCCGTGATCTCTGCCTTGAGAGGGCAGCGTCCTAACCGCTAGACGAAGGGGCCGTAAGGTGATATTTTAGCAAATACCCCGCCCGCAGGCAAAAATGATTAGCCGACTATCGGATTCGAACCGATGACCTGCTGTTTACAAAACAGCTGCTCTACCAGCTGAGCTAAGTCGGCGTCTTAAACACATTATAAGACTTTTGCCCGCCGTCCCGCCACCGGGAGGGCGCAAGGCAACCCCCCGCCTCCCGGGGCGGGGTTCTGCCGTATTTGGACGCCTTTTCCCTTTTAGGGGACGAAAGCGAACTTTATGGTTATGACGCCCTTGCTCCAGTCGCGGGCGTTGCGGCAGGCGAACTCCGCGACTTCGCGCAGGTCTCCGTACAGCCCCTGGTCGGCGCCGCTGATCCTGTTGGAGTTCCGGACTACGATCAGGATGCTGCTGTTGCGGTGTATGGCCGGCAGGTCGCCGAGATAGTCTATCATCGCGTCCCAGTTCTCCGGTACGCCGGGGAGGCTGAGCGCCTCGGCGGCGTAGTCGAGCAGCGCTGGCTTGGCGGTCATGCGCGCGCCGTCCAGCTGGAACACTTTGTAGCCGGCGGACTGGGCGTAGCCGGCCAGGAAGTCGGCGTAGTTGGGGCTCAGGTCCAGCACGTCGGACGCCAGGGCCCGGTCGGCTTCGGCGTCGGCGGGGGCCGGGACCCGGACCGCGGCGACGCTGACGCCGTCCGCGGCGGACAGCAGGCCGGCGAACGCGCCGCCGTCCTGGGCGGCCTGCGCCGCGCCGGTCAGAAACATGGAGATATCGATAACCTTGGATACAAGTTTCATAATAGCAGTAGCCTCCGAATATAATTTAATATATCCCGATACTTTGTGCTAAGTTCCGATAGGTGGGAGGAAACTTAACGCGCCTTCCGTTGTTATCCTGGAAGGACATCGCAGCCTGCGGGGTCTTGGGAATTTATGGAACCGCCGCTGCTTGTAAGATACGGAAAACCGTTGCAGTCTTACGTGTTGTACTACTATTATACCAAATTCCCGGGCGCGGCCGGATTTGGCGGTTCCCGGCCGGGCTTTGTTATAATGGCTTTGGACGGGGCGGAGGGGAAATATGAAAAAAATAGCCATGCTGATAGCTTTTCAGGGCTTCCGGGACGAAGAGTACATAGAACCTAAAAAAATACTTGAGGCCGCCGGCCATAAAGTAACCACGGTGTCCACCGCGAAAGGCGAGGCCAGGGGCAAGTTCCGCCTGACCGCGCAGGTGGATAAGACCGTGGACGAGATAGCCGCCGCCGACTACGACGCGCTGACCCTGGTGGGCGGGCCGGGCGCGCTGGAGCAGCTGGACAATCCCCTGGTGCACGAGCTGTTCCGGAACGCGGCGGCCCTGGGGCGGGTCATAGGCTCCATCTGCATCTCGCCGGTGGTGCTCGCGCACGCGGGCCTGCTGAAGGGAAAGAAAGTCACCTGCTGGCCCGACGGCGCGGCCGAGGTGGCCAAGGGCGGCGGTCTATATACCGGCGCTGATCTGGAGATAGACGGTAAATTTATCACCGCCAGCGGCCCGCTGCCGGCTAAAAAATACGGCCAGGCGCTGGCCGAAGCTTTAAAATAGGACGGGAGGAAAAAAATGAAGATATTAACCGCGTTGGTAATGGGCGCGCTGCTTTCGGGCGGCGTTTCGGCCCAGGAGCAGAAGAAGACGGAGGACGCCTGGAAGGCCCGGGTGTTCACGGCCGAGGAGCTGAAAAAATATAACGGCAAGGACGGTATGCCGGTCTACGTGGCGGCCGACGGCATAGTCTACGACCTGTCAAAATCCAAATACTGGAAGACCGGCAGCCACATGAAGATGCACGACGCGGGGAGCGACCTCAGCAAGGACCTGCATGAAAGGGCGCCGAAGGGCATACACAAGGACGGCAAAATACTGGAGAAGCTGCCCAAGGTAGGCGTGCTGCAGGGCTACGCCAAGCCGGTCACGGCGGAGGAGCCGGCGGCTGATGAAAAAAAAGCGCTGGTCTCCGTGCACAAGGTGGCGCCGGAAGAGCTCGGGCGCGAGACCGCCTGCCCTGTGACGGGGCAGAAGCTGACCGTGGCCGAGGGGACCCCGGCGCTGGACCTTAAAGGAAAGACCTATTATTTCTCCGACGATGTTAGCCTGGGTAAATTCAAGAAGAACCCGGGCAAATACCTGGGCGGCCTGAAGGACAAGGCCAAAGGGCTGCTCAAGAAAAAGAAAGGCTGAGCTCTTTCCGTTCAGGTACCGAAAACTTTTCTAAAATCCTTCAGGAAACCCGGGTAGGACTTGTCCACACAGCCCGGGTTTCTTATCTCCAGGCCTGGGCAAGCCGCGGAGGCAGCGGCGGCGGCCATAGCTATGCGGTGGTCGCCGAAAGTTTCAGCGGGCGCCTTCGGGGTGAATTTTTTAACGCCGGTCACTGACAGCGTGCCCCTGGCGTAAGCCGCCTTCACGCCGAGGGAGGCCAGCAGGGCCAGGGTGCTCTCTATCCGGTCGGATTCCTTGGCGCGCAGGCTTTCGGCGCCTTTTATCCGGGTCGTGCCGCGCGCGGAGCCGGCCAGCAGGGCCAGCAGCGGAACTTCGTCTATCATCGCCGGGAGCTCTCCCGGGGCGAAGACGGCGGCGCTAAGGGCCGAGGGCGGTACCGTTATCTCCCCGGCCGGTTCGGGGAAAGATTTCGCGGCGGTCACCGTTATTTTAGCTCCCATTTTACACAAGGCGGTGATAAAGCCCAGGCGAGCCGGGTTCAGGCCGCAGCCTGTTATCCTGAGCGGCGTCCGGCTCAGCAGGGCGGCGGCGATGAACGGCGCGGCGGAGGAGATGTCCCCCGGTACCGCTACCGGGCGCGCGGTGAGCGGGCCGGGTTCCACTCCGGAGAGCGTGCCGTTCTTGGTGATGCGCGCGCCCAGAAGGGCCAGCAGGCGCTCGGTGTGGTCCCGCGTGGCGAATTTTTCTTTTACCTCGGTGCGGCCGGCGGCGTAAAGCCCGGCCAGCAGCAGCGCGGATTTGACCTGCGCGCTTTCAACCCCGCCGATCCTGCGGCCTTTCAGCCTCGCGGGCTTGATCGAGAAAGGCAGGTGTCCCTTGTTGGTCTTTATGCGGGCGCCGAGTTTCTTCAGTGCGAGCTCTGTTGCCGCCATGGGGCGCCGCAGCAGGGAGCCGCGGCCGGTTATCTCCGAGGGAAAGTCCTGGCCGGCCAGTATGCCTGCCAGCAGGCGGGCCAGCGCGCCCGATTCCCCGGCGTCCAGCGGCCCCGCTGGCTTTATGAGGCCTTTCAAGCCGCGCCCTTCAACGATGATAGCGCCGCTCTCGCGGCAAAGCCGGACTCCCAGGGCTTCCAGGCAGCGCAGCGCGGCCGCGGTGTCTTCGCAATGCAGGGGGTTCTCTATGCGCGTGCTGCCGGTGGCGATGGCGGCCAGCAGCAGCGCCCTTATGGTTATGGATTTGTCCGGCGGCGGGGAGAAGGACTTCATTTGAGCTTTATCGAGGCGCAGTAGTCCAGCGCCTTCAGGTAGGACCCGGCGCCTTCCCCCTTGAGCTGGGCGAGGCAGACGGGCTTTATCACGGAGACCCGCCTGAAGGGTTCGCGCTTTAAAATGTCGCTGAGATGCACTTCCACGGCGGGCAACTCCAGCGCCTCTATCGCGTCGCGGATGGCGTAGCTGTAATGGGTGTAGGCGGCGGGGTTGATGACCAGCGCGTCGGCCCAGGGAGCGTTGGCCGTGAGCAGGTCTATGATGCCGCCTTCGGAGTTGCTTTGGAAGACGCGCACCTTGAAGCCGAGGTGCGCCGCACGCTCCTTTATGGCCGCGTTGAGCTCCGCCAGGGTCTGACTGCCGTAAATTTCCGGGGAGCGGCGGCCGAGCAGGTGCAGGTTGGGTCCGTGGATGACGAGGATGTTCACTTGAGGGCTCCTTCGAAGGCCTTCCTGAGCAGCGGGGCGTCCAGGTCCTCGGCTGGGCATAGGCGTCCGGGGCCAGCCGCCAGCACAAAGCGGTTGTCCGCGCCGCGCGCCTTCTTGTCGCGCGAGACCAGCGTGAGGAAATGCCTGAAATCCCTGCGCACCGCCGCGGGCCGCAGGCGCAGGGCGTCTATCATGGCGTTCATGCGGTTAAAATCCGCCCTCTTGAGAATGCCGGTCTCCAGGGAGGCGATAAGCGCGAAGCGGATGCCGCGGGCCACGGCCTCGCCGTGCGGCAGGGCGCCGCCGGACATGGCCTCGAAAGCGTGCCCGGCGGTGTGGCCGAAATTAAGCGACTCGCGCAGCCCCCGCTCGTCGCGCTCGTCCCTGGCCACCAGTTTAAGCTTGTAGGCGGCGCAGGCGCTGACGCAGGCGGTGAGGGCGGAGCGGTCCGCGGCCAGCACCTTCTGCAGGTTGCGGCCCACGGTGCGGAAAAGCTCGCCGGGGCCGATCATAGCGTACTTCACCAGCTCGCCGGCGCCGGAGCGCAGCTCGGAGTGGGGAAGCGAATCCAGGAAAGCGGTGTCGCAGACGGCCAGCGCCGGCTGGTGGAAGGTGCCGGCGATGTTCTTGGCCCCGCCCAGGTTCACGGCGGTCTTGCCGCCCAGTCCCGCGTCGATCTGCGCGAGGAAGGTGGTGGGGACGCTGACCCACTTTATGCCGCGCATATAGATGGAGGCCGTGAAGCCGGCCAGGTCCGTCACGGCGCCGCCGCCGGCAGCTATAACGAGCGAGCTGCGCGAGAAACCGTGGTCGAACAGGAAGGAGGCCAGCCGGCCCGCTTCTTCCAGGGTCTTGGCCTTTTCCGACGGAGGCAGCCAGAAATAATGGTGGTGCTTTGCGCCCTCCGGGAAAAGGGCCAGCGCCCTGGCGCGCAGGCTGGGCGGCGCGTCCGCGCCGGTGACAAGGCAGACCTTGTCGGCGTTCTTGAAGAGTTCCGGGAAGAGGGCCGGGATGTCCGTCATGTTGCGGCCCAGTGCCGCTTTTATCTCTCCCGCGCTGCGGGTTTTAAAGCTGAAGGTTTTCATTTTTTTAGTTCCTCGATTATCGCCGCGACGGTTGCGGCCGGGGTGAGCCGCGAGGTGCTTACCGTTATGCCGGCCTTCCGGTAGAAAGGCAGGCGGCGCGCGTAAAGCTTCTCCGCCCGCGCGGCGGCCCTGTCCCAGGGGCCTTTGAGCAAGGGTCTCGGGCCGCGGGCGGCCTGCAGCCTTTTTTTTAGTTCCGGCCAGGGGCAATGCAGGAAGACCACCGTCCCGCCGTCCTTTAAAGTTTTCCGCCACCGGCTCGAGGGGTAAACCCCGCCGCCCAGCGCTATAACCCTGCCGCGTCCGGCCGCCAGCTCTTTGACGCAGGCGGCCTCCAGCCGGCGGAAAGCCGCCATCCCGGACTTTTCCGCTATAGCCGCGATGGAGAAGCCCGCTCTTTTTTCCGCCAGCGTGTCGCTGTCGGCGAAGGCCAGGCCCAGGGAGCGCGCCAGCAGCCGGCCGGCCGTGGTCTTGCCGGAGCACATGAAGCCAGTCAGGAAAACGTTCCTTAAAGGCGGTTTAATATTTTCCCGGTCTTTTTTCGCCATTCGTCCACGCGCGGTTTTATTTCCGCCAAAGAGTCGCCGCCGAATTTCTCCAGCAGGGCGGAGGCCAGCTCCAGGGCGGCCATGTGTTCTCCCACCACCGCCGCGGCGAAGACCGCGGTGGTGTCGGAGGTTTTGGAAACATAAAGTTTTTTCCTGAAGGTGCGCAGGTCGGCCGACATCGCCCCTCCGGGCAGGCCGGGCACCGGTTTGACGGCGCAGCGCAGCGTCAGGGGAGAGCCGTTGGTCATGCCGCCATCGAGGCCGCCTGAAAGCTCCGGGTGTTGAGCCGCGGCTATGCCGCCCACTCCGGCCAGGCCGAAGCCGCCGCCGACCTCGAAACCTTTGACGCCGTTTATACCCATCAATGCCGCGCCGAGGCGAGCGCCCAGGCGCCGGTCCCAGTGCGTAAAATCGCCCAGCCCCGCGGGCAGGCCTTCGGCCGTGACTTCAAAGACTCCGCCCAGCGTGTCGCCGGCGCGTCGGGCGCCGGCTATTTCCGCCGCGGCGGCCGCGGCGGTGAGGGAGGAAAGTTTGCCCAGGCTCACGACCCTCGAATTAATGGCTACTCCTAGCAGTTCGTGCAGGCGCAGGGCGAAGGAGCCCAGCGCCACGCGGGCGGCGGTTTCCCGCGCGCTGGCGCGCTCGCGGATGAGCGAGGCGTTGAAGGTGTTGTATTTCAGCATGCCCGCCAGGTCGGCGTGGCCGGGCCGGGGCAGCGCCGAGGGGGCCGGCAGGGCGCGGCCCTTGTTCTCTATGAGGACGGTGATCGGCGCGCCGGTGGTGACGTCGCCGGAGAGGCCGGAGACCACTTCGAAAGCGTCTGTCTCCAGCGCCTGGCGGGCGCTGCGGCCGGGCGCCTGGCGGCGGCGCCTGAGCTGGCCGGCTATATAGGAGCGGTTTATTTTTACCCCGGCGGGGAAGCCTTCCAGTATCCCGGCCAAATAGCGGCCGTGCGATTCGCCGGCGGTCAGATAACGCAGCATTTAAGACCCCTTTTCGGACCTGAGTAGCGCAAGCGCTTCCTGCTTAAATTTTACTATATCCCCGGAGGGCAGGCCGGACCAGAATTTAAGCGCCAGCACGGCTTGCCAGACCAGTAGCTCCAGCCCGTCCGCCACTATGGCCCCGGCCGCGGCCGCTGACCGGGTGAATTCCGTGCCGCCCGGAGCGTAAGCCATGTCAAAACAAAAAGAACCGGCGCCGGGGGAGCAGGGTGGCCTGCCCGGGGTGTACATCCCCAGCGGCGTGGCGTTGATAAAGAGGTCTCCCGCCGCCGGGTCTTCGAAAGGTGCGGCCGAGAACGCGGTGCCGGGGAAGCAATCGCCCAGCCGGGCGGCCAGCGCTCCGGCGGCTGCGGCGTTCCTGGCGTGAAAGACCACGGCCGCCGCGCGCGAGCGGCCCAGCGCCCAGCCGGCCGCCCCGGCCGCGCCGCCCGCGCCGTAGACGGCGGCTGTCCTGCCGGCGGGGTCTATGCCGCGTTCTGAAAATATTTCCCTCAGCGCGTGCGCGTCCGTGTTGCTGCCTTCCAGCCCGGTCCTGCCGAAACGCACCGCGTTCACGGCGCCGGCCGCCTTCGCGGCGGGGTCAGCCTGGCTGAGCAGGGCGCAGACCTCCTGCTTGTAGGGGATGGTAACGTTGAAGCCGGCCCAGCCGTTCAGGCGGGCGCCGTCTATGGCGCCCCGCAGGTGGCTGCGCGGCACGTCGTGCAGTTCATAGGAGATCCCGGTGCCGGCCAGGCGGGCGAAGATGCCGAACAGGTCGGGGGAAAGAGATTTGGATAGGGGGCTGCCGAGCAGCCCCGCCTTTATGACTTTGCCCTTCACCGGGTTTTCCGGGCTATAGCGCGGAAGGTTTCAAGGGTCACCGTCTGGCGGCCGTCCACCCGGGCGGCGTAAGGGTTGGCGGCCGCCTCTATCAGCAGCCCGTCGGCGCCGCTCCGCAGGGCTTTGAGGGCCAGACCCGCGGCGCGCTTGCGGGTGCCGGCGGCGTGGCTGGGGTCGGCTATCACCGGCAGGCCGGTCAGGCGCCTGGCCTCGGTTATCATCCTGAAATCCAGCCCGGGCCCGGCGGCCTCGCCGCCGCGTTCGCAGAGGATCACCGTCTTTGAGCCGTATTTGAGCAGGTATTCGGCCGATAGCAGCCATTCGCGCAGGGTGGCGCCGGCGGCCCGCTTGAGCAGCGCTGCGCGGCCGGAGCGCGCGATCTCCTTGAGGAGTTCGTAATTGCGCATGTTGCGCGCGCCTACCTGCAGCACGGCGCAGACGCGGGCCAGGCGCGCCACCTGCCGCGTGTCGGTGGCCTCGGTGACCAGCGGCAGGCCGGTCAGCCTGGCTGCCTTGGAAATTATCTTCAGCCCCGCCCAGCCCAGGCCCTGGAAGGCGTAGGGGGAGGAACGCGGTTTAAAAAGCGCCGCCCGCAGGGCGTGCGCCCCGGCCGCCTTCAGCCCGCGGGCGGAGGAGAGGTAGGAAGCCTCGTCCTCCACGGCGCAGGGGCCGGCGATGAAGACCGGGGCCGAAAAATCCAGCGGGCCGGGAGCGGGGCGTCTAGGTTTTGCGCAGGCCAGCGGGCACAGTTCCTCGTCGGTAAATATCAGCCCGGCCGTTCCGGTCAGGTTTTCTATCAGCGGCGCGGCGTCGGCCGCTGCAGCGGGGGACAGGCCGAGAACCTTGAGGCCGCCCCTGGCCGCAGCGAAACGCGCCCCCGGGACCTTGCGCCCGAGCGCGGCCAGCAGGGCCTTGCGGGCCGAGGGGGAAACATTTTTTTCGGTTCTTATCAGCATCAGCGCTGCAGTCTTTTGGACTGCTTTATTATCTCTTTGAAGACGGCCGTGACGCCGGCCGCGTAAATTTTGCCGCCGGCGTTGACGCGGGCGTTGGCCAGCACCCGCCGTTCCCGCGCCGGGTCCGGGACTTTTTTCTTGAGGCCCGCCAGCGGGGCCGCCAGGGCGAAACGGCGGCCGAGCAGCGCGGCCAGGCGCCGGTCCAGCTCGTCTATTTTGGCGCGGGCGGCGCGCAGTTCGTCGGTCATAACTAGAATTCTATTAAAATGGGGCCTCATAATAAAATAAAATATTATTATGGCCGAAAATCTGGAGCTGAAAGACATCGCCAACAAGATAGCCGGGCTGGAGGACACCCTCTCCGCCTCGGCCAAACTTTACGGCCTGGAAGACAAGCGCGCCGTGCTGCGCGAGAAAGAGGCTGTGTCGGGCTCCAACGATTTCTGGAACGACGCCCAGAGGGCGCAGGTGCACATGAAGGAGCTCAACGACCTGAAGAAAGGCGTGGACCTGCTGGACTCCGTGGGCCGCGAGATAGAGGATTTCAAGGTGCATTTCGACCTGGCCAAGGACGCCGGCGACGAGAGCGAGCTGCCCGTCATCATGGCCGGGCTGCGCGAGGTGGAGAAGAAGCTGCGGGTCCTCGACTTCGAGCTCAAGCTCGCCGACCCCATGGACAAGCTGGACGCCATCATCAGCATCCACGCCGGCGTGGGCGGCACCGAGGCCTGCGACTGGGCGCAGATGCTGCTGCGCATGTACACCCGCTGGGCCGAGCAGAAAGGCTTTACGTTCTCCATCACCGACATGCTGCAGGGCGAAGAGGCCGGCGTGCGCGGCGTGACCGCTTTCGTTAAGGGACGCTACGCCTACGGCTACCTCAAGAGCGAGATCGGCGTGCACCGGCTGGTGCGCATCTCTCCGTTCGACGCCAACAAGCGCCGCCACACCTCCTTCGCCTCTATCGACGTGCTCGCCGACATAGAGGACGACATAGAGATAAAGGTGGAGGACAAGGATATCATCCTCGACACCTTCCGTTCCGGCGGGGCCGGCGGCCAGAACGTCAACAAGGTCGAGACCGCCGTGCGCCTTACGCACGTGCCGTCCGGCATTGTGGTGGCCTGCCAGATAGAGCGCTCCCAGCACCAGAACCGCGAGACCGCGATGAAGATGCTCAAGGCCAAGCTCTACGAGGTGGAGATGGACAAGAAGCGCTCCGAGATGGAGCGCCATTACGACGCCAAGGGCGACATCGGCTGGGGCCACCAGATCCGCTCCTACGTTTTCATGCCCTACCAGCTGGTCAAGGATATGCGCTCCGGCCACGAGTCCTCGCAGATAGAGACCGTGATGGACGGCGACCTGGACCCGTTCATGCACTCCTACCTCTCCTGGTTCGCGGCCAACAAGAAAAAATAGCCGCGCCGCCGCGGGGGGATACAAATTAAATGCTGATAGATACGCACACGCATCTCAACGATAAGTCTTTCGACGCGGACCGCAAGGACGCCATAGCGCGCTCTTTCGCCGCCGGGGTGGAGAGGATAGTGGAGATCGCCTGCGCCCCCGGCGAATGGCGGCAGGGGGAAGACCTCTGCGCCGCCTACCCAGGCCAGATCACCTGCGCCTTCGGCGCGCACCCCGAATACACCAAGACCATGCCGGCCGACCTGCTGGCGCAGCTTGCCGCCTATATGGCCAAACCCTGCGCGGTGGCGCTGGGCGAGGTCGGGCTGGATTACTGGTGGGACATCGGCACCAGGGAAGAGCAGCTCGCCCTGATGAACGCCCAGCTGCCGCTCTGCGCCAAATTCAATAAGCCCGCCGTCTTCCACGCCAGGAACGGCAAGACCGCCGCCCAGAACGCCTACGCCGACCTGCTGGAGGCGCTGAAGAAGTGGGACTACCGCCCGGCCCGGCGTTTCCGCGGCGTGCTGCACTGCTTCTCCGGCAGCTGGGCCGACGCAAAGACCGGCCTCGATATGGGCCTCGCCCTCGGCGTCAACGGCACCTTCACCTATAAAAAGAACGACGAGCTCCGCGAGACCGTGAAAAAAGCCGGCATGGGCAACATAGTACTGGAGACCGACTGCCCGTACCTGCCGCCCCAGTCTTCCCGCGGCCAGCGCAATGACCCGGCGCATATCCCCGAAATAGCCGTAATGGTGGCCGGCCACCTGGGCCTCAGCAACGGCGCTCTTGCCGCCGCCACCACCGCCAACGCCTTCGATCTCTTCGGCCAGCTGTAACCCTGGAGTATTATGACCAATGAAGAAATAAAGAAACTTTTGGCGGAGCGCATCCCCATCTTTGACGGCGCTATGGGCACCTACCTGCAGGGCTTCGGCCTTAAAGAGAGCGACTACGCCGGCCACGAGGGCTTGAACGAGATGCTGTCCGTCTCCAGGCCCGAAGTCATACAGAAAGTCCACGAAGACTACCTCGCCGCCGGCGCGGACTTTGTGGAAACCAACACCTTCGGCGCCAACGCCGCAGTGCTGGCCGAGTACGGCCTCCAGGCGCGCGTCCGCGAATTCAACCTCGCCTCCGTAAAGCTCGCCCGCGCCGCGGCCGACAAGTACTCTATCCCGGCCCGCCGCCGCTACGTGGCCGGCTCGGTCGGCCCCACTAATAAAGCTCTCTTCGTCACCGGCGGCATGGGTTTCGACGAGTTGCGCGATATATACCTCGCCCAGTTCGGAGCCCTCATCGAGGGCGGCGCCGATATCCTGCTGCTTGAGACCGCTCACGACATCCTTAACCTCAAAGCCGGCCTCGCCGCCGCGCGCCTTGCTTTCAAGAAGGCCGGCCGCGAGCTCCCCGTGGTGGTCTCGGCCACCATGGACGACAGCAATAAGATGCTCTCCGGCCACGACGCCGAAGCCTTCTTTGCCGCCGTGGAGCATTTCCCGCTCTCGGCCATAGGCTTTAACTGCTCCACCGGCCCCGAAGGCCTGCGCCTGCGCCTCGAGCGCCTGGCCGCCCGCGCCCAGTTCCCCGTTTTCGCCATGCCTAACGCCGGCCTGCCCGACGAGGCAGGCCGCTACCTGGAAAGCCCCGAGAAATTCGCCTCCGTGATGACCAATTTCGCCCGGGGCGGCCTGCTGAACATGGCCGGCGGCTGCTGCGGCACCTCGCCCGAACATATAAAAGCCCTCGCCCTGGCCGTAAAGGATGTGAAACCGCGCTCCTTGCCCGCCTCCGCTCCCTGGACAGTGTCCGGCGTGGAGGCCCTGTTCTACGACGAGATAGAGCCCCCGGTGATGGCCGGCGAGCGCAATAATTCCATCGGTTCCAAGAAGTTCCGCGACATGGTAGCCGCCAACGACTGGGACGGCGCCCTGGCGCTGGCCAAGGCGCAGGCCGCCGCCGGCGCCCATGTGCTGGACGTCTGCCTGGCCAACCCCGAGCGCAACGAGCTGGCCGACGTAAAGACCTTCCTGCCGCGCCTCACCAAGGCCGTCCGCCTGCCCCTCATGACCGACACCACGGACCTGGCCGTGATGGAAGAGGCGCTCAAGACCGCCCCCGGCAAGGCCATCCTCAATTCGGTCAACTTCGAGTTCGGTACCGACAAGCCCCGCGCCGCCGCCGAGCTGGTGAAGACCTACGGCGCCAAGCTGGTGTTCGGCTGCATAGACGAGGACAAGACCCACGGCCTGCCGCTGGACTGCGAGCGCAAGGTGGCCATCGCCCGGCGCGCCTACGCCTTCCTCACTAAAGAGTGCGGCCTCAAGGCCGAAGACATCATCTTCGATACGCTGGTGTTCCCCGTGGCCGTAGGCGGTGAGCACGCCAAAACCGCCCACGAGACCATAAAGGCCATAGAGACCATAAAGAAGGAATTTCCCGGCGTGAAGACCATCCTCGGCGTCAGCAACGTCTCTTTCGGCCTGCCGCCGGCCAGCCGCGAGGTGCTTAACTCCGTGTTCCTGCATCACGCCGTTAAGGCCGGGCTGGATATCGCCATAGTCAATATCGAAAAGCTAAAGCGCTTCGCCCTGATCCCGCACGAGGAAAAAGTCCTGGCCGAGGACCTGATCTTCGCCAGGAAGCCCGACGCCGCGCAGGCCTTCGCCGCCAGGTACCGCGACGCCAAGAAAGCCGCCCCGGCGGCCGCCGCGCATGACGCTCCGCCCGAGGAGAAGCTGCGCCTGGCCGTGCTCAACGGCACCCGCGCCGGCATCCCCGAGGCCGTGGCCGAACTGCTCAAGACCTTGCACCCGCTCGAAGTAATAAACGGCCCGGTTATGCGGGCCATGGGCGAGGTGGGGAAACTTTTCGCCGCCGGCGACCTGATAGTGACCGAAGTGCTGCAGAGCGCCGAGGCCGCCAAGGCCGCGGTGACCGCCCTGGAGCCCGCGCTGAAGGAGCTGAAGGCGCCCAAGCGCGGCCGGCTGCTGCTCGCCACCGTTAAGGGCGACGTGCACGATATAGGCAAGAACCTGGTCTCCATCATCTTCGAGAGCAACGGCTTCGAGGTGGTGGACCTGGGCGTGAAAGTGCCGCCGGAAGAGATAGCCGCCGCGGCCGTGAAGCACAACCCGGACATCATAGGTTTGTCCGGCCTGCTGGTGCGCTCCTGTGAGCAGATGACCATTACCGCGCGCGAGCTGGCCAAGGCCGGTATCAAGGCCCCGCTGCTGGTGGGCGGCGCCGCGCTGACGCAGAAATTCACCGACGCCAGCATCGTCCCGCATTACGGCGGGCCGGTGTTCTACTCCAAGGACGCCATGGAAGGCCTGAATTATATCCTTCGAGCAGGTGCGGCCAAATAATGAGCGGCGCCTTCTACCCGGACGACATCCCGGTCCCCGCGGGCCTGGAACGGCATTACGCCGAGGCCCCGCTGGAGGAGCTCTTCGAGAATATCGACGAGGGTCTGTTCAACCTGCGCTTTCTGAAGCTCAAAAAGGGGAACCCCGAGAAAGAGCGGGAAACCAAAGAGCTGGTGGAGGGGATAAAACGGGAGATAATCGCGCGGAAACTGATAAAGCCGCGAGGCGTCTACCAGTTCTTCCCCGTAAGCAGCGAGGCCGACCGCATTGTTTTCCACGACAAGGCCGGCAGCGAGAACGCCATCTTTGATTTCCCGCGGCAGAAGGGCGGGGAGAAGCTCTGCCTGGCCGATTTCGCGGCGCCGGCCGGCCGGCGCGACTACATAGCGCTGTTCGCCGTCACCTGCGGCGAGGGCGTGCTGGAGCTGGCGAAGCGGGAAAAAGAGGCGGGCAACTACGTGAAGTCCTACCTGGTGGAGGCGCTGGCGCTGATGCTGGCCGAAGCCTTCGCCGACGTGCTGCATTACCGCATACGCCAGGCCTGGGGCATAGCCGAAACCCCGGTTAAGCCGCTGCTGCGCAGTAAATACCGCGGTAAACGTTATTCCTTCGGCTACCCGGTGTGCCCGGACCTGGCCAACCAGAAAGTCCTCTTCGAACTCCTCAAACCGGAACCCGACGCCGGCATAAACCTCACCGACGGCTTCATGATGGACCCCGAAGCCTCCGTCTCCGCCATAGTCTTCCACAATCCTAAGGCGGTTTACTTCGATATTAGCGGTTAAAAGGGCGAGCTGCGGGTGGGACTTTTTTGGGTCTTGACACTCGGGATAGGCCTGCTATACTATCATTGGGTCCGCGGCCCCTATTAGTGGGTTTCTCGCGGACCCTTTCTTTTTGCCTTCTTTTTCGGATTTTCCACTCTTACGCGGATCACCCAGCTGTCGCGCAGCCGTTCGGCTTTCGGGGGAGCGGTAACCCATTCCGGCTGACCCTCATAGGAGGCTGCGCCGGTGGCCGTGTCCAGGTTTACGTAGAAACCCCTGGTCCCGCTGCCGAAAACATCCAGTTCTTCGCGCAATTTGCCGGGCAGCGCCCCGGCCGGTTCCCAGCCTACCTGCACAAAGCCGGTAGGCCATTCCCAGAAGAGGGCGTCGAAGACCGGGCGGTGGATCACGGTTTTATACGCGCCGTGGTCCAGCACCGCGGCTATCTCCCCGCCGGTAAAATGCGGTGAGATCTTCAGGCCGGCGCGTTCCGCCAGCGCCGTGCCGAGGGGATTGGAATACAGCACTATGCCTATCCCGGTGGCCGCTGCCACTCCCAGCCAGGCCCACCCGAAGAAGGCTTTGATGCGCGGGGTCATGTTAAACCCCACAGGAACCGCAGCAGCCTGGCCGTTACCTGCACGCAGGTGCCGCTTACGAAATAAGCCATTAGCAGGAAAGCCGGGTACAGGAACAGGATGCGCGCCAGTTCAGGATGGCTGCCTTCTGGAGTGCCCTTTACGTGGTAATGGATGGCGCCGGTCGGGCAGTTGTCCATGCATTTGCCGCAGCGCGTGCAGGTGGGGCCGGGGCCGCCTGCCGCCCGGCTTTCCGGGGTCATCGCCAGCACGGGGCATGCTTTCGCGCAGGCGCCGCAAGCCGCGCAGGCGGCCTTGTCCACTTTAACATCGAAAGGCGAGACCGAGCCCAGCCCGGCCTGCAGCGCGCCGACGGGACAGAGAAAGGAGCACTGCGCCCGGCGCTTGAGCAGCAGCGGCAGCACTATCACCATAGAGATGAAGACCGAGGTGTACATGGCGATGCGCACCAGCTCGCCCGGGGAGCTGCCGGCGGGGATCTCCGTCACCACTTTAAAAGCGCAGGTGGCTATGCAGTAGACCGGGAACATCAGGGCCGTCGAGAGCAGGAACGTGAATATCAGCACCGCCACCGGCAGGCTGGTCAGCCATTTTGGGGTGCGTTGTATGACTGCCTGCGGCAGCAGCCGGGAGAAAAAATCGTCGAAGCCGCCGAAAAAACAGGTCCAGGAACACCAGCCGCGCCCCAGCACCAGCGAGGCCCCCAGCCAGACGAGCATAATGGAGACCACCGAAGTGGAAATGCCGGAGATGACGCCCGGCCAGATCACCGTGCCTTTGAGGGCCGCGGGAACGATGTTGTAAAAAGCCGCGATGTGGCAGAGGGGGAGAGCCTCCCTGCACATGAAGTCGGCGTTGACGCCCGGCCGCGAGGCTACGTCCGCCCGGCCCAGCAGGTAGGAGGCCGCGAACAGCGCCGCGTAAAGAGAGAACACGGGAGCGCGCCAGCGGTCCGTCTTGCCGGTATGCGCCATCAGCACGAAGGCCGCGTTGAAGATCAGCCACAGCAGCGCCGCCGCCGCATACTCCGCGCTTCCCGCCGGCCGGGCCGTCCACAGGTAGATCAGGGCTGTCAGCGCCAGCAGCGGCAGGGCCAGCAAGGCCGTGTTAGCTGCGCTTGGTAATTTTATTGATATCATTGGCGGCCCGGGCTTATTCCTGAGGCGGAGAATCAATTATATCATTGTATAATTGTATAAATGAGGCGTCCCGAAGTACTCCTTTTCAAGAGCCGCAGCCTGGCTTCAAAAGTGACCGGCAGCACCCCGCCGCTGGGGCTGCTCTACATCGCCGCCTGCCTGCGCGAACGCCTTAACGCCAAGGTGCGCGTGATAGACGCCGGGCTGGAGGCGGACCCGCTGAAGGCCCTGCGCTCCGCCATACGCTCCGCCCGACCCGACGTGGTGGGTATCAGCGCGCTGACGGCGGAGGCTTTTCTCGCCCACGGCGCGGCCGACGCGGTTAAAACCGACGACGCCACCATCCCCGTGGTTATGGGCGGCCCGCACCCTTCCTCCGATCCGGAGCTGGTGCTCAAAGATCCCAATGTGGACGCCGCCGTTATCGGCGAGGGCGAAGACACTTTTACCGAGCTGGCGCGGCTGATAGCGTCCGAAGGCCCCGATTGGAAGAAGCCCGAGCTGCTGCGCGCCGTGGACGGCCTGGCTTTTATCGCCGACGGCAAGCCGGAGCTTTCAAAACCGCGCGCGCCCATAGCGGACCTGGACGCCCTGCCTTTCCCGGCTTGGGACCTGATAGACTACAAGAAATTCTGGACGCGCGGCAGCATGGCCAGCGCCGGCATAAGGCCGTACTTTACCATGTTCACCTCGCGCGGCTGTCCTTACCGCTGCGTGTACTGTCATCAGCTCTTCGGCAAGAATTTTCGCGGCCGCTCTCCGGAGAGCGTGGCGGAGGAGACCGCCCGCCTGCTTAAGCTGGGCGCCAGGGATATAGAGATACTGGACGATATAGCCAATTTCAAGCAGGACCGCTTCGACCGCATGCTGGAGCTGATGCTGGAACGGGACCTGCACCCGACGTTGAGCTTCCCCAACGCCATCCGGGCGGACCTGATGCAGGAACATTCCATAGACCTGCTGAAGAAGGTGGGCGTGGGCGAGGTGTCCGTGGCCGTGGAGACAGCCTCGGAACGCCTGCAGGGCCTGCTGGGCAAGAACTTGTCGCTGCCCAAGGTGAGCCGCACCATAGACATGCTGGCCGACCGCCGCATCTTCAGCCGCGGCTTCTTCATGCTGGGCTTCCCGACGGAGACCGAAGCCGAGATGCGCTCCACCATCCGTTTCGCGCAAGCCTCGCGGCTGCACCTGGCGCTGTTCTTCACCCCCAATCCTTTCCGCAATACCGGCCTGTACGACATGTACGCCAAGGCGGGCAAACTTCCCAAGGACGCGCGCACTATAGACTACGAGTACTACGGCGCGCCGTTCAACGCCAGCGAGGTGCCCGACGCGCGCTACCGGATGCTCTACCGCTGGGCTTACTACGGTTTCTACGGCAACCCGCTGCGCGCCGCGCGCATACTGCGCGACCGGCCCAGCCGGGCCGACATCCCGCTGCGCGCCTGGAAACTGCTCACCAACGTGGTCTCTTTCCGCCGGGTCAAGGAGGGGGCCGCATGAAAGTGCTCATCCTAACTCCCCAGGCCCTCTACCGGCGCTGGCCCACCACGCCGGACACCACCAAGATGATGACCAACGCCGCGCCGGTCACCATGGCGCAATTGGCCGGGGCGCTGAAGGGCCACGAGGTGCGCATCCTCGACGGCAACGTCTATGATATCTCCCTGAAAGCCTACGCGGCCCACATCCGCTGGGCCGATGTCGTCGGCATCAACGTGATGTGCTCCTACGCCGCGCTGAACACCGAGCTGAACCTGAAATTCATAAAGAAGCTGCGCCCGGACCTGCCGGTAGTGATGGGCGGCCATCACCCTACCTTCCAGGACGCCGAGTGGATAGAGCGCGGCGCCGACGCTGTGGTGCGCCGCGAAGGGGAAATAACTTTCCCCGAACTGGTAGACGCGCTGGCCGCCGGGCGGGACCTCTCCGGCGTGGCCGGCGTCACCTGGCGAGGGCCTAAAGGCGAAGTGAACCGCAACCCGGACCGGCCTTTTGTGCAGGACCTGGACACGCTGCCGCTGCCGCGCTGGGACCTGGTAGATTTTTCGGGCTATTATCTTTACCTGCGCAAGGCGGGCAAGTCCGCCTGCGTGGAGACCGGCCGCGGCTGCGAGCAGTCCTGCGCCTTCTGTCAGGTGGGCCCCATGTGGCATAACACCCACCGCTTCAAGAGCACCGAGCGCGTGCTGGCGGAAATGCGGCTGCTCAAACAGAACGGCGTAACGCAGGTCTTCATCGTAGACGATAATTACGGTTCAAAGCTGGATACCACCCGGCAGGCCGCGCTGTACGAGGGCATGCGTAGAGAGAATTTTGGTTTCGAATGGGGCGGCTTCTTCCGCCACGACTATATACGGGCCAACCACGACCTGATGCTGGCCGCCGCGGCCTCGGGCCTTAAGTTCGTCTGTATCGGTTTCGAGAGCGTGCAGGGCTCCGACCTGAAGGAATTCAACAAGGGCAACGCCGCTTTCGACGGCGGCAAGTCCTACGAGGAAGAGTACCGCTTCCTGAAAGAGGCGGGCATAACAGTTTTCGGCTTCATGGTGATAGGCTACCCCGGCCAGAGCCAGGCCGCGGCCATGCAGACCATAGAGAACGCCCACTCCTTCTGCGATTACCCGGTGGTGACGGTGTACAAGCCGCTGCCCGGCACTGCGGGCTACCGCAAAACAAAGCAGGACGGCCTGCTGGCCAAGGAGATGTTCTACCACGACTCTTTCACCGTGGCCGTTAAGGGAACCAAGCCCATCCTGGCGGCCTACAATAAATTTTTCGTGCGCTACGTCGGCAACCCGGTGCGGTTGGCGCGCAACCTGCTGGACCCGCGCCTGCGGCGCGTGGAGTTGGCCATCATCCGCTGGTTCGCGCTGGGGCTGTTCAACGCCAACCAGGACAATGTCTCCGATTTCCTCTGGTTCCTGTTCAAGGGCCGCAAGCTGGGCGAGGAAGAAGTTATCGAGCACCTGCGCAAAAAATATCTTTCCAAGGAGAACGTGGCGCGCCTCGCGCGCCGCGCCGGCCGATGAACCTGCTCCTCACCACCCCGCTGCGCCTGGTGTCGCGCTTCATGTCGGCCAACGACTTTCCCATGGTCTGGGGCCCCAACCCGCCCATAACCCTGCCCATGCTGGCCGCCATGGCCGGGCCGCAGTGGAACGTAAAGATCTTCGACGCCATGGTGACAAGCCTGGACCTCAAAAAGTTCGGCCACTGGGTGCGCGAGGCCGACGCAATTGGCATTACCTGCTCGGCCTCCACCCTGGCGCTCAACGCCGAGATGACCCTGCGCCTGATCCGCCGCCTCCGGCCGGACGTGCCGGTGCTGATGGGCGGGCATCACCCCACCTACTACCCCGCCGAGTGGCTGGCCCGCGGGGCCACCGCCATAGTGCACGGCGAGGGGGAACATACTTTTGCCGAGCTGCTGGAGCGCATAGAGCGCAAACAAGATTTTGCCGGCGTTAAGGGCGTCTCTTTTATGGACGGCGGCCAGACCGTGCGCAATCCCGACCGGGAACTGATACAGGACCTGGACACGCTGCCCTTCCCGCGCTGGGACCTGATGGACATGCGCGGCTACGGGCAGTTCACCCGCCGGCCCGGCCTGACGGTATCGGTAGAAAGTTCCCGCGGCTGCACCAACAGCTGCTCTTTCTGCCTGGCCAGCCGCATGTGGAAGAACAAGCAGCGCTACCAGTCCATACCTCGCGTAATTTCAGACCTGAAGCGCCTGGCCGCCATGGGCGGCACTCAGATGGGTTTCGCCGGGGACGGCTTCGGCAACCCGCCGGACTACCACCTGGAGCTGGCCAACGAGATGGTAAAGAGCGGCATAGACATGGACTGGGTGTCCTTCATGCGCGTGGATTCTCTGCTTAAAGAGCCGCGCCTCGCGCCCGCCATGGCGCGCGCCGGCTGCAAGGCCGTGTTCATCGGTTTCGAATCCCCGCGCCAGGACCTGCTGAAGAAATGGAACAAGGGCCCCGACGGCTGCGCGGAGGCAGCCAGCTACCCGGAGGTTTACCGGATGCTAGACAGCCAGGGCATTTTGGTCTTCGGTTTCATGGTGGTGGGCCACCCCGACGAGAAGCCCGAGGAACTGGCCGAAACTTTCAGGCTGCATTCCCAGTGGTGCGACGTGCCGCTGCCCAATATTATCCAGCCCATGAAGGGCACGCCCGATTACGAGGATTACGAGCGGCGCGGCATGCTGGCCAAGGACATGTTCTACCACGACGTGCGCATCCCCAGCCTGACCGTGGCGCAGAAGAACGGCGAAGAGGCCATGCGCATCTACATGCGGGATACCCTTTTGAAGTACCCGTGGAACCTGCTTTCCGCCAAGAAGACCAAGCGGCAGTTCTTCAGGCAGCTCTACCGGTTCACCGCCGGGGAGATCATGGCCGCCACGCGTGAAGGCCTGAACGACTACAAACTTATGGTCAAGACGCCGGGCCTGAGCCCGGCGGAGATACAGGACCGCTTTGTTAAGAAGTACCTGGCAACGGAACGCCTGGACGCCCTGGCGCAAAGGGCGGGGGGCCGCTGATGCGCGTGTTGCTGCTTACGCCTCAGCGCTTTGTGCGGCGCTTCCTGGCGGCTAACGAACTTACCAAGATAGGCGGCGACGTGCCGCCCATAGGCCTGCTGGTGCTGGCCGCCGCGCTGGACCCGCGCCACCAGGTGACGGTGCTGGACGGCAACGTGCGTACGCGGTCCCCGCGCGAGCTGCGCCGGCATATAGAAGAAGCCGACCTTATCGGCATTAACTGCACCTCGGCCGCCATAGCGCTGAACGCTGAACTCACTCTGCGGTTCATAAAGGGCATACGTCCCGACTTGCCGGTGGTGATGGGCGGCCATCACCCCACCGGCCAGTACGCCGGCTGGCTGGCCCGCGGCGCGGACTACGTTATCCCCAACGAGGCCGAACGCACCTTCCCCGAGCTCGTTAAAGCCATTGAGGAGAAAACGGACCCGGCCGCAGTCCACGGCCTAATCTTCTGCCGCGACGGCGCGGCCGTGCGCACCCCTGCGCGCCCGCTGCTGGCCTGCCTGGACGAATCCCCGGCCCCGCGCTGGGACCTGGTAAACCTCAGCGACTACAACCTTTTTTACGGCCCGCGCGGCGCCACCGGCGTGGTGGAAGAGTCCCGCGGCTGCAACGGGAAATGCTCCTTCTGCATGGCCAGCAAGATGTGGTCCTACACTCATCGCCATAAATCCGTCAGCCGCGTGCTGGAGGAACTGGCGGAGCTGAAGCGGCTGGGCGTTACCAAGCTGCAGTTCGCCGGCGACGGCTTCGGCAGCCCGCCGGAGTATTACATTGAGCTTTTCCAGGAGATGGTGCGGCGGGACCTGCGTTTTAGCTGGAGCGCCTTCATGCGCACCGACGCGGTGCTGGAGCGGCCCGAGCTGGCCGAATGGGCGGCGCGCAGCGGCTGCTGCATGGTTGCCGTAGGCTATGAATCGCCCGACCCCGCCCTGATAGACGCCTGGCGGAAGAGCGAAAAGATCCCCACGCCGATAGAGAAATACGACCAGGTGTACCGCACGCTGGACCGGGCGGGCATCTTTGTGGCCGGCTTCTATATCTCCGGCCATCCCGACGAGGATCCGGCGCGGGTTTCGGCCAATCTTGAGCTGCATTCGCGCTGGTGCGACATCACGCTGATAAACGAACTGCGCGTCATCAAGGGCACGCCGGATTACCACGCCTACAAGAAGGCGGGGCGCATCTCCAAGAGCACCTTCTACCACGACCCGCGCATAGTGTTCCTGGAGGAGGGCCGCGCCGCCGCCGACGCCGCCCGCAATAAATTCAACGGCTGGATGCTCAAGCGCTATCCTTTCCGGATGTTCTCCGGCAAGGCCACCCGCCGCGCCTTCTTCCGCCATATGTACGGCTTTCTTATCCGCGAGTCCCTGCGCACTACGGTGGCCGCCGTCAAAGACTTCCTGCTGATGTCCTTCTCCAAGGCACCTTCGGCGGAAATACAGGGTGCGGTGATAGACAAATATTTAACCGAAGACTTCATCGGGCGCCTGGTTCGCCGCTCCGGCCTGGCCGCCCCCCGCGGTCCCGTCGCCGGTCTGCGTACCGTCAAAGACATTCCCGAAGCCAGTCCTACACTATGAACCTTAAAATAATACCAGCGCGGACCGCCGCCGATTGCGAAAAGAATTACGACAGGGAACTGTGGGTCAAGTTCGCGCGCCGCATTATCAGGAATCCTTTCGTTAAGGATTTCCTGGCGCAGCGGGACGGGGGGAAATGCGCCTGGTGCGGGGAGAATATCACCGAGGCGGCGGGCGTGCACCACACCTCTTATGACCACTCCTGCACTTATGCCGGGACTATTGAGGTAAGGCAGCAGACAGTGCAGCGCCACGCAAAAAAACGCAGGGCCCCGGACTGCCAGCGCTGCCGGGCCGATAACGGGGAGCGTTTCGACGCCTGCATGAGCCGTCTGGTCCCGGTGCATGGTCTGTGCAATAAAGAAATCTCGGAACGGGATTCCGTGGACGCAACACTTAAATAAGGTGACACACAACTTAATTGCGAGCAATTAAGTTGTGTGTCACCTTATTTAAAACAGAACCGCCGGGTTGCCCCGGCGGTTTTAGTTTGGCCTGCTGCTCGTTTGTCAGCTAGGTCCAGCGGTCCTCTTTTCCCCAGTTCAGGGCTAAAACCCCGCCGGCGAAAAGCAGGACGCTGACCACGGCTACGCCCATGGAAGGCGCGCGGGACACGGCCTCCGCAGGGCTGAAATAAAGGTACATTTCATAACTCACGCCGATAAGACCGGCTATCGCCCCTAAGGCGGCGGCAAGTTTTATCATGAGAAGTTTAGGGTCCCGCGCCCGCGGCGCGGCCGGGGCCGGAGCGGGCCTGTCCACCTTCACCCCGGAATCTCCTCCGACAAGGCCGAGCAGTTTCTTTGCGAGGGCCAGTTCCTGCGCGTCCAGCCAGACGCCGCCGCAGGTCTCGCATTTCTCCACCAGCAGGAGCGGGTTCACCAGGCCCCCGCGGGACATTTTTACCTTACAGGAGGGGCAGTCATGGCCTCCGGCCTTGGGATCGATGAGTTGAAGGTCCGCCTGCGCGCCGCCCTGGGATTGCTTGAGCAGGGCTTCCAGTTCTCCCTTCTCGAACCAGATACCGGAGCAGCCCGGGCAGACGTCCAGCGGGATATTTCCCAGCGCGGGGGTCTCGACTAAAGTCTCGGAAGAACATTTGGGACAATTGATCATAGGGTTCACGCCGCTCTCCACTTGAAATTTCCGGCCCCGGCCCGACCGCCAGAACCCGACCGTTATATTCTAACTTTTAATCTCCTTGAAAAATATAAGAGCAGGTATCAACTGCAGCGATTTTTATATAGAATAGGCGCGAGGCAGAATTATGAAAAAACCCGAAAAAAACAGCCCCGTCGGAAAAGATCCTGCCGGCATATTGCAGCAGATGCTCGACTGCGTAGGGTCGCCGGGCTTCGCGAAAGACCGGGAACACCGCTTCCTTTACCTGAACAAAGCCGCCGCCAACTTTTTGGGGCACCCCAGTGAAAAGATGGTAGGCAGGACCGACACCGACTTTTTCCCGGAGGCGCAGGTACGGGTCTTCTGGGAGAAGGACGACGAAGTGTTCCGCAGCGGGAAGGAAAGCGTGAACGAGGAGCTGCTTACAGACGCGGCTGGCGTGAGCCACACCATCGTGACCTGCAAGAGGGTCTTCAAGGACGGAGAAGGTAACGCTATCCTGGTGGGGGTGATCAACGATATCACGGCCATGCGGAAGGCCCACAGTGAGCTCTCCATGTTCCGCAAACTGCTGGAAAACTCCAACGACGCTATCTTCATTGTGAACCAGCTGGACGGGGCCTTCCTGGACGTGAACGAGACCGCCTGCCGCCGCCTGGGCTATCCGCGGGCTACCTTGCTGCGCATGAACGTGCGGGACATAGAGGAGATCTCCGCCGGAGCCGACGGCTGGAGAGACCTGAAGACGAAAATCCTGGCGTCCGAAAACCTGCTGATAGTGGGCAGGCACAAGCGGGCGGACGGAACGACCTTCCCGGTGGAAGTCAGCGTCAGCAAGGCGGAGATAGACGGAAAGACCTATATTTTAGCCAATGCCCGCGATATTTCCGAAAGGAAGAAGATGGAAGAAGCGATGAGCGAAGTGGACGCCCTGCGCGGGCTCATCCCTATCTGCGCCAAATGCAAGAAGATCCGCGACGACAAGGGTTTCTGGCAGAAGGTGGAGACGTACCTGGAGAAACATTCCAGCGCCCGCTTTACGCACGGTTTGTGCAAGGAATGCATGCAGGAACTGTACGGCAAGGAGAGCTGGTTCAAGGAAACGGAGACTTAGTTCCTGGCGGGGAACGGGGGACGTCCCCCCGGGAAGCTCGCCCTAGGCTTTGGGGGTGAGCTTCTTTTTTTTGAGGTTCTTGAGGAAGTCCACGAACCAGAGTTCGGGCATGAAGGTGATCCAGCCGCGCTGCACGCGCAGCCAGGCGATGGGGCGGTACACGGCAAACAGCACGGTGAGCGGCAGGTTCAGCTCTACGAACGGGTCCTTCATGTGGTCGAGGAATTTGGCTATGCGGGAGATGCGCTCGAGGAAGAGCTTGATCTCGGGCTTCGAGTCGTAGAGGTGAGAATAATCCCAATGATAGGCGCCCCATTCTTCCAGCGAAGCCGGGAATTTTGAGCCGGCTTTTTTTACCGTCTCGTAGAGCTCGGTGCCGGGGTACGGGGTGTAGTTAAAGAAGCGCTCCACGTGGAAGTTGCGGCCCAGGCGCATGGTGTCGAGGGCGAAGGTGATGGTCTGGCGCATCTCGGCCATGGTTTCGGTGGGGAAGCCGAGGATGAAGAAGCAGGACATGTCTATCTTGCGGCCCTTAAAGCGTTCCAGCTGACGGCGCACCTGCGCTATGGTGCCGCGTTTTTTCAGGATCTCGGAGCGGACGCGGTCGGAGGCTGATTCCACGCCTATGGCCAGCGCGTCCACGCCCGCCGACTCCAGGAAATCCAGGTCGGCGTCCGTCATGCGCTCCAGGCTTTCCACGTCGGCGCCGTGCAACAGGCAGCGCAGGCCCATCTTTTTTATGCCGGTCACTATGGCCATGGCCCGGGGCTGGTCTATGAAGAAATTGTCGTCCCACAGGAACACCGCGTCCAGGCGGTGCTTGTCTTTAAGCGCGGCTATCTCGCCGAGAACTTTTTCCGCGCAGGCGGCGCGCCAGCGGCCGCCGTTGAAATTGTTGTTGTAGCAGTAGGAGCAGCGGTACGGGCAGCCGCGGCTGGACTGGTAGAACAGCGTGCGCTTGCCGCCGTTGTAAAGCTGTATGTACTTCTCCATGTCCACCAGGTGGTAGGGGATGGGGGGGAGCTTGTCCATCTCCAGCAGGCCGGCGCGGGGCGTGTGTTCAGGCTTGCCGTCTACTTTGCGCCAGACTCCGGGGATGCCGCCGGTGGCAGAGCCCGCGGCCAGCCGGCGGGCGAGTTCCGCGAGGGCGGCTTCGCCTTCGCCTTCTATCACGTAGTCTGCCAGCTCGTGGGCGACGGTCTGTTCCGGCAGCAGCGAGGCGTGCATGCCGCCCCAGATTATGGGGGCCTTGCTATGCCGGCGCGCCTCGCGCAGGGCGGATAGGGCGTTGAGGATCATCTCGCCGGTCATGGCGGTAACGCCTACAGCCACGGTATTCTCGTCGAGGGCCCTGGCCAGGCTGACCCGCCAGTCCTTATCGGCGCGCTGGTCTATGATGCGGATGTCCAGCTCGGAGCAGATCACGGAGGCGGCGCAAAGCAGGCCGATGGGCGGCGTGGGGTGGCCGCGGAACATGTCCATGTCCCCTATGACCGGCTGTATGAGTACGAGGTTGTTTTTCATTGATTATCCCGGCCCTAGTGGTTGGTGCCGGATTCTCCGAAGAAGTTGCTCTTGCGGAGCTTACCCCACCAGATCTCGGGCATGAAATTCAGCCAGCCGCGCTCCATGCGCAGCCAGGCTATGGGCCTGTAGAGGGCGAATACGACCTCCGCGATCCAGGGCAGGTGCACGAAAGGGTCTTTGATGTGGTCCAGGTACTTGGAGGTCTTGTGCATGCGCTCCAGGTAGCTCTTGATCTCGGGTTTGTCGTGGAACAGGTTCGGGCGGTCCCAGTGGTACGCGCCCCAGTCCTCCAGCTTCTCCGGCAGGCGCGCGCCATTGGCCTTGGCCAGTTCGCAGAGCTCGGTGCCGGGATAGGGAGTATAGTTGAAGAGCCGCTCTACGTGAAAATTGCGGCCCAGGCGCATGGTGTCCAGGGCGAACGCTACGGTCTGCTGCATTTCTTCCAGCGTTTCCGTGGGGAATCCGACGATGAAGAAGCAGGAAATGTCGATTTTTCGGCCCTTGAAGCGTTCGAGCTGCCGGCGCACCCGGGCAATGGTCCCGCTCTTTTTCAGGACCTCGCTGCGCACGCGGTCGGAGGCCGACTCCACGCCGATGGCCAGCGCCTCCACGCGCGAAGCCTCCAGGAAATCCAGGTCGGCGTCCGTCATGCGCTCCAGGCTTTCCACGTCGGCGCCGTGCAGCAGGCAGCGCAGCCCCAGGGCGCGTACGCCTTTTATTATCTCCACCGCGCGCGGCATATCTATGAAAAAATTGTCGTCCCACAGGAAGACCGCGTCCAGGCGGTGCTTGGCCTTGAGCGCCGTTATCTCTCTCAGCACTTTCTCCGCTGAGGCGGCGCGCCAGCGGCCTCCGTTGAACTTGGTGTTGTAGCAGTAGGTGCAGTGGTACGGGCAGCCGCGGCTGGACTGGCAGAACAGCGTGCGCGTGCCGCCGTCGTAGAGCTGAATGTATTTCTCCATGTCCACCAGGTGATAGGGCACCGGCGGGAGCTGGTCCAGCTCCAGCAGGGCGGCGCGGGGGGTATGCTCCACCTTGCCGTCTACTTTGCGCCAGACGCCTGGTATGCCGCCCGTATCCTTGCCGGCCGCCAGCCGGCGGACCAGTTCCGCGAGGGCTTTTTCTCCCTCGCCCTCTATCACGTAATCAGCCAGTTCGTGGGACACGGTCTGTTCCGGCAGCAGGGAGGCGTGCGTGCCTCCCCAGATTATGGGGGCCGGGTTGTGCCGGCGGGCTTCGTGCAGGGCGTCCAGCGCCCGGGTTATCATCTTGCCGGTCATGGCGGTGACGCCCACGGCCACGGTGTTCCCGTCGAGCGCCCGCGCCAGGCTTTTGCGCCAGCCCCTGTCGGCGCGCTGGTCCACTATGCGCACCTCCAGCTCGGAGCAGATCTCCGAGGCGGCGGCCAGCAGCCCCAGGGGGGGCGTGGGGTGGTCCCGGAACATATCCATGTCCCCGATGACCGGCTGTATCAGAACGAGATTTTTTTGCATTCTAAGAGCGGTTCCCAAACCCGCCGAACCTATATTTTACTAATTATTACGGTTCCCGGATTTTTTGTAAGATAGTCTTATTCCCGTATGGAAAAAGTATTCAACAGGCGAAACCTCACCACGGCCCTGGCGCTGATCCCCCTTAACATTTTTCTGCGCGTGGCGCGCCATTACGGCCACACCGACGACGCCTGGATGCGGGCTTTCGTGACCGGCGCGCTCCTGGCGCTGCTGGTGGCCGGGCTCTCGCTCTGGCGGCGGCTGCCGGTGAGGGACCTGCTGTTCGCTTTTATCCTGCTTTTCGTCACCGGCGCCATCGCCTTCCTGGCCGGCATACCTACGGTAGTCTACGGGTACAAGAGCTTTCAGGGCACGGCCCTTCTGGCCTGGTACCTGCTGACGAGGGCGTGGCTGTCGCTGGCGCCGGGCCCGCTGGCGCGCTTCGTCTATGACCCGTACACGGAGGTCCCGCGCGCGGCCGCCCTGCTGTCCGCGGCGGCGTTCGTCTGGTCCATGTTCAGCGACAATGTAATGATCTCCACGGTGCTGCCGATGTTCCTGATCATCGCGGTCCTCTATAAATTCGAGCTTTCGGCGCCGTTCGGGGTGAAGTAGGCCCCGCCGGCGACATACTATGACACAACAGGGAACAAAACTTGACGCGGTGATCATCGGCGCCGGCCCCGGCGGCCTGTCGGCCGGTATCGCCCTGGCGCGCCGCGGCCGCAGGGTGCTGATAGCCGAGAAGAACGCCGTGCCCGGCGGCAACTGCACCGCCTATAAGGCCGGCGATTACACGTTCGACCTGGCCGTGCACCAGCTTTCCGGGATAGCCGACGACGGCATGTGCGGGCGCGTGCTCCGGGAGTACGGCATAGAGGGCAAGGTGGAGTTCCGGCGCGTGGACCCGTTCCTCACGGTGCAGATGCCGGACCGCAGCTACCGCGTGCGCGCCGGCCGCGACGCCTTCCACGACGAGCTCCTGAAGGATTTCCCGGAGGACCGGGCGGACATAGACCGGATGATGACCGGCCTGGACAACCTCAAGAAGGACTCGCTGATAGCGCAGCGGCTGCTTTACGGCGGCAACCCGGTGGTGAACGGCCTGATGGCCGACACGGTGGACAGCCGCAAACGCCTTACCTTCCCCTACACTTTCGCCACCGGCCTGGCGCTGATGATGCCGTTCACCGCGGACACCATGCTGAAGCGCTGGGTGCGCAATCCCCGGCTGCGCGCCGTGGTGCACGCTTCCTGGATCTACCTCGGCCTGCCGCCGGAGCGCATCTCGGGCGTGATGCAGAACGTCTTCCTGTCGATGCAGTACACGGAAGGGGGCTATTACCCGGTGGGCGGCTCGCAGCGGCTCGCCGACGCGCTAGCCGGCGCCTTCCTCCAGGCGGGCGGCACGCTGCTGCTGGGCTCGCCGGTAAAACGCATATTGACGGAGGGCGGGCGCGCCTGCGGCATAGAGCTGGCCGACGGCTCCCGGCACCTGGCCGGCATAGTTATCTCCGGCGCGGATTCGCGGCACACTTACGGCGACCTGCTGGGCGGGGAGGCGGCGCCGGCCCGCTTTATGCGCAAGCTGCGGCGGATGTCGCTGTCGCTGGGGCCGTTCCGCGTCTGTCTCGGCCTGGATTACGACGTTTCGAAACACGGGATGGAGAACCACGAATATATCCTCTTCCCCGGCTACGACCACGGCGCCACTTTCAGCGAGATGGAAAAGGGCAAGCTGTCGGCGCTAAGCCTGTATTCTCCCACCAGCCTTTCTCCCGGCCTGGCGCCCGCCGGCCACAGCACGCTGATACTGACGGACATGCTGCCGTGGCACTGCGAGCCGGACTGGCGGGGCCGCCGCGAGGAGCTGGCCGACGAAATGGTGGCCATGGCCGAGCGGCGCCTGCTGCCGGGCCTGTCCAAGCACGTAAAAATGCGCAAACTGCTGGACCCGGAAGAACTCAGCCGGCTCACCAACGTGTCGGAGGGGGCGATGTACGGCTGGGCCAATACCCCGTGGCAGGTGCTGATGCACCGCCTTTCCATGATCTCCCCCGTAAAAGGGCTTTACCACGCCGGCCACTGGACGCGCCTCGGCACCGGCGTGACCACCTCGATAATTTCCGGCTGGATGCTGGTCAACGGTCTCGAGGGCGGTCCGCTGCGCCGCCTGCGGCTCTAGGCCGCAGGGGTCCGGTTCAAACCTCAAAAACGCACCGGAGGAATAGCTTGAAAGGAAAAAATGGAAATCGAATATAAGATTCCCGAAACCAAAGACCTGCCGGCGGTCATGAGCCTTATGCCCACGCTGTACAGCGAAATAGGGCCTGGCCTGCGGAAGGTGCTGGCGGAATTCATAGAGGACAAGTATTATTACAAACTGCTGGCCGTGGAAAAAGAGACCGGCGCGGCGGCGGGCTTCATTGTCGGCTGCTGCCGGCTCGAGGTGGATTTTGAATGCCGGGCCGGCGCCCTGGAGGAGGTGGTGGTGCGCCCCGACTGCCGGGGGCTTGGGATAGGTAAGACCCTGCTGGCCGAGTTTGAAAAATGGAGCGCCGCGCGCGGCGCCGAAGGCATAATAGTCCCGTGCGGCAGGGAAGGTTTCTACGAAAAAATGGGCTTCATGAAATGCCCCATCACGCGCTACTGGCGCGATATCAAGCCCGTCGCCCGGTAGCGAAACCGCGCTCCCTTTTTTAATATTATAATAATATAGATGGCCAAGGTACTGCTCACTACGCCGCCCTGGCAGCCTTTCCATACGCTGCAGGTGCTGTTCCCTAATATCCCGCCGCTGGGCCTGCAGATCCTGGCCGGCGTGCTGCGCGCCGCGGGCCACGAGGTAAAAGTGGTCAGTGCCCAGCACCTGCGCCCGCTGCACCCAGCCTTCCTCCGCGCCGTAGAGGACTTCAAGCCGGAGATCATCGGTTTTTCCAATTCCGAATTGCCCAACGCGCCGATGGTGATACGGGTGGCGCGCGACCTGAAAAGCCGCTACCCCGCCGTGAGGCTGCTGGCCGGCGGGCAGGCGCCCACCTTCAAGCCCGAGCTGTTCCTGGGGCCGGCGGGGCCTTTTGACGTGGTGGCGCTGTACGAGGCCGAAGCCACCGTAACGCGCATTGTAGAGGCGCTGGCCTCCGGCGCGTCCCTGGAGGGAGTGCCCGGCTGCGCCTGGCGCGGAGCAGACGGCACGCTGAAAATTTCGGCGGACCAGAAGGTGCTGGCCGATCTGGACAGCATGCCCCTGCCGCACTGGGAAGGCTCGCTGTACAAGTCCTCCTTCTCCGACGGGCTGTTTGCCGCAGTGGAGACCTCGCGCGGCTGCCCTTTCCGCTGTACCTTCTGCTCCATCCCCGGCTATTACGGCGCCCCGCGCTATAAATCCGCCAAACGCATACTAACCGAGCTGCGCTCGCTGAAGGCGCTAGGCGTTACCGAATTCTCCATCAACGACGATTCCTTCGCCACCCGTCCGGAGATAGTGCGGGAGGTTTTCGAGACCATGCTGCGCGAGCGCATGGGCCTGCGCTTCGGCGTGCAGATCCGGGCCGACATTATAACGGCCAACCCGGCGCTGATAGAACTGGGGGCTAAGGCCGGCATGTTCATGGCGGTGGTCGGTTTCGAGGGCTACACCTCCACCGTGCAGGACGAGTCAGACAAGGGCAACTCCGGCGATATCAACCGCGAGGCCTCCCGCATTCTCCGCCAGAACGGAGTGGCGGTATACGGCACCCATATTTTCGGCGGGCCGGCCAGCGGCCTTGCTGACAGCCTGGCCACTTTCTTCTACGGGCGGCTCAACTCCGATATTTTCCGCATGACCATCTACACGCCGGTGCCGGGCTCGCGGCTCTATGACGACCTGGCCGGTTCGTCCCAGCTGAGCTCCACTAATCCGGAAGATTTCTACGAGGGCAAATACCTCATCAAGGACGCGCATAACCCGCGGCTGGTGCAGTTGAGCTACTACGCCCTGCTGGCGCTGCATTATGCCCTGCCGGACACCTTGTTCAAGCTGTTCCACCCGCACCAGGTGATACGCTGCTTCATGCGCCGGGCTTACAAAGGCGCGGTCTATTTCGTACTGGGGCAGGTCTGGTCTTCGCTGTTCAGGAGGAAGACCGCGTGAAACGCCCCTACGTCCTGCTCATCAAGAGCCGCTCGGTGGTCTCCAAGATAAAGAAGGGGACCATGCCGCCGGTGGGCCTGCTCTATATAGCCGCCAGCCTGCGGGCCCGGCTGAACGCCGAGGTGCGGGTGCTGGACGCCATGTTCGAGCCTGACTTTTTAAAACTGGTGGCCGGGGAGATCCGCGCCCGCCGGCCCGACGCGGTGGGCATCAGCGCGCTGACCGCCGAATCCTTCCTGGCGCATAAAATAGCGGCAGTAATAAAAACCGAAGACAGGACCATCCCCGTTATTGTGGGCGGGCCGCACCCGTCCTCGGACCCTGAGGCCGTGCTGGGCGACCCCAATACCGACGCCGCAGCCATAGGCGAGGGGGAAGAAACCTTCGCCGAGCTGGTGAAGGTCATAGTTTCCGAAGGTCCGCGCTGGCTGGAGCCTAAAGTTATACGGGAAGTGGCCGGCCTGGCCGTGCGCGGCGAGGCCGGAGTGGAATACACCGCGCCCCGCCTGCCGGTACAGGACCTGGACTCGCTGCCTTTCCCGGCCTGGGACCTGATAGACTACAAGAAATTCTGGGAGACCGGCGGCATGGCCACCGTGGGCATAAGGCCTTACCTGCCCATCTTCACCTCGCGCGGCTGCCCTTACCAGTGCGTGTTCTGCCACCAGATCTTCGGCAAGAAGTTCCGCGCCCGCTCGCCGGAGAACGTGGCGGAGGAAGTGGCGCTGATACATAAACTGGGCACGAAGAACATAGAGGTGCTCGACGACATAGCCAATTTCGACCCGGACCGCTTCGACCGCATCCTCGAGCTAATGCTGGAGCGCAATCTCCAGTCGGTGCTGAATTTCCCCAACGCCATCAGGGCCGACATAGTGCGCCCCGAGTCGCTGGACCTGCTCAAAAGGGTGGGCGTCTGCGAAGTGTCCGTGGCGGTAGAGAGCGCCTGCCCGCGCATACAGCGGTTGATGAACAAGAACCTTGCGCTGGACAAGGTGGCCCATACCATAGACATGCTGGCCGACCGGCATATCTTCACGCGCGGTTTCTTCATCCTCGGCTTCCCCACCGAGACCGAGGCCGAGATGCGCGAGACCATACGCTGGGCCTGCGCCTCGCGCCTGCACCTGGCCATGTTCTTTACGCCCAACCCATACCGCAACACCGGCATGTACGACATGTTCGAGAAGGCCGGCCGGCTTCCCGCCGACGTGAACTCCATAGATTTCGAATATATCGGCGCGCCGTTCAACGCCAGCGAGATGTCGGACGCGGCCTACCGCTCCCTGTACCGCAGCGCTTTTATGAAGTTCTACCTGGACCCGGTGCGGGCTTACCGCATAGCGCGCGACGGCCCTTTCGGCTGGGACATCCCGGCCCGCGCTTACGGGTTGTTCAAGAACTACATCAATTTCAGCCGCCTGAAGGAGACCTGATGAAGAAGCTACTGATGCTGCAGCCGCTGCGCGTGTACAAGCGCTGGCCCATGCCCGACGATTTTACCGGCCTGCTCGGCAATTCCCCCACGCTGGCCTTCGCCCAGCTCAAAGGCGCGCTTAAGGGCTACGACTGCGAGTTCATGGACGGCCTGGCGGGGGATTATTCACTGGCAGAGCTGACCCGCCGCGCGCGGGGCGCGGACGCGGTGCTGATAAACGCGCATTCCAGCATAGGCGCTCTCAATTCCGAGTTCAGCGTGCGGCATATCCTGGAGAACGCACCCGGCGTGCCGATAATAATGGGCGGCCACCACGCCACCGTGTACGATTATGAATGGCTGGGCCGCGGGGCGCACTTCGTTGTGCGCAACGAGGGCGAGGGGACCATAGTGGAGCTGATGCAGGCCATAGAAAAGGGCGGGCCGTACGGGGACATCAAAGGCCTGTCCTGGCGCGACGGCGAGCGCAACTTCCACCGCAACCCGGGCCGCGAGCTCGTAAAAAATCTCGACGACCTGCCGATGCCCGACTGGAGCATTTACAAGCCTGAACTTTATTACCTGCCGCTGGCGAACAAGGGCTACTCCACCACGGTGGAAACCTCGCGCGGCTGCATGCACCGCTGCCGCTTCTGCGCGGCCAGCGAGATGTGGGGGCATACCCAGCGCTTCAAGAGCCCCGAGCGGGTGCTGGAGGAGCTGCGCCTCGTAAAAAAGATGGGCTTCACCAAGATCTGGTTCTCGGACGACAACTTTGGAGCGGACCCTGAGCGCTACATGAAGATCTACGAGGGCATGATCCGCGAGAACATGGGCTTTCATTTCGCGAGCTTCCTGCGCTGTGACACGGTGACGCGCTCGCCCGAGGCGATGAAGCTGGCCTGCCGGGCCGGCCTGCGCGGCGCGCTGCTGGGCATAGAGACGCCCTCCGACCGCATCCTGAAGGATTTCGCCAAGGCCAACACGCATGAGACCACGGTGAAGGCCGTGGCGCTGCTGCGCGAATACGGCGCTTTTATCGCCGGCTTCATGATGGTAGGATATCTCGACGAGACGCAGGCCGAGACCGACGCGGCCTTCCGCGCCTCGGACGAACTGACCGACTACCCTATCATCTCCATCTTCGAGCCGCGCAAAGGCACGGAGGACTTCGCCCGCGCCTCCGGCGCGCACGACACGCCCGGCGGGGACATGTTCTACCACAATACGGTGAAGTTCATTCCGAGCAAGCTGCACGTGCTAAAACAGTACCGCGATTTTTACCGCAACTACATGATCCACCCGAAGCAGCTGCATAAGCTGCTGCTCGGCACGCCGGTGCAGAAGGACTGGTACCGCACCATGTACTGGAATATGGCCCGCTCCGTCCTTTCCGCCACGCCAGCCAAAATAGCCCATCCCTGGGACATGGTGCGCGTGGTTTACAAGTAACCGGGAGGCGATTGACAGTTTAAGTTGTGAAATGGTAAATAGTGGGTAGGGGGATAAGCGATATCCTGGTGTTTCATCTCCGCGGCCGGCGCCGCGGCGGTGGTCTGTCTTTATGCGTAAACTGCTGGCGCTTTTTGTCTTTTCTGGCCTGCTCGGCGCCGTCTGCGCCGCGGCCGAACCCGCGTCTCCGCTGGAAAAGGAGCGCTACGCTTTCCTGCGCCTGCTGGCCAAGGTGAGGGAGAACCCAGCCGACATCAAGGCCAAGGAGGCGCTGATAGTCTTTGCCGACAGGATGGAGCCCAGGCCGCCGGTGCCCGTGGAGGCCAAGAAGTTCTATGTTAAAGGCATGGCCCTGCACCTGGAGGCGGTCAACGACGTGGATTTTGACAAGGCCGTGATGGCGTATGAGCGCGCCCTTGAGGTTGCCCCGTGGTGGGGGCAATGCTATTACAACATGGGCATGGCGCTGGACGCCGGCAAGCGTTTCCGGGAGGCCGAAGAGGCGCTGCGGCTTTACGCGCTGACCAAGCCGAAGAAGACGGGCGAGCGGAGCAAGCCCATAAGGCGTCCTTCGCAGCGCGACCTGCCGGATTTCAGCGGGGTCTGGGGCAGCGGTATGGACTGCTGGCGCTATGAATTTGCCGTCAAGGACGAGGAGATGTCCATCACCATGCACTGCTGGGACTTCCCGGGCACGGTTTACGGTTCAGCCCTGCTGGAGGGCAGGGCTTTCGAGGGCAGTTCGCCCGGCGGGCCCTCGGGCACCGGCATGGGCGTGCATAACCCCATACGGTTCAAGGGTTTTATAAGCGGGGATAATTCCGTGATAGAAATTTCGTCGATACTGGCGCCTGAGCTGGCCGGCAACGAGGCGACCATGAACGCCGCCATGGACCAGGTGCGCATTTTTGGCGAACCGACCTGGACCACCCAGACCTGGCGTCGCATGGGGATAGAATAGGCCACCCCCCTTGACAAGTCAATGCCTTCTGCTATAATATCTTTGGGTCCGCGGCCCCTCTCAGTGGGTTTCTCGCGGGCCCTTTCTTTTTGCCCGGCCGGGGAGGCCGGGTTTACTTTTTAAGGTACTCGAAGCCCTTGGCGTCTATGTAGAAGGTCTTGTTCTTGAGCGAGACTTTCGCCAGGCCGCCCCTGAAGCCGTGCACCTGGTCGTACTTGAACGGGATAACCAAAGCGCCGGACTTGTCTATGAAGCCCCAGCCGCCCTTGAATTTCTTTATGACCGGGGCCAGGCCGCCCTCGAAAGAACCGCACATCATGAAATCAAAACCGATAAGCTCTTTGCCGTCCTTGTCTATGAAGCCGCAGCGGTCTTCCTCGCGCAGGGCCTGCACGTGCGCGAGGCCCTCGCTGTAGGGGCCGACGGCGATATAATCCCTTTCTTTGAAGGCCAGCGTGTCCCTGGCGATAAAGCCGTAGCGGTCGCCCAGCCTGGCCGTGGCGAAACCGCCGCTGAAGGGGAAAGCTTCTCCGTAGACCGGCGGCAGGGCCTCTTTCCCGGTGAGGTCCAGGTAGCCGTATTTTTCGCCCACCCGGACGCGGACCAGGCCTTCGGAGGCCGGGTAGACCTCCTCGTAGGAGCCGGCCCGGAAGTCGAGAGAAGCCTTAAGCAGCAGGCCCCGGCGGCCTTCTTTCTTGGCCGGCGCTACGCCTTCCGAAAAAGGCAGCAGTTCCTCGTATTCGAAAGGCACCACGGTCTTGCCGGCCTTGTCCACGCAGCCCCAGAGCCCGCGGCTCTTTACCGGCGCGCAGCCCTCGCTGAAGGAGCCGGCGGACTGGTACTTGAAGGGGATAACCGTCCGGCCTTTTTTGTCTATAAAGCCGTAAAGCGCTTTCTCGCGGACCAGGGCCAGGTCTTCCGAGAAAGGTTCCGCGTATTCATAGCGGGGCCGGAGCAGCACTTTGCCGCCGGGGGCCGCGTAGCCCCAGTTCTTGCCGGAAACGTAGGGGACCAGGTCCTGGGCCCCGGCCGGGGCGCAGAGGCAGAACAGGAGGAGGAAAAGCGCTTTTCTCATGCTGGTATGATATCAATTTTTCAGCCCGGGCCTAATTTGTATAATTCCCTTATCATGAAAAAGAAAATCGCGGTTTACCCCGGGAGTTTCGACCCGGTCACGTTCGGCCACCTGGACATCATAGAGCGCGCCTCCAAAATTTTCGACCAGGTAGTGGTCAGCGTCTTTGTGCACAGCGCCAAAAAGCACATGTTCACCGTGCCGGAGCGGGTGGCCATGCTGAAGACGGCCCTGAAGGGCAAAAAGAACGTCAGCGTGGACTGCTTCGAGGGCCTGCTGGTGGACTACGTAAAGAAGAAGAAGACCAACGTGGTCATCAGGGGCCTGCGCGCCATCTCGGACCTGGAGTACGAGTTCCAGATCGCGGCCATGAACCGCACGCTCTACTCGCATATCGAGACCGTTTTCTTCATGCCCAGCCAGCGCTACACCTACCTGTCGTCGAGCGTAGTGCGCGATATCGCCCATTTCAAGGGCGACGTGTCCAAACTGGTGCCGCCGCATGTGGTAAAGGCCATAGCGGCGCGCAAGTAACCGGCGCGCGGCAGGGCTTTGCGAGGGGGGAACATGGGTCTGGGCGGCTTCTTTAAATTCACCGAGCGGAATACCAATTTCAAAACGGAGGTCCTCTCCGGTTCGGCCACGTTCCTTACGATGGCCTACATCATCTTCGTAAACCCCGGCATCCTGTCGGCCGCCGGGGTGCCTTTCGAGGGCGCCGTTACCGCCACCGCCATCGGCGCGGCGCTGATGTGCCTGGCCATGGGGCTGACCGCCAACCGGCCGCTGGCGCTGGCTTCCGGCATGGGCATCAACGCCGTGCTGGCCTTCTCCGTCATCGGTTTCCACCAGGCCAACGTGCCTTGGCAGGTGGGCATGTCCGTCATTTTCATCGAGGGCCTGCTGATCCTGCTGCTGGTGGTCACCGGCTTCCGCGAGGCGGTGATGAACGCCATCCCCCTCAATCTCAAGCGGGCCATCGGCGTGGGTATAGGCCTGTTCATCACGCTCATCGGTCTCAACGAGGGCGGCATCATAAGGCCGGCGCCCATAACGCTGGTGGCGCTGGGGGATTTCGCCAAGCCCTACGTCTGGGTGGCGCTGGCCGGCTTCTTCTCCACCGCTTTCTTTATGGCGCTTAAGGTTAAAGGCGACATCCTGTGGGGGATCCTGGTGTCCACCGCCGCGGCTTTCCTGCTTGGCGTCACCGCCCTGCCGCACTCTTTTGTCGCCATGCCCCGGTTCGACACCTTCTTCGCCCCGTTCCAGACCGTTAACGGCTCGCTGGCCCTGACCCAGGCGCTGGCGCCCGGGCTGCTGTTCGCCATCTTCGCCCTGATGCTGACCGACTTCTTCGACACCATGGGCACCGTGGTGGCCGTGGGCGAGCAGGCCGGCTTCGTCAACAAGGACGGCACGGTGCAGGATATTAAAAAGATACTGGTGGTGGACTCGGCCGCGGCGGCCGTGGGCGGGCTGTTCGGCGCCAGCTCCATAACCACCTATGTGGAATCGGCCGCCGGCGTGGCCGAAGGCGGGCGCACCGGGCTTTCGGCGGTGGTGACGGGCCTGTTCTTCGCCCTCTGCGCTTTCTTCGCGCCGGTGATACAGATGGTAGGCGGCGGCCACCGGCTGCCCAACGCCGAGCAGTACACGCTGCTGGTCAAAGGCGGTTTCACCGCGCCGCCCGACGTTATTCCGCCAGGCGTCGGGGATTTCTTCGTCTACCCTATAACCGCGGGCGCGCTGATCATAGTGGGTTCGCTGATGATGAAGACCGTGCGCGAGATAGACTGGGATAGTTTCGACGAGGCGCTGCCGGCCTTCCTGACGATGATAGGCATACCGCTGACCTACAACATCAGTTACGGCATCGGTTTCGGTTTCATCTCTTTCGTGGTGGTAAAGCTGGCCAAGCGAAAGTTCAGCCAGATCCACCCGCTGATGTACCTGGTCAGCGCGGCCTTCCTGGCCTCTTTCATCCTCGGCGCTAAATAATTATTCGAATTCGGTGAGATTCTTCCTGTACTTCAGCGGCACGTTCTGCCGCTGGAGCTTGGGGTTGATGCGCTCTTTGATGGCGGCGGTCTTGAAGAAGTGCCGCCACAGCGCCTGCACCTGGTCCTCTTTGCCGTCGAACTCCAGCGCCCTGGCCTGTGTGAGCGGGGCGAAGACCAGCCTGCCTTTAAAATACAGCGCCGCGCGCCCGCGCCTGGCGTCGTGTATTACCCAGTTGAACTCCCCCAGCCGCCCCTTGAAGTGGCCGGTCAGCAGCGGCAGGATGTTGTGGTCCGGCTCTATCTTGGCGTATAAAGTTTTGTCCGCCAGTTCCTTGAAGCGCACGAAGCCCTTGAACATATGCGCTTCGCCCCCAACCGAGGCCGAAAGGCCGTGCACCCGCTTCACGCGGTCGTCGGCCAGCATATCGTCGGCGGCGCGTCCCTTTTCTTTTACCAGCCTGGCGTAGGCCAGCACGGCGTCCTCAGCGCCCGCTCCTTCCGAGAGAAAAGCGCAGCGCGCGTGGTGCCAGCTCTCCTCCGAGCCGCGCCTTTCAAAAAGATCCCGCATGGCTCCGGCCCGCGCCGGGTCCGTGCCGGCGTTCACGAATTCCGAGAACAGCCCGGCCTCCGCGCCCTCCTCCCTGGCTATGGCGCAAGCGTCCTCCCGTTCCAGGGCGAGCGAGAGCGCGGTCAGAAAACTTTCAAAAGTGCCGTCGTAAAGGTAGGTTCTCATAACTGGCCGGTCACGGTGGCCTCCAGGCCCTCCTTTACCAGTTCCTTCTCTCCGAAAAGGTCCAGCTGGCCGTTGGGGTTCTTATGCTCCAGCAGTTTTATTTTTATGGCGGCCTCGGTCTCTTTTTTTATCCCGCCGTAGCGGCCGCCCGCAGTTACAAAATAGACCGCCCGCTTCATTACCACGCCGAGCTTTTTAAGGTCGTCCAGCCCAAGCGCGCCGGCGCGCCGCGCGCGCACTATCCGTTTGGCCGAGGTGACGCCCATGCCGGGCACGCGCAGCAGCTGCTCGTAGGGGGCCTTGTTCACCTCCAGCGGGAACTTGTCCAGGTTGTTGAGCGCCCAGACGGTCTTAGGGTCGAAAGAAAGGTCCAGCTGCGGGTGGGCCGCATCCAGCAGCTCGTCCGCGGTGAAGCCGTAGAAGCGCAGCAGCCAGTCCGCCTGGTACAGGCGGTGCTCGCGCAGCAGCGGCGGCTCGCGCAGGGCGGGCAGGCGGTTGTCCTTCATGACCGGGATGAAGGCGGAATAGTAGACGCGCTTGAGGGCCATTTTGCCGTACAGCGCCTCGCTCAGTTTTATGATCTCGCGGTCGGTCTCGGGCGTGGCGCCGATTATAAGCTGGGTGCTCTGGCCGGCCGGGGCGTAGGCGGGGGAGTTTTTTATGGAGCGGCGCTCGTCCTTGTGCGCGGCTATCTGCTGGGCCAGGCGGTTCATGGGCCGCAGCACCGTGTCCTTGGTCTTGCCGGGGGCCAGCAGCTGCAGGCTTTTATCGCTGGGCAGTTCGATATTTACGCTTACGCGGTCGGCCCACAGGCCGGCCTGGTCTACCAGGCGCTGGTCCGCGCCGGGTATCACCTTCATATGCACGTAGCCGTTAAAATGAAAAGTCTCGCGCAGCTTGCGCACCGCCTCCAGCATCAGCTCCATGGTGCGGTCGGGCGAGACCACAATGCCGGAGCTCAGGAACAGGCCTTCTATATAGTTCCTCTTATAGAACTCGAAGGCCAGGCCGGCTATCTCGTCCGGGGTGAGGATGGCCTTGGGCGAGTCGTTGGAGCGGCGGTTCACGCAGTAGGCGCAGTCGTACACGCATTCGTTGGTCATCAGGATCTTCAGCAGCGACACGCAGCGGCCGTCGGAAGTCCAGCTGTGGCAGACGCCGCTCTGGTGGGCAGCACCCGTGCCCCGCCCGCCCCGGTTGGAGCCGCTGGAGGCGCAGGAGGCGTCGTACTTGGCGGAGTCCGCCAGTATTTCAAGTTTTTGCTGCAGGTCCATATAAAAAAGTATAGCAGGCCGCCCCGACAGCGTAGTGTCGGGTTAAAAAAGGCCGCTTTTTATAACTTAGTAAGCCAGTTCTTTCGCTACTATGGGCCCGAGCAGGGAGCGCTCGTAGCCCTTCTTCAGGGTTTTAAGGAAAACCTGGAAATCCATTACATAGGAGAAATGCCAGCCCTTTATGCTCTTGAGGAAGAAGAGGTCGCGCAGGGCCGCGGGGCGCAGGGAATGGTCCAGCTCGGCGGCGCGCTTTACCTGCGCCTCCAGGGGCTTGGTGTCGCCGTCCACCAGCAGGTTGCGGTCGGCGGCCTGGATCTGACCGGAGAAGAAATCGTTATTGGCCCAGAGGTTAAGCCACTGCGCCACGTTGGCCGGCTTGGCCACGTAGCCCTGCAGCTGGCCTTCCTTGATCTGGTACTTCAGGAAGAGCTCCAACCACCAGCTGGAAGGCACCAGCGGGGAGCCGAGGGTGATGAATTTTTCTATTTTTACTTCCGGGGCGCTCTTGGCCAGGCGGTGCAGGGCGGTGTGCGAGAGGATGGTGCCCCAGCTGTGGGCCACCAGGTACACGGGGCGGCCTTCGGCCTTGGCGGCCTTGAAGATGCGGCGGATCTCGGCCTGCACCAGGGGCAGGGCGGCGGCGCTTTCGTCCGGGTCGCGGGACCAGCGGATGGGGGCGATCTCGTACATGCCGGGGGGGAGCACTCCGGCCAGGCGGGAGTCCAGGTAATTGTCCGGCAACTTGCTGAAAGCCTCGTTGCCTTCAATGTCGGCCCGCACGGCTTCCATTTTTTTGTCGAACAAAGCGGTGTCCAGCGTGCGCATGCCGGTGTAATGCTCTATAATCTGTTTGAAATAGGCCAGCTCCAGCTTGCCTATGCCTACCTCGGCGAAATCCACGCCCACTATGGTGATGACTACGGGTTTGCCGGCGGCCCGGGCGGGCACGGGCTCGGGGGCGGCCTGTATGTCTATGGCCGCGGCGCAGGCGGGGCCGGCGTTGTCGAAGCAGGAGGCGGCTGAAAAGCGGGGGAACAGGGCCAAAGACAGGAGGACCAAAAGAGGTTTAAATCCCATGGGCTAATTATACTTATTTTTTTCGGGACTTGACCGTGGTCAGGTTTGCTATCATAATCCTGCGGTTTTCGCCCTGCAACTATGGAACAAGTCTACATCTACGCGCTGGCGGCCAACCTGAGTTTCGCCATAGGGGTGCAGTTCTTCACCCATTACGCCCGCCGCATCTCCAGCCTTTGGGTCAACTGCTTCAAGGCCGTGGTGGCGGCCGCCCTTTTCGCCCTGACCATAGTTTTTTACGGCGGCTTTCACCAGATCACCCCTCTCTGCGCCGGGCTTTTCTTCCTGTCGGGCATGATGGGGCTGGGACTGGCGGATATCTTCCTTATAAAGTCGTTCTCGCTGATGGGGCCGGGCCGCACCATGCTGCTGTTCGGCTTTCAGCCGATGGTGATAGGCGTGATCAGTTATTTCGCCTTCGGCCAATCCGTGGACCCGCGCAAATTTCTGGCCATCCTGTTCTTCATAGTCTGCCTGTTCATCTTTTCGCTGGAATCTTTCCGCAAGCAGGGGCATTGGAACATGAAGGCCACGGTCTTCGCCCTGCTGGGGATAATACTCGACGGCCTGGGCGTGCTGGTGACGCGCTACGCTTTCGACAGCGCGCCCGGCATAGGCACCACGGAGGGCAACTTCTACCGCGCCCTCGGGGCGCTGGTCCTGTTCGGCTTGCTGTCGCGCTTAAGGCCCTTTCACTTCTTTGAACGGCTGCGCTCCCTGTCCCGGCCGGGCCTGCTCTGGATAACCCTGGGCTCGGCCGCCGGCACCTACCTGTCGCTGATGTTCTACCTGAGCGCCATCCGCTATTCCGGGGCGCTGGCGGCGGTTTCCGGCATAGCCATCACCGGCACCATTTTCGCCTCGGCCTTTGAATGCGCCATAGAGCGCAAGGCGCCTTCTCCCTACCTGCTGGTCTCCTTCGCCTTCTTCCTGGGCGGCATGTTCTTCCTGTTCTGACCGTTTTATATAATAGGAACAATGAAACCTCTATCCCGGCTGTTAACTCTTGCCCTGCTCTGCCTGCCTGCATTGGCCGCGGCCGAAGGCCCTGACCTGCTGCCCGCCGCCATCGCCTACGACAGGCCGGCCCAGCCGGAACTTACCGCGGCCCTGCGGCTTAAGACTAAAACCCTCGGGCTCAATAACACGGAAGGCGCCGGCGGCCCGGTTTCCCGCGCGCTGCTGCTGCTGCCCAACGACCGGGCCCGCGCCGGGGTGATAAATTTCGAGATCGAGGCCGGCACGCATGCCGGTGTGTACCAGTGCGAGGCGCTGGGGCGCGGCATTACCTCTACCGCGCCGGTGGACGGCTGGCAATGGGGCAAGATCGGCACCACCACTATCTTTTACGCCGCCGAAGACGTGACCGACGGCGCTACCGTGCCGGGTGTGTACGACCTGCGCAATATTTCCCCCGAGACCTACCAGATAGCCCTGCTGGGCAAGGCCGCTTCTCCCGAAGAGACGGCCGCCATTCTGGGCCCCGGCTACAAGCCCGGCGAGAAAAAGAAGTTCTTCTCCGCCGTCTGGCGGAGCTGGTACCCTGAGACCGGCGGGGTGATGCCGGTGGACCTGATGTGGGCGGCTGATTCGCAGAAGGGTTCTCAAGGAGAGGAGACGCCGTACTTTGAGCGGCGGCCCAAGGCCGAAGGCGCGGCTTCTGCCGCCCGGCAGGCGCAGCAGCTGGCGCATAACCCTAAATATTATTTCGGCCCGCACGGGCGCGCGGGGTTCGCCGTGCATTCCGACAGGTGGGAGGACCCGGCCCGCCGGGCCGACCCCGCCGTGGCCGGCCGGCCGGAGCTGGCCGACTTCCGCTGGCGTGACACCAACGGCTGCGTAAAGCTGCGGCCGGGCTGCCTGGCCCTGTTCAACGAATTCATAACGGAGCAGGGAGCGCTGGGGCGCCGGGTGCAGCTGGAGATAAGGGGGACGGACCTTTTGGACGAGACCCCCGCGGCGCCGCCTCTGCCGCTGGCCAAGTAAGGTTTTGCGTCACCCCGGCGAAAGCCGGGGTCTAGTCACGCGAAAACTGGATTCCGGCTTGCGCCGGAATGACAGAGGCTCAGCCGAAGACGGCGTAGGCGCGTGGCCGCAACTGCAGTGTGCGGCGCGCGCCTTCTTTTTTTAGCGTCACGCCGTTATTAAGCAGGGCGCGTCCGCAAAAATCTCCGGCCTTCACGGCCAGCTCGGCCGGCGCGTCTCCGGCGTTCAGCACGCAGGCCAGCTGCCGCCCGCCCGGCAGGAAACGCCGGAAAACCAGCGTGTTCCCCGCGCAGTACTCCTTCATGAATTCAAAGCGGCCTTCCTTTATTGCCTGGCTGTCCCGGCGCAGCGCGCCGAGCGCGCGGTAGAAGGCCAGCAGGTCCTTGTCCCAGAGCCGCTTGTTCTTCCAGGGCATGCCGCGGCGGGTGCCGTGGTTGAGCGTGCCGGAAAGCCCCAGCTCCTCGCCGTAGTACAGGTTGACGGCGCCGGGGAACAGGTAGGAGAACACCGCGGCCTGCTTTATGCGGGCCTTGTCGCCGCCATAGGTGTCGTGCAGGCGGTCGGTGTCGTGGCTGGAGAGCATGTTCATCTGCACCAGCGTCGAGGGGCGGCTGTACCAGCCCAGCTGCTTTTCTATCTCGGCCATGAAAGCCGCGCGGCCTATGGGCTTGAGGGCGCGGCCGTCGTAGGAATGGGTGAGCTTAAGCTTGTCCCCGCCGAAGAAGGCGATGCAGGCGGCGCTGAGCTGGTAGTTCATCACCGCGTCGAACTGGTCTCCCTTGAGCCAGCGCCGGGCCTCGCCCCAGATCTCGCCGGTGATGTAGCAGGCCGGGTTGACCTTTTTGCAGACGCGGCGGAACTCGCGCCAGAAAGCGTCGTCGGCTATCTCAAAAGGCACGTCCAGCCGCCAGCCGTCTATCCCCTTCTCCAGCCAGTGGCGCGCCACGTCCAGGATGAACCTGCGCACCTCCGGGTTCTTGGTATTGAATTTGGGGAGCGCCGGCAGGTCCCACCAGCAGGCGTAGTTGGGGCGCTCGGAGACCTCCAGGCCGTAGGCCTTGAGCGGGTAGCCGTGCGCGTGGAACCAATGCCGGTACGGAGAGTCCTTGCCGTTCTCCAGCAGGTGGTTGAACTGGAAGAAGCCGCGGCTGGCGTGGTTGAAAACGCCGTCGAGGATGACCTTGATGCCGCGCTTATGGGCGGTTTTTATAAAGGAGTCCAGCGCGGCGTTCCCGCCGAGCACAGGGTCTACCCGGTAGTAGTCGTGGGTGTGGTAGCGGTGGTTGGCCGCCGAGGCGAAGATGGGATTGAAATAAACCGCGGTGACACCGAGGCCCCGCAGGTAGTCCAGGCGTTCCTCCGCGCCTAAAAGGTCCCCGCCCTTGAAGCCGTTGGGGGTTTCCGGGGCCTCCCATTTTTCAAACTTGCCGTCAGCCTTGTGCGACCGGGACTTGGCGAACCTGTCCGGGAAGACCTGATAGATGACCGCGCCTTTTACCCAGTCGGTGTTCTTCATGCTTAAATCCTACAAAAAGAAAGCCCCGCCGAGGAACTTCCGGCGGGGCTTTGCTGGACCGCTTGGTTAAATGCGGTTCTTCTTCTCGAGCTGCTGCTTGAGCATTTCTCCGAGGGAGCCCATGGCGGTCTCTTCCGACTCGCCCTTGTACTTGCTGATGGTGGCTTCGGTCTCTTCCTCTTCGCGGCTGATGTGGGCCGGGACCAGCGCTATGCGCCGGGCGGCTATGTCCACGTTCTCTATGCGGACTTCCAGTTCCTGGCCGACTTTCAGCACGTCTTCCGGGTGGTTGATGCGCTTGTCGCCGCCCAGCTTGGAGACGTGGATGAGGCCGTCCACGCCGTCGCCCAGCGTGACGAAGGCGCCGAAGGGCGCGAGGCGGGAAACTTTGCCGGTGTGGTAGGAGCCGGGGGGCCAGTTCATGTCCGCGGTGTCCCACGGGTTGGCCAGCGTGTCCTTGAGGCTCAGCGAGAT
>CAYQJX010000023.1:0-38847 GCA_964417965.1 uncultured Elusimicrobiaceae bacterium
GATTTGCAGCCCTTCCTGCCCTTCGCCTGAAGAAGTTTCTTGGGACAGCCCTGGGCCAAAGGGCCCAGGACAGGGAGGGCCTATTGATTTTTGACAAGTAGGCCCTTTGAACCTATTGCTTTTGGTCAAAGTTGTTATAGAATAGTCGTGTAGCACCCTTGTAATCCCCCGAACAGGCGGGGGAGCATCCACCGGCGGGCCTTAACCCGCTGTAACCAGGGGAAACGAAATATTTTTCGTTTCTCTTTTTTTATTTTGGTAGGATGGATACAAGAATGAACAAAACACTGTTTTTTGCCCTACTTCTCGCCGCCTGCCCGGCGTTGGCGCAGACCCCCGCCGCGTCCGGCGACCCGCTGGCCGGTTCCGGCCCTTTCTCCAGCCCTGAGTTCCAGGATTTCATAGAGACCTCCGGCGGCTACCTGGGTTCGGCCAACACCATGAAGGTGCGCACCGATTTCAGCGATTTCCGCGACGCTCCCGCCCCTCTCCCCGTCCCGACCCTCAAAAACCCGGCCCCCGCCGCCAAGGCGCAGTCCCCGGCCTCCAGGCCGGAGCGCGCGGCCGGCCCCGTGCTGCCCGGCGGGCACTACAAGGTGACTTTCGCCGGCGACAGCGGGCCCGTGGGGTCGCATGTCTGGCCGCTGGGCGAGGGCGCCAAAAAGTACGCCCGCGAATACGTTTTCCTCAGCGTGAGCGTCTCCGACAAGGATTACGGCCCGGCCCTGTCCAGGCTGGAGCGCGAGGCCGGCTTCCGGTTCGCCGGAGAGAAGACTTATTATACCGGCAAGGCCAAGCGGACCGTGGTGCTCGGCTGGGCGCCCGCCGTCAACATCAAGAAGATCTCCAGGACCAAAGGCGTGGTGAGCGCCGCGGTGGAAAGGAAAAGCTCGGGCGTGCCGCTCAAGGCCAAGGTGCGGTTCACGCTGAAGGTGCCGTACCAGAACCGGCCGGCCGCCTTTGTGCCTGAGTTCATAAAGCGCCTCAGCGACGAAAAGGGCTTTACCTCCGAGAACTGGTTCCGCCTGCCGGCCAAGGACGGCGACTCCAAGTTCAGCGTCTTCGACGTGACCGGCATCATGCCGGTGGAGACTATCGCCGAACTCTCCCGCTCGCCGTTCGTGGCCTCGGTGGAGTTCCGGGACCCCTCGCTGTAAACCGGTTTCCCGCCGCAGGAGAGGGCCGCGCGAGCGGCCCTTCCTTTTTTGCCGCTCCGATAAAAGTTATAATTTTATTTTATGGACGAACACAGGCACAACCACGACAACCATCGCCCCCATATTAAGTCCCGCAAGGGCTACCGGGTGGCCTTCCTGCTGGCCTTCGCGGCCGGCCTCATGGCGGAAATGCTGCTCTTCATGCACGCGCAGATGCGCGAGATCTCGCTGATCCTCAAAGACGACTTCCGCATCATAGCGGTGCGCGACGAGCGCTCCAAGGAGACGCCCGAGGCCGTGGGCGCCGCGCTCTCCGCGCTGAAGGGCAGCGAGCAGGTGGTGTTCGTCAGCCGCCAGGACCGCCTGGCCAGGCTCAAGGCCGACGAGCCCGAGCTGGTCTCCTCCGTGCTGCCGCCCGGCTCTAACCCCATGCCCGACACCTGGGAGGTGACCATCGCCGAGGAGGCGCTGGGCGACATTGCCGCCTGGACCGACGCCGCCTGGCGCGTGCCCGGCGTGGGCGACATTAAATACAAGCCGCTCGAGGCTTACGCCATAATGCATTCCGTTTTCTACGGCCACCTGATAACGCTCGGCCTCGCCCTGGCCTTCCTGTCCTTCATGATCATGACCGCGATGGTGCTGACGCACGGCCACACCCCGGCGACGCTGGCCGCCTCGCTGGGCGCCGACAAGGCCTGGTTCTTTTCCGGGGCCGGAGGCGGCGCCGCCTCGGTGCTGGCCGCCTATGCCGTGGTCTACCCGGTAAAATACCTCAGCCCCGTCTGGGTCTGGCCCAACCCGCTGTGGCAGGCGGCCGTGATAGTCTCCGGCTCTCTGCTCGGCTGGGTGCTCTGCCAATGGAAAAACGACAAGTCCTGAAGCTCCTCGCCCTGCTGCTCCTGGCCTGCGCGGCTCCCTGTGCCGCGCAGACGCCCGCCGTTGCGGCCAAAAAAAAGAGCCTCGAAGAAATTAACCGGCAGCTCGATGACAAGCGCAAGGAACTGGACCGCTACCGCGCGGAAGAAGAGCGCATCGCGGCGGAACTCGCCGGCCTTAAACGCGAGGAGAAACAGACCGCCTCCCGGCGGGTTGAACTGGAGGCCCAGCTGGCCAAGTCCCGCTCCCGCTCCGGAGAATCCAGGCAGAAGTACGAGTCCCTGGAAAAGGCCAGGAAGGCCCTGTCCGGCGACATCACCGGCGAGCTGGTAATGTATTCCCTGCAGAAAGATTTTTATTTCCCTTATTTCGGTTCCCGCGATATTTCCAAGGACATGCTGATGCGCTCGGCCATGCTCAACAAGCGCGCCCTGCTGAGCCGCATAAAGGGCGAGAGCGCCAGGGTGAACAAAGACATGGAAACCCTCAAGAAACACGGTCGCGAACTGCAGGCCGGCCAGGAACTGCTGCGCCGTCAGAGCTCTGCCCGCAAGACCATAGTGAAGAGCAAGCAGGGCGAACTGGAATACGCCCGCGGGCAGCAGGCCAAACTTACCCGCGAGCTGGAAAACCTGCAGAACGCCGCCCTGGGCCTGAACCGGCTGGTAAAGAAACTTCAGAAACAGGCCCCGTACCGCGCCCAGGAGGCCAGCGATTCTCTGCCGCTGTTCGGCGGTTCCCTGGCCTGGCCGGCCGAGGGCCGGGTGATAGGCCGCTTCGGCAGGGAGGACGTGCCCGCCCTGAAGACCTGGATCGTGCGCGAAGGCATCCGCATCTCCGTGCCCAAGGACGCCGTGGTCAGGGCCTCCCTGGCCGGGAAGGTTATCTACGCCGGCCCGTTCCGCACCTACGGCAACGTGGTCATCGTCGACCATGAGAAAGGATTTTTCACCATCTACGGCCTGCTGAGCCGCATAGACGCCCAGAAGGGCAGCCGCGTGGAAGCGCTGGCCCCCCTGGGGCTGGCCGGCGAAGACACCCAGGCCATGAGCTCCGGCAAGAAGGCCCCGGGCAGCGCGGTCTACTTTGAAATACGCAAGGGCGACCGGGCCATTGACCCCCTAAAGTGGCTGCCTAATTAGATATAATAAATTAAATATAGTTCCCGGCTGACTGGTTCGGCCGGTTTTTGCCGTTTTGCAGCATTTTCAAGGAGCCGCCATGAAGAACGCCCGCAGATTGGTCTTTGTCACCTTGTCCGCCCTGGTAATAGGGGCCGTTTTCCCTTACGTCAACTTCGCGCTGGACCAGACCTACTCCCAGCTGAAGGTTATCGTGGACGTGATGGAGCTGATAAAAGACAGCTACGTAGAGAAGATAGACCCGGTTAAGCTGGTCTACGGCGCCGCCAGGGGCATGGTGGACGAGCTGGACGATTTTTCCCAGTTCATGGAGCCTGATGTCTACGAGCGCGTGAAGAGCGACACCGAGGGCGAGTTCGGCGGCATAGGCATACGGGTGGACACCCGGGAAGGCTGGCTGACCGTGGTGACCCCGCTGCCCAACACGCCCGCCTGGCGCGCCGGGATGCTGCCCGGGGACAAGATCATAAAGATAGAGGGCGCGAGCACCAAGGACCTCATCATCGACGAGGCCATAAAGAAGCTGCGCGGCAAGCCCGGCACGCTGGTCAATATCACCACCGCGCGCGAGCCCGAGGACAAGACCGCCGACTGGATCACCAAGGATATCCCGCTGGTCCGGGAACTGATAAAGTCCGAGAACGTCAAGTGGCGCATGCTGGACGGCAAGACCGGCTACATCAAGATCGTGGAGTTCACCGGCCACGTCACAGAAAATTTCGACAAGGCCATGGCCGACCTGAAGGGCAAGGGCATGGAGGCGCTGGTGCTGGACCTGCGCTACAATCCCGGCGGCCTGCTGTCGGCCGCGGTGGACATTTCCAAGCTGTTCATGAACGACAATAAGATGATCGTCTACACCAAGGGCCGCAAGCCCGAGAATTACCAGGAGTTCCGCGCCAACGGCAAGGCCCCGCACGAACTGCTGCCGCTGGTGATCCTGATGAACCGCTACTCCGCCTCCGCCAGCGAGATCGTCGCCGGCGCGATGCAGGACAACAAGCGCGCCGTCGTGGTGGGCGAGCGCTCCTTCGGCAAGGCCAGCGTGCAGAGCATGATCCCGCTGTCCGACAAGTCCGCCCTGCGCCTGACCATAGCCAAGTATTACACCCCCAGCGGCAAGTCCATCCAGCACGACGCCAAGAGCGAGACCGGCGGCATCCTGCCCGACATAGAGATAAAAGTGCCGCTCGAGACCGAGAAAAAGCTGCTGCTGCAGAGCGAAGAGCTTTACTTCCCGGGCAAGGAAGACAAGAACGGCAAGAAGAAGGACCTGGTGAAGGACGAGGTGGTTGACCGCGCCGTGGAACTGCTCAAGGCCCGCGAAGTGCTGGGCAACCTGAAGCCGGGGAAATAAAGGATTTGGGGTCAGGTCTTGAATCTTGACATTTTCACGAAAATGTCAAGATTCAAGACCTGACCCCTGCACGATGAAGATACTGGCTTTCGAGACCACCTGCGACGAGACTTCGGCCGCCGTGCTGGAAGGGCCGCGGCTGCGCTCCAACGCCGTGTTCTCGCAGATAAGCCTGCACCGCAGGTACAGCGGGGTGGTGCCCGAGCTGGCCAGCCGGGCGCACCTGGAGAAAATGCCTTTCGTGCTGGCTTCGGCGCTGCGGGCGGCCGGGGTTCGGCTGCCGCTAAAGGCGGGGGCTGTGGACGCCGTGGCTTTCTCGCGCGGCCCGGGGCTGCCGGGGGCGCTGATGGTGGGCCGGGTGGCCGCGGAAGCCGCGGCCGAACTGGCCGGCGCGCCGCTGATCGGAGTGAACCACCTGGAAGGCCACCTGCTGGCCTGCGAATTCGACAATGGCCGCGCGGCCCGGCCGCTGCAGTTCCCGCTGGCCGCGCTGATAGTTTCCGGGGGCCATACCGAGCTGTGGCATGCCCGGGGCTACGGCGATTACCGGATACTGGGCCGCACGCGCGACGACGCCGCCGGCGAGGCCTTCGACAAAGTGGCTAAGCTGCTCGGCCTGCCGTATCCAGGCGGGCCGTCGGTGGAGAAAGAGGCGGCGAAGGCGAAGGGCGCCGGCCCGGACTTCCCCAGGCCGTATATGCCGGGTACGCGCGATTTTTCTTTCAGCGGGCTTAAGACCGCGGTCAGCTACTATCTGGCCGGGCAGCTGGGGCAGGATTTTTACAAGCGGGGCCAGCGGCTGCCGCCGGCCGCCAGGGCGCGGGTGTGCCGCGCCTTCCAGGACGCCGTCACGGAGACGCTGGTGAAGAAGACCGCCGACGCCGCGCGCTCGCTGGGGCTTAAGCGCATAGCGGTGGGCGGGGGGGTGTCGGCCAACGGGGCGCTGCGGGCGGCTTTCGGGCGGCTGGAAGGGTTCGAGGTCCGCTTTTCCGAAAAGGCCTACTGCTCAGATAACGCGGCCATGGTGGCGCTGTGCGCGCTGCGCCGGCTGGAGGCCGGGAAATTCAGGAACAGCCTGAAAGTGGCCCCCGAGCTGGCCGAACCGGGCTGGTAGGGGTGGTAGGGACGTTGCTTAGTTTTTGAGTTTTTAAAATCGAGTTTCTTCTGAAGGTCCTATTGCGTGAAAAACTCAAAAACTAAGCAACGTCCCTGAAATATAAACTTAACAACGCGGTGGTATATATTTAACTGATGCTGATCTGGCTGCTTTCCGACTACGACCACAGGAAACACCTGGCTTTCAAGAGCCTGCTGGCCCGGTTTTCTTCGTCTTTTCCCCAGGCGAAGGTGGAATTCTCGGTCAAGAGCCGCGGCAGCCTGTGGGAAAGCATGTTCTCCCACCTGCGCGACCCCAAGCGCAACCCGCTGCCCGACATCATAGAGATCCCGCAGAACTGGACCGAGCTTTTTTCCCGCCTGGGCCTGCTGGCCGATCTGGCCCCCAGGGTGGAGCCGCTGGGCCAGCGCCGCTTCCCCGAATTCATACTCAAAGAACTCTGCCGCCACGAGGACGCCCGCGCTTTTTCGGCGCCGTGGTGGCTGGAGGCGCCCGCCCTTTTTTACCGGCCGCAGGAACTCAAGGGGGTAGTCTCGCACCCCGAGGAGGAGCTGGCCTCCTGGGAGGGCTTTCGGGGCGCGCTCGAGCGCGTAGGCCCCCGGTCCAAACGGGGCCGCTTCCGCGCCCTGTCCGTGCCCGGCTCTTCCGGCTCGGTCTCTGTGGCCGACGTGCTGCCGCGGGTCTGGGGCCGCCGCGGCGGGCTCTTCTCCGACGATTTCAACCGCGCCACCTTCACCCGGGAGGAAACCGCCGGCGGCATAGAGGACTGGCTGGAACTGGCCGTCAGCGGCAAGATAGAACTGTTCAGCCCGGACCGGTTCGAGAACGGGCCGCGCCCGGCCGAGGAATGCGCCTTCATGATCTCCTCCAGGAAGATCCCCGGCTCCGGCCGCGCGGGCCTGAAGATGCTGCCCTACCCCGGCTATCCTTCCGGCGGCGGGCTGATGCTGGTCTACAACCTGGCCGTCTCCGCCTCCAGCCAGGCGCAGGAAGAGGCGTGCGCCTTTGTCTCCTGGGCGCTGGAGCCGCGCAACGTTTCGCAGTTCGCCGAGAGCTTCGGCGTGTTCCCCTGCGTGAAGAACGTTTTTGAGGAGGGCCTGCGCGAAGAGCGCGAGGCCGGGGTGTACCGGCGGCTGTTCTCGGCGCCGGAGCTGAAGCCGAATATCATGGTCTATCCCACCGCCGAGCTGCTGCTGGAGCGGGCGCTGTGGAACCTGTCGCTCAAGATCGCGCGCAGGGATTACGAGCGCGAGGACCTGACGCGCGAGCTGATAATGGCGCAGGGCGAGGCGGATTATCTGCTGTCGCTGTACTAAAAACGACGGATGAAAAAGAACGGAAAACCCATCTACGTGCCCGTCGCCGGGCAGGCCTTCTACGAGGGCCGCGACGCCTTTATCAAGGCGGCGCTGGAGGCCGTTTCCGCCCAGTTCTCGCTCGACGGCGCCTCCTTCTACGAATACGAAGAAAAGCCGGGCCTGCTGCGCCTGCGCCACCGCTGCGCCGGCGGGGTGTCCTTCGAGCACGAGGAGAACCTGCGGCCCGCGCCCGGCTCGGCCGCCGCGCGCGCCATAGAGACGCTGAACTGCGCCGTCTCCAAAACCGCGGGCGGCAGCTTTCTGCATTCCCCTTTCCGCTTCGACTACTGCGACCCGGGCGGCGGGCGCAGCGTGATCCCGTGCTTCGGCCTGGTGCGCATGGAGCGCTCGGCGCGCCGCAAGCGCTTCTCCCCGGCCGAGGCCGCCAGGGCCGACGCCTACCTGCGCTCCTACCTGCGCGACTACTACAAGGCCGAGTTCTTCTCGCTGCACCGCAAGTACGACAAGAACGTGACCGCCATCACCGAGCTGACCGAGGTGTTCGCCACCGCGCTGCGCGTGCGCGACAGCTTCCGCCACATCCTGTCGGGCATCCAGACCTATTTCGGCTTCGACCGCGTACGGCTCTACCTCATCGACGACAAGAACCGCAAGCTCAAGGGCGAGCTCTCCGCCGACATCCGCGGCCAGATCAAGAGCATCACCTACGAGGAGATCCCGCTGGAGCCGGGCGCGCACCGCTTCGCCGACATCGTGCTGGGCCGTTCCTCCGGCGCCTTCATGGAGCGCTACAAGGACTGCGTGCTGTACATGCCGCTGGCCGTGCAGGGCGTGACCATCGGCCTGCTCATCGTGGACAATTTGCTCAGCCAGCAGCGCATAGAACCGCAGGAGCTGGCCATGCTCAAATCCTTCGGCGGCCAGATCGCCCTGGCCGTGGACAACTCCCGCCTGTTCGACAAAGTCGAAGAGCTGTCGCTTTACGACGAGCTGACCAAGCTGCCGCTGCGCCGCTACTTTAACCAGCGCTTCCAGGAAGAATTTTACCGCGCGGAGCGCTTCAAGCAGCCGCTGGCCATGATCTGGGCCGACGTGGACTACTTCAAGGAAGTCAACGACACCTACGGCCACCAGATCGGCGACAAGGTGCTCAAAGAGGCCGGCCGCCTGATCCTGTCCAACCTGCGCAAGATCGACTTCCCGTGCCGCTACGGCGGCGACGAGATCATCATCCTGCTGCCGCAGGCCACCGGCGAAGAGGCCCGGCGGCTGGCGCAGCGCCTCAGCCAGGAACTGGCCGAGCTGCGCATCCCGGTGCCGTTCTCCAAGACCCGCGAGCTGCGCGTCACCATGAGCATCGGCATCTCCACCTTCCCGGCCGACGGCTCCACCATGGACGCCCTGCTGGAGAAGGCCGACGACGCGCTGTACTGGGTGAAGTCCCACGGGCGCGGCAAGATAGCCCTTTATTCCGACGTAGCCGAAGAAAAGAAAAAGGCCGAAGCGGCCGGAGGCAACGACAATGTGCCAGCTAACTAAGACAATCCTCGCCGCCTGCCTGCTGGCCGGCACTCCCCCGGCGTACGCCGTCTTTGAGGACGTGCCGGCCGGCGCCCGCCAGGCCGGCCTGGGCGGCCAGTCGGCCGCGCTGGAGGACACGCTTTCGGTGTTCGCCAACCCGGCGCTGCCCGGGGCTACCCGTAAGTTCGAGACGGGGGCGCATTTCCTGGCCTCCGAGCGCACCACGCAGGGCCCGGCCGACTTCAGCCAGTACGGCGCCTGGGCCTCCATCCCGCGCATGGCCGGCGGCCGGATGGGCACGCTCTCCCTGGGGGGGCTGTACCGCAACGATAACGACCTGGTAAAACAGAAGACCATGCTCTTCGGCTGGGGCACCTGGAACCTGTTCAGGCTGGAGTCCGGCGTGCTGGACTTCGGCGCCAATTTCAAGCTCATGCAGGCGGCCGTCACCGGCGGCGAGTCGGTCTCCGGGCTGGGGCTGGACCTCGGCGCGGTCTTCAGACCCGACGACAGGCATACCCTGGGCTTCTCCGTGCTCAACCTCAACAACCCGGCCTACAGCTCCGGGATACTGGAGGACAACGCCCCCAGGGTGCTCCGGCTGGCCGTCACCGAGCGCCGCGAGGACTACACTCTTTCGCTGGACGTAGCCAGGCGCTCCGCCTCGGCCGGGCAGAGCGGCAACGTAAGCATTAACCCCGGGGTGGAACATTCCTGGCGCACCGAGCGGCTGGGCCAGCTGTTCTCCCGCGCCGGCCTGAACCTGGCCGAGCGGGCCAGCGCGCTGTCTGCCGGCTTCGGCTGGCGCCGCCTGGCCTCAGAGCTTTCCTACGCGCTGTCGGTGCCGGTGACCGGCGCGGTAGTGCCGGCCCATTCCCTCACCCTGACCCTGCGCTTTGGCGAGCGGGACCTGGAGTCGGAGTACGAGCGGCTTATCAGGCAGGAGATCAAGTACCGCAAGGACCTGGTGGAGGCGCTGGATGAGTCCGCCCGCCGGGAGGGCCTGCTGAAAGAGGAGCTGGCCTCGATGAAGGCCGAGATAGACTCCCTGACGGCGCAGCTCAAGGACACGCAGGCGAAGAAGGCCGGTATAGACGCCGAGAAGGAGCGCCTGGCCGCGGTGGTGCGGCGGCAGGCGGCCGCGGAGGCCGAGCTGAAGTCCCTGGCCGTCAAGCGCGCCGCGGACCGGCTGAACCAGCTTAAATACAATTTCAGCGTGGACTGGCAGAGTTATCTTAAGCTCAAGGGCGGCGGCGCCCCGGGAGACGTCCTTAAGAGTTCCCTGCAGCGCATGGTCAGCCAGTACCAGGATTCGGGCATAGACATCAGCCAGGCCACCGTGGAGCTGCAGGGCCTGGTGCGGTAGCGGGAAATAGCGGCATCAAAGATGAAACATACAATGAAAAAACTTATCCTGGCAACAGCGGTCCTGGCGGCCTGCGCGCAGTACGCGGCCGCGCAGCAACTCTATATTTCCAAGGCCAATACCTGGTTCCGCACCGGCGGCAACGGCTACTGCAACGATGTCACGGCCGCGGTCACTGTGCCCATCTCCGCCACCGCCGTGACGGGCACTCTGTCCAGGACCGTGGTCGGCACCAGGAACAACTATATCAACATCGCCGGAGTTTGCAACTTGACCGGAAGTTCAGCCGAAAACGTGGCGCTGAGCGGAACGTTCAATAACTCCGGCCTGTTCGTGGGCCCGCTTACCGGCTACGATTATTACGCCAGCGGCACCGTAAACGGCACCGTCACCGGGACGGTGACCGGCAACTCCACCGCCGGTGCCGTGACCTGTACGCCCAACCCGGCCTCGGCCGCCGTTTCCCAGTACGTGTACGCCACCGGCAATTACGGGGGAACTTTCACCGCTCCGCTGAGCGCCACCGCTACCAGCGGGGCTCTCACCTGCCAGAGCGCGGCCCCCGTCGCTCCCGCCTGCGCTTCCCAATGGGTTTCCGACACCCCTGGCGCCGATACCGTGACCGGTACGGTAGCCGGTACGGTTTCCGGCACCGCCACAGGCGGCGACACCCCGGTGAGTTTTTACTCCGGCCTGACCGGGCAAGTCTGGACCGATTCGGCGCTGATAGAGTTTGAAAGACCCCGCAACACCTATCCCGGCAGCTGCCTGGGTCTTTGCGTTTCCATACAGTGCGTTGTCAACACCGTGCCGTCCACCTTCGGCATAGACGAACTGACCTTCGAGATCTTCAAGTTCGGCACCGGCGCCAACCCGCTGGACCCGGCCTCCACCCCGCCGATAAAGACCATCTCCCTGTACGACATCGGCACCTGCTCCTGCACCGGCGACTGGTGCGCCAGCGTGGCCCTGAACGTAGGCACCTATTGCGCCAACTGGGACGGTTCCTACAACCTCAACGGCCAGTTCGGCAAGACCAACGGCCAGTACGGCTTCAGGGCCAAGGTTAAGACCAACCAGGTCAGCGCCACCGCCGGCAATATCTCCATAGAGCAGACCGCCGCCTATCCCGGCCAGAACCAGGTGCCCATACAGATCAACGTCACCAATATCCACACGGTGCGCTCCAGCCCCACCGTGGTGGGCAGGATCACCGGCGTGGCGGCTCAGCCTTACAATATCCTTTACCGGCTGTCCAAAGACGCCCAGACCACTATAAACATCTACAACGCCAACGTTTCCGGCGTCTTAGGGGCGCCGGTGCGGACCATCGCCAACGGCCTGCCGCGAGTGGGCGAAGGCACCCCGGACGGCACGCTGACCAACGGCGATTTCTGGGACGGCCGCAACAATAACGGGGATATCATGCCGCCCGGTCTTTACCTGGCGCAGATAGACGCCTGGACCAACGATATGTGGGCCCCCACCGACATTGCCTACGCGACTACGGTGCAGCTAGCCCTGGACCCGCTGCAGGTCACCGACATAGGTGTAAAGCCCCTGGGCGCCACGTCCACTGACCAGGCCATGATCAGCTACCTGCTCACCGAGGACGCCACGGTGTACGTGGAGATCTACAGCCCCGGGGCCTCCTTCGCCAGCGTCAACGTTTCCCCTCCCGTTCTGACCAGCGGCACGCTGCTGCGCAGGTTCGTGGAGCAGAAATCGCGCCGCATCTCCGTGACCACCTCCTGGGACGGCCGGGACAGCAACGGCAGCCCGGTGTGCGACGGCGACTACGTGTACGCGATCTACGCGGTACTGCCCTCCCCCGCGGGCGCGGGCGGGCAGGTATGGACGAGCAAGACGATGGTGGGTACCGTGCCGGTGGCGCGCGGCAACGTGATGACCAACATGATGCCGTCGTCCACGGTGCTGGGCTCCTCGCCGTCGGTGGCGGGCCTGGACCCCTATTATTTCCGGTATACCCCGGTGCGCGACCTGCTGATGACGATGAATATCCGGGACATGAGCAACAACATCGTGCGCCGCCTGGCCTCTGGCGAGGTGCGGTTCGCCAGCTTCTCCAACCGGGAGATCTGGGACGGCAAGAACGACAGCGGGCTTTACGTTTCCACCGGCACGTACATGGCCGAGCTGATCACCACGGACCCGTACCAGTGCACCACGCAGCGCACGTCCACTACGACGGTGCTGTTCCCGGTGAACATGTTCCGGACGGTGGACGTGATAGCGCGGCCGCTCCTGGGCGGGGCGTCGGACATGGCCACCATTTCCTTTGAGTTGTCGCAGCCGATGTACATGAACCTGAACATTTATCCCACGAGCACGGTGGTGGACCCGTCGCCGTGGCCGCCCACGGTGTCGGGCACGCCGGTGTACAACGTGCAGGGCATGCGGCCGGGGCGGTTCAAGATAACCGAGTACTGGGACGGGCGCGACACGTCGGGGCTGCTGGTGCCGGACGGGCGGTACCCGTACACCCTGGTGGCGCACAGCACGTCGCCCGTGGTCAGCGCGCAGACGATGTATTCCACGGACGAGGCTTACGGCTACATAGACATCTCGCGCGGCCAGATCATCTTCACCACGTTCGATGTGATCCCCAACATTCCGCATATGTACAACTCTTCGGACACGGTAAAACTGCCGCCCTTCGAGATAGACTACGGGGTGACGCGGCAGTCTTCGGTGACGATAGAGGTGCTGACGCTGGACCTGCCGCAGCGGCTGGTGGCGACGGTGGCGGCGGGGCAGGTGCGCGACGGCGACATTGTGTACCAGGACTTCTGGGACGGCAAGGACATGGACGGCAATTTTGTGGAGGGGGGCGCGTACAACGTGCGCATCCGGGCGCAGGACATAGCGTCGCAGCTGACGTCTCGGGCTACGGTGCAGATGACGATAGACGTGTACCCGCTGCGGATCTACGACGTGTCGATCATGCCGCTGACGATGGACGTGCCGGCGGGCGTGTCGTACCAGGTTTCCGAGCCGATGAAGGTGGTGACGAAGATCTACAAGCCGGGCACTACTTTCGTGGGCGACAGCCCGTACCCGCCCGAGGCGACGAGCCTGGTCAAGCGCATCATAGGCGTGCGGCCTGCCCGCACGCAGATAACGGAATACTGGGACGGGACGGACCTGACCTTATCCAAGGTGCCGGACGGCAACTACGTGTTCAAGGTATACGGCTCCACGATGACGGAGGCGATCAGCACTATAGACGGCAACTACAGCGCCACGCTGTGCCCCGGGGGCAGCTGCCTGGCCGACGACATAGTGACGGCCAATATCCCGGTGACGAAGGGCGGGACGGCGGACCTGTGCGGGGAGTTCGCGCACGACGCTTTCTTCGCGCCCAACCCGTACACGGGGACCAGCGGCTGGTTCCGGATCCCTGTGCCGATGAACGGGCGGGTGATGGTGAAGCTGTACAGCCTGGCCGGCGACCTGGTCTACAAGAAGGACTACGGCAACCGCGGCGGCGGGGACAATATAGACGGCAGCGGCAAGTGCGTGGCGACGCATACGCACGAGGCTTGCTGGCCTAAGGTGAACAGTTCGGCCAATGTGGTGGCGCCGGGCGTTTACTTTGCGGTGATACGCTTCGAGGCGAGCGAGGGCACCCGCGACGTGTGCCAGACGGTAAAGAAAATATTAGTGCAGTAGAAGGGCCAGCCGCATGGGTCGGAACGCAAAAACGTGGTCTCGCACACCGTGCTCGCCACTCCCCGTCTCGGCCCTCGCGCTTACGCAAGCTCGGGCCTCCGACAGGGTTTTGCTAACCCGACCCATGCGGCTGGCCCAGCGCCCAACACTTAACGCCAGGGCCTGACGAGGGTATGCCTTCGGAGGGGCCTCACGAAGGCGAGGCTTGCGTAAGCGCCGAGCCTGAGTGAAAGAGCGAGGCCACGGTGTGGCCGAGCGTACCCGGAGAAGGCATACCCTCGGCGGGCCCGATTCCTGTAACTTTTTGTTAACAATTTCTTCACTACCGGGTAATGCCTCCCTGTTAAACTAATAATAGAGAAACTGACAGCTGGGCCGATACGGCCAGGCGGTGCCATTGATTATGGAAAGCAAAGACATAGACAGACATTTGAACGATCTCTGGAAGAAAGTGGCCGGGAACGATTACGTTCCCGAGAATTCGCCTTTGCCGCCCGACATCCGCCAGTCCAACATGGAGACCGTCCGTTTTCTCCGCGAGAATTTCACCCGGGCCGAGGGCGACTGGAAGGCCCTGGTCGCCGGCAAAGACGTCCAGATCCGCGACCTCAGCACCCAGCTGGAAGAGACCCGCGCCCACCTGGGCGAGATCAAGCAGCATTACCAGGAAGCCCGCGAGAAGATGCTCAACGAGGAGATGTCCGCCGCCCTGGGGCTCGAAGAATCCAAGAAACTGGTGGAAGGCCAGAAAAAAAATCACGCGCGCGAGATAGCCCTGCTTAAAGAGCTGCTGGAGCGCACCAAGACCGAGATGGTGAGCCTGCAGGCCCGCATAGACGCCCTCCGCGCCGAGCGCGACGAGGCCCGCCGCAAGGCCGACACCAACTCCGTGGAGAAGGCCGACCTGGCCGACGCCAAGGCCGGCCTGGAAGCCAGGCTCGCCGATTCCAAAGAGGCCGTGGAGAAGACCCTGGCCGAACTGCTTTCCGAGCGCAAGAACCGCCGCGACGACGGCGCCAAGATGAAGGACCTGGAGGCCCGCATCACCGAGCTGACCGGCCGCCTGGACAGCACCAAGGCCAACTGGGACGCCGAGCGGACCCAGTGGCGCGAGCTGTGGGACCGCGAGCGCTCCGTGTGGGAGACGCACCGGCAGGAATTTGCCGTCTGGGAAGAGCGCCTGCGCTCCGAGCGCGAAGCCTGGACCCTCAAGATGCGCGAACAGGAATCAAAGGGCGTGGAGCACGCCGCCGGCCTGGCCAACGTCCTCAAGGAGAGCAGCCAGTGGTCCGAGAAGGTCACCCAGATCCTCAAGCTTTACGCCGTCAAAGGCGTGGAGATCCCCAGCGTGTTCGTATCCGCCGGCCCCGACCAGGGCTTTATGCGGGCCCGCAGGAACGTCACCCGCGCCCTCGCCATGGGCCTGGCCGGCCTTATCCTGATGGCCGGCGCCGCCTGGCAGATCCACGCCTGGCGCGCTAAAGCGCATTACAAACTTATGGCCAGCGCCCCGCTGGACCTGCCCAACCCGGCCGGCCTGGCGGTCACCAAGGACGGCGTCTGGCTGGCCGACTGGAACCGCGGCCTGCTGCTCAAGGACGCCAAAGATTTCGCCACGCTGCGCGCGCTGCCGCCCGCGGCCGGCGAACCTATGCGCCCGGGCGCGCTTTCGGCCGCCGATAGCGGCCTGTGGACCCTGGACATGGCGCAGCTGCGCTACGCCCGCCAGGACCTGAAGGACGGCCGGCTGCTGGAGACCGTTAAGACCCCCGGCCCCGCCCCGCAGGGCGCCGCCTGGGACGGCTACAATCTCTGGGCTTTCGACGCCTCTTCGGGCCTGCTGTATAAGTACGGCCTTGACCCCAAAACCGGCGCCTCGGCCACCTACCGGCTGGAGGGCATAAAGAGTCTGACCTGCATGCAGTGGTACGGTGGGAAACTGTGGGTGCTGGACGGCAAGAACATCCTCAGCCGCTACGCCCTTAAGGACGGGGCCTTTGTGCGCGTTTCCAGCCAGTCTTTCGGCAAACTTCCTGCCGCGGCTTTCTGGGTAGAAGGCGGCAATCTTTGGGCTGTGGAAAAGGCGGGGGAACTGGGCGCCGGCTACGAGCTGAAACGCTATGCGCTGAAGCTCTATAACTGAAGAGCCCCGGGAGGCCGGTTTTCGGTATATTATTTATATTGATTTATATATGGGCAAAATGGCAGAATTTTCTAATTACGGAGTAACGCGGCCTGCCTTTTGCGGGTAGGCGGCCCGTGTTTTTTTTGGGGAAGACTATGAGAAAAATACTGATTTCAATTGCCGGCGCCCTGATGGCGTCCGCCTTGGCCGGACCCGCGTCCGCACAGCAGCTGTATATCAATGACATCGAGGTCGGCGATGGCGGCGGCGGCGCCACCTACTGCAGCAGCGGCATCGGCACTCCCAGGTCTTTTTATACCGGTCTTACCGGCAACGTCTGGACCGATTCGGCCCTGATAGAATTTGAAAAACCCCGCAACGCCTACCCGGGCAATTGCCTCGCCCTCTGCGCCAGCATAGACTGCGTGGTCACCAGCACCCCCTCCACTTTCGGCATAGACGAACTGACTTTCGAGATCTTCAAGTTCGGCTCCGGCGCCAACCCGCTGGACCCGGCCTCCACCCCGCCTATAAAGACCATTTCGATGTACAACATCGGCACCTGCTCCTGCACCAGCTCCGCCTGCGCTAACGCCGCCATAGCCGTCGGCACCTACTGCGCCAGCTGGGACGCCACCTACAACCTCAACGGCACTTTCGGCAAGACCAACGGCCAGTACGGCTTCAGGGCCAAAGTAAAGACCAACCAGGTCAGCGCCACCGCCGGCAACATCTCCATCGAGCAGACCTCGGCCTATCCCGGCCAGAACCAGATCCCGATACAGGTCAACGTCACCAACATTCATACCGTGCGCTCCAGCCCCACCGTGGTGGGCAGGATCACCGGCGTGGCGGCGCAGCCTTACAATATCCTCTACCGGCTGTCCAAAGACGCCATTGCCAGCATAAACATCTACGACGCGGACACCGCCGGCACGCTGCCGCTGGTGCGGACCGTGGCCAACGGCCTGCCGCGCGTAGGCGAAGGCACCCCGGACGGCACGCTGACCAACGGCGATTTCTGGGACGGCCGCAACAATAACGGGGATATCATGCCGCCCGGTCTTTACCTGGCGCAGATAGACGCCTGGACCAACGATATGTGGGCCCCCACCGACATTGCCTACGCGACTACGGTGCAGCTAGCCCTGGACCCGCTGCAGGTCACCGACATAGGTGTAAAGCCCCTGGGCGCCACGTCCACTGACCAGGCCATGATCAGCTACCTGCTCACCGAGGACGCCACGGTGTACGTGGAGATCTACAGCCCCGGGGCCTCCTTCGCCAGCGTCAACGTTTCCCCTCCCGTTCTGACCAGCGGCACGCTGCTGCGCAGGTTCGTGGAGCAGAAATCGCGCCGCATCTCCGTGACCACCTCCTGGGACGGCCGGGACAGCAACGGCAGCCCGGTGTGCGACGGCGACTACGTGTACGCGATCTACGCGGTACTGCCCTCCCCCGCGGGCGCGGGCGGGCAGGTATGGACGAGCAAGACGATGGTGGGTACCGTGCCGGTGGCGCGCGGCAACGTGATGACCAACATGATGCCGTCGTCCACGGTGCTGGGCTCCTCGCCGTCGGTGGCGGGCCTGGACCCCTATTATTTCCGGTATACCCCGGTGCGCGACCTGCTGATGACGATGAATATCCGGGACATGAGCAACAACATCGTGCGCCGCCTGGCCTCTGGCGAGGTGCGGTTCGCCAGCTTCTCCAACCGGGAGATCTGGGACGGCAAGAACGACAGCGGTCTTTACGTCTCCACCGGCACCTACATGGCCGAGCTGATAACTACGGACCCGTACCAGTGCACCACGCAGCGCACGTCTACCACGACGGTGCTGTTCCCGGTGAACATGTTCCGGACGGTGGACGTTATAGCGCGGCCGCTGCTGGGCGGGGCGTCGGACATGGCGACCGTTTCTTTCGAGCTGTCGCAGCCGATGTACATGGACCTTAACGTTTATCCTACGAGCACGGTGATAGACCCGTCGCCCTGGCCGCCCACGGTGGCGGGGACGCCGGTGTACAACGTGCAGGGCATGAGGCCGGGGCGGTTCAAGATCACCGAGTACTGGGACGGGCGCGACACGTCGGGGCTGCTGGTGCCGGACGGCCGGTACCCGTACACGCTGGTGGCGCACAGCACGTCGCCGACTGTGGGCGCGCAGACGATGTATTCCACGGACGAGGCGTACGGCTACATAGACATTTCGCGCGGGCAGATCATCTTCACCACGTTCGAAGTGATCCCGAACATTCCGCAGATGTACAACTCCTCGGACACGGTAAAGCTGCCGCCCTTCGAGATAGACTACGGGGTGACGCGGCAGTCTTCGGTGACGATAGAGGTGCTGACGCTGGACCTGCCGCAGCGGCTGGTGGCCACGGTGGCGGCGGGCCAGGTGCGCGACGGCGACATAGTGTACCAGGACTTCTGGGACGGCAAGGACATGGACGGCAATTTTGTGGAGGGCGGGGCGTACAACGTGCGCATCCGGGCGCAGGACATAGCGTCGCAGCTGACGTCGCGGGCGACGGTGCAGATGACGATAGACGTGTACCCGCTGCGCATCTACGACGTGTCCATCATGCCGCTGACGATGGACGTATCGGCTGGCGTGTCGTACCAGGTTTCGGAGCCGATGAAGGTAGTGACCAAGATCTACAAGCCGGGCACGACTTTTGTGGGCGACAACCCGTACCCGCCCGAGGCGACCAGCCTGGTCAAGCGCATCATAGGCGTGCGGCCGGCGCGCACGCAGATCACGGAATACTGGGACGGGACGGACCTGACGCTGTCGAAGGTGCCGGACGGGAACTACGTATTCAAGGTTTACGGCTCCACCATGACGGAAGCCATCAGCACGATAGACGGCAACTACAGCACCACGCTGTGCCCCGGGGGCAGCTGCCTGGCCGACGACATAGTGACGGCTAATATCCCGGTGACGAAGGGCGGGACGAACGACCTGTGCGGTGAATTCGCGCACGACGCTTTCTTCGCGCCGAACCCGTACCTGGGGACGAGCGGCTGGTTCCGGATCCCGGTGCCGATGAACGGGCGGGTGATGGTGAAGATGTACAACCTGGCAGGCGACCTGGTCTACAAGAAGGACTACGGCAACCGCGGCGGCGGTGACAATATAGACGGCAGCGGCAAGTGCGTGGCGACGCATACGCACGAGGCTTGCTGGCCTAAGGTGAACAGTTCGGCCAATGTGGTGGCGCCGGGCGTTTACTTTGCGGTGATACGCTTCGAGGCGAGCGAGGGCACCCGCGACGTGTGCCAGACGGTAAAGAAGATCCTGGTTCCGTAAGCGGAGGCCCCGGGCGTCAGCCCTGGAGGCGGTGACTTTATGGATATGAAAAAAACGATCTTAGCCGCGGCGGCCGTAATGGCCTTAGCGGCGGCCGCCCGGGCGGCGGACACTAAAATAGGCACGGAAGGGGCCGCTTTCATGAAGATCCCCACCGGCAGCCCCAGGGCGCAGGCCATGGGCAATACCGGCGTCTCGCTGGTGGACGGCGGAGAGGCCATGAACATCAACCCGGCCGGCATCGCCTCGGCCCAGATGCGCGAGTTCTCTTTCTCCTACCTCAGCTGGATACAGGAATATTCCGGCCAGTACCTGTCCTATGTCCACCCGATAGGGCAGTCGGTGATCGGCGTCAACCTGGCCTATTACGATATCAGCGGTTTCGACGTGCGCGACAGCGAAGGCAAGCCCCAGTACGGCGCCGACGTGAAAGTGCGCAACGGCTACGCCTCGCTGACCCTCGCCAAGGGCTTCTTCCTGGAGAAATTCCTGGTCGGCGTCAGCGCCAAAGAGGTGCTGGAGGACAACTACGAGAGCGAGCAGAAGAACCTGGTTTTCGACATGGGCGTGGTGCTGCGCCTCGGCCGCAAGCTCTCGCTCGGCTGGGCCGGGCAGAACTTCTCGGGCAAGGCGCACCAGGTGGTGAAGGTGCAGCGCCTCGGCGGCGCCTACGCCTTTAACCCCTTCCTGACCATGACCCTGGAGCAGAAGACCTATTCCGACCGCAAGGGCAAGCTGGGCGGCGGCGTGGAGATCTCCCTGCCCGAGGAGCTGCTGCAGGTGGGGCGCGTGGCTTTCCGCGCGGGCTACACTCCCGCGGACAATTACGGCAAGAACATGACCGACAAAACCCTCGACAGCCTGGGCCTCAACGACGTCGCCGGCTGGTCTTTCGGCGTGGGCCTCTACAGCGCGCAGGCGCTGGGCTACGGCATGGGTTTCGACTATACGCTCGCGCCCTACGGGGCGCTGGGCAAGGCCAGCCAGATGGCGCTGAAGTTCCAGTTCTAGGAGCCCATGTTCAGGCCCAAGACCCGGAAAGGCCAGACGGCCATAGAGTACCTGCTGGTGACGGTGTCGCTGCTCTTTGTTTTCGTGATCATGTTCAAGGCCCTGCAGTACGCGCTGTCCAACCAGTTCAAGCGGGGCGGCATGGTGATCATAAAGATGTACAAAGAGAGCCCCTGGTAGGCGAAAGATTTCGGACTTGAAAATGTTTACGGAGGACTAAACCAATGAATAAGCTGTTTAAGAACCGGAAAGGCCAGAATACCGTGGAATACCTGCTGATGCTCGCGGTGGTCGTGGGCGTGGTGCTGATCGCCGGCGTGGCGCTGAAGAAGTACATGCCTACGCTGTTCTCCAGCATCCAGGGCATGATCAACGGCGCAGCCAGCACGCTCGGCTCTTCCAGCGGCAACAACTAAGGAGCCGCCTTAGTGCCGTTCCCCGGCCCCGGCGGAGCTTCCGCCGGGAGCCGGGAAAAACAGGGAGTAACGCATGAAACGCTCAGCGTCGGGCGCCTGTCGTCCTGCCGGCCAGCCGGCGGGGCTTTGGGCCAGGTTAAAGCGGACAGGGCAGGTGACCGTAGAACTGCTGCTGGTGCTGCCGATTTTCATGCTGCTGCTGTTCTTTATAATGGAGATGGGGAACCTCGGGTTCCAGACCATACTGGCGCATCACTGCGCGTATGAGCTGGCGCGCATAGGCTCCCTGGTGGCAGGCCCTACCGGCGCCGGTTCCGGCGGCGGGCAGGCCATGGCCGTGCAGAAGATGAAGAGCGTGCTGGGACAGATGTTCCCGTCCTCCCCCGGCGTCATGGTGGAGGGGCAGATGGTGGGCACGCTGAAGGACCCCCAGTCGGGGCAGATGGCCGAAGACCTGCTGGTCACGCTGACCTACCCGGCCAGGCTGATCTTTCCCGGGTCCAGCTACTTCCTCTCGGACCCGCCGAAGGGGAGCAAGAAGAAGAAGCTCATAGTGCGGGTGCGGATGCCGGTGGAAAAGCCGTACTTCCAGTAGGGAGCGGCGAACGGATTTAATACGGATTTAACGGTTAGTTAACAGATTAATTGGAGAATATATATATGGAAAAGAAAGGCATGCTCGTCCCCGTGCTGCTGGCCCTGGCCGCGGCAGGCATCTACTGGTGGGTGCTGACCTCCAAGGAGCGCGCGCTGTCCGCCCAGCACGAGCGCGCCACGGTGCTGATGGCGCGCTTCGACCTGCCCGCCCGCACCATCATGAACGTGGACCTCGTGGAAACGAGGGAAATGCCGCGCATGTACCTGGAGCAGGACGCCTACGAGGTGAAGAGCCAGTCCGACATCAAGCTGGTGTCCAACCTGGTCACCGCCGTGCGCATTCCCAAGGGCAACCAGATCACGCAGAGCGCGCTGGTGAGCCTGAGCCCCGAGGCCGGCCTCTCCGTCAAGGTGCCGCCCGGCTACCGCGGCTGCATCCTGCCGCTGGAGAACGACCTGCTGCGGCTCATCAAGCCCGGCGACCGCGTGGACATCCTGGTGACTTTCGACGCCGTGATGGGAGACAACCGCAAGGAGAAGGTGACCGCGACTATCCTGCAGAACGTGCTGGTGCTCGGCGTGGGCGGCAACCTCGGGCAGGGCCTTTCCGGCGCCCAGGCCAAAGCCAAGGACGCGGCGGCTTCGGCCGACCAGGCCTTCTCGGAGAAGGCGGCCCTCTCCCTGGCGCTCAACCCCAACGAGGCGCAGTACCTGGCCCTCTCCATGAAGCAGGGCGAAGTCGCCGTCATCGTGCGCGGCCTCGGCGACGTGGAACTGCACCCGATGGAAATAGCCTCTTTCAAGCGGCTGATAAAATAAGGACAGATCATTATGAAAAAGCTCCTCTTCGCACTGACCGCGCTGGCCCTGCCGGCGCTGGCGTCGGCGCAGCAGGCCACCCCGATGGTGGCCGTCAGCGCCGACATCGTGGAGATCAGCGGCTCCATCCAGAAAACGCGCGGCTTCTCCTGGAACCAGTTCTTCGACTTCAGCGAGAAGAGCATCCCCGGCATCATCACGCTGGGCGATTTCGAGCGCAAGACCCAGCTGGCCGCCTCGCTCAAGCTCCTGGAGACCGAGGGCAAGGCGCAGCTGCTGAGCAATCCCAAGGTCATCACCAAGAGCGGCACGCAGGCCAACTTCACGGTCGGCGGCGAGATCCCGGTGCCGTACTCCAACAACCAGGGCGTCGGCGCCGAGTTCAAGAAATACGGCGTCATCCTGGTGGTGCTCCCCGTGGTGCTGACCGAGAAGAAAGACACCGTGGACGTGCAGATCCAGCTCGAGGTCTCGAACCCCAACTATTCCCAGACGGTCGTGGCGTCCGGCACCACCATCCCGTCCATGATCACCCGCCAGATCCAGACCGAGGTGGAGCTCAAGAGCGGCGAGACGCTGGTGATCGGCGGCCTGAAGTCTTCGAGCCGCGACATCTCCAGGAACCGGGTGCCGATCCTGGGCAGCCTGCCGCTCATCGGCGCGCTGTTCAGCTCCACGGACATCGTGGAGAAGCAGAGCTCGCTGTTCCTGTTCGTTACTTTCGACATCATAAAGTAAGCGCGTTCCGGTCAGGCCGACTACTATGGACGAACCACAGAATATTGCCCCCCGCGTCATAACTTTCTCGGGCCCCAAAGAGGGCGTGGGCAAGACCTCCATCGTCATGAACCTGGCGCTGGCCTGGGCCAATTACCAGAAGCGCAACGTCCTCATTATCCCTCTCGACCCCATGTGCCGCGCGGAGCACGCGCAGCTGCTGGGGCTGAACCCGCCGTCCATGGCCGAGATCATCAAGGCGCTGGGCCGGGAATCCGTGGGCGCGCTGGGCTCCCTGCTCAAGGGCAAGATCCCGATCTCGCAGTGGGGCGTCGGCGTGCTGCCGCTGGCCAAGCGCCGCTCCGATATCGCCAAGATGTCCCCCGACATCATCCTGCCGCTGCTGTCCAAGCTGTCGCAGAACTTCGATATTTTCATAGACGTGGACCCGTATTTCCCCATGCAGGTCTTCGCCTTCGACATCTCCGACCTGGTGTTCTGGGTCACCAATTCCAACGTTTCCTCGCTCAACGCCACCGCCGGCATCTTCCGCGAGATCAACGAGCTGCACTTCCCGATGAACAAGTTCGAGGTGGTGGCCAACCTTTACGACATGCCGGGCGCCGTGGGTCCGAAGGAAGTGGAGAAGTTCTTCAAGCAGATGGGCAAGGACATCCTGGCCTTCATGCCGTGGGAAGACTCCCTGCCCGCCTACGCCAACCAGAACAAGATCCTGATCACCGAGGCGCCCAATACCCAGTGGATACGCATCCTGCGCATGCTGCTGGGCCGCCTGGCCGAGCTGAAGCCGGCCGAGAAGCAGTGGGTCTCCAACGTTTCCACCACGGAGTTCGCCCACGGCTCCGACATGCTCTGGCGCCAGACCGAAAAAGAGACCGCCGCTTCCCCGGCCGCCCCGGCGCCGGGCCAGTCCGGCGGCGGGCAGGCTGCCGCCCCCCGGGTGGACGTGCCGCCTTTCTGGGAAGAGCTCAAGATGAAGGTGCACCGCAACGTGGTGACCGCGCTTGAGACCGAGCGCGTGAAGATCTCCGACGACCCCACGCAGAACGCCGAGACCCGCAAGAAGGTGGACGGCATCATCAACAACCTGCTGCAGAAAGAGGCCGGCACCCCGCTGACCCGCGAGCAGCGCGCCAAGTTCATCAACGAGCTCCTGGACGAGATCCTGGGCCTCGGCCCGCTGGAAGAGCTGATGCGCGACGAATCCGTGACCGAGATCATGGTCAACTCTTTCGACAAGGTCTACATAGAAAAGGCCGGTAAGCTGATCCTTACCAAATATAAATTCCGCAACGACGAGCAGATCATGCAGGTGATGAAGCGCATCGTGGCGCCGCTGGGCCGGCGCATCGACGAATCCGTGCCGCTGGTGGACGCCCGCCTGAAGGACGGTTCGCGCGTGAACGGCATTATCCCGCCGCTGGCCGTCTCCGGCCCCACGCTCACCATCCGCCGCTTCTCCGCCAAGCCCTTTACCGACGACCAGCTCATCAAGAAGGGCTCCATCTCGCAGACCGGCGTGGATTTCCTGAAAGCCTGCGTGCGGCTGCGCAAGGACATCATCATCTCCGGCGGTACCGGTACCGGTAAAACGACGTTCCTGAACATGTTGTCGAGCTACATCCCCGAGGACGAGCGCATTGTGACCGTAGAGGACACCGCCGAACTCCGGCTGCAGCAGGACCACTGGGTGCGCCTGGAGTCCCGCCCGCCGAACATCGAAGGCAAGGGCGAGGTCAGCATCCGCGACCTCGTCAAGAACTGCCTCCGTATGCGCCCCGACCGCATCGTGGTAGGCGAAGTCCGGTCCTCCGAGGCCCTGGACATGTTACAGGCCATGAACACGGGCCATGAAGGCTCGCTGGCCACCATCCACGCCAACACCCCGCGCGACGCGCTGACCCGCATGGAGGCCATGTGTCTGATGGCCGGCGCGGACCTGCCCATCTGGGCCCTGCGCGAAATGATCGCGTCCGCCGTGCACATGATCGTGCAGCTGACCCGTTTTTCCGACGGTACCCGCAAGATCACCGCCATCACGGAGATCACCGGCCGCGAAGAGAACCAGATCACCATTCACGATATTTTCAAGTACCACCAGACCGGGATGGACGAGAACGGCAAGGTGGTGGGCTACTTTACCGCCACCGGCGACCCGCCCAAGTTCTACAAGGATTTCGAGACCCACGGCATGCACGTGCCGATAGAGATGTTCTGGACCGAGGAGCAGAAACGCGCCCGGGCGGCCAAGTAGGCGGTTTATTTAAAGCACTATGAGAAAACTCGCGGTTGTCTTATCCCTCTTCTGCGCGTTCGCGGCCCGGCCCGCGGCGGCCGGCGTCTTTACCAACGTCGAGATGGAAGAGATCTCCTGCGCCGCGATGAAGGTGCAGCTGTTCTACTATTACCTCGCCCCCGAGCGCGACCCCAAGATCCTGAAGTACACCATGACCTGCAAGGGCGCCAAGCTCACCTACGACATGCCCGCGTGGGTGGAGCCCGTGGTGCCGGAGATGGTGGGCCGCAAGGTCTGGCGCGACCCCGAAGAGGGGGAGATCTCCGAGGCCCAGCTGTGGCAGACCCCGGTGTCCATCCTTTACGAGTACCTCGAGCTCAGCCGCAAAACTTTCCCGCCCGAGGCCGGCGGCGCCAACATCCAGCCCGGCCTGCTGGTGAAGGAATACGCCGACATCCGCATCCGCTTCCAGATGAGCATGGACCGCCTGTACCGCGCCCGCACCCGCGACGTGAACATGGGCGACTCCATGCAGGGCCGCGGCCGCACCGTGATGGCCAGCTTCGCCCTGATCTTGAAGGAGATGGAATCCATCTCGGACGCCATCTCCAGCGCCAACTCCCGCCGCTACGCCGAAGCCGTCACCGCTTCCGCCGTGATGAGCCAGGACGCTTTCCGGGTGCTGTTCAAGCCGCCCCGCAAGTACGAGCCGCCGCCCAAGGAGTCCAACGCGTCCCGCGTGTTCGGCACCGCGCTGTCGATCCTGGGCATCATCCTGGTCTTCCTCGCCGTGCAGGCCTTCTTCGCGATGAACGATTCCAAGACCAACGCGATGATGGGGAACTACACCAAGAAAGTGGAGGTCTTCACCGAGGCCTTCTCCCGCCAGTTCATCAATATCAACGTCAAGTACCTGGTGCTGGGCCCGATCGCGGTGTTCTCCTTGATCGGTTTGCTGACCATGAACATCCTGGCTTTCCTGGCGCTCAGCGGCATGGGCGTGTTCGTCGGCCTGCGCACCCCGGCTTTCGTGCTGAATACCATGAAGCAGGCGCGCGGCCGCAAGATAGACACGCAGCTGATGGACGGCCTGATCCTGCTGTCCAACTGTCTGCGCTCGGGCCTGGACGTGGTGCAGGGCTTCGAGATGGTCTCCAAGGACCTGATGCCGCCCATCTCCGACGAGTTCGCGCTGGTCATCAAGAACTACCAGCTGGGCATGACCTTCGAGAAGGCGCTCGGCGTGATGGAAGACCGCGTGGATTCCAAGATGCTCGCCTACATGATCCGCGCCATCGTGCTGCAGCGCCAGATGGGCGGCAACCTGACCAAGGTTTTCGAGCGCATCGTGGTGGACATCCGCGAGGAGTCCAAGCTGGAGGAAAAGACCAAGGCGATGACCGCCCAGCAGAAGATCCAGTCCATCGTCGTCGGCATCATGCCGTGGGTGATGGTCGGCGTCATGTTCATGTTCCAGCCTAACGAGATGATACAGTTCTACGGCAGCCCGCTCGGCATGGCCGTGTTCATCTTCTGCGCCATCTGGATCGGCATAGGCATGAAGGTCGTGGCGAGCCTCGGGAAGATACGCGTATGAGCCCGGACAAGATAACCAGCGCCCTCCTTATAATACTCTCCGTGGTCGGCTCTTTCGCCGCCTTCACGGCGGTGCAGCGCTTCTTCGCCCCGCGCGCGGAGGACCGCTCCCCGATAGGCGACATCAGCGACATGGAGGGCCGCGAGACCTCCGCCTTCTCCAAGCTGGAGGGCAGCAAGAATTTCTGGGACAAGGTGGACCTGTTCTTCGCGCGCCAGCTGGGCCAGGAGAAGAAGCTGGAGGAGACCTACATGCTCCTCGGCAGCCCGGCCGGCACCAACCCGCTGAAGATGCTGCACATCAAGCTGATCGCCGGCGCCGCGCTGCCGCTGCTGGCCTTCGTTATGACCAGCTCCCCGTTCACGCTGATCTTCGCGCCGCTGGGCTTCCTGCTGCCGGAGGCGGCGCTGTACTCCAGCCGCATCCGCAAGCGCCAGGAGGACATCATCCGCAACTTCCCGACCTTCGTCGACCTGGGCGCCCTGATGATCGAGTCCGGCCTGGACTATATGACCGCTTTCGACCGCATCGTCAAGATCGCCCCGGTGAAGACCGGCCTGGAGCTGGAGATAGAGAAGACCATCAACGAGGTGCAGCTCGGCTATTCCCGCCGCGACGCGCTGCGGCGCCTCTCCCTGCGCACCGGCCTGCAGGAAGTGCGCTCCTTCGTGGGCCTGATCGTGCAGTCGGACGAGCTGGGCACCAGCCTGGTGGAACTGCTGCGCAACTATTCCGCCGACATGCGCTTCCGCCGCCTGAACAAGGCCGAGAAGCTGGCCGCGCAGGCCTCCACCAAGATGCTCATCCCGCTGTTCATTTTCATCTTCCCCACGGTGTTCATCCTGATGCTGTCGCCTATGATCAGCAACCTTATAACCGGCGGCATGCCGTTCTGACGAGGCTTTTATGACGAATATACTCCTGGCGATGGTCTTCTCTGCGGCGCTGTGCGCCCCGGCCGCGGCGCAGCGCGTAAAGAGCGAAGAATCCCTTTTCCTGGACCTGCAGAAGACGGGCCTGGGCAGCCTGAGCGAGCTGGAGGAGAAGAAGAAATTCCTCGAGACGATAAAGCTGGAGAAGCAGAAGATCCAGGCCAAGATGCTGGCCAACGTGTACGAGAACGCTTTTGAGTACTACCGGCAGGGCAACTACGAGGACGCCAAGGAGATGGCCGCGAAGATCCTCTCCATCGACCCCAATAACCAGGACGCCCAGATGCTGCTGGAGGCCTCCAACCAGCTGCGCGGCAGCCTGAAGCCCGGCATGAGCGAGAAGCTGATGATCGAGGACCGCTTCAAGATGGCGCTGTCCTACTACACCGAGGGGCGCGTGGTGGAAGCCCACACCAGCATGCAGGAAGTGGTCAAGCTCTCCCCGAACAATATCAAGGCCAAGTACTGGCTGACCCGGATAAAGGACGACCTGAAGGAATACTACTTCCTGAAAGGTTCCGAGCTTTACGCCGCGCGCGACCTGAAAGAATCGCTGGATAATTTTTATAACGCCCTGCTGATAAAGCCCCGCGACGCCCTGACCATAGACTGGATCACCAGGGTGGAGAACGAGCTGCGCGCCCAGCGCGCCAACGACAAGCTCAAGCAGGCCCTGGAGCTCTACGCGCAGGGCAAGCTGAGGGGCGCCCACGACGGGCTTAAGCAGGCCCTGGAGATACAGCCCGGGGACGCCAAAGCCTCCAAGCTGCTGGCCGAGGTGCGGCTGGAGATAGAGAACGGCTACCTGGCCTCCGGCAAGAAACTTTACGGGGTCCGCAAATACCCCGAGGCCATAGCCGAGTGGGACAAGGCCAAGCCCTTTACCGCCAGCATGGCCTACCTGAACAAGCTTATCGCCCGCGCCCGCGAACAGATGCGGGCCGAGGCCGACGAGAAGCGCCGCCGCTCCGAAGAGTCCGCCCGCCGCGTCAGGGAGGAGGAGGAAGCGCGCGCCCGCGAGGAGGAAGCCCGCCGGAAGGCCGAGGCCGAGGCCAAGCGCAAGGGTATGACCGTGGAAGAGGTGGTCAAGAAGCCCCAGGGCGTCAGCGAGGAGAACCGCCTGGCCGCCCAGCAGCATTACCTGGAAGGCCTGAAGTACTTCCAGAACTCGAATTACGAGAAGGCCCGCGACGAGTGGACGATAGCCCGGCAGCTGGACCCCAGCAACGCCGACACCGCCGCCGGCTTGAAGCGCATAGAGCAGATCTTAGCGGGGGGACAGTAACCCCCCTGTTAAACCGTAAAAAAGGCGCGGCCCTTGCGGACCGCGCCTTTTTTTACGGGATTTAACATTTCAGTAACACTCCGTTAACACGCTTTTTGTAGACTATGTATGCGGGCTGAATAAGCCCGCCAGATTTCGGCAAGGACCAACGATATGCGGCTTACAATGAAGTGGCTGATGTGGTTCGTGGGCATTGGCGTTTACGTCATGTTCCTCGGCGGCGTTTTCTATTACAACCTGTTCAAGTGGACCTTCGACGAGAAGCTCAAACAGGACGTGATCGAGACCGTCAAAGTTTACGCCCCCACCATGCGCAACGGCCTGCTCAATAACGCCAGCGCCATCTCCTTCGAGGAGTACGACATCATGATGTCGCTCGCCAAGGACGAACGCATCAGCTCGATGCTGTACCTGAGCCGCCAGGGCAAGGTGCGCTGGCACAAGGAATCCCGCTTTATTGGCGTGACCTGGGACGATTTCAAGGCCCAGGTGCCGCCCCCTACCGACGCCATCAGCCAGGCCTACATGTCGAAGATGCCCAAGGTCCGCCAGGTCAAGGGCGAGCCTTTTTACGAGATCGCCATCCCGTTCTCCGTGCGCGGCGAGATCATCGGCATCATAGACCTGATGGTCTCCCGGGCCGGCGCCGAGGTGCTCATCGGCTCGGCCATGCGCAAGTACGTGTTCGGCGCGGTGGGCGTGCTGTTCCTGCTGGGCCTGCCGCTGTATTTCTTCTTCCACCACTACGTGATCTCCCCGATGGACGCGCTGCGCGACAGCGTGGAGGGGGTGTCGCTCAAGAATTTCGACCTGCGGTTCCCGGCCCGCACCGACGAGCTGGGGGAGCTGGCGGGCGCCATCACGCGGCTGATGAGCAAGATGAAGGTGGAGATAGAGGGCATCTCCAACCGCGACCGCACGTACAAGGACGCCGAGCAGCGCTGGTGGCGTTCGCTGCTGAATATCATCGTGCCCTCCACCAACTACGTGATCGTCGTAGACGAGAACAACACCATCCTTTACGCCAACTTCGAGCTGGGCCAGGGCATGGACGCCAAGAACATCCACCTGCTGGACGTGGTTGACAGCCAGCAGCAGACGCTGCTGCGCCTGGTGGGCCAGGCCTTCGAGATGCCGGACCAGCCGGTGGAGGGCGAGACCGTTTTCAAGAACCAGAGCTTCAACGTGAAGATCCTGCACGTCGGCCAGACGGCCGAGACCAACAGGACCCTCATCCTCTTCTACCCAAAAGCCCAAATAGGGCTCTGACATTCCCCAGCGGCCGCCGCTGGGGCCGGAACGCAAAACACGCTCGGCCACACCGTGGCCTCGCTCGGTATTCGCCCGCCGCGCTTATGCAAGCGGCGGGCTCAACGACGGTTTTGCTAACCCGGCCCCAGCGCCAGCCGCAATTCCTTCCCCCTGCTTTGTTTCAGCGGTCTCGTCCCTGTTGATATCTTTTAATAATTATGTATTATATGGAGGACCGGGCGCGTTAGCGCGGCCCGCCGTTACTTTATGGAGGAAAAATGAAACTTGAAGTGCGCAATATCAGCGTAGGTTCGCTCGTCACTTCCTCGGTTCCCCTCGTCATCTTCGTCCTGGCCCTGCTCGGCGGCGTGATCACCTTCATGCTCGTGCCCAACCTGCAGCTCGCCCCGATGAGCTTCATGCAGAAGATCCTGAGCGTGGGCCTCTACGCCCTCCTCTACGTCGTGCTCACCACCGCCGTAATGGTCTTCATCGCGTTCGTCTACAACGTGCTGACCGGCGTGCTCGGTCTGCGCGGCGTCACTTTAGACATAGAAGAAGTGCACCAGGATTAAGGCCGCTCACGCGGGCCTGACGCCGGCGCCCCGCTCGGGGCTGCCGGCGTAAGCCCCGCCGCGCGCGCCGCTTTTTTAGGAGACTCTGTGAAAATAAACATCATTTTCGCCTCAAAGGACCTGTCGCGGGCCTCCCTGATGCTCGAGATGCTCTCGCGCCAGGGGTATTCCGTGGCTACGGCCCACCGGGCCCGCGAAGTAATGGGCATGCTGGCGGAGAAATCCTTCGACATGGTCATGATCGGCCAGAACCTGGCCGACGAGGAAGGGCTGACCTTCCTGAAGAACCTCCGGGCCAAGAACAAGAACATCCCGGCGATAGCGATCCTCGAGTCGCCCGACACCTACCTCGACCACATGCCCTCGGGCCTGACCGCGGAAACGCTGACCCCGCACGGGCACGGCGGCCGCGAGACGCCCAAGATCTCTTACAAGCTCGCCTTCTTCCAGCTCGGCGCCGACGAGGTGCTCAGCTACAGCCAGGACCTCCACGAGAGCGTGGCCCGCATCCGGGCCGTCGTGCGGCGCACGGTCAGCGTGCAGGCCGAAGAGATCCTGAAGATGAACGAGATCGAGCTGAACATGTCCAGCTACACCGTGCGCATCTTCAACAAGGAGATCACGGTGACGGCCAAGGAGTTCGACCTGCTCTACGTGTTCCTCAGCTCGCCCAACCGCGTGCTGTCGAGGCCGTACCTGATAGAGCGCGTCTGGGGCTACAACTACTTCGGTTCGCCCCGCACCGTGGACGTGCACGTGCGGCGGCTCAGGTCCAAGATGGGGAAGGCGGCCAGGTACGTGCACACTGTGCCGTGCGTCGGTTATAAACTGGTACCCAGCAAATAGGGGATGACGGAGGATTTAATATGGCTCAAAAAATTCTGGTAATAGACGACGACAACCACCTGCGCGAAAGCCTCGCCGAGGTGCTGGACCTGGAAGGGTTCTCCTGCCTGCAGGCCGCCAACGCCAAGAACGGCATAGCCTCGGCCAAAAAGAACATGCCCGACGTGGTGATCATGGACATCCAGCTGCCGGACTCGTCCGGCTTCCAGATCTGCCAGGAGCTGCGCAGGTTCTCCAAGGACTTCATCCTGATCATGATGACCGGGCGCTTCCTGTCGGCCGAAGAGAAGACCCAGGGCTTAAGCCTGGGCGCCGACGAGTACCTCACCAAGCCGTTCGACATCCAGGAGCTCTCCATCCGCATCCGCCAGCTGCTCAGCAGGAAGGCCCGCAAATGAAGACGGCCACCCCCCTGCTGCTCGCGCTGCTGCTCGCCTGCCCGGCCCTCGCCCAGCAGGCCCCCGCCCCCAAAGCCGCCCCCGGCTCCGTGGAGCTCTACCTCGAAGCCATGGACGGCCAGGGCTGGCAGTGGTTCTTCCTGGCCGACACGGCCCGCCGCCGGCTCGCCGGCGCGGACCTGAAGGTCTACCCGCTGGTCTCCCGCAGCGAGGACGGCTCTTTCGCCGCCCGCCGCGGCGAGGCCGAACTGGCGGAAGCGGTCCGGCTGGCCGTGGTCTACAAGGCCTGGCCGGCCCGGCTGCTCAATTATCTCAACGCTCGCTCGCTCTCCCCGTCCGCGGACGGCTGGAAAGAAGCCGCGCTGTTCGCGGGCATAAATCCCGACGAGCTGGAGAAGAAGGCCGCCTCCGAAGGCCCCGCCGCGCTGGAGGCCGCCTACGCCCGGTCCACGGCCGCCGGCGTCTCCGAAACGTCCCTTTTCCTGGCCGGGAAGCGCTACGCCGGCTCCCAGCGGCTGCTGCCCCTCTACGACGCCATCAACGCGTCCCTGCCCGCCGCTAAACGCGTGCCCCCGCCGGCCGGCTACAAACCGGCCCCCAAGGCCCCGCCGCCTCCTTTCTGGGTGGTGGTCAGCTCCGGGGCCGGCAAGAACGACGCCCTGGTGGGCGTCTTCGACCGCTATTTCGAGGGGATAAAGCCCGTGGTCCTGGATTACGCCTCCCCGGAGCGCGCCGCGCAGTTCCCCGAACTCGGGTTCGTGCCGGCCTACATCCTGGCCGCCACGCCCGCGGTCAAGGCCAAGCTCGCCAACGAGCTGCAGGCCGGCCTCTTCGCCGAGAAGAACGGCTTCCTGGTCTACGAGGACCGGCAGCGCCGCGGGCTTTACGCCTCCCGCCCGGAAAAGAAGAACACCCTGGAAGTGTTCGTGATGAGCCAGTGCCCGTTCGGCGCGATGGCCGAGACTTCCCTGCTGGACGCGGAGAAGAACAAGCTGCTGCCCGAGGGCCTGAACCTCGAGGTGCACTACATCGGCGACGCCAAGAAGGACGACAAAGGCGCCTGGGTCTTCTCCAGCCTGCACGGCCAGCCCGAGTGGGAAGAGAACGCCCGGCAGATCTACATCGCCAAAAAATTCCCCGACAAGTTCCGCGCCTACCTGACCGAGCGCAACAAGGAATACAGCTCCCCGGAATGGAAGAAAGCCGCCGCCGCCGCCAAGATCGACGCGGAGGCCGTGGAGAAGAATTTCGAAGAGGCCAAGAACCTGCTCGCCGAGGACTTCGCCGCCACTTCCGCGCTGGGGATCAGCACTTCCCCGTCGTTCGTGGTGGACGGGCGGGAGTTCATGGTGGGCCTGGGCGAGCTGGTGAAGCTGCCCGGCTACGCCGGGGTGCCGCCTCCCGGCCAGCCCGCCGCCGGCTGCGCGAAGTAACTGAAACAATTCTGTAACAGGATTCTGGGATAATATAATATCCTGTTAAGTATAGAGTTGCGGTAACATTATGACCGAAGCACCCAGAAAACGAGGACGGCTTTTCTATAAGCTGCTGCTGATATTCCTCATCGTTTCCCTGGTCCCGCTCGGCATAGTGGGTTACTACCTCGTAAACCTCAGCCAGATAACCCTCAACAAGGCGATCTCCCGCGACCAGGAAGCCCTGGCCGTGGGCTTCGCCGACACCGTCTCCAGCTACATCATCAACTTCCGCAACGTCCTGTTCGACGCGGCGCACCTCGAAGATTTCGCCTCGATGAACGTGCCCAAGCAGCAGGGGCTGGTCAGCCACATCATGCAGCTGCACGCGGCGTTCCTGGAGATCTCGGTGATAGACGCCAACGGCCAGGAAGTGGTGCGGCTGGGGCGCTTCGTGCACGACACCAAGATGCGCGACTTCTCCGGCGACGCGCTGTTCAAGAAGGTCATGCGCGCCGGCGAGTTCGTGGGCGGGCTCGAGAAGTACATGGGCTCCTACCCGGCGATAACGATGGGCGTGCAGGTGGTGAACCCCCAGACTAACCAGGCCGTGGGCGCGGTGCTGGCGAAGATGAGCCTGACGGCGCTTTCGAGCCTGCTCAAGACCGGCTTTCCCGAGTCCACCCATACGCAGGCCGCGGTCATAGATTCCGGCGGGTTCCTGATAGCGCATTCCAATTCCAAGGAGATCTACAAGGCCGACGCCAAGCTGCCCGACGACGTGCTGCGCATCCTGCTGCAGAACGACGCCCGCACCGGCGGGGGGGAGATCATCCTGGAGACCACCGGCGAGCGGGTGCTCGGCGCCTTCGCCGAGGTCACCGAGCTGGGCTGGGTGGTCTACATCCAGCGTTCCGTTTCTGTGGCCTACCAGGCCTCCGACGACATGCTCAAGCGCACCTGGCGCATGATGCTCATTGTCACCGTTTTCGTGCTGTTCCTGGGCTACGCCGTGTCGCTGGTCATCACGCAGCCTATCCAGGCCCTGCGCGAGGCGGCCATAAAACTGGGCGAGGGCGACTTTGACTACCTGCCAGACCTCTCCATGCCCAACGACGAGATCGGCGAGCTGGCGCACACGTTCATGCAGATGAGCGAGAGCCTGAAGGTCAAGACGGCCGAGATCATGTCCGCCAAGGTGGAGCTGGAGCGCCTTAACCGCAGCCTGGAGAACCGCGTGGAGTCCCGCACCCGCGAGCTCAAGAGCGCGCAGGACGAGCTGATCAAGAAAGAGCGCCTGGCCGCCATCGGGCAGATGGCTTCCGTCGTAGGCCACGAGATCCGCAACCCCCTGGCGGTCATCAATAACTCCATCTATTTCATCAAGACCAAGAACAACGCCATGCCCAACCCGGAGCCGAAGGTGATCAAGCACATCGCCATCATCGAGTCCGAGATCCGGCAGGCCAACGGCATCATCGACGAGATCCTCGGTTTCGCCCGCACCCGCGAGCTGAACCCGAAGATCATGCACGTCAATTCCTACCTCGAGGACCTGACGATGTCGTTCCCGATCCCGCCGCACGTCGAGCTGGTGAAGAACCTGGCCCCGGAGAACCCGGTGGTCAGCATCGACCCCGACGAAATGGCGCAGGCGATCCGCAACCTGATGAAGAACGGCATCGAGGTGATGCCGGAGAACGGCAAGCTTTACGTGCGCAGCGAGATGGCGGAAGGCGGCATGGTGCGCATCGACGTGGAGGACACGGGCTGCGGCATGCCCAAGGAGACCGCCGACAAGATCTTTGCGCCGTTCTTTACCACCAAGGCGCGCGGCACCGGCCTGGGCCTGGCCGTGGTGAAGAAGGTGGCGGACCGCCACAAGGGCCGCGTGGAAGTGAGCAGCGTGGTGGGCAAGGGCACGTGTTTCCGCCTCTTCCTGCCGGTCATCCAGAACCCCCCGCCCCCGCCCAACCGGGCCTGACGGCGCCGGCGAAGTTTCCTATTGTGTTGCCGCCTATAAAATCATATAAATATAAAGAGCGCGCGGCCGAGGGGCCGGCGCTATACTACATGGAAAGCAAAATTTTAATTGTCGACGACGACGCGCACCTGCGCGAGACGCTGCGCGACCTGCTGGAGATGGAAGGCTACCAGGTCTTCGAGGCGGAGAGCGGCGCCGCGGCCATGAAGAGCGTCGTCTCCGACTTCTTCCATATCATCCTGATGGACTTCAACCTCACCGACAAGACCGGCATAGAGGTCATCAAGGATATCCGCAAGCTTAACACCGACAGCCAGATCCTGATGATGACCGCCCACGCGTCCCTCGACACCGCCGTGAAGGCCATCCAGGAATCCGTCTACGATTTCCTCATCAAGCCCGTCGATTTCAACTACCTGCGCCGCGCCATCAAGAAGGCCGAGGAGAAGCTTTACCTCGAGCAGGAGAACAAGCGCCTCATCGACATGCTCAAGCACAACAACGAGGAGCTGGACCGCCTTAACGGCATGAAGAGCAAATTCATGTCCATGGCCTCGCACGACCTGTCCAATTCCCTGATGACCCTGCAGATCAGCTTCGAGATGCTGGCCGCCACCATCAAGCCCAACGACGACCAGAAGAAGAAGATGGATTTCATCACCGCCAGCATCACCCAGATCTCCCGCCTGATCGGCGACCTGGTGGACTGGGCCTCCATAGAGCAGGGCAAGTTCCGCCTGGAGAAGAACTATTTCGAGATGGACAAGATGGTGGAGGAGATGCTCGTCGGGCCCAGGGCCCGCGGGATGCAGAAGAACATAGAGATCGCCGCCGAAGTCGGCCCCGGCCTGAAGATGGTCTGCGCGGACCGCCGCCGCATCGGCCAGGTGCTGCTCAACCTGCTGGAGAACGCCATCCGCCACACCCAGCGCGGCGGCCGGATAGTGGTTTCCGTCAGCCCGCACGACGCGGACAACGTCTGCGTGGCGGTGAAGGACAACGGCGAGGGCATAGATCCCGAGGTCCTGCCCAAGCTCGGACAAAGCTTTTATCAGCCGGCCGGCGGCAAGTCGCCGCACGGGCGCCTCGGCCTGGGCCTGAGCATCTCCAAGGAGATCGTTCAGAGCCACGACGGGCGCATCATAGTGGAGAGCGAGGGCGTGGGCAAGGGCTCCGCCTTCAAGTTCGTGATACCCTTCGCGAAAGAGCCGCCTCCGCCGGAAGCCGGCAAGGAACAGCAGAAAGAGGGACACCGCTAGGCGGTTCGCCGCCTGGCGGTAATGCGGGAAAATCAAGCAGAAGACCAAGGAGCATATTATGGCCGTGGCCAAGAAAAACGTGACAGTACTGATAGCGGACGACCAGACCCTTTTCCGCGAGGGCATAAAGGACCTTCTCGAGGACGAGAAAGGCATAACCGTGGTGGGCGAAGCCTGCAACGGCCCCGAAGCCGTCGCGATGGCCAAAAAGCTCAAGCCAGACGTGATCCTGATGGACATAAAGCTGCCGCAGATGGACGGCGTGTCCGCCACCCGCATCATCCGCAAGGAATGCCCCAATACCAACGTGCTCATCCTGTCGAGCTACGAGGACGAAGCCCACGTGACCGAGGCCATCCAGGCCGGCGCCAACGGCTACCTGTCCAAGATGCTCCCCGCCAGCGAGCTGGTGCACGCGCTGAAGACCTTCACCACCGACGGCGTGATGATACCGCAGCCCATCATGGGCAAGCTGATCCAGGGCCTGCGCCAGATGGGCACCCCGGGCTACGACAGCGCCCCCGACTCCCTGACCGCCACCGAGATAAAGGTGATGGCGCTGCTCGGCAAGGGCCAGAGCAACAAGGAGATCGCCGCGGCGCTTAACTGCTCCGTGAAGACGGTGAAGAACCACCTCAACAGCATCTTCCAGAAGCTCGGCGTGAACAACCGCACCGAGGCCGTGGTCAGGGCCATAGAGAAAGGCCTGATCTCGCCCGAAGACGGCCGCTAAAAGCGTCCAAGGCGGAGAACGGCCGGTCCCTCAAAAGGCCGGCCGTTTTGTCGTAATCTCCGCTGAAGTTAACAATAAAGTAACATTCGTGCTGTATACTTTATAAGGCTTGAAATTTGCGGTTTTTGCTGGTATAACATCAGGTAGCGGCGTGCCGCCCCGGAGGGCGGGCTATAGATGCTTAAAACGAGCGTAAAAGGCCTTGGAGAGCTGCTGCGGCGGGGATACCGCCGCGGCGAGGCGGCGCTTTATGCTCTGCCCTGCCCGCTAGCCCCCTGCCTGCGGCGCCGCTCCGGCCAGACCACGGTGGAATACCTGCTGATGCTGGCCGTGGTGGCCGGCATGGCCTCCATGATGGCGGTGCTGTTCCATAAGCGCATCCTCGGCGGCATCTTTACCATGGTGGGAATGATCATAGGCGCGGGGAAGCCTACCTAGGCGATACTATGCCCAGTTACGGAAAACTAAGCCGACGCCCGGGACAGCTGCTGCTCCCGTCGCTGCTCATTATTCCGTCGCTGCTGCTGTTCGTCTACCTGCTGTTCGAGACCACCAAGATCTCCCGGGAGAAGATCCGCCAGCAGTTCGCGGTGGACTCGGCCGCCTTCATCCAGATGGGCGACTACACCAACCTGCTCAACCGCACCGCCTACGTGAACGGCGCCTTCCCCTACCGTATCTTCAAGGAGGCCTACGAGTGCCCGCCGGAGAGCCCGCTGCAGATGGCCGCCGGCTCCGGCGAGAAATGCCCCTTCGACATGCTCTACGAGGCCGGGGCCTTCCCGAAGTACAAGAACGACACCAAGGGCGCCCAGCCGGCCTCCCTGGACGACAAGAAGAAGTGGGAGATAGAGTTCGACAACGCGGCCAGGCCGGAGTTCACCGCCAACCCCACCTCCAAGGTGGACAAGCCGGTCTTCTCGCTGATCACCGAGGACCAGGGCGTGAAGATCATGCTCGAGTGGGGCACGGCCATCGGCTATTACAAGTTCTACGCGCAGGTCTACAGCCTGCTCGGCTCGGTGGAAGAGTCCCAGTATACCGTCTTCGACCGCCTCACCGAGAGCTTTAATTTCTTCCGCAAGTCCTACTACCTCAACGCCAACACCCCGGACTGCGTCAGCAACCCCCAGACCTGCGGCAACGACGGGCTCTACAGCACCGGCGGCTTCTACAGCAACAAGCTGGTCCGGGGCAACAACTTCTTCATGCATTACACGCAGAAGATCCTGTTCTACGCCAAGGTGTTCACCGGGGCCAGCCTGCCGCCGTACTACCTGGGCAAGACCAATCCCCCGATGGACATGACCACCATGTCCCCCGACGGCCTGTTCCAGCTGGCCACCATCACCGACTCCGCGCTGGACAAGCTGGGCACCGGCGTGGACGTGTACCAGGGCTGGGACGCCCCCAACAACTATTTCAACATCAACTTCAACGTCATCGCCAAGTGCAAAGAGACCGGCCGGCCCTGCGTGCACGCGCTGGTGACCACCCAGTGCCCGCAGCTGTCCTCCGGCAATAACTGCGTGTGGCCCAACCCCACGCCCAAGTACCAGACGAGGCTGTATCCGTGATATGAGGACCGCCCTGAGGACCATAGCCGGGCGCTGCCGGCGCGCCGCCTCCCACCTGCGGGCGGGCCGGGGCGGCCAGGCCATGACCGAGGTGGTGCTGCTGTTCCCCATCTTCCTGATGATCGTGTTCATCACGGCCAAGATCTTCGCGCTGCTGGTGCTGGTGCAGAAGATGGAGATCG
>CAYQJX010000024.1:0-38607 GCA_964417965.1 uncultured Elusimicrobiaceae bacterium
TTCAGGCGCACGGCGGCGCGGCGCAGGGCCGCGTTGGCCTCGTCGAGGTCCAGGTCGGCGCCGTGGATGGCCAGGGACTCCTTGGCCTTCTGGTAAGCCTGGCGGGCGCGCTCCTCGTTAACCTCTTTGGACAGCTCCGCGGCCTCGGCCAGCACCAGCACCTTGTCGCGGTGGATCTCCGCGAAGCCGGAGAGCACCGCGAAGATCTCCCGGTGCGCGCCGTCGCGGTAATGCATCACGCCCTCTTTCAGCTGGGCCACGAACGAAGCGTGGCCGGGCAGCACACCCATCTCGCCCCCGAAGGCGGGGATCGTGACGAAATCCACCGGCTTGTCCGTGAGGACGGTCTTCTCCGGGGTTACTATGGTGAGGAGCAGCTGCTTTTTTTCCATGCCTTTAACCCTGTTTCTTGCCGCGCTCTATAACCTCTTCTATGCCGCCGGCCATCCAGAACACCTGCTCGGGCAGGTCGTCGAGGCGGCCGCTGAGGATCTCCTGGAAGCTGCGGATGGTCTCCTTGAGCGGCACGTATTTGCCGGGGCGGCCGGTGAACTTTTCGGCCACCGAGAACGGCTGCGACATGAACTTCTGTATCTTGCGGGCCCGGTTGACGGTCTTCTTGTCCTCGTCGGAGAGCTCGTCGATGCCGAGGATGGCGATGATGTCCTGCAGCTCCTTGTAGCGCTGCAGGATCTTCTGCACGCCGCGGGCGGTGTTGTAATGCTCAGCCCCGATCACGCGCGGGTCCAGGATGCGGGACGTCGAGTCCAGCGGGTCCACGGCGGGGTAGATGCCCAGCTCGGCGATGCTGCGGGACAGCGCCACGGTGGTGTCCAGGTGCGTGAACACGTTGGCCACGCCGGGGTCGGTAAAGTCGTCGGCGGGCACGTACACGGCCTGGATGGAGGTTATGGAGCCCTTCTTGGTGGAGGTGATGCGCTCTTCCAGCGCGCCGATCTCGGTGGTCAGCGTAGGCTGGTAGCCCACGGCCGACGGCATGCGGCCCAGCAGCGCCGACACCTCGGCGTTGGCGAGCACGTAGCGGAACACGTTGTCCAGGAACAGCAGCACGTCCTGGCCCTTCTGGTCGCGGAAATATTCCGCCTGGGTCAGGGCCGTCAGCGCCACGCGCGCGCGGGCGCCGGGCGGCTCGTTCATCTGGCCGAACACCAGCGCGGTCTTCGACAGCACGGTGGAGCCGTCGGAAAGCTTGGACTCCTGCATCTCCAGCCACAGGTCGTTGCCCTCGCGGGAACGCTCGCCCACGCCGCCGAACACGGAGCAGCCCTTGTGCTCGCGCGCCACGTTGTTGATGAGCTCCATGATGACCACGGTCTTGCCCACGCCGGCGCCGCCGAACAGGCCCACCTTGCCGCCCTTCATGAAGGGCGCCAGCAGGTCTATGACCTTGATGCCGGTCTCGAAAATTTCGGGGGAGGTCTTCTGCTCGGTGAGCGGCGGGGCCTCGCGGTGGATCGGCAGGTGCTCCTTGGTCTCTATCGGGCCGCGGTAGTCCTTGGGCTCGCCCAGCACGTCCATCAGCCGGCCCAGGCAGGCGTCGCCGACGGGAACTTTGAGCGGGGAGCCGGTATCCTTGACCTCAATGCCCTTGCCCAGGCCCGTGGTCGGCCCCATGGTGATGGCGCGCACGGTATTGTCGCCCAGGTGGGCCGCGACTTCGGCCACCAGCGTCTTCTCCTGGCCGTCCTCCTTGTACTTTATGCGTAGCGCGTTGAGGATCCTCGGCAGCTGGCCCTGCTGGAACTCCACGTCCAGCACGGGGCCTATGATCTGCACTATTTTACCGGTGTTCATGCTTAGCTCCTTAAAGCAAACCTCAGCCGCCCAGCGCTTCGGAGCCGCTCACTATCTCGTTGAGCTCCGTCGTGATCATCGCCTGGCGGGTCTTGTTCATCTTCAAAGTGAGGCCTTCTATGAGCTCGGAGGCGTTCTGGGAGGCGGACTCCATGGCGTTCATGCGCGCGGCCAGTTCCGCCGCCTGCGACTCCAGGAGCATGCGGTAGAGCTGCGCGCCTATATGGCGCGGCAGCAGCGCGCCCAGCAGTTCCGCCTTGCGCGGCTCGAAGGAAAAATCGTGGGAAGCCTTGCCGGCGCCGCTCGCGCAGCCCAGCAGGTGGCCCTTTACGGGCAGCAGCCTGTCGGTGACTATGCGCTGGGTCAGCATGGATTTGAACTCGTTGTAGAGCAGCGTCACGCTCTCCACCGGGCGCTCGGAGTAAAGTTTAAGCAGGCAGTCGGCCAGCATCTGGGCGTGCACGTAGCCGGCCTTGGGGAAGATGCCCACCATCTCGTGGACCATCTCCAGGTCCAGGCCCTTGAGGCGCTTCAGGAAATCCCTGCCTTTGCGCCCGACGGCCACCACCACTATTTTCCGGCCGCGGTTCTCTTTAAGCCAGGCCGCGGCGGCCTTTAAAAGATTGGTGTTGAAAGAGCCGCACAGCCCCTTGTCGGCGGTCACCAGCACCAGCGCCAGCGTGCCGCCCGCGGGCCGCTCGCAGAAAAGTTCCCTGGCGGGAGTGCCGGCCAGGTCCTCTTCGGAAAGTTCGCAGTAGAGGTCGGCGATCATGCGGTCCATCTCCACCGCGAAAGGCCGCGAGGCCAGGATGGCGCCCTGCGCGCGCTTGATGCGCGCCGCCGCCACCATCTTCATGGCGTAGGTGATCTGCTTGATGCTCTTAACAGAGTCGATGTGCTTGCGAATGTCGCGCAGTGAGGCCATAGTTGGGCTTTAGATCCGCGTTTTCTCCAGTATCTTCACGTAATCGGCGATGCCGTCGGCCAGGCTCCACTCGGGCCGGTAGTTCAGCAGCGCCTTGGCGTTGCGCAGGTCGGCCTGCGTCTTGAGCTGCAGGAAAGAGTAGGGATTGTCGAAATACTCCGGCGCCAGGTCTGTCTTCAGGGCCTTATTGAGCGCCTCTATCACTTCGTTGAAGTTGCAGGGCTTGCCGGTGGCCACGTTGCAGACGCAGGACTTGGCCGCGTCCAGCGCGTTCAGGTTGGCGCGCACGAGGTCTTTAACGTACACAAAGTCGCGCATCTGCTCGCCGTACTTGAAGACGCGCGGCCGCCGGCCGGCCTTCATCTGATTGTAAAGCTGGAAGACCATGCTGGCCATCTTGCCCTTGTAGTATTCGCGCGGGCCGTACACGTTGAAGTAGCGCAGCCCGACGAGAGTAAAGTCCTTGTGGGCCGCGGCGAACTCGCGCGCCACGTTGTCCATGATGGCCTTGGAGAAACCGTAGACGTTCTCCGGGGTGGAAACCTGGCCCTCGTGCATCGGGCACCTGGAGTTGCCGTAAACGGCGGCGGAGGAGGCGTAGACTACCCGCTTCACGCCGGCCTTCAGCGCGAAGTCCAGCACGTTGCGGAAGCCGTCCACGTTGGCGGCCATCATGGCGCGCTGGTCGGTCACGGTGGTGTCCACCACCGCGGCCTGGTGGAAAACGGCGTCGGGCTCCCCGACCCGGTCGAACCAGTCGCTGGCAAGGATATCGCCCGCGACCACGTCGCCGGTAAAACCGATCAGGTTTTTATAATTTCCGGAGGAGAAATTGTCCAGCACGGTCACCCGGGCCTTGCGCTCCGTTTCCAGGGCGAAAGCCAGGTTGGAACCCACGAACCCGGCGCCGCCGGTGACAAGGTACTTTTTCATAGCTTCCTCAGGCGAACTTCTTCTTGAAATCCGCTATCGCGTCGGCCAGGCGCTGCTCCAGCTCCTGGTCCAGCTGCCGTTTCTCGGCGATATCGGCCAGCAGGTTGGCGTAGGAATCCCGCAGGAATTTCACCAGGGACCCTTCGAAATGTTTCACTTTCTCCAGCTCCACCTCGTCGAGGTGGCCTTTGGTGCCGGCGAACAGCACCGCCACCTGCTCCTGTACGGGCATCGGGGAGTACTGGTCCTGCTTGAGCAGTTCCACCATGCGCTGGCCGCGCTTGAGCAGGTCGGTGCTGGCCTTGTCCAGGTCGCTGCCGAACTGCGCGAAGGCCGCCAGCTCATTATACTGGGCCAGGTCCAGGCGCAGCTGGCCGGCCACCTGTTTCATGGCCTTTATCTGCGCCGAGCTGCCCACGCGGGACACCGAAATACCCACGTTGACGGCGGGCTTGATGCCGGAGTGGAACAAGCTCGACTCCAGGTAGATCTGACCGTCGGTGATGGAGATCACGTTGGTGGGGATATAGGCCGTCACGTCGCTGGCCTGGGTCTCGATGATGGGCAGGGCCGTCAGCGAGCCGCCGCCGTTCTTGTCGCACAGTTTGCAGGCGCGCTCGAGCAGGCGGGAATGGAGATAGAACACGTCGCCGGGATAGGCTTCGCGGCCCGGGGGGCGCCGCAGCAGCAGCGACATCTGGCGGTAGCTCTGCGCGTGCTTGGAAAGGTCGTCGTAGATGACCAGCGCGTGCTGGCCGTTCCACATGAACTCTTCGCCGATGGCGCAGCCGGTGTAAGGCGCGAGGTAGAGCATGGAGGCCGGCTGGGAGGCGGAGGCGGAAACTATGACCGAATACTCCATCGCGCCGTTGTCCTCGAGGATCTTGGCGACGCGGGCCACGGTAGATTCCTTCTGGCCGATGGCCACGTAGATGCAGATGGGGCGCCTGTCGGCGGGCTCGTTCTTCTGGTTGATGATGGCGTCCAGCGCCACGGCGGTCTTGCCGGTCTGGCGGTCGCCGATGATGAGCTCGCGCTGGCCGCGGCCTATCGGGATCATGGCGTCGATGGCCTTAAGGCCGGTCTGCAGCGGCTCCTTTACCGGGGCGCGCTCCACTACGCCGGGGGCGATCACCTCCACGGGGCGCTTCTTTTTGGCGTTAAGCGGGCCTTTGCCGTCTATAGGGTTGCCCAGCGCGTCCACCACGCGGCCTATCAGTTCCGGCCCCACCGGGATCTCGAGCACGCGGCCGGTGCGCTTTACCCGGTCGCCTTCCTTGATGAGCGTGTCGGACCCCATGACCACGGCGCCCACGTTCTCGCGCTCGATGTTGAGCACCATGCCTGCCACGCCGCCCTCGAATTCTATGAGTTCCCCCACCACGGCGGAGCTGAGGCCGTAGATGCGGGCGATGCCGTCGCCGATCTGGAGCACCTGCCCCGTCTCGGACAGCTGGGATTCGGGAATGAATTTCTCGATGCGGCCCTTGATAATATCGGTGATCTCTTCTGGTCGTATCATGACTATCCTTTAAGCAGGCCGGCCTTCATGGCCTCCAGCCTGCCGCGCGCGGTGGCGTCTATAACGGTGTCGCCTATCTTGATCTCAAAACCGCCGATCACCCTTTCGGCTATGACCTGGCGCAGGCTGATCTTCCTGCCTACGGTTTCGGAAAGGAGGGCGGTTATCCTTTTCACTTCGCCCTCGGAGAGCGGGTAGCGGCTGCACACCTCCGCCCTGACTATCCCGCAAAAACTGTCGTTGAGGCGCAGGCACTCCTGCAGCACTTTTTCAAGCAGCCCGAACCGGTTCTGGCGGACCAGCAGGTCCGCGAAACCGGCCGCGGGACCGAAGTTGCCGGAACCGAGGATCTTAGTAAGGACCGCCAGCTTGACCTCGCAGTTCACCGCCGGGTGAGTGAGCGCCTTGAGATGCGGCCGGGCCGCCTCGGCGACCTTGTTCAGCCCGTCCAGCTTCTTCTGCGCCGCGGCTTCCGCCGCCGGGGCGTGAGCCTTGCCGTCCAGGTTCATATAGGCCCTGGCGTAGCGCTTGGCGAGAATGCTGGCGCTCGAATCCATCAGTTTCCCCCCAGCTTCAGCCCGGGGCGCTCCTTCTCCAGCTCGGCCAGGTACTTGGAGGCCAGGTCGGTGTTGGCGCGGTGGTCCAGCTGATGCAGCAGGATCCGTTCGGCCGCCAGCACGGAGAGCTCGGCCACCTTGTTCTTCAGGTCGCGGGCGGCCTCGTTCTTCTGGGCCTCTATCTCCCTGCGGGAGGATTCTATGATCACGCCGGCGCTCTTGCGCGCCTCCTCGATCAGCAGGTCCTTCTCCCTCTCGGCGGAAAGCCTGGCCTCGTCCATGCGGCTGGAGATCTCGGCCTTAAACTCGGCCAGCCTGGCGTCCAGCTCGGCCTTCAGCTTTTCGGCCTCGGCGCGGGCGGTCTCGGCGGTGTGCCGGTCGTGCTTGATGGCCCGTTCGCGCTCTTCCACGGCCTGCAGCAGCGGCCGCCACGCGGTGCGCGACAGCAGCAGCGCCAGCAGCACAAAGCAGGCTATAGTCCAGAACATCAGCCCTATTTCGGGCTTGATCAATGCTTCCATAGTTCACCTCCCGGGCGCGGCCTTCCGCGGCCCGGTACCGTTGCGAAGACCTTAGTGGGTGGTCTGGGTCTGAGCCGCGCCGGGGGCCGCGGGGGCCTTGGGCATGGCCAGGTTCATCACGGCGAAGAAGCAGATGACCAGCGCCAGGAAGCCGAGGCCTTCGATGAGGGCGGCGGCGATGATCATGGTCGTGCGCAGCGCGGGGCCGGCTTCGGGCTGGCGGGCGGTGCCTTCGAGGGCGGCCGCAGCCAGTTTGCCGATGCCCAGGCCGGCGCCGATGAGCGTGAGGCCCGCGCCGATGCCCGCGCCGATGTAGCCGAGTCCGAGGAATGTAAGGTCGTTCATTGTACTACCTCCGTTAAGTTTGAAACCGGAAAACGTTCCGCTCAATGCGGGTGCATCGCCGCGCCAGTAAAGATGGCCGTCAGCGTGACAAAAATATAGGCCTGCAGAAAGGCCACCAGCAGCTCCAGCAGCAGCGTGAACAGCACCAGCCCTATGGAGACCGGCGCCACGAGGAACCCGAAAACCGCGCTGAAAGCGCCGAAGATAAAAATAAAGCAGATAAAGACCAGGATGACGATGTGCCCGGCTATCATGTTGGCGAAAAGACGGATGCAGAGCGCGAAGGTTTTGATGAACAGGCCCAGCAGCTCTATCGGGAACATCAGCGGGTACAGCCACAGCGGCACGCCCTTGGGCACCAAGTGGGCGAAATAGCCTATCAGCCCCTGCTCCTTGATGCCGGTGAAGTTGATCAGGACGAAGGTGGTGAGAGCCAGGCCGGCCGTGACGGCCAGGTTGCCGGTGGCGGTGGCGCCGTAGGGCACCAGGCCGATGAGGTTCATCAGCAGGATAAAGAAGAACAGCGTGGCGAAGTAGCCGGTATAGGCCGCGCCCTTGTGGCCCATGTTGGGGACCACCACCTCGTCGCGCAGGAACAGCACAGTGGCCTCTATCATGCCGCGGAACGGCGCCAGCGCGGCCGAGCGGCTGCGGATTATAAGGGGAAAGACGATGAGCAGGATGGCGGAGGCTATGCCCATCATCAGCAGATGCTTGGAAAGCGGCAGGTCGATGGGACCAAAGGGGATACGGGCCCAGATTTGGTCCGTTACGTGGTGTTCAAGCAGCGCTTTTAGGTCCATGCTTTATCGGAAACGCCTCAAAAATCAGCTGCGCCAGCAGCATTGATATTATAAACAAGAAAATAATTGTATAACTTTCGCGGCGTAAAAGACAAACCGCTCCCGCCAGCACCCCGAGCCTGGCGAAAACCCCGCCCACGAACACCGAGTAGAAGACCTTGTCGGAGGAGTTTATCACCCGCTTCAGCGCCAGCCGCGACAGCCCGCCGGCCGCGGCGCCAAGCAGCGCCCCGTACAGGGCGGCTTCCGGTCCGGTCATTTCTTTCCCCCGCCGGGCGGCTCTATCTTAAAAAGCTCCCTGGCCACCAGGAAAAAGCCCGCGGCCAGGCCGGCCACGGCCCCCGCCAGCGTCAGCCACGGCAGCGTATCCAGCCGCCGGTCCAGCCAATAGCCGCCGAAGAAGCCCAGCAGTACGGCGCCGGCCAGCTCCAGTCCTATCTGGGCATAGCCCCAGGGATTCTCTTTATCAGCCACGCCTAAATTCTACAATTATTGGCCCGCGTATTTACCCCGCGATAAAAATGTTAAAATCAGAATTATGAACGCCGCAACCGGCAAGAAGATACTCCTCGTTGACAACGACGCGTCCGCGGCGGCCGCGCTGACCGCCTTTCTCGAGGACCACGACTACCACGCCCAGACGGTGACCAACTACCAGCAGGCCATCACCGCGGTACAGAACTGGAAGCCGGACCTGGTGATCCTCAACATCCTGATGCAGTCCTTCAACCCGCTGGACTTCCTTAACGAGCTCAAAAAGAACCCTTTCACCGAAACCCAGAAGGTCATTATCTTCTCGCAGACCCCCAAGACCGGGATAGTGACCGGCCCCTCGCCCAAGGTCTGCGGCTACCTGACCAAGCCGGTGGATTTCGAAGCCCTGAAGGCCGTGCTGCTCAAGGCCGCCCCGCCCAAGGAGGGCAGGCAGCAGACCGTGATGGTGGCCGACGACGACACCGAATTCTCCGACCTGGTAAAGATGTTCCTCGAGGCCAACAACTACCGGCCCGTGGTAGTAAACAATTCCGCCGCCGTCCTGGACGTGCTCCGCTCCGAAGAGCCGGACGCCCTGCTGCTCGACATCATGATGCCGGGCAAGGACGGTTTCGAGATCATGGAAGAGATGCAGGAGTCCTCCGACACCGCCGGCATCCCCATCATAGTAGTGAGCGGGCTGCGCCTGGAGAATTACCAGGAGCGCGGCATCCTGACCGGCCTGCCGGAGATCGTGTCCCGCGAGATCCCCGGCGACCTGCTGCTCAAGCTCATAGAGGAACAGACCGCCCCGTCCCAGGCGCAGGGCGTTACGCCCGCAGGTTCCGAGCCGCCCAAAACCCCCCGCCTGCGCGTGCTGATGGCCGACGACCAGACCGAGCTGCTGCTCCTGATGAAGGAGATGATAGAGTACGCCGGCTTCGAGGTGATCACCGCCAACGACGGCGTGGAGGCGATGACGGCCGTCTTCGAGACCAACCCGGACATCATCGTGCTCGACTACAACATGCCCCGCAAGAACGGCCTGGAAGTGGCACAGGACCTTAAGAATAACCCCATTTTCGCCCACATCCCGATAATAATAGTCACCGCTTTCGGCGAGAAGCACGCCAAGCTCAAGGGCCTCAGCATGGGCATAGACGATTACCTGATAAAGCCGGTGGACGCCGACGAACTGGTGGCCCGCATCAGGATGATCCTCAAGCGCAACAAGCAGGTGCTCGACACCAACCCGCTGTCCAAGCTCCCGGGCAACCCGTCCATCCAGGCGCGGGTGGAGCGCGAGATCCAGAAGGGCGGCACGTTCGCCGTGCTGTACCTGGACCTGAACAATTTCAAGGCCTATAACGACATCTACGGCTTCGAGGCCGGCGACCGCATCCTCAAGGCCACAGCCAACCTGCTGGTCAAGCTGACCATCCAGAACGAGAACTCCGAGGACTTCATCGGCCACATCGGCGGCGACGACTTCATAGTCGTAACCTCGTACGAGCGGTCCGAGGAACTGGCCAAGCGCATCGTCAGCTCCTTCGACGAGATCGCCCCCTCCTTCTACAGCAAGGCGGACCGCGAGCGCGGCCACATCGTGGCCACCGACCGCCAGGGCAATATCAGGAAATTTCCTTTTCTCTCCATCGCCATCGGCATCGTGCACAACGCCACCCGCCCGCTGCAGTCTTTCGCCCAGGTCAGCAATATCGGCACCGAGCTCAAGAAAGGCGCCAAGGCCTCCGACAAGAGCCATTATATAGTGGACCGCCGCAAAGATTGACCCGCCGCCGGCCGGCGGGGCCTATGCGGCGAGTAGGTCTTTTGTCTCTTCACAACCCGGGCTTTTTATGCGATATTATTGTAGCGGCGCTCAGCATGCGCCGTCTTTGCCGGGGGAAACTGCCGCTCATGACCAAAAATAAACTGTCCGCTTTGTTCGGTTTCCTTTTTATCTTTTCCCTGACCATAGCCTCTGTTTTCCTCCTGCCGGGACCCGCCCTCGCCGCCAACGGGGCCGTGTGCGCACAGCCGGAAGACACCGACGAGCCTGCTCCCCAGGAGACCGACCCCGACGAGGACGACGGTTCCGAGCCGGAGACCACGGGCGACGATGATGACGGCGACGCCGCCACCGAAGTCGAAGAAGACGACGACGAGAATGCGCCGGAAGAGGACGAAGAACCCGAGGAACAAGAAGGAGCCGGATCCTGAGATTTAAGCCCGCGCGGCCCGTTCTGCTGCTGCCGCCCCTGCTCCTAGGGGCGGTTTTTTTTGCCGTCTGGGCTGCCAGGCGGACGGGGCCGGAGCTGCGGGTCTTGTCCAAAGCGGACAGGCCGATAACAGCCTACGACCCGGCTGACCCCCGGGACAACAGCGACTTTTTCTTCCTGGAGAATCTCTTCAGCCCCCTAGTGGAGTACTCCGCCAGCGGCGCCCTGGTGTCCGGGCTTGCGGAAAGCTTCAAATGGAAAGGCGGCGAGGCCCGCTTCCGCTTCAGGAAGGGCCTCAGCACCGCAGACGGCCACCCCATAACCGCCTCAGACGCGGAACTAAGCCTGAAAAGGCTGTTCATCCTAGGCGGAGAAAAATACGCCTTCCTGAGCGACCCCCTTTGCGGCAGACACCTTAAGTCGCTGTCAGACCGGTGCGCCGGCCTGCGGGTGGAAGAGTCCGGCCGCCTCCTCGTAATGAAGTTTCCGGAGCCAAGAACCTACCTGTTCCGGCTGCTCACGAACATCAATTACAGCGTGGTCCCGGCCGGCTCTTTCGACCCGGTGACGCTAAAGATCGGAGACTACCGCAACACCTCTGGCCCATACTACGCCAGCGCCAGCTCCTCCGGCGGCGACATCTCGCTTAAAGCCAACCCGCGCCATTACCGCTACTCCCCGGCCATGCCGGTCTCGGTCGCGGTAACGCCCGTGGATGAGCGCATGCCGAAGGAACAGGTCTTTAAGATGCTGAAGGACGGCGCCGGGGATTACCTGACGGCCGCCATCGTGCGCAGGCCGGAGGACAAGCTTAAATTCGCGGAAGAGAATCCCGGCTACAACGTTCATCTGACCAGGCCTCTCCGCCTGCTGTGCGTGGTGTTCACCGCCAAAGGGCGCGCGCGCCTCTCCCGGGAACAGCGGTTCTTCATAGCCGGCCAGTTGCGGAACCTCTACCTGAAGCGCAGCCGGCTGGGAGAACCGGCGGACCAGATCTTCCACCTGGAAGGCCGGCTCACCCCGGAGCAGGCGGGGCGCCTGCGGGAGCTGTTCGCCGCCCCCGGTCCCGCCGTTATCAGCGGACCGGTGGCGGCCGACCGCCTTTACAACTATTTCTCAAGGGACGGGGAAGCAATAAAAAAATGGCTGCCCAACGCGGCCTACTCCGACATCCTGCGCCAGCGCTCAGGAAAAGGCCCGGAGCCGGACTTCCGCATCTTCAGCGGAGAGATAGGACTACAGGACGATCTGGGCCTGGCCCTGCACTATCTGGATTCTGATTTTTTTGGCTTGAGCTCCACCGCGAAGAAGGCCTGGCTGCATACCTACCTCGCGGCCGCGGACAAAGGCGGGCGAATGGCCCTGTTGAGGGAGCTGCAGTTCGACACTATGATAAACGCACGCGCCCTGCCAGTGGGAATAATGCCTTACGCCTCGGTAGCTCGCAAGCCCTGGACCTTTAATTTTCCGGAAGCGATCTCGGGCGACCAGCTCTGGCGCCTCAGAAAACAGATGTGGTTCTGGAAATAAACAATCCCAAAAAAGGGAGCGCCCCGTGGGGGGCGCTCCTTGCTTGTTGGCCGTTTACCAGCGGCCGGCCGAAGAGCGTTGCTCCTGTTGCGGCACGCGCATAGCGCAGCTTCGTTAGATCATTATCGGTTCCGGGGCCGAGGGCTCCGGAACATTGTAGATGGCGGGCTGCACCTGGTAGCCGCCGTTCTGGCCGGGGGTGTAGATGGCCGGCACCGGCTTGGGCTGGCCCTGGTTCCCCTGCTGCGCCCGCTGCCTGATCGCCGCATCTATGTAGCGCTCCATCTCGGTCTGCGGTATCAGCGCTTCCATCTCGGTTATATAGGTCACGTCTTCGCCGCGCCCGCCGTCCTGCGGGTAGAAATTAGCCTCGCCGGGCAGATGCGCATAAGGGGTGCCGGAATCCTCCACCCTGGCGCCGGTGGAAGACTGATGTATGTAGTCCGCGCCGCCGCGCACCAGCACGCCCTCTATCTTCATCGTGCCCATGTTGAAGACCGGGCTGCCGGAATTGCCGGAGAAAGTGTCCAGGTTGGCGACGAAATACCCTTTGTCGGTGAGGGAGCGCACCGCGGCGCCTTCCTCCTGCACCTTTACCGGCATGCCGCTGGGATAACCGATCACGCCCACCTTGGCGTTAAGCGAAACCTGCCTGCGGCTGACGGCCAGCGGGGGGCGGCCCGTCACCGCGCGGTCCAGCCTCACCAGGGCGTAATCCACGCCCTCCCCTATCAAGGGGCTGTTGGAGCAGCTGCCGCCCCGGCAGACGAAATTGTGGCGTTTGTCCTGCACCACCTGCATCACGACTTCTTTGCAGGAGTACACGTCCCCGGCCGGGAAAGCGGACGGGGTTTCCCCGCGCTGCGTGACCGCGTAGCCGAAAACCAGTTTTATCCTGGCGCAGTCCATGCCCCGTGTGTGCGGTTTGAAGCAATGGCCGGCGGTAAGGACCAGGTCCTCGCCCACCAGCGCGCCGGAGCAGTAGGCCCCCACGGTCTGGTCCGCGAAAGGCGTTTCGGGCTTGAGGTTGTACCGGTCCCTGAGGGAGGTGTTGGAAAGCCTGTATACCCCGGCCGCCTCGTCATAGGGCAGGGAGCGGGCGGGGAAGAAGGCCAGGGTGGACTGGGAAAGCTTCCGCATTAAGGGGCCGGCCTGATGATAATCCACAAGGTTATTCTCGCCGTAGTAGGAAACGGGCGTGTAGCCGGCCGCGCGGCCGTTGTTCTCCGCGCGCAGGGGGGCGCCGCCCGCCAGGGGCAGGCTCAGCAGCATCAGGATGGTCAGCGCGCGTTTCATAATGGTTACCTGTCTATATTATGGAGGACGGGTTGACGAAAGTCAATCCCTAAAGGCCCAGGCTCAGCTAGGTCAAAAGTCCTAAAACAGGGCGCCAGGCAAATAAAAACGCCGTCCGTTTTTAAAGCGGACGGCGTTAACTAAGGGCAACCGGCTTATTTCGCGTTCTTGCCGATTATCTTGGCCAGGTCGAACATCGTGACCTGCTTCTTGCCGGCGAACAGCTTCAGCAGCTTCTCATCGGCGTTGATGTTGCGCTTGTTCTTCTTGTCCTGCAGGTTGTTCTTCTTTATGTAGACCCACAGTTTCTTCACGATCTCGGTGCGGGGAACCGGCTTGGCGCCGATAACCGCGGCCAGGGTCTCGTTAGGGGTGATGGGGGCCATGAACTTCGAGTTTGCTTTTGCAGCGGGCATTGTACTTCCTCCTGTATGATGACTTCTAAATTACTTGATACATATAACCTATTTTTCCCTATGAGTGTCAAGGGAGTCCCCCCAAATGAAAAAGGCCGGGGGAGCCCGGCCTTCTTCGCTGGGGCGGCGGGCCTTAGATCCTGGGACCTGCGCCGTTGATGGCCGAGCTGGTCACGTTGAACTTCTTGAAGTTCGCGGCGAACAGGCCCGCCAGTTCCTTGCACTTGGCGTCGTAGAGGGCCTTGTCGGCCCAGGTCTCGCGGGGGTTGAGCACCTCGGCGGGCACGCCGGGGCATTCCGCCGGGATCTCGAAGCCGAACACCGGGTCCCTGGTGAACTTCACCTTGGCCAGCGCGCCGTCGAGCGCGGAGTTGAGCAGCGCGCGGGTGTGCTTTATGCTCATGCGCTTGCCGACGCCATAGGGGCCGCCGCACAGGCCGGTGTTGATGAGCCAGCACTCCGCCTTGCTGGCTTTCATCTTTTTTTCCAGCAGCTCGGCGTACACCGAGGGGTGGTGGCTCATGAAGGGCGCGCCGAAGCAGGTGCTGAACGTGGCCTTGGGCTCCTTGATGCCCATCTCGGTATTGGCCACCTTGGCGGTATAGCCCGAGATGAAATGGTACATGGCCTGCTCGGGGGAGAGCCGCGCTATGGGAGGCAGCACGCCGAAGGCGTCGTAGGTCAGCATCACGATGTTCTTGGGGTGCGGGAAGGCCGCGCCCTTGATGGCGTTGTCAATGAATTCCAGCGGGTAGGCGGCGCGGGTGTTCTCGGTCAGCGAGCCGTCGTTGAGGTCCAGGACGCGGGTGTGCTTGTCGTACACCACGTTCTCGAGGATGGTGCCGAAGCGCCCGGTGGCCGCGTGGATCTGCGGCTCGGCCTCGGCGTTGAGGTTGATCACCTTGGCGTAACAGCCGCCCTCGAAATTGAAGATGCCGCTATCGCTCCAGCCGTGCTCGTCGTCGCCTATCAGGCGGCGCAGCGGGTCGGAGGAGAGCGTGGTCTTGCCGGTGCCGGACAGGCCGAAGAAGATGGCTGTGTCGTCCTTCCTGCCCACGTTGGCCGAGCAGTGCATGGGCATCACGCCCCTGAGCGGCAGCAGGTAGTTCATCACGGAGAAGATGGACTTTTTGGTCTCGCCGGCGTAGGCGGTGCCGCCTATGAGCACTATTTTCTTCTTGAAGTTGAGCAGGATGAACGCGGCGCCGCGGGTGCCGTCCACCTGGGGCAGGGCGTGGAAGCCGGGCACGTTGATGACGGTGAACTGCGGAGCGAAGTTCTGCAGGTCCTTGGCCGGGGGCTCTATGAACATGTGGCCGGCGAAGAGGCTGTGCCAGGCCAGCTCGGTGTACACGCGCACGCTCAGGCGGTTGGCGGGGTCTGAACCGGCGTAGCAGTCGCGCTGATAAATTTCCTTGTCGGCCAGGTAGCCCTGCACCTTGGCGTAAAGCTTGTCGAACGCGGCCTCGTCTATCGACACATTCTGGTCGCCCCACCAGATATTGCCTTCGCTGGAGGGCTCCTTCACGATGAATTTATCCTGCGCGGAGCGGGCCGTGTGCTTGCCGGTGCGGGCGCAGAGGGCTCCGCCATAGGTAATCTCCGCTTCACCCTTGGCCACGGAATGCTCGTAGAGCGCGGGGCAGGACAGGTTCTTGTAAATGGTCTTTGAAGTCTTTATGTCGTTCATCGCGTGTCTCTCTTTGGTTTCTAACATGGTCTAGTCTCCTTAGTCCAAAATCTTGCGGATGCGGGTCACGCCCTCCACTATGTCCTTCTCGGCGCCGCAGTAGCTCAGGCGCAGGTGGCCTTCCAGGCCGAACTCTATGCCGGGCACGGTCACCACCATGCCCTTCTCCAGCAGCATGGCGGAAAGCCTGGCCGAATCCTTCTCGTAGGCGCTGAAATCGGCGAAGCTGTAGAAGGTGCCCTGCGGCTTGTGCAGTTTCACTTTCTTCAGCTTGGCCAGCTCGGCCACCATCACGTCGCGCTTTTTCTGGAGGCCGTCGCGCAGCGTTTCCACAAAGCCGTCCCCGTCGCGCAGCGCGCCGGCGGCCGCGGCCTGGCTGAGCGCCGAAGGGCAGGAGGAAACCTGGGCCTGCACCTTGATCATGGCCTGGGTCAGGGCCTCGCTGGCCACGCTCCAGCCTATGCGGTAGCCGGTCATCGAGAAGGTCTTGGAGACGCCGTTGATGGAAACTATCGGCGATTCGTTGAGGGGCTTGCCGGAAAAAGAGAAAGCCGAAGGGGCCTTGAGCCCGTCGAAAACGAGCCGGTTGTAGATATCGTCCATCAGCAGGTACACGCCGCGGTCCTCGCAGACCTCCACCATCCTGCGGATGAATTCCTCAGGGTAGACCTGGCCGGACGGGTTGTTGGGGCTGTTGAGCAGGATGGCCTTGGTGCGGCTGGTGATGTGGGCCTCGATATCCGCGGCCTTGGCCAGCAGCCCGCCGTCGCGCGGGCGCACTATCACGGGGTTGCCGTAGGCCAGCTTCACCATCTCCGGGTAGCTCACCCAGTACGGGGCGGGGAAGATCACTTCGTCGCCGGGATCCACCACAGAGACCAGGAAATTGTAGATGGCCTGCTTGGCGCCTGAGGCCACGCAGATGTTCCTGGGGCCGGGCTTCACGCCGTAATGCTGCTCGGTATAGGCGGCGATCTCTTTCTTCAGGGCGGTCGTGCCGGAGACCGGTGTGTAGCGGATAAAACCGGCGTCGAGCAGCTTGCCGCTCTCTTCCAGAGCGCCGCGGGGGATCTTTTCTTCGGGCTCGCCGCCGCCGAGATGCACGACGGGCTTGCCTTCGGCTTTGAGGTTGTTGGCTAATTCGTTAAGCTTCAGGGTGGCCGACTGGCCGAGGGAGAGGGCTAATCTGCTGAGGTTCATGGCTGTTCAGGGGGTTTCCCCTCCTCCAGATTACATTTTGAAAAAGAAAAAAGGCGCGGGCGGGAATCGAACCCGCGAATAGCAGTTTTGCAGACTGCCGCCTTACCACTTGGCCACCGCGCCGTATAAAAATATCTTATCAAACTTTAGGCGCCATGCTCAATAAAAGAGGGAGGCCGCCTTAGGCGCCTCCCTCTTTACTCTACCCTGTTTAAACCGGCTTCAGACCCAGCCCTCGCTCTTTATGCCGCCCTGTATGCCGATCACCACGTGCTTCACCGGCACCTTGCGGGCGGCCGCGGCGGCCGCCTGTTTCACCATGGCCAGCAGGCCGCCGCAGCAGGGCACCTCCATCGTGACCACGGTCAGCGTGTTCACCTTGGCGTCCTCTATCAGGGCCTGCAGCTTCTCCACGTAGATCTCCTGGCCGTCGTCGAGCTTGGGACAGGCGATGACGATGGCCTTGTCTTTTATGAACTCGTTGTGAAAGTTGCCGTAGGTGAAGGCGGTGCAGTCCGCCGCCACCACCAGGTCAGCCTTCTGAAAGTAAGGCGCCATGGGCGAGGCCAGGTGCAGCTGCACCGGCCACTGCCGCAGCCGGGATTTCGCGGCGGGGGCGTCGCCTGCGTCGTCGCAGCCGCAGGGCTCGCGGAAGTCCAGCGTCCTGCCGCCGGGGCAGCCGCAGGGCTCATGCCCGCCGTGTTTGTGTTCTTTGTCGTGCGCCATTTCTTCCTCCAGGGGGTTCGGGATATTGTTTTTCTTAAGGTAGTCGAAAGCCTGCTTTAAAAAAGTTTTCTGGGCGTGGTCCTTGAGGTGTTTGAGATGGGCTTTTATGGTGTTGGGGCCGTGCTGCACCATGCCCTCCATCACCTTTACCTCGTCGTAGGGCTCGGCCTGGCGCGTCTCTATTTTTATGGCGCCTTGCGGGCATTCGCCGATGCAGGCGCCGAGGCCGTCGCACAGCAGGTCGCTGATGAGGCGGGCCTTGCCGTCTATCACCTGCAGGGCGCCCTCGTGGCAGCCGGTGACGCAATTGCCGCAGCCGTCGCATTTTTTCTCGTCGATCTTTATGATCTGCCGCTTGGTTTTCATAAGTCTCCCTAGGTTACCTGCAGGCGGGGTGTTCCACCCGCTCACCCCGGCTGACCGCAGGGAAACCGTTGCGCGGTTTCCCCCCCGCGGGAAATTAAGCGGGGCCCCCTCTTCCCCAAGGGGTGATCGGGCGGAACACCCCGCCCGCAACAACTCTCACGCCAAATCTTTTATCGTCACGCCGTCTATTTCGGAGAGGAGGCGGGTTTCCATGGCCGACAGTTTGTGGCGCAGGATGCAGGCGGCGTGGTGCTGGCAGACTTTCTGGCGGAAGACGCAGTCGTTTAGTTTCAGCGGGCCCTGCAGCACGTCTACCAGCTGCCGGAGCGTTATGTTCTCCGGGTTCCTGGCCAGGGCGAAACCGCCGCCTTTGCCTTTTACCGCGTGCACGATGCCGGCCTTATGCAGCTTCTGCATGATCTTGCGGAGAAAAGGGCCGGTTACCCCCACGGGCTCCCTCATCAGCGCCACCGAAACGGTGGGTTTATTGGCCCTGGCCATAAAGACCAGCGCCCGCGCCGCGTAATCCACGTTCCTGTTTATTAGTTTCATAGTATTCCTTAATGATACCATATTGGTATCATTCTGTCAAGTGCCACCAGGGGCTCGCGCGGGTCCGGCACAAGGGCTGGCTTTCGCCTTGCAAGGCTTTCTTTTGTAGAATAATCCATGGAGGCCCCATGAAAACTTTAATCTTTATATCTTTCCTTTTATTCCCGGCCCCCGGCCGGGCGGACACCTTCATCATGAAGGACGGGGCCAGGCTGGAGGGCGAGGTGACCGGCGAGATGGATGAAACGGTACTGGTAAAGACCCGCTACGGCGCGCTCACCATAAACAAGGCTGACATACAGGAGAGACTGGCCCCCGCACCGGCGCCGGCCCTGCCGGTACCGGCGTCAACCGCCACCGCCGCAGCCGTCGAGCTCTCCACTCCCCCGCCGGCCGCGATCGAAGCGGCCCCCAGGCTGACTTTCTTCACCGTGGCGGCCGACACCTCTTCGCGCCAGGTGGTCTACAACGAGAACGGCGTAGCCATAGCCACAGAGACCTACGACGCGGCCGGCGCCCTGCTGACCCTGGAGGGCGCGGTAAGGGACGGCACCTATACGGAATACTATCCGGACGGCGGCCTTAAGACCGTAAAATCCATGCTGGCCGGCAAGAACAGCGGCACGCTGAAAGCTTTCTATCCCGGCGGCGGCGTGCAGGTGGAGGCGTACTATATGAGCGGCGCCAAAGAGGGCCCGCTAAAGTATTTCGCCGAAGGCGGCAAACTGCTGATGGAGGCGGACTACCGCGGCGACAAGCTCAACGGCTGGAAGAAGGAGTACGGCCCGGACGGCGCGCCGCAATCCCAGGCTTACTACGTCGACGACGAACCGGCCGAAGCCCCCAAGCCGCAGGCCGCCCCGGAACCGCTCAAAGAAACCGACTCCCTGGTGACGGTAAAAACGCTGTCCCTGGCCCGCGGGGAGCGCTACACTTTCCAGCTCAACGGCAAGCATGTCGGCAAAGCCCACCTGGACAAAGATTTCAACATCATCAGCCAGGAGGGCAAAGTCCCGGACGGCGCGGTAAAGGTCTACACCAGGGACGGCAAGCTGGAGAAAGAATTTATTTTCGGGAAGAGCGAGATCCAGGCCTTGCGCGTCTATGAACCCGGCGGCCCGCTGAGGGCGGAGTACCGCTACGTGGAGAACAAGGCGGTAAAAAAGTAAACCCGCCCCGCTCAGGGAAAAATAAAAGGCCGCCCGGAAAACCGGACGGCCTTTTTACTAAATACTGGGCCCAGTAGGACTTGAACCTACGACCCAGCGATTATGAGTCGCTTGCTCTAACCAACTGAGCTATGGGCCCGTAAATCCATTGATGACTGAACCAGTATTCTAGCACTTTTGAGGGGTGATTACAAAGCCTTGCCCCCCGGCTTACAGCAGGAAGAGTATCAGCAGCGCTATGGTCAGGATGCTGAGGCCCCAGGCTACGCGCTTGGGCTTGGCGGCTTTCTCCGCGGCGTCTTTAGCGGCGTCCTTCTGCTCGGCCGTCATGGGCAGCGGCTGGGCCGTGGTGTAGTAGGAGGCGATGCTGGGCTTAAGCCCGAGCGCCGACTTGACCGTCTCGGTCACGGGGGCCCTGTAGCCCCTGTCCGCCAGGGCGGGGGCCACTACGCCGCCGGCGGCCGGGACGGCGGGAGCGGCGTCCTCGTCGGCGCGCACCGGCACGGCTTTCTCTATTTTTAAACCATTCGAAAACAGGTCCGAGAGCAGGCGCCCGGCCTTGAGGTCGTCCCCGGCGGCCGTCGCGGCGGAGATCATTTCAGAGGCGTCGGAAAGTTCGCCTACGGTTACGTTAACGGCCACGGGGCGCGCGGCGGCGGGCTGAAAGCCGGCATTAGGCGCCGCGTTGGCCAGTCCGGCCTGCATCGAGAGAGTTACAACCGCTATTTTCACTATGGTTTTCATGTCAGCTCCTTAAGATCTGGGCTGGCCGTACCCAACCCCCACTTTACTTACGGCCAGCTTACCCATCACAGAGCATTTTTAATGCCATACATGAAAAACAGCTGTTTCCCTAAGCAAAAGGGCAGCTTGCTGTAATTATATTTTCATATGAAAACATTGGTTTTCCCGCGAAAACAAAAACGGGCCCCCTATGGAGCCCGTTCGGACGGCCTGGCAACAGCCGGTCAATGTTTGTGGTCGTGGGTCTCGCAGGCTTCCATCCCGAACAGCGGCTTGCCGTCGGCGAAAGGCGAGATGGCGCGCAGGCGCTCTATGATAGGCGGGAACTCATTTATGATGTAGTCCACTTCTTCGGCCGTATTGTAGACGCTAAGGGAGAAGCGGATGGAGCCGTGGGCGTAGGTCTGGGGCACGGCCATGGACATAAGCACATGCGACGGCTCCAGCGAGCCGGAGGTGCAGGCCGAGCCCGAGGAGGCGCAGATGCCTTTCTCGCTGATCATCAGCAGGATGGATTCGCCCTCGATATATTCGAAGCTGATATTGGTGGTGTTGGGCAGGCGCGGGGCGCCGCCGCCGTTGACGCGGGAGTTCTTTATCTTCAGCAGGCCGGCCTCCAGCCGGTCCCGCAGCCCCTTCACATAAGTGTTCTCTTTCTCCAGATTGTTCAGCGCCAATTCGGCGGCCTTGCCGAGGCCGGCTATATACGGCACGTTCTCGGTGCCGGCGCGGCGGCCGTGCTCCTGGTGACCGCCCAGCATGAAGGGCGAGAAGCGTATGCCTTTGCGGACGTACAGGGCGCCTATGCCCTTGGGCGCGTGCAGCTTGTGGCCGGACAGGGACAGCAGGTCTATCTTGGTCTCCCTGAGGTTTATCGGCAGCTTGCCCACGGCCTGCACGGCGTCGGTGTGGAACAGCGCGCCTTTGGCGTGGGCCAGGCGGGCGGCCTCTTCTACGGGGAAGATGACGCCGGTCTCGTTATTGGCCCACATCATGGAGACCAGGGCGGTATCGGTGGTCAGCGCGGTCTTAAGATCGTCCAGGTTTATCTGCCCGGTCGCGTCCACCGGGAGGTATGTCACGCGGTAGCCCTTCGCCTCCATGTGTTTGGCGAGGTTGAGCACGGCGGGGTGCTCCACCTTGGTGGTGATGAAGTGGTTCTTCTCGGGGTAGGACTGTATGGTGGACCAGATGGCGGTGGAATCCGATTCGGTGCCGCAGCTGGTAAAGATTATTTCGGAGGTCTCGCAGCCCAGGAGTTTTGCCACCCTTTCGCGGGCGAGGTCCATGTATTTCTGATTGCCGCCGCCGAAGAAGTGCATGCTGGAAGGATTGCCGTAGAGCTCGTTGAAGAACGGCTCCATCTCTTTGGCCACTTCGGGCGCCACGCGGCTGGTGGCGTTATTGTCGAAATAATAAACCTTGTCCATAGCGCCCCCTTATTCCGCCTCTATCTCTATCGCCGGGTCTATGCGCTCTTTCAGCTCTTTCTCCACCACGTTCTTGAGCGTAGCTCCGGAGGAAGGGCAGCCGTGGCACATGCCGAGGAAGCGCAGCTTGACCTTCTGGCCCTGCACGTCCACCAGCTCCATCCAGCCGCCGTCGGCCTTGAGCTTGGGGTTGATCTCCTCGGAGAGCACCTTCTCTATCATTTTTATTTTTTCCACCACGGTCATGCTGGCGAACTTCTTATGCTCGGCCTCGGCCCAGTAATCTTTCAGGATCTTTTCTATCTCGCCCTTGCACTGGCCGCAGCCGCCGCCGGCCTTGGTAAAATTGGTCACTTCATCCACGGTCTTCAGGCTGTTGAGCTTGATGGCCTTGAGGATATGGCTCTCGGTGACGCTGAAGCACTTGCAGACCACGCGCTCGGCCACGCCCACTATCACCTTCTCGGCCTTGCCGCCGCGGTAGTTCCTTATGGCGGCCTCCAGGGCCTCCATGCCCATCACGGAGCAGTGCATCTTCTCGCCGGGCAGGCCGCCCAGGAAGTCGGCTATCTCCTGGTTGGTGATCTTGGCCGCGTCCTCCAGCTTTTTACCCTTCACCATCTCGGTGAGGGCTGAGGAGGAGGCTATGGCGCTGGCGCAGCCGAAAGTCTTGAATTTGGCGTCGGTAATGGTGTCCGTGGCCTTGTCTATCTTAAGGGTGAGCTTCAGGGCGTCGCCGCAGACAATGCTGCCGACCTCGCCGACCGCGTCGGGATGCTCTATCTCTCCCACGTTCTTGGGATTCTTGAAATGCTCAAAGACTTTTTCGGTATAGTTCCACATAATAGACCTCGTTGGTATCAAAACCCTTCCAGGAGAGATAGGAAGGATGCCGGACAGGATTACTCCTATATTTTATTAAATACCAGCCCCGCTATCAATGGAACTCGGTCTTCAGCGCCCCCCGGTCCAGCGCCAGCGCCCACCAAAGGCAGACCCCGCCGCCCACGAACGCCGCCACGCGCGCCACAAAGGCGGCGGCCAGCACCGAGGCGTTAAACTCCGGCGCCAGAGAAATACCGCGGTATACCAGCGGCTTCGGCACCACCAGCCAGGGGAATAGCAGCAGCAGCAGGGCCGCTCCGGCCAGCAGGTAGAGCATGGAGCACGCCCCCCGCCTGGCCCATTCCCGCCGCGCCCAGACGCCGGCCGCGAGAGCCAGGCCCGAGGTCCAGAAAATAAGGGAGAAGGAGAAGAAGAGCGGCATGTGGCGCACCATCAGGCCGGCCAGCGGCGGCATCTCCGTCGGCAGGGTGGCCCGCGCCAGGCCCAGGTAGAAGGCCGGCGTGCCGAACACGTTCAGCAGGGTCAGCAGGTCCCGGGCCGCCAGCACGGTCATAAAACCGGCCCCGGCCGCGGCGGCCAGCGCCAGCGCTGAAAGGGTCTTGGATTTTCCGTCAGGGAGCAGCTTCATGGACAATTTGGATTATATAACTTTTGCGCTTTACCGACGGCCTGAAAAATTATTAAATAGACCAAGGGCGGCTTTCCGCCGAATCCAAGCAGCCGGAGCAACTATGCCTGTCAAACTCATCAAGCAATACACCGTGTTCCTCCCCAACGTGCCCGGAGCCCTCTCCAAGTTCGTCGAGCTTTTCACCAACGAAGGCGTCAACATCGTCGGCATAGCCTCCGAGATCCGCGACGATTCAGGCATCGTGCGCATCGCCGTGGACGCCGAGCGCAAGGTCAGCCACCTGCTCACCGGCGCCGGGTTCACCACCATAGAGACCCAGATGATCTCCGTGGAGCTCAAGGACAAGCCCGGCGAGCTGCTGCGCATGACCCGCCTGCTCAGCGAGCACAATATCAATATCACCACCGTCTACGGCACCGCCGACAGCGGCGGCACGGACCGCGTGCTGCTCAACGTCTCCGACCTGGACAAGGCGCTGGAACTGCTCAAGCACGAGATGGGCGTAAAATAATTCCACAGCCGCTGGACATGAAAAACCGCCGGGCTTTCCCGGCGGTTTTCTTTTCCCCCTTAAGGGCGGGTGAGTTTCTTGTACTTTATGCGGTGCGGGGTGTCGGCGGCTTTGCCCAGGCGGGCGTGGCGGTCGGCCTCGTACTCGCTGAAGTTGCCTTCGAACCAGAAGATCTTGCTGTCGCCCTCGAAGGCCATGATGTGGGTGGCCACGCGGTCGAGGAACCAGCGGTCGTGGCTGATGATGACGGCGCAGCCGGCGAAGCTCTCCAGCGCCTCTTCCAGCGCGCGCATGGTGTTGACGTCTAGGTCGTTGGTGGGCTCGTCGAGCAGTAGCACGTTGCCGCCCTCCTTGAGCATCACGGCCAGGTGCACGCGGTTGCGTTCGCCGCCGGAGAGGTTCTCCACCTTCTTCTGCTGGTCCTGCCCGGAGAAGTTGAACCGGGCCACGTAGGCGCGGGAATTAACCTCCATCTTGCCGAGCTTCACCAGGTCCAGCCCGCCCGAGATAACTTCCCAGACGTTTTTGCCGGCGGTCAGCGTGGAGCGGTGCTGGTCGGAATAGCTCAGCTGCACGGTCTCGCCCACCCTGAAGTCCCCGGAATCCGGCTTTTCCTCGCCGGTGATCATCTTGAACAGCGTGGTCTTGCCGGCGCCGTTGGGGCCGATGATGCCCACTATGCCGCCGGGCGGCAGGGAAAAAGAAACATCGTCGAGCAGCACCTTGTCGCCGAAGGCCTTGCTCATGTTCTTGGCCTCCACCACCAGGTTGCCCAGGCGCGGGCCCGGCGGGATATAAATTTCCAGCTCCTTGGACAGCTTCTCATTGTCCTGGTTCAGCAGGTTCTCGTAGGCGGTGATGCGGGCCTTGCCTTTGGCCTGGCGGGCCTTGGCGCCCATGCGGATCCACTCCAGCTCGCGCTTAAGGGTCTTCTGCCGGTCAGTCTCCGTCTTCTCTTCCTGGCGCAGGCGCTCGCCTTTCTGGTCCAGCCACGAGGAGTAGTTGCCCTTCCACGGTATGCCGGCCCCGCGGTCCAGCTCCAGGATCCAGCCGGCCACATTGTCTAGGAAATAGCGGTCGTGCGTGACGGCGATGATGGTGCCCTTGTATTCTTTCAGGTGCTGCTCCAGCCAGGCCACGGCCTCGGCGTCGAGGTGGTTGGTCGGCTCGTCGAGCAGCAGGATGTCCGGCTCCTGCAGCAGCAGGCGGCACAGGGCCACGCGGCGTTTTTCGCCGCCGGAGATGGTCTTTATCAGCGTGTCGGGCGGCGGGCAACCGAGCGCGTCCATCGCCAGTTCCAGGCGGGAATCCACGTCCCAGGCGTTGAGGGCGTCTATCTTCTCCTGCACCTTGCTCTGGCGCTCGATGAGCTTGTTCATCGCGTCGTCGCTCATCGGCTCGGCCAGCTTGTCGCTGATCTCGTTGTACTCCTTCAGCGCGGCCATGGCCTCGGGCAGGCCCTCTTCGGCTATCTGCCGCACGGTCTTTTCTTCGTCGAGCTTGGGCTCCTGCTCCAGCAGGCCTACGGTGTGACCGGGTGAGAGCACCGTCTCGCCGCGGAAATCGGTGTCCAGGCCGGCGAGGATGCGCAGCAGCGAGCTCTTGCCGGAGCCGTTGAGGCCCAGCACGCCGATCTTGGCGCCGTAATAATAAGAGAGGTAGATGTCCTTGAGGACGGCTTTCTTGTCGTAGTGCTTGCTCACCCCGACCATGGAGTAAATTACTTTCTTGTCGTCTTTTTCAGCCATATGTTCCTTTTAACCGCCGCTCAATAGTATCAAATCAGGGCCGGACGGCGTTGCGCCGCAGTATCACGTAGCCGCCGTGGCCGAAGGCCTTGGTCTTTACGGCCATGGCCCGGAAGACCAGCGTGTCCGCCGCCCAGTAGGGTTCATACCACTGGCGGTCCACGTCGAAGATCAGCACGCGGCGGTTCTTCTCGTCGTAGGCGCCCACGGGCGAGATATGCGGGTAGGTGCCGCCGGGCGCCCCGGTGAGCGCGGACTGGGAGAAATGCAGCAGCGTGACGTCGTTGGGATTGCGCTCGCCCCCGGACAGCGCCCTGCGGAAACTCTCCAGCGCCGCCGCTGAAGCGGTGCCCACCTGCACCTCGGTGACCGTAAAGCCGGCCCCGCCGTAGGCGGCCAACGCCTCCCTGGAGCCGGCGGCCAGCTGGGCCACCGTCAGGCCGTGGCGGCCCTCGAAGCCGGGTTCGCTGGCAAGTTCCTTCCACTTCACCCCGGCCACCTTCTCCACCAGGGCGGCTTCGGTGATGTTCTCCTCCGCGTCGCCGCGCCGGCGGCCGGCGTTCAGCAGGGCGTTAAGGGCCATGGCCGCCGAGGCCGACGAGCAGGAGGCGTTGTTGCGCTGCGGGATGTAGAAGGAAGCCAGGCCCCAGTAGTCCGCGGCCGGGTTAGCCGGGTTCCTGAGGTAGGCGTTGTCCTGGGACAGCGGCACCGCCACGGCGCCGTTGACGGCCGCGTACTTGGGCGCCTCGACCGGGATCTCTTTGGGCGGTTCCGCCAGGGCGGCCATAGGCAGCAGGGCGAGGAGAAGGAAGGCTTTCATAATTTTAATCCGGGGTGACCGGCTCCAATTGCGAGGGGATGGCTTTCTTGCGGCCGTCGTCCACGGCCAGCGCCGCCAGGAAACCGGCCACCGAGAGCAGCGAGGCGGCTATGAACACGGACCGGTAGCCGTAGGCCGCCCACAGCAGGCCGCCGGCGGCCGGAATGGTCATGGAGACGGCGTGGTCGATGGTGATGCCGAAGGAGACCGTGGGCGAGATATGGGATTTCTCCTCGGCTATGCGGCTGAGGTAGGTGGTGCGCGCGATGCGCGTGGCGAACATCAGGTTGTCGAGGACGAAGATGAAGTAGAGCAAAGGCAGGAACGCCGAGAAGGCGAACCCGGCGCAGATGAACAGCAGGATCACGGCGTCGGCCATGAACATCTTCCTTTCGCCTATCCTGTCGGTCAGCGCGCCGAAGGTCTGCCGGAACACCACGCCGGCCGCCGCGGCGGTAAGCGCCAGCGCGGCCATCACGGCGGGGCTGGCGCCGTACTGTGTCACCAGCACCCAGGGGGCGAAGGTGAGGAAGATCTGCTTGCGCGCCCCGAACAGGATATTGAGCAGGTAGTACCACTTGTAGCGCCAGCGGAACACGAAGCGCTTGCCGCCGGGCGCGGCCTCGCCGCCGCCTTTGGGGATGCGGGCGAAGAAGAAAGCCGAGGCCAGCGAGGCCGCCGCCGCAAAGAAGAAGGCCCAGCGGTACAGCGCGGGGCCCGCGGCCTTGGCCATCACCCACACAAAGCCCGCTCCGGCTATGGCCGCGAAGTTGGTCATGCCGCTGATCTGGCCCAGGCGCCGGCCCTGCCCGCCCTCTTTGGCGAAGCGCAGGCCCATCACGCTCTCCACCGTCATGAACAGGTGGCTGCCGGCGCTCCAGAGCAGCATCCACACGAGCATGGAGTTATAGCCCGGCGCCAGGAAGGCCAGCCCCGCCACGCCCACGGCGGTGAACAAGCTGGTAAGGATCGCCCAGCGCCGCACCGGCAGCGCCGCCAGCAGGCCCGTCATGAAGATCACCAGGAAGCCGGGCAGCTCGCGCGGGAACTCCAGGAAGCCGCGCTGCTTCTCGGTCAGGCTGAAAGAATCGTTGAGATAATTATTGAAGGCCGCGGACAGCACCCCGGCGTTGATGCCCAGGAAAAAAACCCCCAGCAGGAAAGCCTTGAAGGCGGGGTCGGCGTTCTTCCAACGGTCAAGCAGGTTGCGCATACGTAAATTTTATCAATTCTGGCGGCGTCAACGGAGCGCAGGGTCACCAGCGGCGGCCCCCAGCCAGCGCGCGGCCTGCTGCCGCTTGTCCGGCTCCAGGAACGAGCCTTCCACGGCGCAGCGCAGCGTGTGCTTAATATCGCCGAGGGAGAGCCCCATGCGCTCCACGGCCAGCAGGTATTCCTTGTTGAGGTGAGTGTCCAATATCTCCGGGTCGTCGGCGCCTATAGTGCAGCGCAGGCCGGCGGCGATGAATTTTTTAAGAGGGTGCGCCTCCACCGACGGCACGGCCCGCGTGAGATAGTTGCTCCAGGGGTTGGTCTCCACGGTGACTCCGGAACGCTTGAGCAGCTCCACGGTAGCGCCGGAGGCGTCGTCCGCCGCCCTTACGCCGTGGCCGATGCGCCGCGGCTCCAGGGCCTTCACCGTATCAACAACTTGGGAGTATTCCCCCTCCTCTCCGGAATGCACCGTCAGCGGTATGCCGGCGTCATGCAGCCGCCGCGCCGCCGCGGAATAAAGCGAGGACGGGTAGGCCGACTCGCTGTCGGCCAGGTCGAAGCCGATGGCTGTCTTTTTATTCTTCACCGTAAAATCTATAGTCTTCAGCGCGGAGTCCAGGCCGTGGCTGCGCGAGGCGATCACGATCAGGCCGCAGACCACCGGGTGGGCCCGCTCGAATTTGTCAACGGTGGAGACCAGCAGGTCGTGGGCGCGCTGCCAGTCCAGCCCGGCCTTCAGCATAAAGTCCGGGCTGTAGCGCAGCTCCAGCAGGCGGATGTTCTCTTTCCTGTAGGCGTCTTCCATGGCCTCGTACGCTATCCGCTCCACTTCCCCGTACGAGACGAAAGAGGCCTGGGCCAGGCCGAACATGCCGAGCACCGCCTCCAGGGAGGCGCCGGGAGCGCGCAGTTTATAGATATTCTCCAGGCCGGCGGGGTCGAAGGTGGGAAGATTAAGGCCGTGGCGCCGCGCGACGTCTATGACGGTGCCCACGCGCACACAGCCTTCTATATGGCGGTGCAGTTCGGCCTTGGGCATGGCCTCTATGGTTTCTTTGAGGGTCATTGCAGCCGGCGCGGCGCCGGAGGGGCTATTTAATGTGCAGGTTATCCACGTACTTGTCGAAGCGGGCGCAGATCTGCGGCTTGGAGATGGTGCCCACGCGCTTGGTGCTGAAATCCTCCACCGAGAAGGAGCTCATCACGGTGCCATAGCTCATGGCGCGGCGGATCACGTCGAAATTCTTCCAGTCGGGCGCGGCGGCCAGGTAGCCCATGAAACCGCCCGCGAAGGTGTCGCCGGCGCCGGTTGGGTCCACCACTTTCTCTATCGGGTGTGCGGGAACGGAGAGGACATTGTCCTTGAAGAACAGCATGGCGCCGGCGTCGCCGCGCTTGACCACTATGCCGCGCGGGCCCATTTTCATGATCAGCCGGGCGGCCTTTATGAGGTTGTACTCGCCGGTCAGCTGGCGCGCCTCTTCCTCGTTGACGAAGAGCATGTCCACTTTCTTGAGCAGCTTGAGCAGCGACGGCTTCTTGAGCGAGATCCAGTAATTCATGGTGTCGCAGGCCACCAGGCGGGGCTTACCCATCTGGTCGAGCACCTTGCGCTGCAGGTCGGGGTCGATGTTGGCCAGGAACAGCACGCCGCAGCGGCGGTGGTCGTCGTTGAGCTTGGGTTTGAACTGTTCGAAAACGTTGAGGTGGGTGGCTATGGTCTCGGCGTTCTTGTAGTCGCGGTCGTAGCGGCCCACCCAGTGGAAGGTCTTGCCGGGCATGACCTCCATCCCTTTCAGGCAGATATTGCGGCGCTGCAGATAGCCGCGGAACTTTTTAGGGAAGTCCTCGCCTACCACGCCCACCATCTTTACGGGCGAGAATTGCGAAGCTGAAAGTGAGAAGTGCACGGCCGAGCCGCCCAGCGCGCGCTTGGTGTTGCCGTGTATGGTCTCTACGGAATCCAACGCCACGGAACCGACCACGAGGATAGTGTTTTTCATGTAAAACAGAGCTCCCAGGTTTACCCGGCGCGCTGGGTGCGCGGCGGGCGATACCCCTATAATATCAAAAATGCCTGTCGGCCCGCTTTTCCGTCGGCTGACGGCGGTATTACCCCTCGCCCGCCCCTTGGGGAAAGGGGGGCCCCGCTTAATTTCCCGCGGGGGGGAAACCGCGCAACGGTTTCCCTGCGGTCAGCCGGGGCGGGAGAGGGGCAATACCGCTGGCAGCCAGTGCCAACGTGCTACTTCGGTTTTTCGTCTTTGGAGGCCGGGCCCTTGCCCAGCATTTTGAGGCCCAGCCCGGCGAGGCGGGTGCCCGCGCCAAGCAGGAAGAACAGCAGCAGGAAGAAGACCGACAGGTTAGCCGCCTTGTTGATCTGGGGCGGCATCGGGATGTTCATTGTGGCGCCGTTGGAGAGCGTCACCGTTATGTCCCCGGCCAGGTCGAAAGGCTGAGGAAAAGCCACGCCGCCGTAGAAGCTGGCCAGGGCCAGCGCGGCGCCGCCCACTATCACGGCCGCGCCGCCGTAGACCAACAGGTAGCCGGTTCCTTTCTCCATATCAGCGCAGCAGCGGCCGCAGGGCCGCCATATCGGATTTAAAATCAGGGCGTTTGCGCAGTTCCTTGTACAGCGCTTCGGCCAGCGCCTTGCCGGCCGCGATATCGGTGGGATGGTGCACGCCGCCTATCACCCGGAAAAGAGCGGACTCATCGGCCTTGGCCAGGAACTCGGCGCGGCGCGCGGGCACCAGGTCGGAAAGGATAAGGGCGAACAGGCGGGACATGGCCGAATGGCCACTGGGATAGGAGAGCCCCTGCACGCGGGGCAGGCAGGGCTTTATGCGGGCGTCGCGCACAAAGGGCCGCTCGCGCTTGTAAACGTCTTTCAGGTACTTATGCGCGGCCACGGAATCGTCCGCCACGTTCTTGAAGAATTCTTTCACCGGCGCCGGGGCCGGGCTGGCGAAAGGGGTGATGGCGCCGAAGAACACGTCGTAACTGTGGCTCATCTCGGCCTTGGCCGCGTTGCACTGGGCAGCAGTGCGTTTAGCCTGCCAGTCCAGCAGCGCCCTGAAATCATCGCGGTCCTCGTAGGAACCGTCCGCCGGGGCGGGCGGCACGGCCCGCAGGTCCAGGCCGTCCAGCACTAAATAATGGCCGGCGGCGGCCGCGCGATCGGCCGAAAGCGAGGAGGAAGGCGCCGGTACCGGCGCCAGCGCCGTACGGCCGGGGCTTAAGTATAAGTCTTCAAGGGCGCCTGCATACCCGGCTACGGGCAGCAGCGCGGCTAAAGAAAGAGTTAAAAGGGCGCGGCGGATATATAAATGAAGCATCCCTGAAAGTTTAACACTATTCAGGGATGCGGCAAAGGGCAGAAAGACCTATAGACCGGCCGACAAAAGGACCAGGCTAAGCGGCGGCTTTTTCCAGGGCGGCCGGCACCGGCTGGTGCAGGGCTTCCAGGGTTTCCTTAACTATCAGGTCGGCCCATTCCTTGCGCAGCTCGGTGGTGGGCGGCGGCAGGGTGCGGTGCTCTATGCCGAACTCCCCCAGCAGGGCGTTAAGGCGGTTATAGATGTCGGCCTGGAATTCGTGGCTCTTGGCGTCGCGGATGCCGTCTTCCATCAGCTCTCCCACCATAGGCAGCTTGTAGATGACGTCGTAAGGGAAGGTGTCGGCGTAGGCCTTGAGGAACTCGCGCAGCATCTTGTTCTCGCCGCAGCGGCGTTCCAGGTAGACCAGGTTGTCGAAGACGCTGCGGTCGCAGACCACCACCTGGTAGTTGCGCAGCGTGCCGCGCAGCTCCTCGGTGATATGCTGCATCATGATGTACATCTGCGCCGGCAGGGTGGTGCTTTCGTTTATCGGTATGCCCTGCTCGAAGGCGGAGGCGGCGATTTCGGAGAAAACTTTTACTTTCAGCCCGCGCTTCTTAAGCTCGGCGGCGACTTCGTAGCAGAGGGTGGTCTTGCCGGTGCCGTGCGTGGAGATGAGCGAGATCTTGTAAGGGTGCTTCTTATTGTGAGACATTCGGGCTCCGGGCTACCGAAAAATTGGGATAACGCTATACTACACTTTTTTGGCCCGGGCGCAAAATTTCCCGCCGTAAAGGCGGGCGCGGGGCCTAAGGGCCTAAAAAAGACGGGGCATTTTACCGCGCCCTGCCCGGGCTTAAGGCCCAGCCCTTTTCGGGGCGCGCCGGCCATAATATTACGGGGTCCCCGCGGGCCTTCAAGGACAAAGCATGAAAAAAACAGTATTCACCGCTCTCATTTTCGCCCTCGCCGGCGCTGCAGGCGCCGCCGACTTCACGGACCTCGCCGTCAACGCCTCCTCTCTCAAGGCGGCCGCCGAACAAAAAACCTTCGACGTAACCCCGGAAATCTCCGACATACTGGCCTCGGCGGAGAAGGACGGGCGCTGGTACGGCAAGGATTCCCGCCAGGCGCGCATGCAGTTTAATTCCTATATGCTTTACCGGGTGCCGGCCAACTACACCGGGGCGGTGTCGCAGCTCCTCACCAATTCCTATCAGAAGCAGAAGATCTCCGAGCTGGTGGACCTGCAGCTGCAGCATATGTACGGCGCCTTCACCATGCATCCCGGCTTCGTGGACAACCCCGGCATCCCGTCGGGCGACTATAAGGTCACCCTGCTCGGCGCCGAGAAGGTGCCCAACGAGCCCTACGCCAAGATAACTTATTCCTATGAGGACCTGGCGGTCTTCTCAAGCAAACTCTTTCGCGGGAGCGGAGCCGCGCGCATTAATTTCGCCCTGCCCAAAGACCCCGTCACCGTCTACAGCAAAGGTTTCCCCTCCCCCTCCTCCCGGCTTAACCGCTGCACCGACAGCCACTACAACAGCGAAGGCGATTTCTGGTATTTCTGGAACCCGTACCAGGACGGCTGCCCGCTCACCGGCGCTGACCTGGTGGGCGTCACCACCGACCTGCGCCCCGTGGACATGACCCGCGGCACCTACCCCGAATACGCCAGGCTCTACGGCGAGAACGGTAATGGGAACATCCTGCAGGTTTCCTACCTGGTGGGCGTGGACGAAAACTTTCAGAGCGGCGACCTGGGCAAGAAAACCTTCAACGAAGCTTTCGCGGGCCTTAAAAAAGCCGGCTTCCGCGTCACCGTGGACGAGCCGCGCCGCAAGCAGCTTACCTTCAACGCCGGCGCGAAAAAAACCCGCGTGCAGATGCTGCTCACCGACCCCAATAGCGCCGAGTTCGCCGTGGAGGCCGTGCGCGGCATGCAGACCGCCGATATCTTCCTCTATGACGGCCACTCGGGCCTGGGCGGCTACCTGGACCCGGAGCGCCTGGTGGCCGACAGCGGCCGGCCGCTGGCCATCCCGAAGGATAAGTACCAGATCTTCGTGTTCCAGGGCTGCTCCACCTACGCCTACTATAACAGCGCCTACTTCCGCCTGAAGAAGAGCGGGAGCGACCCCAAAGGGACAAAAAACCTCGATATCATAACCACCGGCACAGGCGCGGCCTTCGACGTGGGCGCCGCGGTGGACGCCTCTTTCATCACCAGCGTCACCACGGGCCAGCGCCCCTCCTGGCAGACCATCATAGACAGGATGAGCGCCGCCGAAGGCGAAAATTCCGCCCTCACGCACATCAACGGCGACGAGGACAACCCCCGCGCGCCTTAAGTTTTATTTCGCAAGAAGTTCCAGGCAGCTCTCCAGGACCTAAGCTTCCACCCATTGGCGGCCGCACAGGGTCTTGAACGGGCAGTGTGAGCAATTCTTTTCATCCACGGTAGCGTAGAAAGGCTGTTCCGGGTCCAGGATCTCCTCGACCAGGGCCGTGATGGCCGCTTTATACGCGCCGAAGACCGCGGCCTTGTCGGGGGTTTTCCTGTGGCGTTCCTTGTAGAGGGTCTCCTCGGTTATGGTCTCCGCGCCCAGCAGCAGCAGCGAGGCGTCCATGCCGGAGGCGTTTGCGATATTATGCTCCGCCATGTAGGCGAGGATATAAAAAGGCAGCTGGACGGACTTTAAGGTGGCGGGCCAGTCTCCGCGCAGGCCCAGGTCGAATTTTTCCCAGTTGGGCACCGCGGCGGTGGCGCCGGTCTTGTAGTCTATGATCTGCACGGTTCCCCCGCGCTGGTCCACGCGGTCAGCCCGGCCTTTAAGTTTTACCTGCCCGTATTTCGTCTTCAGCCCGGCGGCAAGTTCCGTCTCGCAGCCGAGCACGGTGATCCCGGCCAGGTTGTCCTTGTGATAATCCAGGATGTCCGCCAGCCTGCGTTCCACCTGCCGCTTTATCAGGTACTCCACGCCGGCCTTGTGCCCTTTCAGCCGCTCGTCGAAGACTTTCTGCGCCGCGGCTTTCATCTCCCCGTAATCCTTCTCCATTATGTTGAGCGGCTTGCCGGCGCGGGACTTGAAGAAATTCTCCAGCACCTCGTGCACTATCACGCCGATATCGCGCTGCTCTATATCTTCGGAGACGCCGTCCTTCTCGGCCAGGCGCAGGGCGTAGCGGTAATAGAAGCGCAGGCCGCAGGCCAGGTAGGTGTCTATGGCCGACGGGGAAAATTCGCGCGCCTTAAGGGCCTCTGTAAGCCCGGGGGTCTTGGCCGCGGGCTTGGGGTCGGCCTGCGAGAAGTTCACGCGCAGGTGCACTTCCTCTACGGCCGGCTTCTCCCCTTTCCGCTCCAGGCCCCAGGCCAGCGCCTCCACGAAGGGGCTGCGCTCCTTGTCGGCCGAGTCCTTGTAGAAGACGTGGGCCTCCCTGGCGCCGGAGAGCAGCGCGCTGAAATGGTAGCGGGCCAGGCGCTCGCGAGTCTTATAGGTGGACAACCCGAGGCTCTCGCGCACGAAGTGAGAAAGGATGGTGTCTTCCTTGCGGGCCGCCGGCAGGATGTCCGCGTTGGCGTCCAGGAAATAGACCCGGTCGAACTTCAGACCGCGGGTCTCCAGGAAGCCCAGCACCTGCAGTCCCTTGAGCGGCGTGCCCGGGAACGGGTAGCTGGCGCCCTGGAGGAAGGTCTTGAAGAATTTAAAATAGGCGGCCGCCCCGTCAAAGCGCTCGCCCCCCAGGCGGCTGTTCTTCAGCTCGATGATCCGCTCTATGGCCTTCTCCGCGAAGGGCGCCCAGTACGGGTGCATGGGCGCGGTGCTGTTCTCCGAGACCTGCGAGATAAAGTCCAGCAGCTTGCCGGCGAAATCGGCTATGTCCTTAAGTTCTTCGAAGGGCCGCAGCAGCCGGTCATGCACGCCCTTCAGGTGCGCCTTCACGTCGGCGGGCTCCAGCGCGCCGCCGTAATCCTTAAGCTTGGCGGCCGCCCCGCGCAGCAACCCGGCGTCCTCCTCTATCTCCCTGAGCGTCACATACTTGTTCACCCGGCCGGCGAGATATTCCTCCACGGTCTGGAAGATCACGCGGCTGGGCTCGGCCGCGCCGCCATAATAAGTGTTCTTGATGTAAGGGTGGAAAACGAATTTCAGGTAGTTGGGGGCGAAATAGCCGGCCTCCCCCCGCTTGTCCAGCAGGTCGCCCAGCGCGTCGAGCAGGGCGTACACCGGCGTGGCCGTCAGCGGGTAGCCCATGGACACGTTGTACTCCCCGGCGGCCGGCAGCACGTGCTCCAGCAGCGGGAACAGCGCGCGCGCCTCGGGCAGCACTATCACGTCGCCGGGGCCCGGCTCGCGCAGCGCAGCCGCCAGGCTGAAGATCTCGCCGTGGGAGTCGGGCGCTTTATAGAAGCGCAGCGCCTCCGGCGGGGCCTGCCGTTCAGCCGCCAGCGCCTGTATGCCGAGGGGCAAAAAAGAAAATTGTTCAGCCAGGCCGGGGCCCGGCTCCAGCAGCAGGTGCGCGCCGGCGGCGCCCAGGCGGCGGAGGATAGCCTTCTCCGAGGCGGTCAGCGCGAAGAGCCCGGCGAAGATCACGTTCTCGTACTTCGCGGCGTCGAACCGGTCGATGGCGGCCGCCACGGCGGCGTACTTCATGGAGCGGGTCAGCAGCCCTTCTTTCTCCGCGGCGGCGTAAAACTCCCCGTACAGGCGGCTGAAGCTGGCGAGTTTTTTTATAAAAGCGTCGGTCTTGAGGTCCTGCGGCAGGATGGCGTCGTAGGCGGAAAGGTCTTTCTGCGTTTTCAGCTCTATCTTAAGCTCTTCGAAATCTCCGATTATTTTGAGCGCCCAGGGCAGCAGGGCGTCCAGGGAAAGCTCCCCCGGGTCGCGCGCTATAACGGTGCACAGTTCCGCCTTCAGCCGGCCGTAGAGCAGGCCGGCCAGGTCCAGCCCGGAGGCCTCCCTGCCCTTTATCCCCAGCTCCTGCGCGGCCAGGTCTATAAACCCGTCCATCGAGGTAATGACCGGCGCCCGCAGCGCCGAGCCTTTCTGTTCGGCGAGCAGCCGCCGCAGAAAATGCGCGGGGCGCTTGCCCGGGAAGACCACAAGGTTGTCGGCCAGGGACCGCGAGGCAAGCAGCAGCGCGCCGGTCTTGGCGACCAGGCTGCTCTTGGGATCTATGATGGTAACGTTCAAAACCCGGCCCCCCTAAAAGGACTTAAGTTCGCCGCTCAGGCCGCGCCCCAGGACTTGAGAACTTCCTGCTCCTCTTCGTGAGAGGCAACTTTCTTGAATTTTACTCCGGCCACGCCGTGCACCCTGGCCTTGCACTGGTCCCAGGTGACGTGCCGTTCCACCCGGCCGTTCACCAGGCTGACATAGAAACCGTGCTTCGGCGCCTTTTTCCGGGAAGAAGAAGATTTTTTTTCCGAACCCACGCCGTGCAGGTGTTCGGGGCCGGGCTCCAGCAGCGAATAGCCGCAGCCCACGGCGGGACCGTCGTAAAGCGCGGGGCGTGGCCCCTTGGAGAAGGCCACCGCTATGACGTCGCAGCGCTCGTTGATCTCGTGGCCGGCATGGCCCCTCACGTGCCCCCAGCTCAGTCGCCCTTTGCGGGCCCCGGCCAGGGCGTCGAGGTGTTCCCAGAGGTCGCGGTTCACCACGGGCTGGCCGGCGGCCGTCAGCCAGCCTTTGCGTTTCCAGTTATGGATCCAGCCCTTGATGCCGTTAATGAGCAGGCCCGAATCGGTGTATAACTTCACCGGTTCGGGCCTGTCCTGCACCGCCGAGAGGGCCGCTATAGCGGCGGCCATCTCCATGCGGTTGTTGGTAGTGGGGCGTTCGCAGCCGCCCAGCTCCCTGACGTTCCCCTCGGGGAATATTATAACCGCGGCCCAGCCGCCCGGCCCGGGGTTGCCGGAACAGGCGCCGTCGCAATAGATGAAGATGGTCTTATCCATCGCACGGCCGCCGGGCTAGTTACCTTATTTTCCTGGCGTAGAGGTCCTTCAGCTTGGTCTCGATGAAGGTGCCCAGGCCCTTGCCCGCGAGGGCGAGGGTTTTCATCTGCCGCACGTTGTCCATGCCGGCGCTCTGGTTGGAATAGCGAAAAACGGACTGGTTGGTGAACCGGACCGTCACAAAATCCTTGGCCAGTTCATACATAGCCACCGTGGATTTGCCGCTGAGGTTCTGGTAATGTTTCATGGTTTCCTCAATTTTCTACTCTGTTTATTTCAAAACGTTATACAATCCTAACAAATCTGGGGCCTCCCATATAGGAGGAACTTGCCGGAGGAGTCAGTCGGCCTGTGGAATTTCGGCCTTTCCGGCCACCACGTCCAGCAGCAGCTGGCCGTATTTCTGCACGCGTTTCTCGCCCATTCCCTTTATCTCCAGCAGGGCCTCGGGGGTGGCCGGCTTCACGGCGGCTATCTCCAGCAGGGTGGCGTCCTGGCAGATCACGTAGGGCGGTATGCCGGCCTTGTCGGCCAGCGCCCGGCGAACGGCGCGCAGGCGGTCGAACAGCGCCTCGTCGGAGGCGGTAAATGAAGGGGCTGCGGTCTTGAGCACCTTGGGCTTCTTTTTCGCTTTTCCCTGCACCGGCAGGCCCAGCCGCACCGTGCCCTTGTCCTGGCAGAGGGCGCGGCCCTCGGCCGTGATGCGCAGCAGCGGGTATTCGCTCTCCTCGGTGACTTCCAGGTAATCCTGCACTATCAGCTGGTCTATCCAGGAGCGCACGGCGGGCTCGCCGGCCTCTTTGAGGATGCCGAAAACTTTAAGCTGGTCGTGGCCGTTGGCCGTCACCCTGTCGCCGGGCCGCCCCAGCAGCAAATTAACGATATAGCCGGTGCCGTAGCGGCCCTCGGCGCGCCAGGCGGCGCTGAGCACCTTCTTGGCGGTCAGGAGAGCCTCCTCCTCGGGCAGCCCCTTGGTCTCGCCCAGGCACACGTCGCAGGCGCCGCAGCCTTCCTCTGCCCGGGCCTCCGGCGGGTAAGGGGCGCTGAAATGCGCGGCCAGCAGGCCGTGGCGGCACACCGGGGACACGGCGTAGCGGCCTATGTCCTTAAGCTGTTTCTCCATGGCACGCGTCCGTTCGGCGGACAGGTGTATGTCTTTCTTGGCCAGCCAGCGGTGGGTGGCCAGGTCCGAGGCCGAGAATAAAAGCGTGCACTCGGCCGGCGCGCCGTCGCGGCCGGCGCGGCCGCTTTCCTGCTGATAATGTTCCACGGAGCGCGGCGTGTTGGCGTGCACCACATAGCGCACGTTGGAGCGGTCTATGCCCATGCCGAAAGCGATGGTGGCCACTATCACATCCAGCTTTTCATTGACGAAATCGTGCTGGGCCTGCTGGCGCTCCACGGCGCCGAGGCCCGCGTGGTAGGGAGCGCAGGCCACCCCTTCCTCTTTGAGCTTTTTGGCCAGGCGTTCCACGTCCTTGCGGGTCTGGGCGTAAACTATGCCGCCCTCGCCGGGATGCCGGTGCACCGTCTCGAGCACCTGCTTTATCTGGTCGCGGCGCGGGAAAGCGCGGTAAACCAGGTTGGGCCGGTCCGGGTGGCCGATAAGTATTTCCGGGGAGCGCAGGCCGAGCTGTTTTAAAATATCCTCGCGCACGGAGGGCGTGGCCGTGGCGGTAAGCGCCATGCGGGCCGCCTTGGGAAAAAGGTCCAGCGCCTCGGTGAGGCGGCGGTATTCCGGGCGGAACTCGTGGCCCCAGTGGGAAACGCAGTGCGCCTCGTCCACGGCGGCGAGCACCAGCCGCGGGGCGATGGCCTCGTACAGGTCTCCGGCCAGCAGCCGCTCGGGGCTGACGTAGAGCAGCTCGGTCTTGCCGCTGTTGAGTTTGGCGTACACCTCGCGCTTGGGCCCGACTTTTAAATTGGAATGCAGCGCGTCGGCGGCCAGGCCGGCTTCGCGCGCGGCGGCCACCTGGTCGTCCATCAGGGCGATGAGCGGGGACACCACCAGCACCAGGCCTTTGCCCGCCGCGGCCGGCAGCTGGTAGCAGAGGCTTTTGCCGCCCCCGGTCGGCAGCACCACCAGGCAATCGCGCCCGGCCAGGCCGGCCTCTACGGCCTCCCGCTGCAGCGGCTTGAAGGAGTCATAACCCCAGCGCTTTTTCAGGATTTCTTCCGGCTTCATCCCTAATAGTATACCACGCCAACCCGACAGCGTACTGTCGCGCAATTAAGGTGACACAGAACTTAATTCTAAAGTTAGAATTAAGGTGGTCGCTAGTTTTTAACGCAACACTTGCTGCTGAAAGACCTCTGCC
>CAYQJX010000025.1:0-38052 GCA_964417965.1 uncultured Elusimicrobiaceae bacterium
CTTTCAACCTCAATGTGGGCGCCACCGACCTGGGCACCGGCTCGGACACGGTGCTCGCCCAGATAGCGGCCGAAGAGCTGGAGACCACCACCGACAAGATGATAGTGTACTCGTCGGACACGGACATGACGCCTTTCGACGTGGGCGCCTACGCCTCGTCCACCACCTACCTCTCCGGCGAGGCGGTGCGCAAGGCCGCCGCCGACGCCAAGCGGCAGATCCTCGCCACCGGCGCCGAGATGCTGGGTCTCAAGGTGGAAGAAGTCCACTGCGAGGACGCCCATGTGCTCAATGCCGACGGAAAGAAGAAGGTTTCTTACAGCGACATCGCCAACTATTCGCTGTACCAGAAGAACCAGTACCAGATCATCGGCACCGCGTCCCACATCACCAAGAAATCCCCGCCGCCTTTCGCGGCGCATTTCGCGGAAGTCGAAGTGGACACGCTGACGGGCTTTGTGAAGGTGCTTAACTATGTCTCGACCATAGACTGCGGCACCGCGGTCAACCCCACGCTCTGCGAGGGCCAGACCGAAGGCGGCACCCTGAACGGCATCAGCTACGCGCTCACCGAGGAGTACCTCTTCGACGAGAAGGGCAAGATGCAGAACGCGTCCTTCGCGGACTACCACATCTACTCCATGCGCGACCGCCCGCCCATAAAGGCCATCCTGGTGCCCTCCTACGAGGACACCGGCCCCTTCGGCGCCAAGAGCGTTTCCGAGATCTGCATCAACGGCCCGGCGCCCGCCATCGGCAACGCCATCTACAACGCCACCGGCGCGAGGTTGAACGAATTCCCGTTCACCCCGGAGAAAGTGCTGAAGGCCATAAAATCGGTAAAAAGGTAGAGGAGAAAATAACACATGACCATGCGTATTTTTGCCAGGCAGATTTCTCTCGCAGCATTCCCTCTGCTCTTTCTTGCGGCCGCCGGCGTTGCCCAGGCTGAGGACAAGGACGGCTCGAAGGACCACAAGATAACGGGCCGCTACCAGGGCTCCTACATCACGGAATACTCTCAGAAGGAATACGAGGAGGTCCGCTTCCTCAAGCCGCCGCTGGACGCCGGGGGGAACGGCATGGTGCCGCTTACCGACGCCTTCAGCATCCCCCTCGCCGGCCGCGCCACCACCATAGTCTACCGCGGGCCCAACGGCCGCTCCAGCCTGGAAGTTCTCAAGAACTACATCGACAGGCTCAGCGGCGCCGGTTTTACCACCGTCGCCAAATGCCGCGGCTTGGAATGCGGCCTCGACGGGAACAATCAATACATACAGCGGCTCTACTTCAGGGGGGCAAGGGCGCACACCAGGGACAGCGAGCCCATCCTGAGCTCTGACAGGGACTTGATCTCGTACACGCTGCTGCAGAAGAAAAGCTCCGCCGGGGACGTCTGGGTAAGCCTCTATGGGTCGGAATTTCAATACGGCGGTAATCTGACCCCCTGTATCGCCGTCAGCGTACTGGAGACCAAGGCGATGGAGACCGGCAAGATGGTCTTTGTCGACGCGGCGGCCATGCAGGAAGCCATTGAGGCGACCGGCCGCGTGGCCCTCTACGGGATTTACTTCGACACCGATAAAGCCGTCCTGAAGACGGATTCGGAAAAACAGATAGCGGAAATAGCCAGACTGCTCAAAAATAAACCCTCCCTCAAGGTGCTGGTGGTGGGACACACTGACAGCCAGGGGGACTTCGACTACAACACGGAACTTTCCGAGCTCCGGGCCGCCGCTGTCACCAGAGCCCTGACCTCCAGGCACGCTATAGCCGTGTCACGCCTGAAGCCGGTAGGCGTGGGAATGGCCGCCCCGGTCGACACCAACAGGACCAGCGAGGGCCGGGCCAAGAACAGGCGCGTGGAGATAGTGGAATACTGACCTTTTCGATCAGCCGCAGTATAAAAATCCCAGGAGGAAAACAATGGAAGAACAAATAACGCCCGATGCGCAGCAGGATACCGCGGCTGATATAGAGAAGAATAAAACTATGGGCATACTGGCCTATATACTTTTCTTCATACCGATCATCGCGGCGAGGGACTCGAAGTTCGCCATGTACCACGCCAACCAGGGGCTGGCTCTCTTCATCGTCGCGGTGGCTTCCAATGTGGTTGCGGGTTTCATCCCCTTCATCGGCCCCTTGCTCGCGGGCCTGTTGAGCCTGGCCGTCCTGGCCTTCATGGTGATCGGCATCCTCAGCGCCTCCAGGGGAGAGATGAAGCCGCTCCCTATTATCGGCGGTCTTAACCTGCTTAACTAAGCGGACTCGCGCTTCAAAGGCCGAGGTTAATGGGGTCGGAACCGCCGGGGAAGCCCGGCGGTTCTTTTTTTTGTGCTTTTTAGGAATGAGGGGCGGCTAGGGGAGAACGGCGCCGTAGACAGGTTCTTTGTTCAGGGTTACCTGTCGCGCACGGAGGAAACCGGCGCGGCGCAGTATCTCCCGCCTGAAGAAAGCGCTTTCTTTTGGATACTTGGTGAAGAAGCTGCCGGAGAAGACCACGGTGCCTTCGCTCCCGGAGAATTTCTTCAGGGCGGAGAGGGCGCGGGCTATCCTTTCCACATATTCGCCCAGTATCATGACGGCCAGCGGGTCGCCCTTGGCGTAATACTTGTAGAACAGCGGCACGAACTTGAATTTAAGTTCCTGCGGCAGGGGCCGGGCGTACTCCCTGAAATCGCAGGCCCACAGCCGCGCCAGCAGGCCGGCGGGCGTCTTGCAGCGCGCTTGCGCCATTATCTCGGCGAGCAGGCGCGAGGGCTTGCTCCCGGGCAGCAGGCCGTGGGCCGCGCTCGAGACGCCGAGTGTCATGGTGATCAGCAAATTCCTTACCTGGTAATCGCAGACCAGGCGCTCGCGGCCCCGGGCGTCGATGGCGGCAATGGTAAAGCCGGTGCCGAGAGAAATTATGAAGCCCGGCCGCGCCGCCGTGCCGGCGCGCAGCGCAGCGAAGGCGTCGTTCTCGAAGCTCATGGGCCCGGTATAGCCGAAATCGCGCTTAAGCTTTTCCCTGAAGTAGGGTTCTACCATTTCGGCGTCGCGGGGGAAATCTATGCCGCAAAGGCAGAAGCGGGCGCCGGACAACTCTATCTTCCTTCCGCCGGCGAGTTTATCCACGCCCTGCTTGATAAGGGCGTAAACGGCCTTTACGCCCTTTACTTCAAGGTTCGCGCCCGGTACCCGGGCTACGCGCACCGCCCCGGCTTCCGTCCGCAGGGCTACGGCTATCTTGGTGCCGCCGCTGTCCACGCCGAGGAAATATTTCACCGGGCCCCCTTGTAGGGCGGCAGGAAGGCCTTGTTCTGGGCGAGTACCGCCTTGAGCAGGCGGAAAGTGATGTCCGCGTCGGGGGTAAGCGGGTTCAAGAGCAGCGCCTGGTAGGCCAGGTCGAAGTCGCAGTTCCAGGCGGCCTCGGCGGTAAGCGCCTCGTAGGCCTTTATGCGCTGCGACAGCCCCTTGGCGAAGACCGGCAGCTGCGCCGTCTTAACCGGCTTATAGCCGTTCTTATCTATCATACAGGGCATCTCGAGCACATGGTCCCGCTCGAAGCCGTCGTAAGTGCCGTTATTGGGCACGGCCACCGTGACGCGCTTTTTCTGCAAACCCAGCAGGCAGGAGATCACGTCGTAGGCGACCACGTTGTAGAAGGCGCCGCCGCGCTCCTTGACTGCCTCGGGTATCTCCGAGACGCCCGGCGAGCGGTAGGCCGCGAAGATACGCCGCTCTATCTCGGCCACCTTGGCCGCGCGCGACGGGGTGGTTTTGTCCTCTTCTACCACCGCGCCGGCGTGGAAGAAATACTTGTGGTAACCGGTGGGGATGATCTTGGCGCGGGCCATTATCTCCGGCGTCATCTTTACCTTGGTGATATTGAGCGCCGTCGGCAGGCCTTCCTTCTCTATCATCTTCTTTATGACCGGGCCCAGCACTGAACGGCCGTTGCGGCGCACGTCCAGCACCCAGGCGAAATGGTTGGGGCCGACATAGTCTATCTCGGTGTCCTCCATGCGCGCGCCCAGCAGGTCGCTGACGCCCTTGTGCATGGTGAGCGAGCCGTTGCAGATGCCCACGGCCCTGATATCGTGGAAGCGCACCAGCGCCTCGGTGACTATGCCCACCGGGTTGGTGAAATTCACCAGCCAGGGGTCCTTGGCGCCGTGGCGCAGCAGGGCGTCGGCGATCTTGCGGATCTGCGGTATGGTGCGCAGGGCCTTGGAGAAGCCTCCCACGCCGGTGGTCTCCTGGCCGATGATGCCGTACCTGCGGCCGAGCTCCTCGTCCTTCCGGCGCGCGGCCATCATGCCCACGCGTATCTGCGGCACCACTATCTTGGCGCCCTTAACGGCCTCGTTAAGATTTAGAGTGGCCTTAATGGTAAGTTTCGACTTGGACTTTTCGGCCAGGCGTTGCGTGAAGCCGTGCACGGCCTTCAGGCGCCTGGCGTCTATGTCCATCAGGCAGATCTCGGACACCGCCCCGTCCAACCCTGAATTAAGTATATGGTCGATAAGGAGGGGGGTGTAGCTCGACCCCGCCCCGACGATAGCAAGTTTAGTCATGGAAAACCTCTTAACCGAAATTCACGCCTAACTTTATCAGTTTTTCAGCCGCCGGAGAAAGGGGAGAGCAGGGTGACCAGGTCGCCGTCGTTTATGGGCTCGTCCCATTCCACGTATTTGCCGTTGATTACGGCCTTGGAGATATTGGTGGTGAGCGGTATCACCTTGCTGGCCTCTATCTCGCGCAGCAATTCCCGGGCCGTTCCAGCTTCGGTCTCGTAATCGTCTGTCTGCACGCCGCGGCGCTCGCCGACGAGGGCGAAATACTTAACTTTTATCTTTTTCTTCACTTGCCGCCTCCGGCCGCGGGCCCGTGCAGGTGCATGAAGGCCTTCTCCGGCGTGATCGGCAGGGAGGGCGGTTCCCCGTCCGGGCGGGCGGCGCGCAGGGCGTCGGCCACGGCGAGGTAAGCCCCTATGCCGTGCACGAAGGGCGGCTCGCCCACGGCCTTGGAATTGCAGACGGCGTAAGGATTCGACGAGTCTTTAAGCAGGGTAATCTCGAAGTGCGCCGGCAGGAACTTGATGTCCGGTATTTTATAGGCGCTCACGCCGGTCAGCACACGGCCGTCGGGAGCATAGCGGAGCTGCTCCATGGTCGCCCAGCCCATGCCCTGTACCACCGCGCCTTCGGTCTGGCCGCGGTCTATCTCGGGGCTCAGGGATTCGCCCACGTCCTGCACCACGTCCACGGACTCCAGGGTATAGGTGCCGCGCAGGCAGTCCAGCAGCACTTCTGTCAGCGAGGTGCCGTAGGCGTAATAGGCGAAAGGGTTGCCCTGTTCTTTTTCCAGGTCATAATGCAGGCCCGGAGTGGCGTAGAAGGCGTGCTCGCCCAGGTCCACCCGGGCCCATTGGGCGTCCTTGGCCAGTTTGTTCCAGCCGAGGCCGGCGGGTTTGCCGGAGACTCTCACTTCGCCGTCCTTGATGTCCACGGCGGCGGGGTCGACTTTGAGCGCGCCGGCCGCGAAAGCGATAAGCCGCCCGCGCAGGCGCTCGCAGGCGTACTTGGTGGCCATGCCGTTGAGGTCCGCGCCGGTGCTGGCGGAAGTGGGGGAAGCGTTGGGGATGCGCGAGGTATTGGTGGTGTCCACGCGCACGCGCTCCAGCGGTACGCCCAGCGTGCGGGCCGCCACTATGCGGATCTTGGCGTTCACGCCCTGGCCCATTTCCACGGCGCCGGTGCTCACGGCCACGCTGCCGTCCACGTAAATGTGCACCAGCGAGCTCGCCTGGTTGAGCGCGGTCTGGGCGAAAGAGATGCCGAAGCAGACCGGCACGGCGGCCAGTCCCCGCTTGGTGTCCGTATGGGTCTTGTTATAGGCGGCCACTGCGGCGCGGCGCTTGGCTATATGGGCCTTGGCGTCCAGAGTTTCCCAGCAGCGGGCAGAGTTCACGCCGGAGAGTTTTACGCCGTAGGGCAGGGTGTCGCCGTCCTTGAGCAGGTTCTTGCGCTTGAGCGCCTCCGGCTCCATGCCCAGCTTGCAGGCGGCGGCGGATAAGGCGGCCTCTATGGCGAAGGTTCCCTGCGGCACGCCGAAACCGCGGAAGGCGTTGTTCGGCGGTATATTGGTGCGGCAGCTGAGTCCCGTGACGCGGATATTGGGTATGCGGTAGGAGCCGCAGACATGCAGGAAAGAGCGGCCGAGCACGGCGGTGGAGATATCGGCGCAGGCGCCGGCATGCTGGTAGAGGGTTATGTCGTAGGCGAGTATATTGCCTTCGGCGTCGAGGCCCAGGCGGTAGTCGTACTCATAGGCGTGGCGCTTGCCGGTGGTGGCAATGTCCTCGTTGCGCTCCAGCGCCAGCTTTACAGGGCGCTTGAGCAGGAAGGCGGCCATGGCGGGAGCCACTATCCACACGGCGGTGGATTCCTTGCCGCCGAAACCGCCGCCCAGGCGGCGGATGTCCAGCTCTACCTTGTGCATGGGTATGCCCAGCACTTCGGCCAGGTGATGGTGGAAGGCGCCGGGAGACTGGGCGCTGGCGTAAACCTTTATGGTGTCATGCTCGCCGGGCACGGCCAGGGCGCGCTGGGTTTCGAAATAGAAATGTTCCTGCGCCCCGCTGGCCAGCCGGCCTTCGAAGACATGTTTGCATTTGGCGAAAGCGGAGTCCGGGTCCCCGTGGATCTGCACGCGCTTTTTGCCGTGCAGCTGTCCGGCGGCGGCGGCCGCGCGCGGGTCCAGCATGGGTTCCAACTTCTCTATATCCGTCGCTATGAGTTTAAGAGCTTTCTTCGCGTTGCGGCGGGAGTCAGCCACCACCAGCGCTATAGGCTGGCCTATGTATTCCACGGCGTCCACGGCCAGCAGGGGCTGGTCCTTGAACACATGGCCTACCTGGTTGAGGCCGGGGATGTCCTTATGGGTGTAAACTGCGGCCACGCCGGGCGCGGCGGCCGCTTTGGAAATGTCCAGAGAGCGTATGCGTCCCCTGGCCACGGGCGAGGTGAAGAGCACGGCGTGCAGGCAGCCGGGCACCGGGATGTCGTCCACGAACTGCGACGTGCCGCGCACGTGCATCAGCGTATCGTCGTTTCTCATGCGGCCTCCACGGGGGCGAGGGCCCGGGCATGGGCCAGCATCAGCTGCCCCAGCAGCAATCGTTTGTATTCGGCTGAGCCGCGTATATCGTCTATCGGTTTGGCCGCGGCCAGGGCGGCTTTGGAGAGGTCGCCGAACAGCGCGGCGTCGGGCTTGCGGCCGTGGAACTTCTCCAGGCCGGTCAGCAGCATGGGCACGGGCCCCACGCCGCCGGCAGATATTCTCAGGCCGGCCACGGCGCCGTCGGGCCCGGTGGCCAGCAGCAGCGCGGAATTGACGGCCGCTATGTCCAGAATGGTGCGGTTGGAAACTTTTTCAAAATGGTAGCGGGCGCCGGCGGGGGGGAGAGGGATGGAGATCTCGCTCAACAGCTCGCCGCAGGCCAGGTCCGTCTTCTTATAGCCGAGGTAGAATTTATCTAGCGGCACTTCCCGTTTTTTGCCGCCCTCGCCGGTGATGGCCAGGCGCGCGTCCAGCGCCAGCAGTATTATGGTGGCGTCGCCGATGGGCGAGGCGTTGACTATATTGCCGGCCAGGGTGGCCTTATTGCGCAGTATGGCCGAGGAGTGCAGCAGCAGGTCGCCGGCCAGCGCCGGGAAATGCCGCTGTACGGCCTCGGAATTGCGGAAATCCTCTATGGTAACGGCCCCGCCCACGCGCAGGAAACCCTTGTCCTCGCGCACATAGTCCAGGTCGCGGCGTTTGGACAGGAAACAGAGTTCGCTCTCCATGAGCTGCTCCGGCTTCTGCACGAACAGGTCGGTGCCGCCGGCTACCGCTATTGCGTTTTTGCCGGGGGCGGCCGCGGGGGCGGCTTTCAGCTCGGCGAGGCGGGCCGGAATGCCGCGGAAATAAGCCGGGACTACGCCGGTGGCAAGCAGCACTTCCAGGCGCTGGCCGGGGTGCCTGGCGGCGCCGGCGAGCGCCTCGCACAGGGCGCGGGCGGCGTTGCGTATGGAAGCGTAGCCGGTGCAGCGGCAGATATTGCCGTCGAGCGCGTTCAGCGCGGCGTCGTAGGAAAGGTCGGGGCTGCCCAGGGCGAAACCGGTGAGCGACAGCACTATGCCGGGCGTGCAGAAGCCGCATTGCGAGGCGCTGTGCTCTACTATCAGGCGCTGTACGAGGGTAAGAGGTTCGACGCCGAGGCCTTCTACGGTCACCACGTGGCAGCCGTTTATGTCGCCGAGCGGCAGCAGGCAGGAGGCGCAGGCCTTGTAGGAGACAGTGCCGTCGGCCGCGCGGGAGCCCACCAGCACGGTGCAGGCGCCGCATTCGCCCTCGCGGCAGGCGTCCTTGGTGCCGGACAGGCAGGAGACGTCCCTGACGAACTCAAGCAGCGGCATGCCGGCGCTTTCTTCGGTGCGGACAAGCCGGTCGTTGAGGAGGAAACTGGTCATATGGCTCCTTATATCCTGGCGCCGCCGCAGCAGGGGCAGGCCGGGTCGCGCGGGACCTCGGCGGTGGTGACCGTGCCGTTCCAGATGTCGAGGGTGTGCATGCGGCCCCAGTCCGCCCCGCCGCAGGCCAGCGCCTTGAGCGCCTGCGTGGTCTGCAGCGCCGCCACCCAGACGGCGGCCGTGGCCAGCACGCCGAACACGTCGGGCGGGGGCAGGCGGCCTTCGGGGGGAGGCAGGGCGAAGAGGCAGCGCAGGCAGGGGCCGCGCCCGGGGAGGATGGCCATGGCCATCCCGTCGGTGCCCAGCACGCCGCCGTAGATCCACGGCTTGCCGGCCTTCACGGCCGCCTCGTTGATGAGGAAACGGGTCTCGAAATTGTCGGTGGCGTCCAGCACCAGGTCCGCCTTGGCCACGAGCGGCTCTATGTTGGCCGCCGTTATGTCGGCGACTACGGGCTCGATGGCGATGCCGGAATTGATGGTGCGCAGGCGGCGCGCCGCGGCCTCGGCCTTGGGCGCCCCGTCGCGGAGGTCGGTCTCGTCGTAGAGCAGCTGGGTGGCCATGTTGGGGGGCTGCACTGTGTCGCGGTCGGCCAGCGTGAGCCTGCCCACCCCGGCGCGGGCCAGGAAAGCGGCCTGCGCGCAGCCCAGGGAGCCGCAGCCTATTATCAGCACGGAGCTTTTCTCTATCTTCCGCTGGCCGGCCTGCCCTATAAGGGCAAGCTTGGCGTGCCGCGAGTAGCGCGCGTCGGCCGGGGCGTTTTCTGGAGAAGGAATGTCAGCGGGCATAGGATAGGAAAATCTTCACTTCACTACGGGCAGGCCCGCGGCGGTCCAGGCGACCAAGCCGCCCGCGATGTCGTGGATATCCTTGAAGCCGAGTTCCTTCATGGCCTGCAGGGCCGCTCCGGTGCGGCGGCCGCTGCGGCAGTATAGGAGGTAAGACGCGTCCTTGTCCAGCTTGGCCAGCCGGTCCTTGAAGTCGGGGGCGTAATAGTCCATCACCAGGTTGGTGGGGGCGATGTAGCCGGCGGCGTGTTCCTCGGAGGTGCGGATGTCTATCACCACGGGGGCCTTGGTCTCGATGTAGTAGCGGGCTTCCTCAGGTTTGATGTTCATAGGGAAATCTCCGGCGCCGGGCTTGGGGGCCTCCGGGGCGGCTGCTGTCAGGTCTTTAAGGGCGGCGGGCTTGCCGCAGCCGCTGAAGATGCCTCCGAGATCAAAAGCGTAGGCGCCGGCCGCGGTGAAAATGAGTATGGCGATCAGTGATATTGTCTTCATGAGCGGGTTCCGTCCAATAGGCTTATTTTACCAAAATAGGCGCCGGGTAGGCGTCCGCGCTTTTTTGTATGATAGGGCTATGGAAAACAAGCTGAAAGCGCCCTTCCTGCTGGCCGCGGCCTGCCTGGCCTTCCACCTGTTCGCGGGCTTCTCCTTCATCCGCTCGGCCGCGCCCACCTACGACGAGACCGTGCACCTGGCCAGCGGCTATTCCTACCTGGCCACGGGCCGCTACGCCATGAACATCATGGACCACCCGCCGTTCTCGGAGATGCTCTCGGCCCTGCCGCTGCTGGCGCTCAAGCCGCAGGCCTTCTCCGGCCACCCGTATTTCGCCAATTTAATGCCGTACCATTACGGCGACCTGTTCCTGTACAACAACACCGCGCCGCACGAGCGGCTGCTGAACACGGCCCGGGGGTTCACCTTCCTGGTCTGGACGGCGCTGCTGGCCGGCCTGCTCTGGCTGCTGATGTCGCGGCTCGAATCTCCCGCCGCGGCGGCTTTCGCGCTCTGCGCCTTCTCCGGCATGCCGGTGTTCATCTCCAACGACGCCCTCATCAGCACGGACGCGGGAGCGGCCGTCTTTTATTTCGCGGCCTTCGCGCTGGGCTGGCTCTTTACCGCGGAGAAGTCCGCCGGAGGGAAGAAGGGAGAAGGCGGCGGCAGGCACTGGCTCTGGGCGGTCCTGGCCGGCGCGGCCTCCGGCCTGGCGCTGGTCTCCAAGTTCAGCATGTTCATCGTCCCGCCCCTGTTGGTCCTCTTCTGGCTGGCCGACAACCATTTCTGGCCGCGCCTGAAATTCTCCAGGCTGCTCGGCTATATCGCTCTTTATGCCGCGGCCTGCCTGCTCATGGTGGCGCTGGTGTACAAGTTCGACCTCGCTCTCTACTGGGACGGCCTGACCGCCACCCTCAAGCGCCTGGACACAGGGCGCTCCTCCTTTGTGATGGGCCGGCACACGCTGACAGGCGTGTGGTGGTATTTCCCCGCGGCGCTGGCGCTAAAGACGCCGCTGCTGGTGCTGCTGGCTGGAGGAGTCGGGGTCTGGGCGGCGATAAAAAGATTCAAGAAGGATTACCTGTGGCTGCTGCTGCCGCCGGCGGTCTTCTTTGCCGTGGCGCTGACGGCCAAGGTGCAGATCGGCTACCGCCACATCATGCCGGTGATGCCTTTTCTCGCGGCTCTCGCCGGGCTGGCCCTGGCGCGCCTGGCCGCTGTGGACGGGCGGCGCGCCTGGCTGGCCGCCGCGCTGGCCGCCCTTATCCCGGTCTCGGCGCTGACGGCGCACCCGCATTACCTGGCTTATTTCAACCAGCTGGGCGGCGGCCCGGCCAACGGCTACAAGTATTTCGTGGACTCCAACCTGGACTGGGGCCAGGACGTGAAAACGCTGGCCGCCTACCTTAAGGGAAGGGGAAACCCGCCGGTGGTGTTCTCCTATTTCGGCGTGGCCCGCCCCGAAAGTTACGGCATGGCCTACACGCCGCTCGGAGTGGTTTCCAATGTGGCCCTGCCCGGCACCGGGGCGCAGGTCTGCGCCATGAAAGAAACGCTGCTGGCCGTCTCGGCCACCAACCTGCAGTCCACCTACTATTCCGACAAGGAAACCTTCGCCTGGCTGAAGGCCAGGGCGCCGGTCTTTACCGCCGGGTATTCCATCTTCCTCTACGACCTTACCGGGGATAAGGAAGGCCTGGAGCGGCTGGCGGCCCTGTTCGACAGGGAAGGCCGCAACGCCGAGGCCGATTGTCTCTACGTCCGGGCCGGAAAGTAGTCCGCCCCGGCATTTAAATTGCTCTTCAGTTTGTGGAGGCCGGACGCCGGTTTACGCAAATAGTCTTATATTGTAGACTAGACACAGTCGTGGCGGCCGCTCCCGGGAAAACAACGATGAATAAATTGCTGACGCTAACGCTGCTCTCCGTCCTGGCCTCCGCTCCCGCGGCGGCAGGGGACTTTACCCCGAAAACCTATATCAAGGCCGTGCTGGCGGCTTCCCCGTCCCTGCGGCAGGCGGAGCAGGCCTTCACGCAGGCCGAAACCTCCTACCGCGCCGCCCTGCTGGACGCGGCGCTGCCCTCTTTTAATTTCTCGATGGCCGACTCTTTTTACGACCAGGACCGGCACTACGTCCATTTCGACCGGGGCGACGCCTCCTCCCGGCTGTCGGCCGACCTGAACCTTTACGATTCCGCCTCCAGCCCCCTGTCCAGGATAAAGACCGCCAGGTTCGACTACGAGCGCGCGCGCCTTACCTTCCTGACGGCCAAGCAGGCCGAGGCCCTGAAGGCGCTGGCCAGGTTCTACGCCCTCTACTCTACCCAGCGCAAGGTGGAGATCGCCCGCAACAACCTGGCCTCGCGCGAGCGCCAGTACAAGGACACCAACGAGCAGTTCCAGTCCGGCACGCGCAGCAAGATAGAGGTGACCCAGAGCGAGGGCGACAAACTGCAGAGCGAGCTCTCGCTGGCGCAGGCCGAGGCCGCCGGCGTAAAAGCCCTGATGGCCTTCAACGAGCTGATAAACGCGGAACCCGATTCTTCCCAGGCGGTGCAGGTGAGCACCGGCGCGGTGGAGGTGAAGCTGCCCCTGCCCAGGGAGGATGTGGCGCGCGCCCTGGCGGCTAATTTCGGCCTGCGGCTCAAGAAGTCCGCGCTGGAAAAGAGCCGGCTAGCCTCGCGCAACGCCATCATGGCCGACCTCCCGCGCCTCAGGGTGGACGCCGCCTGGGCCAAGACCAGCCTGGGCCTGTTCGGCACCCGGGGGAGCGCCTGGAACGACGGGCAGACCTATGGCGCGGGCGCCACGCTTAATTTTCCTTTCGGCTTTTTTGGCGCGCAGAACTACCTGGACGCCGCCGGCCGGAAAGCCTCCCTGAAGTCTTCCGAACTGGAGCTGGAGAATGCCGTCAGGGCGCTCAAGACCGAGGTGCTGACCGCGCAGAAGGATATAGAGCTGCAGGTGAAGTCCCGGCAGCTGCTGGAGTTCCAGGTGAAGGCGCAGCAGGACGCCACGGCCAACCTGCTGGAGGAATACTCCCTCGGCGGCGCGTCCTTCCTGCAGCTCGACAGCTCGCAGACCAAGCTGCTGGACGCCAGCAACGGGCAGATAACCGCGCTTAACGACCTGGACCTGGCCCTGGCTAATTACCGCGCGCTGCTGGGCGAAGAGATCTGGGACTAGGAGACACCGATGAAGAAGACGCTTAAAATTGTTTTGTGGACGGCGCTGCTGGTCCTGCTGGCGGCCGCGGCCTTCGGGGGCTACCTGCGCTACAAGAAGATGTCCGTGCGCCAGGATATCTCCTATTTCCTGCGCGCCGTGGACAAGGGCGACCTGAAGCTGGACCTGCAGGAATCCGGCGAGCTGGTGTCGCGCGACACGGTGGACGTGTTCCCGCCCGGCAAAGGTTTTATCGTGGAGCTCAACAAGAAAGAGGGCGAATACGTGCGGAAAGGGGAAAAGATCCTGATGTTCAAGGGCGGCGAGCGCATTGATTCCACGCAGTACGTGCCGGTGCCCATAGTAGCCTCGCGCGACGGCCTGCTGACGCGCTGCATCAGCCGCTACGGGGCCAGCGACGACGAGGTGCGCGAGGGCAAGCGCGTGGACAGCGCGGCCACCTGCGTCACCCGCATCGTGGACATGAATACCCTGGCCGTGAACCTCAAGATCAGCGAGATCGACATCTTTAAGCTCAAGCGGGGCATGCCGGTTACCATCACCTTCACCTCCATCCCCGGCGAGAAATATTCCGGCAAGATCGACGTGATCGCCCCGATGGCCGAGACCAAGAACAGCAACTGGGGCGGCGCGGGCACCAAGGTCTTCCGCGTGGTCATCAACATAGACAGGCCCAGCCAGCAGATGCGCGTCGGCATGAGCGCCGTGGTCACCGCCAATATGCAGGCCAAGAAGGGCGTCATCAAAGCCCCGATCGAGGTGCTGTTCCAGGAAGGCCTCAACAGCTACGTCTACCGGCAGAAGGACGGCTACGAGGCCGACAAGCTGCAGGTTTACCCCGGCCTCAGGTCGGAGACCGAGGTGGAGATCGCCGGCCCCGTAAAACCCGGCGACAAGCTTTTTACCGTGGAGCCGGAGAGCCTGAAATGAGCATAGCCTGCGCGGACCTGACCAAGGTCTACGAGGGCGGCCAGAGCGGCTGGCCGGCCCTGCGCGGCGTCTCCTTCACCATAGAGATGGGGGAGTTCGCGGTGGTCACCGGGCCGTCCGGCTGCGGCAAGTCCACGCTGCTCAACATCATCGGCCTGCTCGATGAGCCCACCGCCGGCAAGTACAGCCTGAACGGCCGCAACATCTTCTCCATGTCCGACGGCGAGCGCTCCGACGCCCGCCGCGACGAGATCGGCTTCGTTTTCCAGTCCTTCCACCTGCTCAACCGCATGACCGCCCTGGACAACGTCTGCCTGCCCATGATGTACGCCGGCGTGGAAAGCCGCGCGATGAAGGCCCGGGCCGCGGACCTGCTGCACAAGGTCGGGCTGAAGGGCAAGGAAAAGAAGACCCCGCTGGAACTCTCCGGCGGCGAGCGCCAGCGCGTCTCCATAGCGAGGGCCCTGGCCAATTCCCCCAAGATCATCCTCGCCGACGAGCCTACCGGCAACCTGGACTCGGTATCCAGCGGCGAGATCGTGGACACGCTGTTCAAACTGAACGGCGAGGGCATAACCGTGGTGATGGTGACGCACGACAGGGAACTTTCAAAACGCGTGGCCCGCAATATCCGCATGCGCGACGGGAGGATAGAGCAGTGAGGGCGCTCCTGAACGCGGTAAAGACCGGCCTGACCGAGATCTGGGCCCACAAGACGCGCTCCGTGCTGAGCTTCCTGGCCATCGCGGCCGGGTCGGTGGTGTTCATAGACGCTTTCTCGGCCATCGTGGACACCTACGCCAGGCTGGAGAAGCAGAAGGAAGTTTCCGGGATAGCCCGCATGAGGATCTCCCAGAACTACAGCCAGACCTATTCCTCCCCCGACGACTACGTGCCGCCGCCGGCGATGTCCTACGAGGACGTGGAGAAGCTCAGGGAAAAGGTCCCCGGCCTCTACATGGTCTCCCCGGAAGGGCGCGACTGGCGCAACGTGCTGGAGTACGGCGGGGAGCGGATGACCACCGCCCTCACCGGCGTGACCCCGGAGTGGACCAAACGGGATTTTATCTACACCCTGAAAGGCCGCTTTTTAGACTGGCACGACCTCGAGAATAAGCTGCGGGTCTGCGTCCTGATCAAGGAAGCCCCGCCGCCGCCCGGCTTCGACAAGACCATGAAGAAGAAATACAATTTCACCGGCGGCTACGACACGCTGGTCACGCATAACGACATGGTCGGCAAGACCGTCAAGATCGACGGCTACACCTTTACCGTGATAGGCGTGCTGGAGGAGATCCCCTATTCCAAACGCACCAGGTCTTTCGTGAATTCCTACCAGGACTACAAGGTCCTGGCGCCGGTCACTACGCTGATACACTACAACTTCATAAATTCCTACCAGTCTCTGGACGTGAATATCGACGCCGGCGCGGAGAAGGATTTTGACGATTACATGAAGAAGGTCGGCAATTTCCTGAAGATACGCTTCGGCGACGAGGAATTCTTCGTGATCGAGAACCAGCTGGAGGACATCCGCGAGAAGATAGCCGCCAGCGTCCGGTCCGGCCTGGTCACGATCTCGCTGGGCATGCTCGCCTTCCTCGCCGGCGGCATCGGCATCATGAACGTCACGCTGGCCACCGTCTTCGCGCGCACCAAGGAGATCGGCGTACGCCGGGCGGTGGGGGCGAGCCGCAGCGACATCATGCTGCAGTTCATCGTGGAAGCCGTGATGCTGGGCCTGATAGGCGGCGTGCTGGGGTCGGCCCTTGGTTATCTCTGGGGCGTGCCGATAAAGGTGATGGTAGGCATGGACGCCAGCCCGATCAAGGCGTGGATGCCCATGGTTTCGGTGCTCATCGCGGCCTCTACCGCTTTCGTTTTCGCCATCTACCCCGCCTGGGTAGCCGCCGGGCTTAAGCCGGCCGACGCGCTGCGGGCCGAGTGAGGAGCGCCTATGTTTAAGACACTGCTGAAGTCCAAGCTTTTCCTTGCCGGGTTCATAACCCTGATAATCGGAGTCTCCCCGCTGCTGCTGTACATCCTCTACGAGTTCGTCACCGGCAGCACCGGCGGCAACCCCATAGGGCTGGGGCTTCTTTTCTTCGTTTCCTTCTGGCCCGCCGTGATACTGATGGGGCTGGGGGCTTTCTCCGCCCTGCGCCGACGGGACGGCGGCGAGAAGCCCTGAGATGACGGCCCGGAGGCTGGCGCCCTACGCCGCGGTTTTCCTGGCCGCCGCCCTGGCCTACCTGCCCTCCCTGTTCTTCGGCTTCACCTGGTTCGACGACGACCTGCTGCTCGAGCGGGCGGCGCATTTCGCCGGCCCGGGCGGGCTGCTGTCCGTCTTTACCGAGGGGGTCTTCCCCGCGAAGACCGGTCCCGCCTTCTACCGGCCGCTGCTGATGCTGTCCCTGGCGCTGGAGTACAAGGGAGCCGGCGCGGGCCCGCTGCTCTATCACCTGACCAATATCCTGCTGCACGCCTCTTTTTCCGCGCTGCTGCTATTCTTTCTGCGGCGTTCCGGCGGCACGCCGGGCCTTTCCCTTTTCTGGACCCTGTTCTTCGCGCTGCACCCGGCGCTGGGCCAGGCCGTGGCCTGGCTGCCCGGCCGCAACGACCTGCTGCTGGGGCTGTTCGTCCTGGGGGGAGTTCTTTCCTACTCCTCCTGCGAGGAGCGCGGCGGTTCCGGCCGGCTGGCGCTGCACGGCGTCCTGTTCCTGGCCGCCCTGCTGGTAAAAGAGAGCGCGGTGCTCATCCCTTTCGCGGCGTTCTTCTATGCCCGCCTGTACCGCGGCGGCAAGTGGTGGACGGCCCGCCTTTCCGCGGCAGCGGCCGTCTGGGCCGCGGCTCTCGGCGTGGTCTGGCTGGCCAGGAGCCGGGCGCTGGCCGGGCTTTCCGGGGGCGAGACGGCCTTCGCGGCCTCGGCGCTCTCCAACGCGGCGGCCCTGCTGCCTTCGCTGGGCAAGTTCCTGTGGCCGGCCGATAACGGCGTGCTGCCGCTGCTGGGGGACCTGGATTTTGTTTCTGGAGGGATCTCCGCGGTGGTGCTGGCTCTGGCGGCCTGGCGGCTGCGGCCCGCGGCCCCGCTGAAGCTGCTCTACGGCGCCGCCTGGTTTGCGGCCTTCCTGCTGCCGGCCTTCATGCAGGGGAACTTCAGTTCTCACCGGCTCTACCTGCCTTTCGCCGGGCTTTGCCTGGCCCTGGCCGCGCCGGCGCGGCCGCTGCCGGGTGGAGACAGGCCGTGGCTGGTCTCCGCCGGGGCAGTGCTGCTGGCCTGGTTCTTCGCCCTGCAGGCCGTGCTGCCGGCCTTCGCCGGCAGGGTCAGCTTCTGGGAGAACGCCGCGGCCTCTTCTCCGGGCCGGGCGGTGAACTGGAGCGACCTGGGGGCGATGTATCTGCTCGACGGCCGCACGGACAGCGCCCGGGGGGCCTTCCTCAAGGCCCTTGAGCTGGACCCGCGCTGCGACAGCGCCGCGTTCAACCTGGGCGTGCTGGCCCTGGCGGCCGGGGACGCGCGGAGCGCCGAGAGCTGGTGGCTGCGCACCGTGGAGATAAACCCTCTTTACCTCGACGCCAGGCATAACCTGACCCTGCTTTGCCTCGGCCGCGGCGACCGGGCCTGCGCCGAGCGTCATGCCGCGGAGCTGCGCCGCGGGGCCGGCGGGCTGCCGCCGGAGCTGGAGGCCGCACTAGCCTCCCCGGGTAAAAAATAAAGAAGGCCGGGATCGCTCCCGGCCTTCCTTAACGTTCTTTGGCGCTCTAATTCTCTACTTCGAACTCTTCCTTGCCGGCGCCGCAGACGGGGCAGACCCAGGCTTCGGGCAGCTTGTCGAAGCCGGTGCCGGGGGGGATATTGTTGTCGGGATCGCCCACGGCGGGATCGTAGATGTAACCGCAAAGTTTGCAGACGTATTTTTTCATGTTTGTCTCCTGGAGTTGTTTCAATCCTTAAGTTTTTTCAGCAGACCGGAGAGTATCGCGAGGTGCCGCAGCTCCTCTTTGATTATCCCGCCCACTTTGTCCGACTCTTCCCTGTCCACCATGGCCTCCTGCAGGCTCAGGTAGAAGATAACCGAATCTTTTTCCACCGTCAGCGCGAACTGCACCGCCTCCCTCGTGGACCTCGGGGTCTCGAAGAAGGCCGCTCCTCCGCCGGTCAGGCCGAAGACGCCGGTATCGGCCAGCTCCCTGACCGCGGCCGCGAACTCCCCTTTCGGGTCGTTGATGAACAGGCTTTCGCGCTGTTCCAGCTCCAGCGAGAGCGCGCTGAAGTAGCCGCGGTGCTCCTCTTCCATCTCCGCGAGCTTGGCCAGAACCCCGGCGGCGGCCGGGTCGGAGGCCGCGGAGGCCGCTTTCCGGTAGAAAAGCGCCCCGTTCTCCTCCACCCGTACCGCGGCCCTGAGGGCTTCGGCGTAAGCCAGCGAAGCGCTCATCAGGCCTTCCAGAGCCCGTGCAGGTTGCAGTATTCGCGGGCTTCCAGCGTCTTGGGCGCAAAGCAGAGGCAGAACGTCGCCACGGCCGGCTGGCCGGGGGTCAGGTACTGCCTGAAGATCTTGCCGTCGGCGACCAGCTCGATCCACTCTATGAAATGCTTCTCTTCCATCGGGTGCGGCACCGAGCCCACCTTCACGGTCACGCCCTTCTCGGTCTTCTCGATGACGGGAACGTGTTTTTCTTTGGCCGCGTCCGTCGTGTTCTCGAACATCGCCTTCATGTCGGAGCCGCAGCAGACCAGTACGCCCGGGCCGCCGTGGAGCACTTCCACGATATTGCCGCAGGCCTCGCATTTATAAACTTCTCTTCTTTCAGCCATATTGTTTTCTCCTTAACCCCTTAAACTAAAGCTTTCAGCGCTGTCAGTACTTCCTCGTAATTGGGTTCCTTGCTGACTTCCGGCACGATCTGCACGTACTTCACGACGCCGTCCTTGTCCACAATGAACACGGCCCTGGCCAGCAGGCGCAGGTCCTTTATCAGCACGCCCCAGGCTTTGCCGAAGTCGGCTTTCTGGTAGTCCGAGAAGGTCCTCACGGCCTTAACGCCGGCCGCGCCGCACCAGCGCTTCTGGGCGAACGGCAGGTCCATGCTGACCACCAGCACGCCCACGTCGGGGCCGAGGGCCTCGGCTTCCTTGTTGAAGCGGCGGGCCTCCAGGTCGCAGACGGAGGTGTCGAGCGAGGGAACGGCCACTACCACGGCCACTTTGCCGCCGTAGGAGCGGGAGAACTTCATGGGCAGCATGTCCGTGTCGGTGACCTTGAAGTCGGGGGCCGGCATGCCCACTTTAATTTCATCTCCGGCCAGCGCCATCGGGTGGCCCTGCATGGTCACCGTGCGCTTTGCCGCTTCTTTCTTCGCTTCTTCGTTGAGATTTTCGTCCATTTGTTCCTTTACCAGTTCTGGGCCAGCACTTCGAAGTAAGCCTTCGGGTGCGCGCAGGCCAGGCAGTTCTCGGGGGCCTCTTCTCCCTCGTGGGTGTAGCCGCAGTTGATGCAGCGCCAGGTCGTCTTTTTGGCCTTCTTGAAGACCTTGCCGTCCTCGAGGTTCTTGAGGAAGCCGCGGTAGCGGGTTTCGTGGTATTTTTCGGCCACCGAGACGGCCTCGAAAGTCTTGGCCACCGGCTCGAAGCCCTCTTCGCGGGCGGTCTTGGCGAACTCCGGGTACATGCTGCCCCACTCGTGGTTCTCGCCGTCGGCGGAAGCTTTCAGGTTGGCCTTGGTGTCGCCGATGCAGCCGGCGGGGAAGGTGGCGGTGATCTGCAGGTCGCCGCCCTCGAGGAACTTGAAGAAGCGCTTGGCGTGCTCCTTCTCCTGCGCGGCGGTCTCTTCGAACGCCATGGCTATCTGCACGTAGCCCTCTTTTTTCGCGGCGCCCGCGAAATAGGTGTAGCGGTTGCGGGCCTGTGATTCGCCGGCGAAAGCCGCAAGCAGATTCTGCTCGGTCTTTGAACCTTTAATTTTCATTTTTCCTCCTGTTAGATAAAACTACCGGTACCCAGCCGGCAGCGAAAGAGAGAGACTATATTCTACAAAACTTGCGTTGGTGCCGTAACAAGAACTATGTTCTTCGGACGGCCTAAAAATCAGGTGTTGTTGCCCCGGATGCCGGCCCGGGTCAGGGCGAAGTCGTATTTTACCGGGTCCGCGGGGTTCACCCCGGAGAAGAAAGCCGTTATCTCTACGGCCGTTTTCATGGAGGTGTCTTTCCTTTTTGTGATCCCCATCCCCATGGAAACCTGCCGCATATGCGTGTCCAGCGGGATGAGAAGTTTGGAGGGGGAAACCCCGGACCAGACCCCGGGGTCCACCGAGTCGTTCCTGACCATCCAGCGCAGGAACAGGTTTACGCGCTTGAAAGAACTCTTGTGTTCCGGGCAGGGCGTCAGCGTAGGCGCGCAGGCCTGGGTATTAAAGGAGTTAATGAACCGGTACAGTGCTTCCTCTACGGTAGGTTCCTTCGCATCGTAGCCCTTCAGAAAAAGTTTCTCCAGCGAGCCGTATTCCGCCATGGCGCGCTTTATATTGAGCAGGAACACCGCCATCTCCGCCCCGGTGGTGAACCTGTGTTTGTACCCGGTGAGACCTTTGCGGATCTCCGCCGGAGAGGCGGCCTTAAGCCAGGCCGCCGGGGACTTCCCCATCGGCGCCAGCACCTTCTCCACGCTCTTCAGTATCTGGTTCACGTTCCCGTAGGCCAGGCAGGCCGCGATCAGCCCCACGACCTCGCGGTCCGCCGCGCTTTTGTAGCGCCACACAAACTCCAGCGGGTCCGGGTGTATGTACTCCGCCCTGTTCATCTCTTTGTAGGTTTTCTCAAGGAAAGCTTTAGTAGGTGGCATGATTGAATTATAGTAAAAGGTTTTACCGGCATGCTTGGCCCGCCGCCTGGGTCAGATCGCAAAAACGTGGTCTCGCACACCGTGCTCGCCACTCCCCGTCTCGCCCCTCGCGCTTACGCAAGCTCGGGGCTCCGACAGGGTTTTGCTAACCTGACCCAGGCGTCAGGCCTGTTTGTTCTTTCGGGCAGACGGGCCTACCGGATAAGAAAAACCGTCGTTGAGCCCGGCGCTTGCATAGCGCGCCGGGCGAATACCGAGCGAGGGCACGGTGTGCCCGCGTGGAGCGAAGCGACACTATCTTGCGTGTTTTTCGTTCCGGTAGGCCTGGCTGGACGCATATGTTAAGAGGCCGGGCACTGGTCTCTCCTCCAATGCCCGGCCCCGGTTACTATTGTTTACGCGTGCGCTTTGGCGCCGAGGATGGCTTCCAGGTCCTTCTCGGCCGTAGTCGTCGGCATGATATTGAACTTCTCCACCAGCACCTTCAGCACCGCCGGCGTAACGAAAGCCGGCAGCGTCGGGCCCAGGCGGATGTTCTTGATGCCAAGGAACAGCAGCGTCAGCAGAATGCAGACCGCCTTCTGCTCGTACCAGCTCAGGACCATCGACAGCGGCAGCTCATTTACTCCCACGTTGAAGGCCTTGGACAGCGCCACCGCCACCTGTATGGCCGAGTAGGCGTCGTTGCACTGCCCCATGTCCAGCAGGCGCGGAATGCCGCCGATATCGCCGAACTCCTGCTTGTTGAAGCGGAACTTGCCGCAGGCCAGCGTCAGGATGACGGTGTCCTTGGGGGCCTGCTCGGCGAACTCGGTGTAGTAGTTGCGGCCCGGCTTGGCGCCGTCGCAGCCGCCGACGAGGAAGAAGTGCTTTATCTGCCCCGCTTTCACCGCGTCTATCACCTTGCCCGCCACGCCCATCACGGTGTTATGGCCGAAGCCCACCAGGATGGTCTTCGGATCGCCGTCCTCGGTGAACCCGGGAGCCTTCAGCGCGGCTTCCACGGCCGGCCCGAAGTCGCCGTTCTTCAGGTGCGTCACGCCGGGCCATTCCACCAGGCCGGTGGTGAAGATGCGGGCCTTGTAGCCGTCCAGCGGCTTCTGAATGCAGTTTGTGGTCATAATGACCGAACCGGGGAAGGCGTTGAATTCCTTCTGCTGGTCCTGCCAGGCGCCGCCGTAGTTGCCGGCCAGGTGCTTGTACTTCTTGAGGCCGGGGTAGCCGTGGGCTGGCAGCATCTCGCCGTGAGTGTACACGTTGATGCCTTTGCCTTCCGTCTGCTTAAGGATGTTCTCCAGGTCCTTCAGGTCGTGGCCGGAAACCAGCAGGGCTTTGCCCTTGAGCGGGTTGATGCGCACGGGGGTGGGGACGGGGTGGCCGTAGGCCGTGGTGTTGGCCTTGTCCAGCAGCTCCATCACGCGCAGGTTCACTTCGCCGCAGCGCATGTTGTAGCCGACCAGCTCGTCCACGGTGGGGTTAGGCTTGGTGAGGAAATCCAGCGCCTCGTGTATGAAAGCGTATACTTTCTCGTCTTCCTGGCCCAGCACCAGCGCGTGGTCCGCGTAGGCTGCCATGCCCTTGAGGCCGTAGGTCAGCAGCTCCTGCAGGCCGGCGGCGTCGTCGCCAAGCGCCTTCTTGCGGGCCTCGACACCCCTCTCAGGGGCTTCGCCCAGCAGCGCGGCGTAGTCCGCCGGAGCGGTCCAGTCGGCGGGGCCGCCGAGTTTTTCGGGGTTCCCGGCCAGCGCGCGGGCCTTGGCCTTCATCTCCTGGCCTTTCTGTATCTGCTGCGCCAGATTTTTGGGGTCGAAGTTGACGTTGGTGACCGTGGTGAACAGGGCCTCTACCACGTAGACGTCTATGGCGCGGTCGCGCTTGCCAGCTTTGGCCGCGCGGTGCGCGTACATACTGATCCCCTTGGCCTGCCAGAGCAGGAGGTCCTGCATCCTGGCCGTCTCCGGGTCCTTGCCGCAGACTCCCTGCACGGTGCAGCCCGTGCCTTTCGCCGCCTGCTCGCACTGGTAACAGAACATATTGTCGCTCATTATATATCTCCTTAAGTGTTTTAGCCCGACCTAAATCATTTCCGCTTCGAAAACTCCGAAATCTTGCCGTTCAGCACCGCCTCGAACCGCTTATTGGTTTCGGCCAGGAAGTTCCCGAACATGCAGTCGCGGTGGCGGCAGACCTTGGCCCCCATCAGGCAGGCGTGCAGCTCCGGGACGCCGTCCATGGCGCTCAGGACGTCCCGGACGGAGGCTTTTTTGCCGGCGGGGGAAAGCGAGAAGCCGCCCTTGGGGCCGCGGGCAGGCAAGACCAGGCCGGCGTGCGTCAGCCGCTGCAGCACTTTTGAAAGATGGTTGTAGGAGACCCCGAGGTCTTTGGCCATGGCGGCCGAGGGGCAGAGCCCGGCGCGCTGCGCCATGTAGTCCGCCGCGTGCAGGGCTATCGCCGCGGCTTCCGAGATGTTGAGTATGGTGGTCTTCATGTCCTGTGTGGCCCTCTCTGGTAATGTGGTACTAGTATACCAGTATAGCCAGGGCTTGTCAATATCGTTGTTTTTGCGCGCTCCGCGAGAGCGGCTGTTTTACGTCGGGCGGCTTGCGGCGGATTTGTGCCGCCGGGTTTAAAGTAATAGAATATCAGTGTCGTATAACTCTCGGTCTTCCGGTTAAGAGGTGAGTATGCTCAAAGCAGCCATCGTAATGGGAAGCGATTCTGATCTGGGAGTCCTGTCGGCCGCCGCAAAAGTCCTCGAGCAGTTCAAAGTCCCTTTCGAAATAAAGATCCTTTCCGCCCACCGCACCACGGAGGCGGCGCTCGCTTTTGTCGCCGCCGCTGAAAGAAAGGGCTTCGGCGTGGTGATCGCCGGGGCGGGGGGCGCTGCCCACCTGCCCGGAGTTCTCGCCGCCGCCACGCTGCTGCCGGTCATCGGCGTGCCGGTCAACGCCACGCCGCTGGGCGGCCTGGACGCCCTGCTGTCCATTGTGCAGATGCCCGCTGGCATCCCGGTGGCTACCGTGGCCGTGAACGGCGCCAAGAACGCCGGCCTGCTGGCGGTACAGATCCTGTCGGTAAAAGAGCCGGGGCTCAGGGCCGCTTTCAGGATTTATCGGGCTAATATGAAGAAGGAAGTGCTGGCCAAGAACGCCCGGCTGGGCCGGATAGGCTATAAGAAGTACCTCGACGGCGTAAAATAGTCAGCTGTTGCGCGGACCGGCAGTCTACCGAAAGGAGATGAGCATGGAGCTGAAGCTGCTGCATAAAGGTAAAGTCAGGGATCTGTACTCGGCGGGGGAGAAGTATCTCCTGATAGTTTCTTCCGACAGGATATCCGCCTTCGATTTCATACTGCCCACACCCGTCCCGGGCAAGGGCGCTCTCCTCAATAAGATAAGTTCCTTCTGGTTCGACAGGACCAGGCACATAATAAAGAACCATATGGTTTCCGCCGATATAGACGAGATACGGCGGCAGGTCTCGGCCCCGGCCGGTTTTGACTGGGACTATATGCGCGGCCGGGCCATTCTGGTGCACCGCGCCAAGCGCGTGGACTTCGAATGCGTGGTGCGCGGCTATATAACCGGCTCCGGCTGGAAGGAATACCTTAAGCAGGGCAGCGTGTGCGGCCTTAAACTGCCGCCCGGCCTGAAAGAGGCGGCTCGGCTGCCCGAACCGATCTTCACCCCCACCACCAAGGCCGACCAGGGCCACGACGAGAACGTTTCTTTCGAGACCATGGCCGGAGCTCTGCCGGCCGGCCTGGCCGAAAAGATCCGCGCTGTCAGCCTGGCGCTCTATAACTTCGCCGCGGAACACCTTGAAAGGCGCGGTATCCTGCTGGCGGACACCAAGTTCGAGTTCGGCCTGTTCGACGGGGAATTGATATTGATAGACGAAGCCCTGACCCCGGATTCCTCCCGTTTCTGGGACGCGGCTAAATACAAGGTGGGGACCAGCCCGGAGAGCTACGACAAACAGTACGTCCGGAACTGGCTGGAGGGGTTCGGCTGGGACAAGGTGTCCGCGCCGCCGGAACTGCCCGAAGAAGTAGTGCGGGGCACCCTCAAAAAATACGAGGAAGCCCTGCAGAAAATAACGCAAGCCGGGTGAAGTATCGCCCGGCTTCTTAATTTGCAGCGGAGCTAATTATGATAATAGAGATCTGGACCAGGGAGAAATACGCCGGGAACGAGGAGCAGGGGTTCCTCGCGCGCATGGCGCACGCCGGGCTGAAGGCCGGTGCGGCGCGGCTGTCGCGCCTCTACCGAGTGGAAGGCGATTTTACCAGCAAGGAATTTGACAAGCTGGGCTCGGAGCTGCTGACCGACCCGATAACCGAGCATTATTCGCTCAAGGCCGGCAAGATCAATATTAAGGGCGGCTACAGGGTGGAGATCTGGCTGAAGGATTCAGTTACCGATGTGGTGGGGGAAAGCGTTAAGGGGGCCGTGTCCGACGTGCTCGGCAAGGGGCCGGTGGCCGTCAGGTTCGGCCACGCTTATTACCTGACCTGCGAGTCTGAGGCTAAGCTCAAGCACGTGGTCGCAAAGACCCTCGCCAACGAGACGGTCAACAAGTTCAGGATAGAAAAACTATGAACCTGATGGAAAAATTCAATTCTCTGGACGCAAAAGGGTTGGCCGGGCTGGACAAGGCCTGCGGCTGGTCGCTGAACGCCGACGAGCTGGCCGAAGCCCAGCGCCAGTTTAAAAAAATGGGCCGGCAGCCCGCCCGCGGGGAGCTGGAGACCATAGCGCAGACCTGGTCCGAGCACTGCAAGCACAAGACCTTCTCCGGGCCTGTGGCCTTCAGGGACGGGGCGAAGACAAAAAAGTACAAGAACCTTTTTAAGGAGACCATCGTAAAGGCCACCAAGACCCTGAACCGGAAATGGTGCCTCTCCGTCTTCACGGATAACGCCGGCATCGTAGAGTTCGGCAAGGGCGGCAAGTGGGGCCTGGCTTTCAAGGCGGAAACGCATAACCACCCCTGCGCGGTGGAGCCCTACGGCGGCGCGGAGACCGGCGTAGGCGGCGTGATCCGCGACATCCTGGGCGTCGGCCTGGGCGCCAAGCCGGTGCTGAACACGGATACTTTCTGTTTCGGCCGGCTGGACGGCAGGAAGCGCCTGCCCAAGAACGCCCTGTCCCCCGAGCGCGTGATGCGCGGCGTGGTGGAGGGCGTGAGGGACTACGGCAACCGCATCGGCATCCCCACGGCCGCCGGCGGCATCTATTTCGACGACGGCTACCTGCTCAACCCGCTGGTCTATGTGGGCTGCGCCGGCCTGATCCCGGTGGATAAAATAGCGAAGAAAGTGGTCCCGGGCGACCTGATAGTGTCCATCGGCGGCCGCACCGGGCGCGACGGCATACACGGCGCCACGTTCTCCTCGGCCAATATCGACGAAGAGACCTCCGCCTCCGCGGTGCAGATCGGCCACGCGGTCAACGAGAAGAAGGCGCTGGACGTGCTGATGCGCGCCAGGGACCTTGGCCTCTACAGCGCGGTGACCGACTGCGGGGCCGGCGGCTTCTCGTCGGCCATAGGCGAGCTGGGGTCCGAGACCGGCGCGCGGGTGCGGCTGGAGAAAGCGCTGCTCAAGGATACCCGCATAGAGCCGTGGGAGATCTGGGTGTCGGAGTCGCAGGAGCGGATGATCCTCTCCGTGCCCAAGGGCAAGCTTAAAAAACTGGCGGCCATCCTGGACGCCGAAAATTGCGAATACTGCGTGATGGGGGAATTCCCCGGAGACGGCCGCCTGGTGGTCACTCACGGGGAGGAAAGGGTGGTAGACCTGCCGATGGCCTTCCTGCACGGCGGGGTCCCCAACTTCGAAAAGGCGGCCAAACGGCGCAGGATAAAGATCTCCGCCCCGGCCCCGGCCCGGCCCCCGGAAGGTTACGGGCGCATGCTCAAAGGCCTGCTGGCCCACCCTAACGTCTGTTCCAGGCATTCGGTGATCACGCAGTACGACCATGAGGTGCAGGGCGGCACCGTGGGTAAGCCGCTCCAGGGGCGCTACGGCGACGGCCCGGGCGACGCCGCGGTGATCTGGCCCCAGGCCGCCACGCTGGACCTGCACGACTTCTCCGGCTTCGCGGTCAGCCACGGCTTCAACCCGGCCATCGGCAGGATAGATCCCTACCAGATGGCGCTGCAGTCCATAGACGAGGCGGTGCGCAACCTCCTGTGCTCCGGAGCCGACGTTTCGCGCACGGCCATCCTGGATAATTTCTGCGCGGCCAGCCCGCGCGACCCCGAGGTGATGGGGGACCTGGTGCTGGCGGCCGAGGGCTGCCACGACGCGGCCATGGCCTACGGCGCGCCTTTCATCTCCGGCAAGGACAGCTTCTACAACCAGTCGAAGGACGCCGACGGCCGGGAGTACCCGATACCGCTCTCGCTGCTGATCTCGGCCACCGCCCCGGTGGAGGACGTGCGCAGGGCGCTGACCATCAACTTCAAGGAAGCGGGGAATCCCGTCTACCTGGCCGGCGCAACCGCCCCGGGCCTGGGCGGCTCGGTCTATAACGAGCTGCGCGACACCGGCAATAACGCGGTGGCGCCGCTGGACATGAAGGCGGCCGTGAAGCTTTACTCTGGCCTGTCAAAGGCGATAAAGGCGGGCTGCGCAGTTGCCGCCCACGACGTGTCGCAGGGCGGGCTGGCCGTGACGCTCGCCGAGATGGCTTTCTCCGGCGGCTTCGGGGCGGACATAGACCTCGCCCAGGCGCGCCGCAAGGACCTTTCAGGGGTGGAACTGCTGTTCGGGGAAAGCCCCGCCCGGCTGGTCCTCGAAGTGGCCAAAGGCCGGGAGGGCGAGTTCCTGCGGCTGGTCAAAGGCCTGCCGGTGGCCGAGATCGGCTATGTGAAAGAAGAACCCTTGCTGTCCGTCTCCGCCGGCCCGGAGCGGTTCTTTGCCGAGGACATTTTCGCGCTGAAGGATTGCTGGAAGAGGGAGCTTATATGAAGCCGAAAGTCATCATCCTGCGCGGCACCGCTACCAACTGCGATATCGAGACCTTCAATTCGTTCCGCTACGTCGGCGCCGAGCCGGAACTGGTGCATATCAACCAGCTGCTCGCCGGAGAAAAAAAAGCGCTGGACTACGACATCATGGCCTTTCCCGGCGGCTTCTCGTACGGCGACGACATCTCGGCCGGCAAGATCTACGCCGTGAAGATGGCCAAGCTCTGCAAGGACTTCGAAAAGTTCATAAAAGGGGGCCGCCCGGTGATAGGCATCTGCAACGGCTTCCAGATCCTGGTCAAGACCGGCTTTCTCCCGGAGAACCGGGCCAATAAACAGGTTTCCACGCTCTACACCAACGACTGCGGCCACTTCATAGCGAAGTGGGCCAGGCTCAGGGTGAACAAGGCCAGCCCCTGTATCTTCACCAAAGGCCTGCCGGACGAAATTGACCTGCCGATAGCGCACGGCGAGGGTAAATTTATAGTAGAGGACAAGAAAGAACTGGCCGCCATAACCGGGCGCAACCTGCACGCGCTGACCTACGCCGAAAACCCTAACGGCTCCATGCTCGGCATCGCCGGCATCACCAACCCCGCCGGCACCTGCTTCGGCCTGATGCCCCACCCCGAGCGGAACTTTTTCGCCTGGCAGAGCCCGGACAGGCCGGCCGCGGCCCGCGAGGCAGAGGCGGCGGGTTATCAATTCTTCAAGAACGCCGTGGACTACGTCGGTTAAAAGGAAAAACTATGTGCGGAATCTTCGCCGTAACGGACAGCAAGGAAGCCCCGGGCCTGGCCTACGTGGGGCTGTTCACGCTGCAGCACAGGGGGCAGGAATCCGCCGGCATGGTCACCGACGACGGGACGCAGCTGCGCCAGCACAACGGCATGGGCCTGGTGAACGAGGTGTTCACCGGGGGGGTGCTGGAGTCCCTGAAAGGCCGCAGCGCGATAGGCCATATCCGCTATTCCACCACCGGTTCCAGCCACCTCAAGAACGCGCAGCCGCTGGTGCTCAATTCCTGTCTCGGGCAGGTGGCCGTGGCGCATAACGGCAACATTACCAACGCCGACAGGCTCAAGGCCAGTCTGCAGAAGAGCGGGGCGATCTTCCAGAGCACCAGCGACACCGAGGTGATACTGCACCTGGCCGCCCGCTACCGCGGCCGCAACCTGGAGGACACGCTGGCCAGGAACCTGCCCAAGCTGTCCGGCTCCTACGCCTTCCTGTTCATGGCCCCTGGCAAGGTGATCGGCGCGCGCGACCCGCACGGCTACAGGCCGCTGGTGCTGGGCAAGCTCGGCAAATCCTATATCCTGGCTTCCGAGACCTGCGCCATCGATGTGGCCGGCGGCAAGACGGTGCGCGAGATAGAGCCGGGCGAAATGGTGATCATCTCCGGCGGCAAGGTTTCCTTCAGGCGCTTCGCGCCGGCCAGGAAGTTCACCCGCTGCATCTTCGAGCAGGTCTACTTCGCCCGCCCGGACGCGGTGGTGGCCGGCCGCAGCGTGCAGAAGGCCCGCTACGAGATAGGCGCGCTGCTGGCCCGCGAGCTGGCCGGCGTGAAGGCCGACCTGGTCTCCGGCGTGCCGGATTCCGGCACCGTCTACGCGCTGGGTTTCTCGGAGGAAGCCTGGATCCCGTACCAGACCGCGTTCATGCGCAACCACTACACCGGTCGCTCCTTCATCCAGCCCGACCAGCGCCTGCGCGAAGTCACCGCCCACCTCAAGCTGGCGCCCATAAAGGACGTCATCAAGGGCAAGACCATAATCCTGATAGACGACTCGCTGGTGCGCGGCACCACGTCGCGCGAGATAGTGAAGAGCCTCAGGGCGGCCGGCGCCAAAAAGATCATCATGGCCATAGCCTCTCCGCCGATAATCTCGCCCTGCTACTTCGGCATAGACACCCCCAACAGGGAGGAGCTGATAGCCAATAAGATGAGCGTGGAGCGCATCCGCCGCTTTATCGGCGCCGACGCGCTGCATTACCTGAGCCTGGACAGCCTGGTGGCGGCCTGCGGCGGCGGCAAGGACGCCGACTTCTGCTCCTCCTGCTTTACCGGCAGGTACAACAGGTAACCTATGAACGTACTCCTTATCGGTTCCGGCGGCCGCGAGCATGCGCTGGCCTGGAAGATCAAGCAGAGCCCGCTGCTGGGCCGGCTGCACTGTATCCCCGGCTCGGCGGCCATAGCCGGGCTGGCGGCCTGCCCGCCGGTGCGGCAGGACGATCACGACGGGATCTACGGCTACTGCCTGGCCGAGAACGTCTCGCTGGTGGTGGTAGGCCCGGAGGCCCCGCTGGCCAAAGGCCTGACTGATTTCCTGACCGGCAAAGGCATAAAGGTGTTCGGCCCGTCTCAGAAAGGGGCGATGCTGGAGGCCTCCAAGCAGTTCGCCAAGGAGTTCATGGAGCGCAACGAGATCCCCACGGCGGGCTTCTCTGTTCTCTACTCCGCTCCCTTCGCCAGGGAAAAGATAGCGGCTAACAAGAAATACCCGGTAGTTCTTAAAGCCGACGGGCTTGCGGCCGGCAAAGGCGTGCGCATCTGCCAGTCGGAGGCAGAGGCGCTGGCCGCCGTGGAAGATTTCATGGAACGGCGCATCTTCGGCGCGGCCGGCTCCAAGGTGGTGATGGAGGAATTCATCACCGGCCGGGAAGCCTCGGTGATGGCGCTGGTAGACGGGGAAAGCGCCCTGCTGCTGCCGGTCTCGCGCGACCACAAGCGCCTGCTCGACGGCGACAAGGGCCCCAATACCGGCGGCATGGGCGCCGTCTGCCCCGTAGAGCTGCCCGAAGAGGATATGGAACTCATCAGGACGGAAGTTATACAGCGCTTCCTCGACGGCGTGAAGAAAGAGCGCCTGGGTTTCCGGGGCGTGATCTACGCCGGGCTGATGTTCACTCCCGAGGGGGCCAAGGTCCTGGAATTCAACGTGCGTTTCGGGGACCCGGAGACGCAGGCCATCATGCCGGTCATCCAGAGCGACCTGCTGCCCCTGCTCAGCGCCTGCGCCGACGGGCGGCTGGCCGGCAAGGCGCTGGAACTCACCGGCGAAACCTGCATAACCGTAGTGGCCGCCTCCGCGGGCTACCCGGAAGCGCCGCAAACAGACCGGGCCATAACCGGCCTCTACGACCAGGCCGCCGGGGTGCAGGTCTTCCACGCCGGCACCGTTAAGAAGGACGACGCCTACCTCACCTATGGGGGCCGCGTGCTGGCCGTGACGGCCTGCGGGGAGAACGTCGAGACAGCGAGGAAGAAGGCCTACGCCGCCCTCTCCGGAATAAAATTCGAAGGCATGCAGTACCGCACCGACATAGGGCTTTGAAAGGAGAACCGATGACCACCTACAAGAAAAGCGGAGTTGATATCCACCTGGCCGACAAGTTTACCGAGTTCCTGGAGAAAAAGTCGAAGGCCATAGGCGGCTTCGCCGGCCTGCTGTCCGTGCCTGAAACGAAGAATAAGTACAGTATAGTCGCCTCCACCGACGGTGTGGGCACCAAGCTCAAACTCGCCTTCCTCCTTGACCGCCACGACACCATAGGCATAGACCTCGTCGCCATGTGCGTCAACGACCTGCTCTGCTGCGGCGCCCGCCCGATGATCTTCCTCGACTACTACGCCACCGGCCGCCTGGACCTGGCCACGTCAAAAAAGATCATCGCCGGCATCCTGGAAGGCTGCCGCCAGGGCGAATCCGTCCTGCTGGGCGGCGAGACCGCCGAGATGCCCGGCTTCTACCAGCCCGGCGAATACGACCTCGCCGGTTTCTCCGTCGGCATAGTGGAGAACTCCAAGGTCCTCGACGGCAGGAAGGTCCGGGCCGGCGACGTGCTGGTGGGCCTCCCGTCCACCGGTTTCCACTCCAACGGCTTCTCCCTGATACGCAAAGTCCTGGGCGATAAAAAACTCCTCAAAAAATACGCTCCCCGCCTGCTCACCCCGACCAAGATCTACGTCAAGGACATAAGCAAACTCCGTGCCGCCCTGAAAAAGCGGGGCCAGGACGTCCTTGCCCTCGCCCACATCACCGGCGCCGGCATCCCCGGCAACCTGCCCCGCGTCCTCCCCAAACACCTGGGCGCCGTGGTCCACAAAGACTCCTGGAAAGTTCCCTCCATCATGCGCGAGCTCCAGCGCCTCGGCAACATCCCCGAAGCCGACATGTGGGACTCCTTCAACATGGGCCTCGGCATGATCGCCGTCGTCCGCCCCGCCGCCGCTAAAACCGCTCTCCGTACCCTCAAAGGTTCCGTCATCATCGGCGAAGTCGTAAAGGGTAAAAACGAAGTCGTTCTGCTGTAGCGTTGCTGAAGGCTGAGCGGGGCGCTGCTTCCTGAACCCCTTGGGGAAAGGGGGGGCCCGCTTCGGGGGGGAAACCGCGCAACGGTTTCCCTGCGGTCAGCCGGGGTTCAGGAAGCAGCGCCACGGTCAGCCTGTAGGGAAGGGGAGCTAAGGAAAACTATGAAAAATATCGTCGTATTCGCTTCGGGCGGCGGCACCAACCTGCAGTCACTCATAGACGCGGCCCGCGACGGCCGCATAGACGGCAAGATCGTCCTCGTCCTCTCCAGCAAAAAAGACGCCGGCGCCCTCGACCGCGCCAAAAAAGCCGGCATCCCCGCCGAAGCCGCCTCCCCCAAAGACTTCGCCCCCGGCAACTACGACGACTACCTCGCCTCCGTCTGCCGCGCCCATAAGGCCGACCTCGTCTGCCTCGCCGGCTTCATGCTCAAACTCGGCCCCAAAATGCTCTCCGAGTTCAGGCACAAGATCCTCAACGTCCACCCCGCCCTCCTCCCCGCCTTCGGCGGCAAAGGCTTCTACGGCATGAAAGTCCATGAAGCCGTCCTCGAAGCCGGCGCCAAAGTCACCGGCGCCACCGTGCATTTTATCGACGAGGTCTATGACCGCGGCCCCATAGTAGCCCAGCAGCCAGTCCCCGTGCTGCCCGGCGACACCCCGGACACCCTCGCCGCCAGGGTGCTCGCCGCCGAACACGCCATCTACCCCGCCGCCGTAGCCCTGTTCTGCGCCGGCCGGCTCCTGCTCGATGGGGGGAAGGTGCGGACCACCGGCCCGCTCCATGAGACCGGCAAGGTGCGCCGCGCGCTCCTGTCCGTCTCGGATAAAAGCGGCCTGCTGGAGTTCGCCAAAGGCCTCGCTCACGAAGGCGTGGAGTTGGTCTCCACCTCCGGCACCTACAAGGCCCTCAGGGACGCCGGCCTCCCGGTGCGCGCCCTCGAAACCCTCACCGCTTTCCCCGAAATGCTCGACGGCCGCGTAAAGACCCTGCACCCCGCCGTGCACGGCGGCATCCTCTACCGGCGCGACAACCCCGCCCACGCGGCGACGGTGTTCAATTTCGGCATTGAGCCCATAGACATGGTGGTGGTCAACCTCTATCCCTTCGCCGCCACGGCCCGGAAGGCAGCTCCCTGGTCGGAGGAACTCATCGAGAACATAGACATCGGCGGCGTGGCCCTGATCAGGGGCGCGGCCAAGAACTACCAGGGAGTGGCCGTGCTCACCTCCCCGGCCGATTACGGCCCGGTGCTGGAAGCCCTGCGCGACGGCAAGGGCGTCCTGCCGCTGGAGCTGAAGAAGGAACTTTCCGTAAAAGGCTTCGCCCATACCGCGGCCTACGACGGAGATATCGCCCGCGCTCTCGGGGCCGCTCCCGGGGCTTCCCCGGACCTGCTGGAGCTGAAGCTGAAAAAAGTGCATAGCCTGCGCTACGGCGAGAACCCCCACCAGGCCTGCGCCCTCTACACCAGGAAGAGCAGGCCGCCCTTCACCCAGCTGCAGGGGAAGGAGCTCTCGTACAACAATATCCTCGACGCCTACGGCACCTGGCAGGCCGTGGGGGAGTTCGACAAACCCGCCGCCGTCATCTTCAAGCATGTCACGCCCTGCGGCCTCGGGACCGGGACGGATATCGCCGAGGCCTTCGAGCGGGCCTGGAGCACGGACCCGCTTTCGGCCTTCGGCGGGATCATAGCGGTCAACCGCCCTCTCGACGGGCGCATAGCCGAGTTCCTCGCCAAGAAATTCGTGGAGGTCATCTGCGCCCCGGACTATGATCCGAAAGCCCTTGAGATCTTCGCGAAGAAGACCAATCTCCGCCTGCTCAAATGGGAAAGCTTCCCGAAGGACCACCTGGTGCTGCGCTCCGTAGGAGAAGAAGTGCTGGTGAGCGGCGACGATAATAAGCTGCTGGGCGACAAATGGGAGATCCCGACTAAACGTAAGCCGACGCCCGGTGAAGAGGAGGCGCTGCGCTTCGCCTGGGCCGCGGCCAAATACGTCCGGTCCAACGCCATAGTCTTCGCCGACACCTGCCGGACGGTAGGCATAGGCGCCGGCCAGATGTCCCGCGTGGACTCTGTCTTCATGGCCGGCCACAAATACGAGGCTTTCTTAAAGGCTAATCCCAAACCTGAGGTCCTGGTGCTGGCGTCCGACGCCTTCTTCCCTTTCCCGGACGCGCTGGAGGAAGGGGCGCGCATAGGGGCCACCGCCGTCATACAGCCCGGCGGGTCGGTAAAGGATAAGGAAGTTATAGAGGCCGCGGACAGGCTGGGCCTGGCCATGGTGCTGACCGGCCTGCGGCATTTCCGCCACTAGGCGGCTGGGAAGTAGATGGTGAAAGCGGCGCCGCCTCCCGGCTTGTTGGAGGCCAGCACGTAGCCTCCGTTCTGCGCCACTATGCCGTAGACGGAGGAAAGGCCCAGGCCCGTGCCTTTGCCCTTGGGCTTGGTGGTGAAGAAGGGGTCGAAGATCTTCTGCAGGATCTCCTTGGGGATGCCGGGGCCGGTGTCGGAGAGTTCGAACACGGCGTAAGCCCGCGCCGGGACGCCGGCAGGCAGGCCTTCGGGGCCGGCGTTAAAGGTCTTTAACAAGACGCTGCCGGTGCCGCCCATGGCGTCCTTGGCGTTGACGGCCAGGTTCATGACAGACTGTTTGAACTGTTCCGGCTCGATCCGGGCCTTTGAAAGTTTTTCATCGAGAGCGTAGGCGATCTTTATATTGTGCCCCAGCAGGCTGTCGAGCAGCACCTTGAGCTCCTGCAGCGGGTCGTTCAGGGAGACCAGCACGGGGTTGGCGTCCTGCCTGCGGGCGAAGACCATCAGCTGCTTGATAAGGTTGGCGGACTCCTTGGAGGAGCGGAGTATCTCCGAGGCCAGCTTGTGGCCCACGGTGCCGGGTTTCAGGTCCTCGCTGACCAGCTCCATGGACCCGATGATGACGGTGAGCAGGTTGTTGAAGTCGTGGGAGATCTGGCCGGCCAGCAGGCCCAGGGATTCCATCTTCTGGCTCTGGTTGAGCTGCTCTTCCAGCTGCCGTTCGCGGGTGATGTCGTGGCGCAGCGCCAGGAAATACTTCAGGGTCCCCGAAGCGTCCTTTATGGGGCAGATGCGCTGCTCGTCTATATAGGTGGAGCCGTCCTTGCGGCGGTTCACCAGGCGCCCCGCCCAGTGGCGGCCGGCCTTCAGCGTGGCCCACATTTCGCCGTAGAATTCGGCGCTCTGCTCGCCGCTCTTGAGCAGGCTGGCGTTCTTGCCGAGGGCTTCCTGCCTGGAGTAGCCGGTGAGCTTCTCAAAGGCGGGGTTGACGTAGACTATCGTTCCCCTGGCGTCGGTAATGAAAAAAGTTTCACAGGTCTGCTCCAGCGACTGCAGTACTACCGAGCATTCCTCCGGGGTTGTTTCCATAGCGGATATTGTAGCAAAACGGGGTTTTACCGGGACGGCGGATTTGTGTTAAAATTAGTTGCAAGACCCCATGTCTTGCATTGCAGACAAGGGGTTATTCTTTTGGAGGCCATATGCCGGGAAAGCGGAACATGAACGCGGTCAGCCCTCTGGACGGCAGGTACGCCGCCAAACTGGGCGGTCTCAGCGGCCTGGCGGGGGAAGGGGCGCTGGCCCGCTACCGGGTGCTGGTGGAATGCCGCTACCTGGCCAAGCTCTGCGCTACCCCCGGGGTGAAGGCGCGGCGCCTTAAATCTTCCGAAAAAGAGTTTCTTGAAGGGCTGCCGCGGCTCACTCCCGCTGAAATTGACCGCATAGCGGCCATCGAGGATACGGGGGTCCCGGGCGTCCCCGCTACCAGGCACGACGTGAAAGCGGTGGAGTATTTCATAAAGGAGCGGCTGCGCCGCAGCTCCCTTAAAGACCTTTCCGAACTGGTGCATTTCGCCCTCACCTCCGAGGACGTCAACAATATCTCCTACGCCCTGACGCTGCGGGACTGCCTTAACGCCGAGCTCCTGCCCGCGCTGGAAGAACTGCTGGCGGTCCTGGACGGCCTGGCCCTCCGGTACGCCGCCACGCCCCTGCTGGCCCGCACGCACGGCCAGCCGGCGGTGCCGACCACCTTCGGCAAGGAATTCCGGGTCTTTCACGCGCGCCTTCACCGCCAGGTTAGCCAGCTCAGGCGCGCCCGCATAGCCGCCAAGCTCAACGGCGCCTCCGGCAATTACAACGCGCATACCGCCGCCTACCCGGGCGTGGACTGGCCCAGGTTCGCCAGGGAGTTCATAGAGGGCTTCAACGGGAAGTCCGGCCCGCAGCTGGAGTTCAATCCTTTCACCACGCAGATAGAACCCCATGACAGCTACGCGGAACTGTTCGACGCGCTGCGTCGGGCCAATACCATACTGCTGGGCTTCTGCCAGGATATGTGGCGCTACATCTCCGCCGGGCTGGTGGCCCAGAAGGCCGTGGCGGGGGAGATAGGCTCCTCTACCATGCCGCAGAAAGTGAACCCCATCCACTTCGAGAACGCCGAGGGGAACCTCGGCCTCGCCAACGCCCTGCTCGGTTTCTTCTCGGCCAAGCTGCCGGTCTCGCGGCTGCAGCGGGACCTTTCCGACTCCACCGTGGAGCGCAACTTCGGCGCGGCCTTCGGGCATTGCCTGGCGGCGTACCGGTCCCTGTTGACCGGGCTCGCCCGCGTTTCCGTCGACCCCGCCGCCTGCGAAAGGGAGCTCCTGGCTCATCCGGAGGTGCTGGCGGAAGGCGTGCAGACCATCCTGCGCCGGGAACGCCTGGCCGGCGCCTACGAGCTGCTCAGCAAGTTCACCCGCGGCCGGGCCGTAACCGCCGCGGGCCTGGCTGAATTCATAGAAGGGCTCGACGTGCCTCCTGCGGTAAAGGGAGAGCTGCGCAAACTTTCGCCCCTGTCGTATACGGGGCTGGCCGGCAGGCTGGCCGTACAGCGGTCAAAGGAGAACTAACATGGCTGTCGATATTGTCGTGGGCGGGCAGGCCGGGGACGAGGGCAAAGGCAAGATCTGCGCCTGGCTGGCGGTAAAGAAGGATTACGACTACTGCATCCGCGTCGGCGGGCCTAACGCCGGGCACACCATCTTTTTCAAGGACAAGATCTACACGCTCAAGACCATGCCGGGCGGCTTTGTGAACCCGCGCGCCAAACTGGTGCTGGGCGCCGGCACCTACGTGATCCCGGACTGGCTGGAGAAGGAAATAGAGCTGACGGGGGCAGGGCACCGCCTGATCATCGACCCGCACGTCGTGATAATAGAGCCGCGCCACACCGCCGCGGAACGCGCCGACGCCCGGATGATGGGGAAGATCGGCAGCGTCGGCACCGGCCTGGGCGCCGCCGTGCGCGACCGCGTGGACAGGAAGAAACTGCTGTTCGCCAAAGACCATCCCCGCCTGAAGAAATACGTGAAGGACGTGCCGGAGCTCCTGAACAAGGCGCTGGCCCGGGGCTCGCGCATGCTGCTGGAGGGCACGCAGGGCATGAAGCTCTCCAACCTGCACGGCGAGTATCCCTTCGTCACCTCGCGCGATACCACCGCCTCCACCTTTATGGGCGAGGCCGGCCTCGGGCCCAAGTACGCCGGGGAGGTCTATGCCGTGTTCAAGCCCTACGTCACGCGCGTGGGGCCGGGGCTGGTGGCCAAAGAAACCAAGGACAAGGCCAAGCTGGAGCGGTACCACACCGCCGGGCGGGAGGTGGGCAGCGTCAGCGGCCGCCTGCGCCGGGTGGGGGAGTTCGAGATGAACGTGGCGCTGCAGACCGTGCGCGTCAATTCCGCCACGCGCCTGGCCATCACCCACATAGACATGCTGGAGGGAGCGGACATCTCCCGCGGCGTCAAGAGCTTCACCGGCGAGGCGGCGCGATTCATGCGCACGCTGGAGAAGGTCTGCGCCGCCTACCCGCACCCGAAGGTGGAACTGGTCTCCTACGGCCCCGGCCTGCACGACGTGCTGCACCTTAAACAGGCCGGTGGAGCATTTTCTAATCGTAAGATGAGCATGAGATATCTCGTCGGTGCTCCGTCGG
>CAYQJX010000026.1:0-32439 GCA_964417965.1 uncultured Elusimicrobiaceae bacterium
TCCGTCTTAGCCCTGCTGGGCAAAGCCGGAATTAAGAGCGGGGAGGCAAGGTATGGAGAAGTCTAATAGGCGGTATTTCCTTTATGCGCGCAAATCCACGGACGAGCCTGACCGGCAGATCCTATCCATAGAGGCGCAGCTCGCGGAGCTCCGCGACTACGCTAAAAAGGAAGGGCTGCCCATTGCCCGTGAGTTTATCGAGCACAAAACGGCCAAGGAGCCGGGCCGCGAGGTCTTTAACGAGATGGTGGCCGGCCTTGAGCAGGGCGGCGCGCAGGGCATAATAGCCTGGCACCCGGACCGCCTGGCCCGCAACAGCATAGACGGCGGCAGGATAATCTACCTCGTAGATATCGGCAAGGTACTGGAACTCAAGTTCCCCACCTTCTGGTTCGACCCCACGCCGCAGGGCAAATTCATGTTGTCCATCGCCTTCGGCCAATCCAAGTACTTCATAGACAACCTGTCGGAAAATGTTAAGCGGGGCCTGCGTCAGAAACTCCGCAACGGCATTCTCCCCGCCCTGGCCCCGCTTGGCTATCTCAATGACACTACGGCGCATACCATAGTGGTGGACCAGTCTATGGCTCCGCTTGTCCGGCGCACCTTTGAGCTTTACGCTACCGGCCAATACCCCCTCCGGGAATTGCGCAAAACAATGAACGCCCAGGGGCTTAAGAGGCGCCAAAGGGACTTGGCGGTTTCAAACTACCAGAAGCTGCTGAAGAACCCGTTTTACTACGGGGTCATAAAGTACCTGGGCGAGTTATACGAGGGTAAACACACTCCCTTGATCTCCAAGGCGCTATACGACAAGTGCCAGGCGGTAATGAGAGCCAAAAGCAGGCACACCCACGCAAAAAAGGGGTTAAAGCCTTATGTCTACCGCGGCGTTTTCCGCTGTCCTGATTGCGGCTGTTATATAACCACGGAAACGCAAAAGGGCCACAACTATCTGCATTGCACCAAGCGCACCGTGGCTTGCGACCAGCCCTTTGTGCGCGAGGAGCGCATAGACGAGCAGGTACGCGACATATTAAAAGGAGTTTCCTTACCCCCGGCCCTGGCCGCCGAAGCTCTTGATAACATACAAAAGGAAGCAATAAAGGCGGCCCAGGCCGGGGAAGAAGCCGCCCAAAATCTGCGAGATAAAATAGTTATCCTTAATTCAGAGCTGGGCCAGTTGCTGGATATGACGCTAGGCGGCAAGCTTACCCAGGAAGAGTACGCTCAAAGTAAGGCCCAGCGTATTAATGAAAAAAAGGAAATTGAAATGAAACTCGCAGCTTTTGCGCGGCAGGGGACAAAGCGGTTCGAACCGCTGATGGGCTTCTACAAAGCCGTAAGTCTCGTCGGAGAAACCCTCGCCGCTGAAAATCCGGCGGAAAACCTGCAAATATTGAAAAATATCGGTTCGAACTTTTTTATAGGCGGGAAGCGGATTTCTTTTAAACTTAAATCTCCGTGGGAAAAACTGCAAAAGTTCAACGCCGCGCAAGGCGCGGCGAGGGGCAAAACCGGGAATTTTAAATTTTGGGGTGGCTGACGGGATTTGAACCCGCGACCTCGCGTGCCACAGACGCGCGCTCTAACCAGCTGAGCTACAACCACCGTGTAGGCATATTTTAGTTTTTTTGGGGTTGGAAAACAAATGTATAATTTGAGCCGGAGGGGCTATATGATCAGAAAACCTGCCGTGGCCGGTAAATTTTACGAGGGAAACGCCGCCAAGCTGAAGGCTGAAGTCGCCTCATTTCTCAAGGCCGGTGCAGCCCCCGTCGGCAGACTGACCGGTTTCTTGGCCCCCCACGCCGGCTACGCCTACTCCGGCGCGGCGGCCGGTTCCGCCTTCAGTTTCCTGAAGAACGCCGATATCGACACCCTGGTGATACTGGCCACCGGCCATACCATGGCGCTGGGCAAAGGTGCGCTGCCGGCGGAAGGCTCGTTCGAGACCCCGCTCGGCCTGGTGGAGATAGACGCCCACTTCTGCGCCGAGCTGCTTAAAGAGAAAAAACTTTTCGAGGTTTCCCCCCGCGCCCACGCCGCAGAGCACGCCGTGGAGGTGCAGCTGCCTTTCCTGCAGGCGCTCAAAAGAGACAAGGTTAAGATAGTCCCCGTCCTGTTCAACACTTCCGACGGGGGACTGCTGGAGGAGGCCGGCCGCGCCATCGGCCGCGCCATGAAAGGCCGCCGTGCGCTGTTCTGCGTTTCCTCAGATCTCAGCCATTACCCGCCCGGCAATATAGCCGAGATGTCGGATCGCTCAGTGCTGCTGGCGCTGCGCCAGGCTATGCGCAACTCCAGCCCGGAGTATTTCGGCCTGGCCAACGGTCTGCTGCTGGCAAAATCCTCCGCGTATCTCGACACTACCGCCTGCGGCCAGGCCGCCATGACGGCGGGCGCCGCCGCCGCGCTGGAGCTGGGCGCCAACGATTTTGAACTGGCCGTGTACACGCATTCCGGCAAGGTTTCCGGCGACGACAGCGCCGTGGTCGGCTACGGGGCCGGCTTCTTTACCGAGGCTTCCCCCAAGCCCGACGGCGCGCTGGCACTGAGCCCGGCCATGAAGACGGAGCTGCTAGCCCTGGCGCGGGGCAGCATTGCCGGCTGCCTTAAAGGCGGGAAAACGCCTGAACAGGCTCTTAACATAAAACCTGAATTCAACCAGCCGGCGGCGGTCTTTGTCACGCTAAATATTGGCGGCCGCCTGCGGGGCTGCATCGGCAGCCTGGAGCCGCGCGGCACGCTGGCCGACATGGTGACGGCCTACGCCGGGGCGGCGGCCTTTGAGGATCCGCGTTTTGGGCCGGTCACGGCGGCGGAGCTGGCTAAGATCACTATAGAGATATCCGTGCTTTCCCCGCTGGAGCGGGTTACGGGCCACGAGGCCGTAAAGAAAGGGGTGCACGGCGTCTATGTCAGCGCCGGGCGGCGCTCAGGCACCTACCTGCCGCAGGTCTGGGAACATTTCGACACCAAGGAAGAGTTCCTCACTTCGCTCTGCCAAGAGAAAGCCGGCCTCTCGGCCGGCGCCTGGAAAGAAAGATCCACCGCGTTGTACACATACACGGTGGATCATTTCTCCGAAAACTGATTCGGGATTACAGATTCTTTATCGCGTAGAACAAGCCGAAAGCCGCGGCGCCTACCGCAAGGGCCCCGCCGCCGGTGCCCAGCACCAGGAAGCCGAGGAAGCCGATCGCGATCGCGGCAATTATCTGGCTGAAATTTTTACCTATCCACTCTTTAACGGCTTCGCCGGGCTTTTTCTTGTCTTTGTCCGAGGCCGGGGCCGCGGAGGAAACCGCGGGGGCCACTACGCCGCCGCTCTTTATCTGGGCGGCAAGATCTACGCCTTTGGTTTTGCCGGCGGTCAGGGGTGCATTGTTGGCAACACCGGCGGCCTGCAGCGTCTGCACGGCGGCCGTGTCGTCGCTGGCAGCGGCTTTAAGCTGGTCAAGAGCTTCGCCCGCGTAGGCGAACCCCGTCGCCAGCAGGAAGCTTCCCAGGATTATGAAGAAAACGGCTTTTGTGTTTTTCATATTCATATTATACGGATTGAAGCCGGTTTTTGAAAGGGCAATCTTTCCTATATCGCCATAGGCCAAAGGACCTATGCCTCAAAAAGGGCATTGGCAGCCTGGTATTGGCGTAAGGGGACTCTTACTGCGTGGTGTATGGAAGGGCGGCGGCAGGGGGTGGTTTCGGGGGTTAAAAGAGCTTATCCTGCTCGTTTTTGTCCTTTTCTGGCTTTTCCTTCCTTTTGCCCAGGTGTTTAACGGCATCCTCCGCCTCGGTTAGGCCGAGGCGGAAGATGTCCACTATCTGGTAGCCGTCTTCCCTAAGCTGCTGGAGTTTTACGTTGTCGTCTTCCGACAGAGAGATGACTATCTGGTAGCGTGGTTTCATTGGTTACCTTCCTTTCCCAGTGTAGGCTAATGCTAATTTTATGCGGTCGGCGCGGGCTATGGTGGCGCCCATTTTACCGTCTTTGATCAGGCCGAGGGTTGCGCACATCCACACTTTAAACTCTTTCTGCAGCATGTACCTTTGAGCGATCATATGTCCTCCTTAGCTTGCTACAAATATAGTATAGCATAGGATAGTATAGTTTGTCAAGGGGTAATTTTCCCCCCTCTGCATAAATGCTTGAAATACATACACTTTTTTCTCCCCCTCCCTATGAAGGGATGTGTCTCTTACTATAAATTTGTCCGCGCACGGCAATTTAAATTGCTAGAATCTCCACATGAAGAGATTGGAATTTACGCCCGGCCGCACGCTGATCTGCGGCATAGTGAACGTCACTCCTGACTCATTTTCGGACGGCGGCAAATGGGCCTCAACCCAGGCTGCCGTGGCCCACGCTCTTGAGTTGGAGGCACAGGGGGCCGATATGCTGGATATTGGCGGCGAATCCTCCCGCCCCGGCAGCGCCCCGGTATCCCTTGAAGATGAAAAAAAGCGGATTATACCGGTGCTGGAGGCCCTGGCTGGCCGGGTTAAGGTGCCGGTCTCGGTAGATACCTGCAAGCCGGAGCTGGCCATAATGGCCGTTAAGGCCGGGGCGGACATAATAAACGATATAACCGGTTTTACCGATCCCGCCATGATAGCGGCGGCAGCGGCTTCAGGGGCCGGCGCCATAGCTATGCATATGCAGGGCCAGCCGCGAACTATGCAGACCGCGCCTATATATAAGGAAGTGGTGGGCGACGTTAGGGCTTTCCTGGCGGACAGGGCGGCGGCGCTGAAGAAGGCCGGGGTTAAAGACATTCTGCTGGACCCCGGCATCGGCTTCGGCAAGACGCTGGAGCATAACTTGGCGCTGATAGCGCGGCTGGGCGAGCTCCGCGCCCTGGGCTACCCTGTGTTCCTCGGCGTGTCCCGCAAAAAGTTCATCGGTACCCTGGCCGGCGGCGAGCCGGATGAAAGGCTGGCCGGCACCATAGCGGCCTGCGTGGCCGGCGCCGCGGCCGGCGCCGACGTGATACGGGTGCATGACGTGACTGACTGCCGGCGGGCCATGCTGGTGGCCGACGCCATAAGGGCCGCCGGGCGATGAAGGTCTACCTTTCCCTGGGCTCCAACCTCGGCGACAGGCTGGCCAACCTGGAGCGCGCCCTGGCGCTGCTCGGGCGGAGCGGCTGCCGGGTTATCAGGAAGTCTGCCGTTTACGAGACCGCCCCCCTCTACTATCTCAAACAGCCCGCTTTCTTCAACCAGGCCGTTGTCTGCGAGACCCGGCTTTCCCCCGAAGGCCTGCTGGCGCTGATCGGGCGCGTGGAGAAGACACTGAAGCGCCGCCGCCTGGTAAAGAACGGTCCGCGCACGGCGGACATTGACATTCTTTTTTACGGCGGGCACGTGATAACCGGCCCCGGGTTGCAGGTGCCCCACCCGCGCCTGGCCGAGCGTGAATTCGTGCTGGCGCCGCTGGCGGAAATAGCGCCCGGCCTGCGGCATCCGACCACCGGGCTTGCCGTCGCAGCAATGCTGGCCGGCCTTAAAGACCGCGGAGGCGCGCGCCCCCTGCCCGCCACTTACGACGAGGCGCAGGCCTGGCTGGCCTCCCTCCCCCCGCCCGCCGCGTCGGCCCATTATTCTCTGGATAAAATAAAGGCCGCCCTAGCCGGGCTGGGCAGCCCTGAAAAACACATGGGCCTGGTGGTACACATAACGGGCTCCACCGGCAAAACCAGCTCCGCCTGCCTGACGGCCGCGGCCCTGACGGCTTGCGGTCACCGTACCGGGCTCTACACCAGCCCGCATATAACCGGGCCGCGAGAACGTATTAAGCTCGAAGGTGCGGAGATAAGTCCCAAAGATTTTCTCTCCTGCCTGTTGAAAGTGGAGTCTGTCGCTGCCGGGGAGCTTTCTTACTTCGAACTGCTCACCGCCATGGCTTTCCTGTATTTTTCGCAGAAGAAGGCGCGCTTCTCGGTGATAGAGGCGGGGCTGGGCGGGCGCCTGGACGCCACCAACGCCGCCGACGCTGCCGCGGCCGGCATTACGTCGGTGAGCCTGGAGCACGCGGCGCTGCTGGGCCCCGGGCTGAAGGATATCGCCGCGCATAAGGCCGGCATCATAAAGAAAGGCTGCTGCGCGCTGGCCGGCCTGCGTATTCCGCCGGCGGCCCTGGGAGTGATCGCCGGACGGGCGGCCGCAGTTAACGCCGGGCTCGCCAGGCCGTCGAGCTATACCGCCTATCTTGGTCCCTTGGTCAGGCGGGGCGGAAATTTTCAGGCCGAGAACGGCGCTTTCGCGCTGAGCCTCGCCGCCATGGCCGCAGGTCTCGCCGGGGTAGAGTTCAATCTTAACAAGGCCGCGGCCGCGCTGCCGGGCGCCGTCCCCCCCGGCCGTTTGGAGTCCCTGAAATATAAAGGCCGCGGTTTCATCCTCGACGGGGCGCATAACGCCGAAGGCGCGGCCGCCCTGCTGGCCGAGCCGGCCTTGCGCGGCCGGCGGCTGTACCTGGTGCTGTCCCTCATGGAGGATAAGGCGCTGCGGCTTTTGGTCTCTAAATTCTCTGCGGCGGCCGAAGCGGTTTTTTTTACCAGCGCCTCCTCCTACCGCGCCGCGGACCCGGTAAAATTAAAAAGCCTGCTGCCCGCGTCTTTCACCGGGCGCGCCGAAGTTATCCCCGCGCCGGGTAAAGCCCTGGCGGCCGCCCTGCGGCTGGCGCCAGCCGACGCCTTGGTGCTGGTCGCCGGCAGCCTCTATCTCGCCGGGGATATAAAGGCTTTCCTGAAGGGGCGCACGCTCACCCATCCCAAAGAGATGCTCACCAAATAAAAAAACCGGGGAAGGCCTCCCCGGCGTGTTTAACCTCTAAATTTTAAGTGTCCCCACCAGGAATCGAACCTGGATCGCCTGCTTAGAAGGCAGGAGCTCTATCCGTTGAGCTATGGGGACAATTTGTATATTTTACAACAATAACCCGCGGGAACGGTCAGGCCTGGGCTCCCAGCTGGCCGCAGCCGGCGGCGATATCCGCTCCCTTTTCCCGGCGCAGGTGGGCGCGCACGCCTCCCTCCGCCATTAGCGCCTGGAAGGCCTTGGCCTTCTCAAAACTGCCCGGCGTGAACGGCTTTCCCGAGGGGACCGGGCTGTACAGCGTCAGGTCCACCTTGCAGTTGAGGTCTTTGATCAGGGCCAGCAGCCTGGCCGCGTCCTGCGGCGCGTCGTTGACCCCGTCGAAAACGATATAGTCGAACAGCACCGACCGCTTGGTCCGGTCGCCGTAGTAGCGCGCGGCCCCGATGATCTGCCGCAGGGAATACTTTTTAGCCACGGGCGTCAGCTCTGCCCTCTGCGCCTCGTCGGCGGTTATCAGCGACACCGCCAGCCGCACGGCCAGGTGCGAGTCCGCCAGTTCCCTTATCACCGGCACCACGCCCACCGTGGAAACCGTTATTTTGAGCTGCGGAAAATTATAGCCCTTGTTGTCCGAAAGGATCAGGATGCTCCTTTTTACGTCGGCCCAGTTCATGCACGGCTCACCCGAGCCGGCGAACTTAAGGCTGTCCAGCGGCCGGCCGGCCTCGCGCCGGCAGGCGTTGAACTGCGCCAGTATCTCCGATGGCTTAAGGTCGCGTTTCAGGCCGGCAGCGCCGGCGGCGCAGAACACGCAGCCGCAGGCACAGCCTGCCTGAGAGGAAACGCAGGCCGAGGCTGCCTCCTTGCTGAAGGTCACCACGCTTTCGGCCCTGGCGCCGTCGGGAAAGGTGAAGGCCAGCTTTATCGTGCCGTCGGCGGAAACGGTCTTAACCAGCCCGGGCGCCGGGGCAAATTCATATCTTTCGGCCAGTTTCTGCTTCAGCGCCTCGTCTATGCCGGGCAGCTCGGTGAAGGCGGTGGCGCCCTTCTTGTGCAGCAGGCCGAAGACCCGGTCTATGCGCGAGCCTTTCTCGCCCAGCGAGACCAGCGCCCTGGCCAGCTCCTGCCTGGTAAAATCCCTGAGATCCGGTTTTGTCATCTCATAATTATAACTTTTAAGGGGGGTCCGACGGCGGCGGCGCGATTATTATATAATAGGGTTACGATGCGTACCAGAGGGGCGGAACTAATACTTTTATCGCTGCTGTCGCTGGCGGCCGGTTGTTCGGCGCGCTACGGCGACGCCGTCGAGCTGGAGCGCCAGGGCCGCTTTGCCCAGGCCGCGGAAAAATACAAGACTTTCGCCCTGGCCAACCCCACGGCGCCCGAGGCGTCCAAGGCGCTCGAGGCCGCGGCCGGCCTCTACGCGCTCAAGCTGGGCGTCTGCCAGGAGTCCAAACCGCTCCTGGAGCGCCTCGCCAGGGAGTATCCCTCTCATAAAATGCCGGAGGACGTGTTCCGGCGCATCTTCGTCTGCCCCGACTATTTCCCCGCCGGGCCGGGCCTGAAGTGGACCTACGGCGACTCCCAGACGCTGGGCCGCAACGCCAGGCAGGAAGTGGTAGTGACCGACCATACCTCCAAAGGTGCTGTCATAAAGAACGCTTTTTACGCCGGCACGTCGCTGGTGAGCAGTCAGAAGAAGACCTATAGTTTCGCGGAAATGGATTTTATAGAGGCCAATGCGGGCGCCGTCACCAAGATCCTCCGCTACCCGCTGGAGGCCGGCAAGGCCTGGACCTCCTCCGCCCCCGAGGGCCGCCTGGAGTTCCTCGTCGAGCAGACCGGCCTCAAGGTAAAGGTGAAGGCCGGGGAGTTCACGGACTGCGTCAAGATCCGCCGCCGCGTGGCGGGCATGCCGTCGTGGATCTACGAATATTACGCTCCCTGGACCGGCCGGGTGCTCACCGCCGTCGGCGGTACCGGTTTCGCGGAGAACAGGGTGACCGAGCTTTTAAAGTATGAAGAAAAAAAGTAAAGAACCGGCCCCCGCTGCGGGCCTTTTCGGGGAGATAACCCCCCCGCCCGCCCCCGCCGTCAAGAGCGGCCTGCTGGCCTTCTCCTATTCCAAGATGTCGCTGTACGAGGAATGCCCCCTCAAGTACAAGTTCAAGTATATCGACAAGATCAAGGAGGAGCCCAAGTTCTACTTCGCCTTCGGCTCCGCCATCCACGCGGCGCTGGAGTTCCTCTACTCCGTCCGCAATCCCCCCTTCCCCACCATCGAGGAGGTCTGCGAGGACTTCCGCCGGGAGTGGAACCTTAAATCCTACCTGGAAAAAGGCTACCGCACGCAGCAGCGCTCCGACGACGATTACCAGAAAGGGCTGCTGATGCTGAAGGCCTACTACGAGCATAACCGCGCGCGCTTTACCCCGCCGTTCCTGGTGGAGTACGCCACCGACGTGGAAGTGGACGGCCTGCTGGTGCGCACCATCTCGGACCGCATAGAACATTTGGGCGGCGGCGAGATCACGATCATAGACTACAAGACCGGCAAGGACGTGCGGCGCGAGCCCGCCCAGCTCTACATGTACCAGAAGATCACCGAGATGGACCCGCGCCTGAAGGAAAAGATCGCCGAGACCTACGGCACCCGCGTGGGCGCCGTGAAGATCCGCGAGCTGCTCTATTACCATGTGCCGACCAACAAGGAATACTCTTTCGAGCGCGCCGGCGACAAGGAGATAGGCGGCTTCTGGGAGCGCGTGCTCGGCGTGGCCGACAGCATCCGCGGCCTCAAGTTCGACCCAACGCCGGCCGAGCAGGCCTGCTCCTGGTGCGACTATAAATCCCTCTGCCCCGCCTTCTTCGGCGGGCAGCCCCATAACGCGGCGCAGCCCGCTCCGGCCCCGGGCGAGAACATAGAAGTCCTGGTGGACCGCTACGGCCGCCTTAAAGAGCGCATGGACGAACTGCAGGCGCAGCTGGACCAGGTGGCCGACAGTATAGCCCGCGCCGCCAAGGACGGGGCTGAGTATTCCGGCTCCCAGTATACCGCGAAGGTTAAGAAGCAGTCTAAATGGGAGTTCAAGGACCGCGACGCGGTTATAAAGATCCTCAACCAGTTCGACCTGTACAAGGACGCGCTCACGCTGACCCTGACCGGCATAACCAGCGTGCTGGAGAGCGCCGGGCTTAAGGAAGAAGCCCGCAAAAAGCTTTTGGAGCAGGCTGTTAAGAAGACCGGCCTGGACATCAAAGTAGTTAAGAAAGAGGGCCTGATCTGACCCCAGCTATGCCGGAAAAATTCATAATCGTACTCGACCAGGGCAGCTCCAGCTCCCGCGCGCTCGCCTTCGACCTCGACGGCAATATCCGCTATAAGGCCCAGCGCAAAGTGGAGCCCTCCTACCCCGCCCCGGGCCGCGCCGAGTACGACGCGGAAAAACTCTACGCCAGCCAGGCCGACAGCCTCGCCGACGTGCTGGCCCGGCTCCCGCCGGACGCCGAGGTTTCCTCGCTGGGCATCGCGGCCCAGCGCTCCACCATAGTGCTCTGGGACAAGGCCACCGGCGCGCCGCTGGCCCCCGCCCTGAGCTGGCAGGACGGCCGCGCCCTGGAGCTGCTGGGCAAGATCCCCCTTTCCAATACCCGCATCCACGACCTGACCGGCCTTTACAAGACGCCCTACTACAGCGCCTCCAAGATCGCCTGGTGCCTGGAGAATTACCCGGAAGTAAAAGCGGCCGCGGCGGAGGGGCGCCTGCTGATAGCGCCGGTGGCCACCTACGTCATCTGGCGGCTCTCCGGCGGCAAGGTTTTCGTCACCGATCCTTCCCAGGCCCAGCGCACGCTGCTCTTCAACCTGCGGCGGCTCAAGTGGGAGCCCAAGCTGATGTCCCTTTTCGGCGTGGACGCGGCGCTGCTGCCGGAGATAAAGCCCAGCGTGGGCCGCCTGGGCCACGTAGAGGCCGCCGGCCGCCGCATCCCGGTGACCGCTATGCTGGGCGACCAGCAGGCCGCCATGCTCGGCCTCGGCCTCGAGGCCCCCAACTCCGCCGCGCTCAACTACGGCACCGGCGCCTTCCTGCTGGTCAACACCGGCCGCAAGCCGCTCAAGATCCGCGGCCTGCTTAATTCCTTCGGCTGGCAGGAGGGCCGGGGCAAGAAGAAGATCTGCTACTTCACCGAAAGCACGGTGAACTCCGCCGGCACGGCGCTGGAATGGCTTAAACAGAAATTCGGCATGTTCGACGATATCGGCGACGTGGACGGCATGTGCCGCAAGTCCAAAAACCGTTTGTACTGCCTGCCGGCCATAGGCGGCCTGGGCGCGCCCTACTGGGATTTCACCACCTTCACCACTTTCGCGGGTTTCTCCCAGCATTCTGACAAATACGACGTGGTGCGCGGCGTCACCGAGGGCATCGCCTACATGGTGGGCGACGCTTTTGACCTGGTCAAGAAGAAGGGCTTCAAGATAGAGGAGCTGAAGGTCTCCGGCGGGCTGTCGAAGATAGACTGGCTGCTGCAGTTCCAGGCCGACATCACCGGCGCCCGGATAGTGCCTCTCGAGGAATCCGAGGCTACCGCCATGGGCGCCGCCCTGGCCGCGGCGCGCGGGCAGGGGCTGGCCCCCAACTGGCAGGCTAAAGTTTCCAGCCGCGTCTTCACCCCGCTTATCGGCGAGGAGGAGCGCCAGAACCTGCTTAAAGGCTGGCGCCTCTTCGTCAAGAATATCCGCCGCACCAGCCGCGACCTGCGCAAACTCAGCATTCTCCCCCACGCCTGAGCGGCGGCTGAAATAAAAAAGGACGGGCCCGCATGGCCCGTCCTTTTTCTATGGCGCCGGCCGCTATTTAGTGCAGCCTTCTATAAAGGCCAGCGCTTCCAGCGCCGCCTTGCAGCCGGTACCGGCGGCCACCACGGCCTGCTTGTAGCGCGTATCCATCACGTCGCCGGCGGCGTAAACCCCGGGGACCGAGGTCCCGGTCTTCTCGTCGGTGATTATGTAGCCGCTCTCGTCGAGCTTCAGCTTGTCCTTTACCAGCCCGGTGGCCGGGGTGTGGCCTATGGCTATAAAGGCCCCGGTCACGTCCAGCCGGCGGGTCGCCCCGGTCTTGACGTTCTTGAGGTTTACGGCGGAGAGCTTGGTCTCGCCGGTGAACTCCTCCGGGATATGGTCGTAGACGATCTCCACTTTGGGATTGGCCTTCAGTTTTTCCTGCAGGCGGAAACTGGCGCGCAGCTGGTCCCGGCGGTGCACCAGGTAGACCTTCGCCGCGAACTTGGTGAGGAACAGGGTGTCCTCGGCGGCGGTGTCTCCCCCGCCGATAACGCAGACTTCCTTGCCGCGGTAGAAAAAGCCGTCGCAGGTGGCGCAGCCGGACACGCCCTTGCCTTTGTACTTCTCCTCCGAAGGCGTCCCGAGCCATTTAGCCTGGGCGCCGGTGGCCAGGATCAGCGCGTCCGCCGTGTATTCTTTCCCGCCGCCGGACTTTAGTTTGAACGGCCGGGCCGACAGGTCCAGCCCGGTGATAGAGTCCTGGAAAACTTTGGCGCCCAGCCGGGTGACCTGCCGCAGCATATTGGTCATCAGGTCGGCCCCTACGACGGGGTCCACAAAGCCGGGGTAGTTCTCTATCTCCATGGTCTGCAGCAGCTGGCCGCCGGGGGCCATGCCGCCGAAGAGGGCGGTGGACGCCCCGCCGCGCGTGGCGTAGATGGCCGCGGTGAAGCCGGCCGGGCCGGAGCCGATGATCGCTATCTCAAAATGGGACGCTGGTTCTGTCATGGATTGTTCCTTTTAATCCCTGCGGTACAGGGCCATGGCGGTAGGGGTTTCCCAGAAAGCCGCCTCGTCTACCGGCAGGCCCAGGGCGGCAGCCTGGTCAAAGACCAGCCTGGCCAGCACCTCGGCCGTCGGGTTCTCGTCGGTCAGGTAGCAGGCCTGGCCTTCTTTCGCCAGCACGGCGGCCAGCGGGTCGGCCTTGCACAGGATCACTTTATGGTCCAGGCTGTCGTCGAGCCAGGTCTTGATGGTTTTGCCGAGCAGGGTGAAATCCATCACCATGCGCTCGCCGTTGAGCTCGGCGGCCTTGAGCGTCACCTCCACCACGCCGTTGTGGCCGTGCAGGTTCTCGCACTTGCCGTTATAGTTCAGCAGGCGGTGGCCGTAGGCCAGGTGGAAGGTCTTTTTTATCTTGTGTACGGGCATATCAGTTCGCCTCGGCTTTCTTGATGAATTTGCGGACCAGGTTCATCGAGAGGCCGACCACGGTGTCGAAGCGGCCTTCTATCTTCTCTATGAACATGTCGTCCTTGTCCTGCACCGCGTAGGCGCCGGCCTTGTCATGGTGTTTAGACGCCAGTCCCTTCAATTCGGTTTCGGAAAGTTTCCTCGCCTTGCAGCGGGTGACCTCGCTGCCGGCCAGGAAGAGCCCCTTGTCCAGCCAGACCAGCGCCACGCCGGTGTGTACGGCCTGCCAGGAGCCGTTCTGCCTGCGCAGCAGGCGCAGGGCGTGCTTGTGCCCGTCCGGTTTGCCCAGCACTTCCCCCTTGCAGTAGACCAGGGTGTCCGAACCGAGCACCGGCGAGCCGGGGTGCTTGAGGGCCACGCTCAGGGCTTTCTTGTAGGCCAGCTCGCGCACTATCAGGTCCGGCCGCTTGTAGGACGTGACCTCTTTAATATGGCTGGGGATGGTCCGGTATTTTATCCCGGCCTGCCGGAGCAGCAGCTTGCGCCGCGGGGACTTGGAGGCCAGTATCAGGGTCTTCATTTCACGAGCTGCTTGTAGACCACGGCGGACAGGAAGATCCCGATGATGCTGGAGATGTTGAACTTGAAGACCAGCCCGCCGGTGAATTCCACCAGGTTCAGGTCCACGGTGGTCGGGTGGAGGCCGGTGTTGATGGCCGTGTTGATGAGGGCGTTCACCTGCCCGGCCGGGAACCACATGTTGAGCAGCTTGCTGATGAACATGCCCAGCAGCGAACCCACCACTACCACCACTATGACGTGCAGAACGTTTTTCATATTTCCTTTTTGACCCCCGGCGCCTTGTCTTTGGAGATGTTGGTCGTAAAAAGCGTATTGGCGCCCAGCCAGTCCTGGTAGTCCCTGGAGGCGCCGTCGATCTCGTGGAAGATGGTCTCGGGCACGCTGTACGGGTGATGCTGCTTTACGAACTGCATGATATCCTCGCGCAGCGCCCGGCGGGTCTTGATGACGAGCAGGATCTCCGAGGACTTTTCTATGCGGTCCTTCCACCAGTAAGAGGATTCCACTCCGGGCACGGCCGACACGCAGGCCGCGAGCTTGCCTTCCAGCAGGCCGGTTGTAATGGTCTCGGCGGTCTTCCTGTCCCCGACGGTGACGAAACAGACGTCGTATTGAGTGCTCATACGTAAAATAATATCAAAAATGCGGTCCGCCTTCCCCCTTAATCAGGCAGGCCGCAGGCCGAAAATTCCTCGCGCGCCCGGTCCAGGTCCGCCTGATGGGCCGCCCGCCAGGCCGCGTCCGCGGCTATTTCCCGGGCGTAGATCTTTTCGAAGCGGCTGAAGATGTCGCTCTGCCTGTCGTAGAAGGTGCGCTGGTAGCGGTAGACCTCGTACGTCGGCATGGCGCGGATCATGGCGTCTTTCTTCATGGCTTCGCTGATCGGCATGGCGCCCTTGCGCACCCTGGCCATGTCCCGCTCGTAGATGAGCTGGTAGAAATTCTCCTCGTTGATCGCCTTGCGCGCCTTCTCCAGCCAGACGCGCTGGTTCTCCAGCGTCTCCAGCGGGCGCTGGCAGTCCGCGTCGGGGCTCAGGGCTTCCTTGCGGGCCTGCGCCATGGCGTACCTGGAGTTTTCCAGCACGTATGAACAGAAGGCGGTCTTCATGGCTTCGGCGTGGCGCTCCCGCCCGAAGTCGGCGTCCACCAGGTTTATCTCCAGGGCCAGCCTGGCCTGGAAGATGGCGCCCAGTTCCTCTTCCTCGGAAATTATCTCCTCCAGACCGGTCTCCTTGCTGATGCGGTAGATGTGCGCGGCCCGCGCCAGGGCCAGGGCCAGCAGCAGGTCGGAGCTCTTGTACTCCTGCGGCAGCAGGACCTTGCCGGTGTTGAGCGAGAACTTGTGGCAGAGGCCCGTGCCGTTGGAGTATTCGAACCGCACCGGGTTCTTGTAGAGGAATTTCAGCAGCGGCTTGCCCTGCCGCGTGCCCTGGAGGATGTCGAACGCGCGTTCCAGGGAGGGTTCCGTGGTGAGCCTGATCTCCTTGCGGCTGCCGGCGCAGGCGGCGGCGAACAGGCAGGCGGGCAGGAGCAGCAGGAGTTTTGTTCTCATTTCTTAAAGAGACCCTTGAGCAGCTTGTCGGCGGCAGGGGCCAGCTTGTTGACGGCTTTCTTTATGGCTGGCTGCTCCGCGAGGGATTTCATGTCGGCTTTCACGGAGGGCTCGGCGAAGGTGCCCTTCACGTACATGCCCACCGGGGCGCTCATGCGGATGCCGCTGCCTTCCTTCAGGGTGGTGTTGATCTTCATGTCCAGTTTCTCTCCCGGCAGGTTGATGGTGCCGGAAGAGGCCACGTCGGCCACGCCGGAGAGCAGCGCGGACTTGTTTATCTTCATCAGGCCCTTCAGGAAAAAATAGTCTCCCTCTATCGACTGGAACTCTATGTTGTTGAAGTCGGGCAGGCGCAGGACCTTGGCGAGCTTGGCGCTTTTCTGCAGGACCAGCAGCGGATAGAGCGCCACCTTGGCGGCCTTGTACTTGCCGGCCAGGGCGTACAGCTCGGAGAATTTGCCGGGCCCCGCCGTGAACGCGGCCTCGCCGTCGAGCGATTTCAGGTCTTCCGAAAGGTTCACCAGGTCCAGGCTGGCCGTTACCCGGCCGCAGCGGAAATTGGGATGCTCTACCGAGCCTATCTCGGCCTTGCCGGCGACGTCCAGGTAGAACTGCGGCGCCGCGGCCGGCTTTTTTTCGGGGGCCCCGCCGGAGGCCGCGGGCAGGTCCTTCAGGACCAGGCGGGCGAGCTTCAGCGTGAACGAGGCTTTCGGGTGGGTGCTCAGGTCGCGGGCGGTGAAGGAGGCTTTCAGGTCTTCGCCGTCGAGCTTGCCCTCCAGCGCTTTGGCGGAGGCCGAATCCTTGGTGAATTCCACCGTCCCGGTAAGGCCGGAAAGCTTCTTGCCGGCGTAGGTCGCGCCCAGGCCGTTGAGCGACGCCTTGCCTTTCAGCGCCAGTTCCCCGCCGTAGGAGAAATCCAGTTCGGCCAGCGCTCCCCCCGACGGGGCGTAGGCGGCGGCCAGGTCGGGGGCCACGGCGGCCAGCCGGGCCAGGTTCTTTATGTCCGCCCTGGCGCGGCCGGAGGCTTTGACGGAGCTGCCGGCGTAGTCCGCCCGCGCCCGGCCGGAGGCGGACAGCCCGTCGGTTTCCAGCGAGAAAGAACGGATGTCGGCGAAGCCGGGTTTCAGCAGCACCGTGGCGGAGAGCTCGGCCAGCGGCAGCTTGAAGCCGCGGGGGATGGGCAATTGTTTTACCTTCCTGGCCAGGATGGTGGTGTCCATCTCCGGGCTCTGCGCCTTTATCTCGGCGAGGAGGGCGTAGTCTACGGCGGGCTCCCAGGCGGCCTGGCCGCGCAGCGACCCTTTTACCGGGCCGGCGGCGAACTTGACCGACCGGAGGTTCACGCCGGTGAACGTAAGCTTGAAATCCGCGTCCGCGTCTATCTCGGGCAGCAGCACCTTGGCCGGCAGCCCTTTGAACACCGTCTTCAGGTCGGCCGTGGAGAACGGTCTCACCGAGACGGAGAGCTTGGCGTCCGGCTCCAGCAGGCCCGTCAGCGAGCCTTTGACTTCCGCCTTCACGCCGCCGAGGGAAAAAGAGCCGCTCTCAATTTCGGCGCGGCCTTTGGCCGGGTCCCAGCCGCCCATGGAGACGCGACCCTTCAGGCGCGCCGGCACCGTGCCGGTGAAATAAGGAGAGGTCACGTCTATGGCGCAGGCGGCTTCCAGCGGAAAAAGACCGTCGGGGGAGATGCCGGAGGCGGAGAGGTTAATGTCGCGCAGGGTGACGGTCATGTCCCCCGCCGCGTTGGCGTAGGTGAATTTGGAATTCTTCACCTTCAGGCTGGAGATGGCCAGCGGCGGAGCGGCCGGCCGCTTCTCCGCGGCCTGGGCCGGTTTGGGCGCGGGCTGGGCGGCTATCAGGTCTGAAAAATTATAGGTATCCTTGCGCACTTCCGTCACGCGCATGCGCAGGCCTTCCGCGGAGACCGAGTTTATCTGCAGCCGCTTCTGCAGCAGGGCCCTCAGCGAAGGGCGCAGCGAAAAAGAGTCCGCGCTGAAGAATTCCCCCCGCTTGAAATCGGGGTATTCCGAAACTTTGAGCTTTGTAATGGAGAGGCCGGAAAAATTCAGGGAGGCCGAGTCGAAAGAAACCTCCCGCCGCAGGTTCTTGGAGGCGTAGTCGGCGGTGACGGCTTTAATGCGGGCGGGCGTAAAATACAGCTTCAGCCCGACTCCCGCGGCCAGCAGTAAGAACAGGCCGGAGAGCAGCAGCCACCCCGCGATCTTCAAGGCGCGTATCATATAGATAAATTATACTAAAGTGCGCAAAAAGCGGGTTCAAAACTTTTACCTAAAATGCTAAATTAGAACTGCGGCGCCCCGGGCGCCCCCTACAACATGAACGCTCTCATCCTCAACCTTAATTTAGCCGTAGACAAGACCGTGCTCGTCCCCGCCCTGGAAAAGGGCCGGATCTACCGCCTGGCCGACACTATCACGCTGCCCGGCGGCAAGGGCGTAAACGTGGCGCGCGCGCTGCGCGTGCTGGGCCTGCAGGCCCCCGTCGCCGGTTTCGTCAGCGGCCATAACGGCCGCTGGATAGAGGAGGCGCTGGAGCGGGAGGGTTTTGAAACTTTCCTCGAAAGGCATAACGCCGGCGAATCCCGGGTCTGCTGCAGCGTCGTGGACGGGGCGGGCGTTTCCACCGACCTCAACGAGGAAGGGCCTATCGTGCCGGCCTCCAGCCAGGAGCGGTTCCTGCGCAGGTTCGCACGGCGGGCGGGCGAGTACCGCGTTACGGCCGTCTGCGGCCGCGTCTCTTCGGGCCTGAAAAAAGGATTTTACTCTTCCCTGGTCAGGCTGGCCGCCGCCCGCGGCTGCTTTACCATGTTCGACACCAGCGGGCCGGTGCTGGCCGAGGCCGTGGCGGCCGGGGCCGACGGCGTGAAAATAAACCGCGCTGAATTCGAGGAACTTTCCGGGCGGTCTTTTACCCCCGCCGTGCTGGCCGCCTATTTCAAGCGCCACGCCCGCGGCGGGCTCAAGACGCTCATCGTGACGGACGGGCCGTCGCATTCCTACGCGGCTTCCCCTTTCGGGCTGTGGAGCATAAAGCCGCCGCGGCTTTCCGGCCTTAAGAGCCCTACCGGCGCGGGAGATTCTTTCATGGCCGGCTTCCTGTTCGGTTTCCTGAAAGGGTTCGATTTCGAGCGCACGCTCAAGCTGGCGGCCGGGGCCGCCGCCTCCGACTGCCTTACGCTGGGCGCCGGGCTGGTGCGCAGGGCGCAGGCCCTGGCGTTGGCGCAGAAGACGGCGGTAAAGAAGATCGGCTGACCTCCTGGATTATCCTATGAAAAACTACGAAGAGATAGAAAAACTGCTGGCCGCCGCCGGGGCGCAGGAGCGCGCGAGCCTGAGCGAGCCCGAAGTTTACCGCGTCATGGAGCTGGCCGGGCTCGGCGCGCCCAGGCATTTGGTGTTCCCTGCCGCCGGCCTGAACGCCGGAGCGGCCGCCGCCGAAGCCTGCGCCGCCCTCGCCGGGGACAGGGCAGTGCTGAAGCTGGTTTCCGCCAAGACCCTGCACAAGACCGAAGCCGGCGGCGTGAAAGTGCTGGAGAAAACCCAGGCGGCCGTAGAGGAGGCCCTGCGGGCCATGGCCGCCAAGTTCCCCGAGGCCGAAGCTTTCATGCTGGTGGAATTCCTGCCGCATTCGCCTTTCGCCCTCGGCGAGGAACTGCTGCTGGGGGCCAGGGCCGACGCGGCCTTCGGCCCCGTGGTCACCCTCGGGCCCGGCGGCACCAACGCCGAAGCCCTCACCAGATCCCTGAAGCCCGGCACTTCCCCCTCCGTGATGCCGGTAGAGCTGGCTTTCAACGAGAAGACCTGGGCGGCGTTCCTGGCCAAAAGCTGGGTCTGGGCCTACGCCTCCGGCAGCGTGCGCGGCGGCCGCCGCGTGGCGCAGGACGGGGAGATGGTGAAATGGCTGGAAGGCTTCGCCCACCTGATGCGCCATTTCTGCGACGGCGGCCGGTCGGACTGGGCGATAGAGGAATTCGAAGTTAACCCGCTGGCGGCCGCGAAGGGCAAACTGACTCCGCTGGACGGCGTGCTCCGCTTCAGGAAGGCTAAAAAGACCGCGCTCCGCCGCAAGCCGTCGCGGCAGGGCGTGGACGGGCTCATCCACACCAGGAGCGCCGCCGTGGTGGGCGTCAGCGAGAAGAAGATGAACATGGCGCGCATCATCCTCAACAATATCACCAAAGCCGGTTTCCCGAAAGAGCGCACCTACATCATCAAGGAAGGCGCGGCCGAGATAGACGGCGTGAAATGCTACGCCTCCCCGGCGCAGCTGCCGGAGAAGGTGGACATGTACGTGGTGGCGGTCCCCTCGCCGGAGGTGCCGCGCGTGCTGGCCGAGGCCGGCGACTCGGGCAAGGTGAACGGCGTGGTGCTGATCTCCGGCGGCATGGGCGAGAAGGCCGGCTCCGAGGGCATGGCCGGCGCGGTGGTGGACGCTATCGCCAGCGCCAAGGACAAGAACCCGGATTTCGCGCTCTCCGGCGGCAATTCCATGGGCATCGTGCTCAACGACGTGAAGCTAAACACTTTCTTTATCCCCGAGTACAAGATGGAGCACCCGCTGGGGGTTAATCCCAACATGGCCAAGACGGCCTTCGTGAGCCAGAGCGGGGCTTTTGTGATCTCCACGATCAGCAAGATGCCGTGGCTCAAGCCCGCCTACTGCATCACGGTGGGCAACCAGCAGGACGTGACGGTGCCGGACTACGTGGAGCGGCTGGCCGACGAGGACGACCTGAAGGTGATCCTGGTCTACATGGAAGGCTTCAAGCCCGGAGACGGCACCGCGCTGGCCAGGGTGATAGAGAAGGCCCGCGCGCGCGGCAAGCTGGTGGTACTCTACAAGGCGGGCCGCACGGTGGTGGGGCAGAAGGCCGTGATGGGGCATACCGCCTCTATCGCCGGGGACTACCTGGTGACGCGGCTGATCATGGAGAGCGCGGGGGCGCTGGTGGCCGAGACCTTCGACGATTTCAACGACCTGGCGGTACTGGCCTGCTCTTTCGCGGACCGGCCCGTGAAGCACGGCAACACGTTCTTCATGAGCAACGCGGGGTTCGAGGCGGCGGGCATGGCCGACGGGGTGGCCGGCAGGCTGACCGCCGAGCTGCACGCTCCCACGGCGGCGGCGATAGACAAGACGCTCAAGGAGTTCAGGCTGGATTCCATCGTGGACGCCAAGAACCCGCTGGATATCACGCCGATGGCTTCCGACGACGCTATTGGAGGGGTGGTGCGGTCGGCGCTGGAGGCGGAGGAGTTCTCCGGGGCCATAGTTTCCATGATCCCGCTGACGGCGATGATGAACACGCTGCCCAAGGGCGGGCAGTATCCCGACGACCTGGAGAAGTCCTTCCTGAAAGGGGCGGCCCAGGCGGCGCGGGAGGCGGGTAAGCCGCTGCTGTTCTGCGTGGGCTCCGGTACCCGCTACGAGCCGTATTGCGCCTACGCGCAGGCCCTGGGCCTGCCGGTATTCCGCTCGGCGGACCGCGCGGTGAAAATGTATTCGAAGTACCTGGAGTACATTCTGGGGTAAGTTCTTTACCTCAGGAAAACAGAAAGGCCCCTTAACGGGGCCTTTCTTTTTTTGCGCTCTGGTTCAAACGGCGTTGCGGAGGATCTTTTCTATTTCGGGCTGTTCGTGTTTCATGCCCCACAGGCGGATGAGGCCCATGGCGTTGGCGGCTATTTCCGGGATGGCGTCAGCGGGGATGCCGGCCTCGGCCAGGCGCACCGGGGCGCCGGCCCTGCGGAAGAAGGCCTCGAACGCCTTTATGGTCTCCTCGGCGGAGGCGGTGCCGAAAACGGCGCGGCCGAACTTTTCAAGCCGCGCGGGGCCGTCGGTGGCGAGGTGGTGCTTGAACCAGGCGGGCATCACTATGGCCAGGCCAGCGCCGTGGGCGATGTCGTAGATGGCGCTGAGCGCGTGTTCGACGGCGTGGTTGATGAAGTTCATCCCGCCGTAGCCGCAGGTGGCCAGGCCGTTGAGGGCCAGCGTGGCCGACCACATCATGGAGGCGCGCGCGTTGTAGTCGGCGGGGTCCTTGAGGATGCGCTCGGTGGAGGCGATGATGGACCTGGCCAGGGCGTGCACCACTTCGTCGGTGATCTCGGCGTCCCGGTCCTTGGTGGTGAAGTAGCCTTCTATGATATGCGCCAGCGCGTCCACCGCGCCGTAGGCTATCTGCGGGCGGGGCAGGGTCAGCGTGGTTTCCGGGTCCAGCGCCGAGACTTTGGGGAAAAGCACGGGGGACTGGGTGGAGTATTTCTGGCGCGTAGCCTCGTTGGTGATAACGCAGCCGGAGTTCATCTCCGAACCGGTGGCCGGGAGCGTCAGCACCGTGAACAGCGGCAGGGCCTCCCGCGGGGCGGTCTTGCCGGAGAAAAAGTCCCAGACGTCGCCGGAGTATTTAGTCCCGGCGGCTATGGCCTTGGCTTCGTCGATGACGGAGCCGCCGCCGGCCGCCACTATAAGATCGCAGCCCTCCGCCAGCGCTTTCTTTATCCCCTCCCTGGTATGGGAGAGCACCGGGTTGGGTCTCACCCCGGGGTGTTCGGTCAAGGCTATGCCGTTGGCCGCGAGGGCCGCTGTGAGCGCCTCGTAGACGCCGTTCTTCTTTATGCTGCCCCCGCCGTAGACCAGCAGGGCTTTTTTCCCCGCTTTGGCGGCTTCCGCGGCGAGTTTGCCTATGACGTCCCTGCCGAAGAATATCTTGGTCGGGTTTACGAAAGTAAAGTTCTGCATGCGAGGCTCCTTTAATTCTGCTGCTGTGTGCCGTCCTGAAAATGCGCCAGATCGTTTATGCCGTCGAGCAGGCAGGGCTGGCGTACGTCGCCGAGCCTGGGGATGGGCTTGCCGGCGGCCTGCGCCGCGCCTATGGCCTTCTCCCAGTTGAGGTGCCAGAGGTAGAGCATGGCCGTGAACATTTGCTCGAGGTAGATGCTGTAGCTCCACGCCAGCGCCATGTAGGCGAGCGTAGTGAACCAGACCCACTCCGGGAACTTCACCTTGCCCTCGCTGGAGATGTAGAGGATGATGGCCGGCGGGATGAAGACTATCATGGCCGCTACTTCCGACAGCGCGAAGCCGGTCATGAAGGTGCCGATGTTCATGCGCAGGATGCGCATGCCGCGCCGGAACGCCCCCCACGGGCCCATGTTCTGCCAGGCTATGGCCGGCAGGATCAGGAACACGGCCATGCGTACGCCCTTGTTGAGGGCCCGGAAGAAAGCGGCCGAAAGCGAGAAGCGGCCGTCGCCGGCCAGCGTGCGTGCGGCGTTCTCCGCGCTCAGGCCGTCCTCGCGGCTGGAGGAAGAGGAACCGCGCTTCTTGCGCGTCAGCAGGGCCGTGATGACCGTCAGGATGAACCAGATGACGGTCCACACCACCACTATCGGCAGCATTTTTATCAGGTTGGAGCCCAGCGATTCAGCGAAAGCCCCGACGAGGGAAAGTTCGCGGCCGGACTCGGCCTGCTGGATCAGCTCCAGCAGCATGGAGGCCGAGAAGGCCAGCAGCAGGGCGAAGAAGAAGGTTATGCCGAGGACCACCAGCAGGGTCTGCTCCAGGGTGAGCGGGTCCCAGTTAAAGGAGTACTTGAAGTAGAGGATGGTGGGCGCGTACAACAGCCAGGTGAAGAGGAGCGGCATTACCATCACCGGGTAGCGCAGGAAGATGCTCGTAGAGTATTTGATCAGCTGCCAGCCGTCTTTGATGGAGCTCACTGCGCGTCCACCCAGATGCCGCGCACGGGCAGTTCCCCTCCGCCGAAAGCCTTGGTCCCCACCGGGGTTTCGGAAGCCAGGCAGCCGGAGATGAAGGCGCGGGCCTTAACCAGTTCGTGCACCGGGTTGAGGAGGATCGGTTTGCTTTTGCCCTTCTTGAAGTCGACGTGGTCCTTCTTGACGATATACTTGGAGTTAAGCTGGCCCGAGTAGTCGTTGTAGATGATCTCTACGTGGCAGTCGAAGTAGTCGCGGTACAGCGGCTTGAGCCACAGGCGCGCCTCGTCGAGGTCGGCCTTGAAGTCCTTGCTCTCCACGTACTCTATGCGGTCGCGGAAATCCTCGCTGAGGTCGAGATAGACGTTCGGGTCGCAGTAATTCTTGTCCGGGGCGAAGCCCTGGTAGAGCCTTTCCTTTACTATCTTGGCCACCTTGGCGCCCAGCTTGCCGCCCATGGAGTTGACGTAGTCCTCCTGCTGTTCGTTCTGGTCGTTGGCCCCGTTGAGCACGTGGGACCCGGCGGTCTCCGTGGCCGCCACGAAGGCCGCGCGGAAGCCGCCGCGCACGTAGCCGTAGAGCATGATGCCGTGGAAGTGATACCAGGCGCCGTACTTGTCGCCCTTGCCCTGGTAGAAATTGCTGATATTGGCCAGCTTGCGCGTGACGGCCAGCTTGTCGCGCTCGGGGTGGCGCCAGTTGTCGCCCAGGATGTTCTCAATGGCCAGGATGGCCAGGTAGACCTCGCCGTTGGCCAGGCGGTAGCTCTGGCGGAAGAGCTGGTCCATGGTGACCGAGCCGTCCTCCCTGGAAAGGATGAAGTTAATGAGCTCCACTTCGGTGCCCGTCTTGAAGTGGCGGGAGGTGACGCCCGAGGCCAGCGCGGTCAGCAGCTTGGTGAAGGAGCCGATCATCTCTCCGTTCTGGCGGCAGTACTGCATGAACTCGGGGCTCCATTCGTGCGGCAGGCCGTATTTAGGCTCCAGGCCGGCCGCCTGTTCCTCGAGCAGGATCTGCTTGTACATGTTGAGCATTTCCGTCTTGCGGAAAGGGTTGATGCGGCCCTCTATGTGCATCTTGGAATTGCGCAGCTGCACCAGGATGCGCTCTTTTTCGTCCTCGGGAATATCGAGGGCCAGGATCTCGGCCTCGGTGGGCAGGGCTATGGCGGGATCCGCCACCACGGGGTTGATGTCGCTGTAGGTGCCGCCGGCCGGGTTGCCGTTGTCCTCGGCGATGCCGAAGAGCACCTGGAAAAGGACTTTGGGGAGGTTCTTGGTGTAGACGGCCAGGGCCACGTCGCTCTGCAGGTCGTGGCGCTGGTAACCGGCCTGGCGGTACTGCCTGGCGAAATCGAGGGTGCCGTCTATGCCGGGGATCTCTATCTTGCCGCCTATGATGTGCAGCTTCTCGCCCTGGCGGGAGGGGCGTTGGAGCAGGGGATCGTAAGAATTGACGTCCAGGTAGTAATTCCCCCGCTGCGGCGCGGGGGCCGCCGAGGCGGCGGAGGCCGCTTTGAGGCTGGCTACATCTATGTCCTGGAACTGCTGGGCGCCGGCCGGGAGCGCGGCGAGAAAGGCGGTAAGGGCTAAAAGCGTTTTTTTCATCAAGGCGTTCTCCGTCTGCGGTCTATATACTATAATCTAACAGAAATAGGGGGCCCTGTAATGCGCGGAAAGGCCCAGGCGGGCGGTGTTATTGGACCTATCCGCGCATAGGACCTTATGGGTGCCGAAAAGCTTATACTGATCTCTGACGTGCACGCCAACCTCCCGGCGCTGGAGGCGGTGACCGCCGACATTGCCGCCCGGGGCCTGGCCGCGGCCCCGGTCTGTTTCCTCGGGGACGCCGTCAACATGGGGCCGTTCCCCGCCGAGACCGTGGCCGCCCTGCGGGCGCTCAACCCCGCCTTCCGCGTGCGCGGCAACCATGACCGCTATATCGCCTCCGGCACGCCCCGGGCCGAACTTGAGAAATATTTCCACTGTACGGAAGGCGCCGACCATGCCGCCTGGACCGCCGCCGCCCTGGACGGAGAGGCCAGGGCCTGGCTGGCCGAGGCTCCCGCCGTAACCGGCTTTACGCTGGGCGGGGCTGACTTCCGCTGTTTCCACGCTTCCGAGGAGAGCGACGAGGTGCCGTTTTGCGCCGGGGCCGCGGCCGTCAACGTGCTCTGCGGCCATATCCACTCCCCTTATGTCAAAGCCTCGGCCGGCGGCCTGACGGTCAATCCCGGCAGCGTGGGCAGCCCGCTGGACGGCAACCCCGCCGCCTCGTACGCGATACTCAGCGTCAACGGCCGGGTGAGCGCGGAAATAATCCGCGTGCCTTACGCCCTGGACGCGTTCTCCGCGGCGCTGGCGGCCAGGGCCGTGCCCTGGGGCGGCGTTATAGGCGGCGTAGTGCGCAAGGCCAGCCTTTTTTAAAATGAAGATACTCCACGTTACCGAAAGCTTCGGCTGGTCCGGCGGCGCCGCGCAGGCTCTCTACCTGGCGCGCGAGCTGCGCTCGCTGGGGCACGAGAACCTGCTGGCCTGCCCCGCTGACGGGGACCTGGGCCGGAAGGCTGCGGCGGACGGCTTTGAAGTGGTGCATTTCAGGCCGCGGCGCGACTACGACCTTAAGGCCGCCCTCGCGCTGGCCAGGCTGCTGGAGGCGCGCCAGCCCGACGTAATGCAGGCCCACCATCCCAAGGCCCACGCCATGGGCCTGCTGGCCAAGTTCTTCTCCCGGCACAAGCCGGTCTTCGTCTTTACCCGCAGGGTTTCTCATCCTATCGTTACCGGCTTTTTCGCCAAACTGAAATACACCAGTTCTCTCATCGACGGCTGCATCGCGGTGGCGGGCTCGGTGCGCGCCCAGCTGATAGCCTACGGCCTGGCGCCGGAACGCGTCAGGACTATCTACAGCGGCACGGACCCGGCGCGCTTCTCCCCCCGGCCTCCCGACGAGGCGGTGCTGCGCGAGCTCGCCCTGCCGCCGGGGCTGCCGGTGGTGATGCTGGTGGGCAATTTCAGCGAGCATAAGGGCCAGCGCGTGCTGCTGGCCGCCGCCGCGCGGCTGCGGGCGCGTGGCCTGGATTTCGCGCTGGTCTTCGCCGGGCGCGGCACCGATTCCGCAGAACTGAAGGCCCTCCACGCCGCCGCCGGCCTGCCGGAGGACCGGGCCCGGTTCCTGGGCCTGCGCGACGACGTGGAACGGCTGCTCACCGCGGCCGCCGTCAGCGTGAACGCCGCCATCAAGGGCGAGGCGCTCAGCGGCAGCATCCGGGAGTCGCTCTGCATGGGCGTGCCGGCCGTGGCCAGCGATATTTCGGGGAATTCAGAGATAGTGCAGGAAGGCGTGACGGGGCTGCTGTTCCCGCCGGGCGACGCCGCCGCGCTGGCGGCCCGCCTGGAGACCGTGCTGCGGGCCCCGGTCCTGCGCGAAAAGTTTTCCGCCGCTTCGGTGGCGCTGGTCCGGGAGAACTTCACCACGGCCATCATGGGCCGCCGCACCCTGGCTTACTACCAGGAGCTCCTGGCCGCGCGCGGGCGCCCGGTTTAAGGCCCCGTCCCGGGGACAACAGCCGTCGGAGGTTTAACCCTCCGGCGGTTTTATTTTTTAGAGGAGTTTGCCCTGCAGCAGCCAGGCGGTGCTGAGGAAAGCGAAGAAGCCCACCACGTCGGTGACGGTGGTGAGGAAGATGCCGGAGGAGTGGGCCGGGTCATAGCCCAGGCGCTTCATGGCCAGCGGGATCAGCGCCCCGGACATGCCGGCCGCGACCATGTTCACCACCATCGCCAGCCCTACCACCAGGCCGAGCCAGGCGTTGCCTTTCCACCACCAGGCCGCGCCCGCCGTTATGAGGCCGGTGACCGTGCCGTTCACAAAGCCGACGAAGATCTCGGTCTTGACCAGGCGCCAGGCGTTGTGCGGCGCGATCTCCCGCATCAGCATGCCGCGGATGACTATCGCCAGCGTCTGGGTGCCGGCGTTGCCGCCCTGCCCGGCGATGATGGGCAGGAAGACCGCCAGCACGGCGATGCGGGCGATGAAATCCTCGAACAGCGCCACCACCGCGCCGGCCAGGAAGGCCGTGGCCAGGTTGACCGTCAGCCAGGGCAGGCGCCGCGTGATCTTGAACCAGGGCGTGGAGAAGGCGCGTTCCTCGGCGCTGGCGCCGAAGAGCAGCTGTAGGTCTTCGGAGGCCTCCTCCTCGGTGGAGGCGATGATGTTCTTGGTGTTGACGATGCCGATCAGGCGGCCGTTCTCGTCGGTAACCGGTACCGCCAGGTAATGCTTGCGCGACACCATGGCCACCAGCTTTTCGCGGTCCGTGAACGGGGAGACCTTCACCACGTCCTTGATCATTATCTCCGAGACCGGGGTTTCGGGGGCGGCCAGCAGCAGGTCGCGCATGTTGAGCACGCCCTGCAGCGCGTTGCCGCCGTCCACCACGTAGCAGTAGGTGGCCGCCGGCAGCTGCTTCTTGGCCATCTGCCGCAGGCGCAGTATCACGTCCTTTACCCTGGCGTCGGAGCGGAACGCGAGGAAATCGGTGTGCATTATCCGGCCGGCGCTCTCGCGCGGGTAGGCCAGGATCTCCGCCATGTCCCTGGAGAATTCCTCGTTAAGCAGCGGGATGACCGACTTGGAAAACTCGGGGGGCAGGCGGCGGAAGATGTCCGCCGCGTGGTATTTGCCGGTGCGGTGCAGCACCCCGGCCGCCTCGGCGGGGCTGAGCTCCGCCAGCAGGGCAGCTCCCTCCTGCGGCGGCAGGTTCTCCATCGCCTGGGCGGCTACCGACGGAGGCAGCTCTTTGAGCAGCTGGGCGGCGTCGCGGGGCGGCAGGGTCTCCAGCGCCTGCGCCGCCCGCACGGGGTCCGTCTGGATGAAGCGTTTTACGAGCTCTATGGCGGCTTCTTTCTTTTTCATATAGATCCTAGCGCGCGGAGGCCCGGCGCAGGCGGTCCATTATGGCCCGCCCCAGGCCGTGCGGCGGCACCCTCTCCGCGTAGATGCGCCCGGCCCCGGAGTTCTCCAGCCGGTGCAGCGCCCTGAAAAGGTTGGCCGCCGCTTCGCGCAGGTCTCCCGACCGGGAGAGGACCTGCACCGCGGCCCAGTTCCCCCCGGGCCGACGGCTGAAGGCGAGGTAGGCCGCGCGGGGCGACGGTTTGACCGCGGCCCCGGGGCTGATGATCGTCAGCCTGGCCCGAGGGGCGTAATGCTTTTTAAGGCAGCCAGGGGCCTGAGGGGTCTTCCCCTTCGCGGCGCGCCCGGCGGTAACTCCGGCCGCCCGCTCTATCTCCTCCAGCGGCAGGCCGCCGGGCCGCAGCAATACCGGGCGTCCTCCGGCGAAGGTTATGATGGTCGATTCCACGCCGATGGCGGTCCGCCCGCCGTCCAGGATGATGTCCGGGCCGTCGCCGAGCTGTTTCCTGACGTGGGCCGCGGTGGTGGGGCTCAGGCGGCCGAAGCTGTTGGCGCTGGGCGCCGCTACCGGCCGCCCCGCGGCCTTTATGAGGGCCAGCGCGTGGCGGTTGGCCGGTACCCTGACCGCCACGGTGCCCAGCCCGGCTGTAACTATATCGGGAACGGCGCGTGACTTGGGGAGCACCAGGGTGAGCGGGCCGGGCCAGAATTTGTCCATGAGCTTTTCCGCGGCCTTCGGGATCCTGGAAAAAAGCCGCCGCGCCCTGGCCGGGGAGCATTCGTGCAGGATCAGCGGGTCGAAACGGGGCCGCCCCTTGATCTCGAAAATTCGCGCGCACGCCTCCGGGTTAAGCCCGTCGGCCCCGAGGCCGTAGACGGTCTCCGTGGGAAAAGCCACGACGCCGCCGCGTTTTATCGCGGCCGCGGCTTTCTGTATGGAGCGTCGCCCGGCTTTAAGCATTTCGGCCATAGTACCGGACTAATTTTAGCAATTTACGGGGTGTTTCCCGCGGCGCCGGGCAGCCGGCGCGGTCAGGGTTTCGCGTCGGGGCCTTTTTCCACGCACCCGTTGAGCAATTCCCGCAGGCGGATCTCGGATTCCTTCATCTGCGTGATGTCTACCCAGGAGCCTGTTATCTGGTCCTGGGTTCCTGGTACGGCCCTGAGCTGGCTGTGCACCCAGACGTAGCCGGAGCCGTCCTTCTTCTTTACCCTGAAATCCTGGGTCATGCTGCCTTTTTTGAAGACCTGTTTCTTTTCCTCCAGGACCCGGTCCTTGTCCTGCGGGTGGACGGCGTTTTCGAACCAGCCGGGAGCCAGCAGTTCTTCCTGGTCGTGGCCGGTGACGTTCCTGGAGTTGCCGCTCACCCACTGCGTGAGGAACCTGCCGTTCATGAAACGCAGCGTGAACAGGATCACCGGCATGGCCTCCATGACCTGGGTGAGGTGGCTGGAGGTGCGTTCCAGCGCGGCCTGGGCCGCGCTGCGGCCGGCTTCCCCGGAGATCGCGGCCATGGCCAGGGAGATGTCGGCTTTTATCTCGGAGAGCAGGCTGAGCTCTTCCTGCGAGAAGAAATCCGCGTCGGCCGAGTAGAGGTTCAGTATGGCCGAAACTTTTCCCGACTCCACCAGCGGTACGGCCGCATAGGAGCGGTAGCCCATCTTTATGGCTTTATCCCTCCAGGGGGCCATGTACGGGTCCGTCGCCACGTCCCGGCACACGGAGATCCTGCCGGTGCGGGCGGCTTCCCCGGTGGGGCTCCTGGATCCCGGGACGTCGGAGATAGGCACCCTGAGGGAGTCAAGATACTCGCCTGTCTCTCCGGCCGAGCAGAGCGGCAGCACCCTGCCGGTATCCTTGTCCGGATAGCCTATCCAGGCCATCCGGAACCCGCCGGCCTCTACGGCTACGGCGCAGAGGCGCTCGAATAGCTTCTTCCTGTCCTTGATCTGGGCCGCGGCCTGGTTGATCTCCGCCAGCACCGTGTAGAGGCGGAGGTTCTTGATGAGGCCCTTCTGTGTTTTCTTAAGTTCTTCGCTGGATTTTTCTATCTCCAATTGCGTCTTTTTGCGTTCCGTTATGTCGCGTAAAATATGTACGGCCCCCGTGTATTCTCCGGCCGGGCCGGGGATCGGGTCCACCACCACTTCGAAGATCTTTTCCCCCAGGGTGTACTCCAGAATTGACCGGCGCATGGATTTCTCGGCCTTCAGCACAGGGCACTCCGGGATGGGCGCCGTGGTGCCGTGCACTATTTCCCAGCAATGGCGTCCCAGCACGGTGGCGGCGTCGCGGGGAAAAACTTTGCCGGTGGCCGCGTTGGCGCGGATGATGCGGTGCTCGGCGTCCAGCGTCCAGATCACGTCGTCGATGGCGCCGAAAGTGGTTTCCCATTCCCTGGCGGCCGCCTCCAGCTTATCCGCCGCCTGCCGCTGCTCGGTAATGTCGATAGTATACCCGGCCAGATAGCGCGGTTTGCCCTCGAGCTGTATGGGGAACTTGATGGTCCGGTAGTTATGGCCGTTAAAGTTTTCTTCCACTACGACCGGCTTGCTCTCCCGGATGATCCGTTTGTCGTCGGCGATCATGCTCCTGGCCAGTTCGGACGGGAAGAGGTCGTCCATGGTCTTGCCGAGCAGGTCATTGAGCGGCTTGCCCAGCATGGTTTCATAGTTCTGGCTCAGCCGCAGGGCGCGGATCTCCTGGTCCTTGAAGAAGACATAGATGGGGCTATGCTTCATGAAACTGTCGAAGATCTGCTCGCTTTCGCGCAGCCCGGTGGTGGCGACGTCTATGGCCCGCGAATACTTGGCCGCCTGTACCGTGAAGAGCAGGTAGGCCCAGCCGCCGGCGCCCAGCACCAGCGAGACGGTAAGGAGCAGCACCAGGGCGGAGATCCTGCCGGCTTTCGCCATGATCTCGGCCCAGTCCATCTTTACCACTATCGCCCAGCCGGTTCCCGGCACCATGCCGATCGCGGCCAGCACTTTTTCCCCGCGATAGTCCCGGCTCAGAAAGACGCCGGCCTCCCCGAGCAGCGCGCGGACGGCCGGGAGGTGTTTCTCCGACAGCGGGCGGCGCGCTTTAAGGGGCGGCTCTTCGGAGTTGCGAAGGCTGACCAGCGAAACTACGTAGTCCCCCTCCCGCCTGCTCAGCGTGGTCTCCCCGGACCCCGTGACGGTGGGCCATTGTTTTACAAGCGGGTAAAGGTAGTCTTCCGGCGAGATCTCAAGTATTAAAAAAAGTTTTTTCCCGTTGCCTTCGGCGGCTTTGGCGGCGATATCCAGGCGCGGCTTGCCTGCCGGGTCCAGGTAAAAGTCGCCCAGTTCCGTGCGGCCCGAGCCTGCGGCCTTTTTAATAAGGTCGATAGTCTGCGGCGCCAGCCGCTTCTCCGCTTTGGCCGTGGCGACGATTATCCGCCCGTCCGGGCTGGCCAGGAGGGCCGAGCGGTAGCGGTTGTGCTTAAGGTAGCGGTCCAGCCGCGCCAGCATGGAGGCGCGCAGTTCTTTGTCGTCGGGAGCCGCCGCCAGGCGGTTCAGGAAAATGGAAAGTACCGGGGTATCCAGCAGGGAGCTGGTGTCGTTGATCCTGTCGTTGCGCCAGAAGATCAGCTGTTCGGTCTTTGCCTGGAGGATGGACGACAGCAGGTCCGCCGCGTCTTTCTGGATGGCTTTCTGGTAATGGTGGTGGTAGGCCAGGGCGCCGGCCAGAATGCAGACCGTCGCCGCGGCGAAGATGCCGGCCAGGCGTTTTTTTAGACCTGAAATTTCTTGTGAAAACCGAGGGTCGTGCATCTGCCCCCTAGCTTAAAAAGTCCGGAGTCTCAGAGTCGAAGTTCGACGATACTTCGCCACGCATCCCGCTGAAACCCCATGATTACCGCTCCCCTGTCGTCTTTTGAAGCGGTAGGCCGATCTTATCCGCGAGATGCCGCACGGTCGGCCACTTCGCGGCCGCCCATGCTTGCCGCTAAGTAGCGGGTTCGCAGGGCGGCGGCACTAACGCGCCTTGCACCTGCTCCCAAGGAGGTCTGCATCTTACAACTACCTCCTTTTGCGCGGCCGGCCGGCCCAATAAACGTGGGCCTTGGCACGGCCGCTCCCGTCCGCCTTCGGCGTCCGTACTCCGCAGAAATTATTTCCCGCGCGCACTGCAAAGAACTGAGTTTATTATATACAGATTCTGCCCGCGCTCGCCAGCGGATTCTGCTGAATCCGCTCGCGGCGCGGGCCTGTTCCTGATAATGTTCTTATGAATTATGCCGGTGGCCCCGTATTGATAAAAAACCACCCCGGCGTCCGCTGCTGCGGCCGCCGCGGTGGTCTTTTCTGTTATTGATTTGTAGCCACCGGCGGGGCGCAGAAACAACAAAGACCGTAAGGAAAGGCCAGGCCGGTAGCGTCTTGCCTCGGGTGGCCGCCGCACCCGGCCTGGCCCGCCTTAGATTTACCCCGCCCATTCATGGTACAGCCTAATGACCCGCCCCCGAATTTACTTTAGGCACTTACATCCCCCATCACCTATAGCTGGCTCTTGGCTATTCTATCGACATCGGCACGGATTTGACACGCTATCCCGTCCTGTATAATTGAAACATATTCTGCAGCTTAAATCTGTTGACATT
>CAYQJX010000027.1:0-32198 GCA_964417965.1 uncultured Elusimicrobiaceae bacterium
CGAGGCCACGGTGTGGCCGAGCGTACCCGGAGAAGGCATACCCTCGGCGGGCCGGTGGAACCGGATGGGAAAGCGGGACTCAGAACTTGCTATTTATTGGGGTGGTGTTTTTTGACGAAGGCGAGGATGTCGGCGCCGTAGAGGGAGACTTTTTCGGCGCCGAGGCCTTTGATCTGCAGCAAGTCCTCGAGCGACTTGGGCTGGGACAGGGCCACCCGCTCCAGCACGTCGTTGCCCAGGATGGACTCCGGCAGCATGTTGCGGCGGACCGCCGTTTCCTTGCGCCAGAGCTTGAGGGTCTTGAAGCGGGTCTTGATGGACTCAAAATAGGCGCGCTTCTCGCGGGAGATCTCCCGGCGCGGCACGTTGTATTCCGGCGCCTTCAGGCCCTTCTGCAGCGCCTCGCGGATCCAGGCGCCGTGGTTGGCCAGCACATAGCCGCTGACGCCCTTGAAAATAGAAAGGTTATTGAGCCCCTCGCGCGGCGCCACCGACAGCCGCAGCATCAGGTCCTCGCTGATCACCTTGAAAGACGGCGTGTTCTTCTTTATCGCCGCCACCTCGCGGGCGATGTAGAGCTCGCGCAGCACGGCCAGGCCGCGCCCGTTGAGCTGCCGCGCGCTCTTCAGCGTCAGGAAGCCCGACTCGTCGAAACGCATAGGGGTAGGCTCGATCTTGCAGATCTGGGCGAACTGGCTCATCGCCTCTTCCATGCGCCCCTTCTTCTCCAGCTCTCCGCCCAGCAGGTCGCGCAGCTTCTTGAGGTAAATGGTATCGCAGCTGGCGTAGTCCAGCATTTCCTTGGTCAGCGGGCGGCGGCCCCAGTCGGCCTTCTGGAACTTCTTGTTCAGTTCCGTCTTGAAGAATTCCTTCACCATGTTGTCGAGGCCGCACTTTATGATGCCGAGGTACTTGGCCGCCACCATCACGTCGAAAACATTGACGAAGGAGCATTTTATCGCGGCCTTGAAGACGCGGATGTCGGAATCGGCCGAATGGAAGATCTTCTCTACCGCCGGGTCGGCGAAGATGGGCAGGATGGGACTGATGTCCACGGCGAGCGTGTCTACCACCGCGTTGGAATGCTCGCTGGAGAGCTGCATCAGGCAGAGCTTCTCCTTGTAGGCGTAGAGGCTGTTGGACTCGGTGTCTATGGAGATGTACTTATGGGAGGCGAGCTTGACGCAAAGTTCGTTAAAATCTTTCTGATTATCGATGAACGAGTAACTCATGATAAAATATAATAACATTTAGGGAGGCCTTTCGGGGAGGCCGCCGATCCTGATGACGACCATAATCTTCAATAAGCCTTACGGCGTGCTCTCGCAGTTCACGCCGGAACACGGCCACCCGTCGCTGGCGGACTTCAAGTTCCCCAAGGGCGTCTACCCCGCCGGGCGCCTGGACGCCGACAGCGAGGGCCTGCTGCTGCTGACTTCGGACGGGGCCCTGCAGGCCCATATCTCGGACCCGCGGCACAAGACCCCCAAGACCTACTGGGCCCAGGTGGAGCGGGAAATAACCGCGGAAGCGCTGGCCGGGCTGAGCCGCGGCGTCACCCTGAAGGACGGGCCTACGCTCCCCTGCGGCGCGCGCCTCCTGCCCGACCCGGGCCTGGCGCCGAGGGTCCCCCCGGTCCGCTTCCGCAAGACCGTACCCACCTCGTGGGCGGAGCTGGTGCTTAAAGAGGGCCGCAACCGCCAGGTGCGCAGGATGCTGGCGGCGGTAGGCTTTCCCGTGCTGCGCCTGTTGCGGCGGGCCATAGGCCCGCTCACCTTCGACGGGCTGGAGCCCGGGAGCTGGCGAGAGCTGACGGAGAAGGAAGTACGCAGCCTCAGATTTTAGAATAAGGAGCTTACTATGAGCGTTCCCCCCCGGATAGGTTTTATCGGCCTCGGCATCATGGGCAGGGCCATGGCCCTCAACCTCTTCAGGGCCGGCTTCCAGGTGTCGGTCTATAACCGCACCCGTCAGCGCACCACGGAGTTCGCCGACCTCGGCTGCCAGGCGGCCTCCACGCCGCGCGCGCTGGCCAAGATGTGCGACACGGTGATCACCATGGTGGCGGACAACGCCGCCATGGACGCCGTGATGGAAGGCCCGGAAGGCGTCATCTCCGCCTTCGCCGGCGGCAACACCCTGATCAACATGAGCACCCTGTCGCCGGATTATACCGCCGCGCTGGCGAAGAAATGCTATACGGCCGGCGTGGGCTTCCTCGACTGCCCGGTCTCCGGCTCAAAGGCCGCCGCGGAAAAAGCCCAGCTGGTACTGCTGGCCGCGGGCGATAAACAGCTGCTGGAAAAGCTCACGCCCGTACTGAAGCCCCTGAGCCGGGCGATAGTCTACGCCGGGGCGCCTCCCGCCGGCACCGCGCTCAAGCTCTGCGTCAACCTGGTGGTGGCCCAGCTCACCACCGCCCTGGCCGAATCGGCCGCGCTGGCCGAAGCCCAGGGCATAGCCCCCGCCCTGGTCTTCGAAGCCCTCGAACAGAACCCGGCGATGAACTGCGGCTATTTCGCGATGAAGAAAGACAACATCCTCAACAAAGACTTCCCGCCCGCCTTCCCGCTCAAGCACATGCTCAAGGACGCCAGGTTCATGCTGGCCGCGGCAGCGAAGAAGAAAATGGAGCTGCCGGTAACCGCCGCCGTGGAAAGCCTGCTCGCTAAATCCTATAATAGCGGCTACGGCGAGAAGGACCTCAGCGTGGTCCTCTCCAACCTGACCGAACCCCTGAGGTGAGCGACATTATGAGGAAAAACATAGCGCAGCTGCTGCAGATCTATTGGGAATTCATAAAACGGCACCCTCTGATCGGCCTGGTCCTTTCCCTGGCCATCTTCGCCGCCTCCGCCGGCGCCTTGTACCTTATAGTCGTCAACTTCCCTTCTTACATCCCCTGCCTGACGGGCGCCTGCAGCTAGCCAGCGGCCCGCAGCCCTCCGGCTCCCTTGCGCCCCGGCCCCTTGTTTTGCTAAAGTTAGTTGAGACTAACTTTATTGATCCAAGGCTAACTCATGCCGAACAAACTTTCTTCCAGCCTCGAAGACTACCTTGAAGCCGCCTACACTTTATCCCGGGAGACCGGCTCCGCCAAACCCAGCGCCATCAGCCGCCTGCTGCGCGTCTCAAAACCGTCGGTGAACGCCGCCGTTAAGGCCCTGGCCGCCCGCGGCCTGCTCAGCCAGGAGCGCTACGGCGCCGTCAGCCTGTCCCCCGCGGGGCTTAAGGCCGGCGGCGAGATAGCGGGCCGCCACGCCCTGCTGAAGGATTTCTTCGTGGAAGTGCTGGCCATGCCGGCCGGCCTGGCGGAGCGCGACGCCTGCAGGGCCGAGCACGCGCTCAGCCCCGAAGCGCTGGGCCGCGTGGGCGCGCTGGCCCTGTTCCTTAAAGCGCCGGGGCGCCGCGCGCTGCTGCTGTCGGCGAGAAAGGCCATGGCCGGGAGGAAAGCGTGAAACCTTCCCCCCCGATCACCCTGCTCGCCATGCGCGAGAACGAGTCCGGCTATATTTCCGAAGTCTCCGGGAGTGAGAGTTTCCAGGCCAAGCTGAAGGCGATGGGCCTTTACGCCGGGCGCCACATCACCAAGCGCTCGCACGAGGGCTCGGGCGGGCCGGTGGTAGTGGAGGTCATGGGCACGCGCGTCGCCCTGGGCCGCGGCATGGCGGACAAGGTGTCAGTCAGGACCAAATCCCGCCGCGTGCTGCTGGCCGGCAATCCCAACGTCGGCAAGAGCGTCGTCTTCTCCCGCCTCACCGGGCTGGAGGTGATCTCGTCCAACTATCCCGGCACCACCGTAGAGTATACGGCCGGGCACACCGTGCTCGCCGGCGAACGCTTTACCGTGGTAGACGTGCCGGGCGCCTACAGCCACGCTCCCACCAACAAGGCCGAGGAAGTGGCCCGGGAGCTCCTGGCGCAGCCGGACAAGGCGCTTATCCTCAACGTCCTCGACGCCACCAACCTGGAGCGCAACCTCTTCTACACCCTGGAACTGGCCGCCCTGGGGACCCCGATGGCTATCCTTCTCAACAAGTGGGACGTCGCCCGCCGGCGCGGCGTAGACATAGACGCCGAGGCCCTGGAGCGCCAGCTGGGCCTGCGCGTGGTGCCTTTCGTGGCCACCACCGGCGAAGGCCTCTCCGGCCTTAAAGCCGCCGTGGAGGACTTTAACGCCGGCCGCCTGCCCGCTCCCGCCGGGGTGCCGGCCGACCCCGACGAGAAGTGGGCCCTTATCGGCCGCATCTCGGCCGCCTGCCAGAAGATAACCCACAAGCACGCCACGCTGCTGGAGAAGCTCGAAGACGTCACCTCCCGCCCCAACACCGGCCTGCCTTTCGCGGCCCTGGTGATGCTGGCCGTCTTCTTCACGATACGCTTCATCGGCGAAGGTTTGATAAACCACCTTCTGGACCCGCTGTTCCGGTCGCTCTGGATTCCGCTGGTCACCGCGGCCCTCTCCGGCCTGCAGGACGGGACTTTCTTCAAGGTCATGCTGCTGGGCGCCTCCCCGGTCCCGATGGAATCTTTCGGCCTGCTGACCACCGGCCTCTATATCCCCTTCGTCACGGTGCTGCCTTATATAGTTTCCTTCTACGCGGCGCTGGGCCTGCTGGAGGACATCGGCTACCTGCCGCGCCTGGCGGTGATGCTCGACAGCTCCATGCACCGCCTGGGCCTGCACGGCTACGGCACCATCCCGCTGATGCTGGGCCTCGGCTGCAAGGTGCCGGCCATCCTGGCCACCCGCGTGCTGGAGACCCGGCGCGAAAGGGTGATCGCCACGGCCCTGACCCTGGGGCTGGCGCCCTGCATGCCGCAGACGGCCATGATCCTCAGCCTGCTGGCCCCCTACGGAGTTAAATACACGCTCGCCGCCTTCGGGGCCATCGCGGCGGCGGGCATCGTCAGCTCGCTGCTGCTCAGCCGCCTGCTCAAGGGCGAGACCCCGGAGCTGTTCCTGGAGATCCCGCCCTACCAGGCGCCCTGCTGCAATATCCTGGCGAAGAAACTTTATTTCCGCGTAAAAGATTTCCTGACCGAGGCCGTGCCGATGATAATCTTCGGCGTGCTGGTGATCAGCCTGCTGGACTACAGCGGTCTGCTGGAGGGCGCGGCGCGGTTCTTCCGGCCGGCCGTGACCGGCCTGCTGGGCCTGCCCGAGGAGACCGTCTCGGTGATGGTGCTCGGCTTCCTGCGCAAGGACGTTTCCATCGCCATGCTGGCGCCGTTCGCGCTGGCCCCTGCTTCCATCGTGGTGGCCAGCGTCTTCCTGAGCCTGTACCTGCCCTGCCTGGGCAGCTTCATGGTCACGCTGCGCGAGCTGGGCGCGCGGGACGCGGCCAAGGTCTTCGCCATGAACTTCGCCGCGGCGCTCCTGTTCGCCTCGGCGCTCAACCTTCTGCTAAAATTAATCTCATGAGCTTTTTCACGGACATGAGGAGCGGCCTCAGCCGCAACGTCACTTTCCTCGGCGTGGTCAGCGGCCTCACCGACATCTCCAGCGAGATGCTCTACCCCATAGTGCCGGTCTTCCTCACCTCGGTGCTCGGCGCCCCCATGCAGGTGGTGGGCCTCATAGAGGGCGTGGCCGAGGCCACGGCCAGCTTCGTCAAGATCCTCGGCGGCCGCCTCTCGGACCGCCACAATGTCCGCAAACCTTTCGTGGTGGCCGGCTACTCCCTCTCGGCCATTTCCAAACCCGTGCTCGCGCTGGCCGCGAGCTGGCACTTCGTGCTGTTCTCCCGCTTTATCGACCGCGTGGGCAAGGGCCTGCGCACCTCGGCGCGCGACGCGCTGATCGCCGGCTCCGTCGACAAGGCGCACTGGGGCAAGGCCTTCGGCTTCCACCGCGCCATGGACACGCTGGGCGCGGCGCTGGGCCCGCTCACCGCCCTGGCGATGATACATTACATGGGCGCGGCGCAGCCGGATTACCGGTTCATCTTCATGGCGGCCTTCGTGCCGGCCCTGCTGGGCGTAGGCGTACTGGTCTATTTCGTAAAGGAAGGCGCCCGGCCCCGGCCCGCCGGCACCCCGCCCCCGGCGGCCGAGCCCATGACCGCGGACTTCAAGACCTTCGTGGCCCTTTACGCCGTCTTCGCGCTGGGCAACTCCAGCGACGTTTTTCTGATCATGAAAGCAAAGGGCATGGGCTTCAGCCTGACCCAGGTGATCCTGGCCTATACCGGCTACAATTTGGTCTACGCCCTGCTGGCCTCCCCCGCCGGCTGGCTCTCCGACCGGCTGGGCAAGATAAAGACCATGGCTTTCGGCTTCGCCGTCTTCGCCGCCGTCTACCTGGGCTTCGCCCTGGCGGACCAGCCCTGGATGATCTGGCCCCTGTTCGCGCTCTACGGTTTCTACGGCGCCTTTAACGAGGGGATAGCCAAGGCCGTGGTGTCCCACCTCAGCACCGCCGGCAACCGGGCGTCGGCCATGGGCTATTTCCAGGGCACGCTGGGCTTTCTCACCTTCGCCGCCAGCGCGCTGGCCGGTTTCCTGTGGGACCGGGTCTCCCCCGCCGCCCCCTTTGCGGTCGGCGCCGCCGGAGCCATCCTCTCCGGCCTCGCCCTCACGCTCTGGACGAGGAAGAAGAATTTTTCTTTCTAAAAATTGTAATCTTGTATAGGCTACAGGGTCCGTCCGGTTATACCCCGGCCAGACCCAAGTTGCGCGATATGTTTCAGGAGTTGAAACAAACTAACATGAAAAACCTTTTAAGAGAAGTTCTTAAGCATGAAGTGTATCCCGCCATGGGGTGCACCGAGCCCGTTGCGGTAGCGTTCGCGGCCGCTACGGCAGGAAGCCTGCTCAAAGGCAAGACGGACGCCGTCCTCGTGCGCACCGACCCCGGCACCTACAAGAACGGGCTCGCCGTGGCTATCCCCAACACCAAGGGCGAGAAGGGAAACCTGCTCGCCGCCGCCGTCGGGGCCGTGGTGCGCAAGCCGGAGCTCGGCGCCGAACTATTCAAAGGCCTGCCGGCCGCGCGCCTGAAAGAAGCCTCGGCCCTGCTGAAGGCCGGCCGCGCCCGCATAGAGGTGGACTACGACCGCCGCGGCATCTACATCGCCGCCGAAGTAAAGGCGGGGCGGGACAAAGCGCTTTGCGTGCTGGAGGGCAGCCACAAACAGGTGTCCCTGCTCAAGCTCAACAACAAGACCATCATAAAGTCCTCTCGCCCCGGCGGTAAAACACGCCTGCCCTACAAGGAGGCCCTGCGCAAGGCTAAGTTCAAAGACCTCTTCCTCGCCGCCGAGCGCGTGACCCCGGAGGAACTCGTTTACATCAAGAAAGGCGTGGAGATGAACCTCGCCGCCGCCGGCGCGGGCCTGAAGCTTAAAAAGGTCGGCTACTATATCGAGGACCTGATAAAGAAAGGCTACCTCAAACGCGACATCCTCTCCGGCGCCAAGCTCAGCGCCGCGGCCGCCACCGACGCCCGCATGGCCGGCGCGCCGGTCCCCGTGATGTCCAGCGGCGAATCCGGCAACCAGGGCGTGGTGGCGGTGCTGGTGCCCTGGATCGTCGGCAAGGCTTTCGGCGTGCCGGAGCGGCGCATCCTCAAGAGCATCGCCCTCTCCCACCTGGTCAACTCCTACATTAAAGTTTTTACCGGCGAGCTCGCCCCCATCTGCGGCTGCGCCGTGGCCGCCGGGGTAGGCGCCTCCGTGGCCATCGTCTGGCAGCGCAACGGCGCGGACGCCCGCAAGACGGCCCTGGCCGTGAACACCGTCATTAGCGACATCGGCGGCATGCTCTGCGACGGCGCCAAGAGCGGCTGCGCGCTGAAGGTGGCCTCTTCGGCCGACTCCGCCATCCGGGCGGCCTGGATGGCCTCCAACGGCGAGGGCATCACGGACGAGGAAGGCTTCGTGGGCCGCTCGCCCGAGGAGACCATAAAGAATATTTCCCGCATCTCCAGCCTCGGCATGGACAAGGTGGACCGGATAATCCTGGACATCATGTCGGAGAAGCGCCGGTGAGCGGCTTCGCGCTGGCTTTAAAGGATCCCGCCGCTCCCCCGGAGGCCGCGGCGGGCTTCCTGTCCGACTCCGGGTTCGCGGACAAGGACGCCGCCCGCGAGTTCGTGCGCCGCAACCCCGGCTTCCTGGGCCGCGCGCTCACGCCGGAGGCGGCTGAAAAGCTGAAGGCCGCCGCCGATGCCGCCGGGCTGGCGTCGGCCCTGTTCGACGAGGAAGAACTGAAACCGCCGCCTCTGCCGCTGAGGGCCGCCAGGCTGGAACCCAAGGGCACCGGGTTCAACGTCCAGGCGGGCGGCGCTATTGTTTTTATGAAGTACGAGGACATCCGGCTCATCGCCGCCGCCGCCTACGACGCGCCGGTCCCCCCGGCTTCGCAGGAGGCCCTCAAGGCCAGCGTCTTCGAAGGGATCAGGCGGCTGGCCGGCCTGCCCGGCTACGAGCCGGCCCTCAGCGAACCGCCGAAGGATACTTTCTTCCGCGCCGACGTTGTAATGGCGGACGGCACGCGGCTGCTGCTGGAGCCGGAGACTCTGGATTTTTCAGCCCTGGGGCCGGCCCGCACCCATTCCAGCCTGGTAAATTTCAGGACCCTGCTGGACGCTCTCTCGGCGCCGGCCTTCAAAGCCGCAAAGAACGCTTTCCTGCTGACTTTCCTGGCCAGCAAGCCCATAGCGGCCATAAAGACCGCCGGCCCCGACGCCTGTGATACTGCGCTTTCCCTGCTCTTACTTCTTACCTCTAAAAGAACGGATTAGTTTCAAGGGCCGGACCGGACTTCCTCCCTCCGCCCTGGCTGACCGCAGGGAAACCGTTGCGCGGTTTCCCCCCCGAAGCGGGGCCCCCCTTTCCCCAAAGGGCGGAGGGAGGAAGTCCGGTCCGCCCCGCTAAAGTATTAATTCTATTGTAAGCGCCGGAACGCATTATTTATAATTAAACCTAATGGATAAACACCACGCTTCCCACGACAAATTCTTCGCGCTGCACGCCCATTTTTACCAGCCGCCGCGCGAGAACCCCTGGACCGGCAAGCTGGACCCGCAGCCCTCGGCCTGGCCCTACCACGACTGGAACTCCCGCATCGCCCGCGAATGCTATATCCCCAACGCCTGCGCCCGCATCAATGATTCCTCGGGCCGCGCCCTGGAGCTGGCCAACAATTATCAGCACATGAATTTCAACTTCGGCCCCACGCTATTCTCGTGGTTGGAGAAGAACTACCCTTTCTACTACGGCAAGATCATCCAGGCCGGCCGCCTGTCGCGCGAGAAGACCGGCCACTCCAACGCCATCGCCCAGGCCTACAACCACATGATCATGCCGCTGGCCTCCTTCCAGGACCAGCTCACCCAGGCCCTTTGGGGCGTCATGGATTTCGAGCACCGCTTCGGGTTCAAGCCCGAGGCCATGTGGCTGCCCGAGACGGCCGCCTCCGACGACACGCTGCGCCTGCTGGTGGACCTCGGGATGAAATACGTCATCCTGTCGCCCTACCAGGCCGAAAAGATAAAGGGCCCTGATTCCCAGCACTGGGAGGACGTCTCCTCCGGCGCTTTCGACACCACCCGCCCCTACGCCTGGCACGACACCCTGCCCGACGGCAGCAGGGTCAAAGGGCGCAGCCTCGCCCTCTTCTTCTACGACGGCCCGCTGTCCAAAGCCGCGGCCTTTGAGGACCTCACGCGCGACTCTTCCGTTTTCGCCGACCGGGTGGAGGCCTGCTACCGCCACGGCAAAACCGGCCCCCAGCTGGTCAGCATGGCCGTGGACGGCGAGACCTTCGGCCACCACCACAAGTTCGGCGACATGACCCTGGCCCACGCCTTCCTGCACGAGCTCAACAAGCGCGGGATCAGGCCCATCAACTTCGGCCAGTATCTCCGGGCCAACCCGCCGGTCTGGGAAGCCAGGATAAAGCCCGGCCCGGACAAAGAAGGCACCGCCTGGAGCTGCGCCCACGGGGTGCGCCGCTGGAAGGGCGGCTGCGACTGCGGCCGCGAGGAGAATTTCAGCCTGAACTGGCGCCTGCCCCTGCGGGCCGCGGCCAACAGCCTGCGCGACGCCGCCGCCGACGTGTACGCCGCCGAGGCCGCCAAGTTTTTCCGCGCCCCGTGGGAGGCGCGCAACGCCTACGTTTCGCTGCTGCTCGACCCGTCCCTGGCCGCGCAGGAGGCGTTCTTCGCCGCCCACGCCGCGCGGCCGCTGGAGAGGAGCGAGCGGGCGCGCGCCCTTGAACTGCTGGAGATGCAGAAGAACGCGATGTTCATGTTCACCAGCTGCGGCTGGTTCTTCTCGGACATCTCCCGCATCGAGGCGGTACAGAACCTGCGCTACGCGGCCCGCACGGTAGAGACCCTCAAGGAGCTCGGCTTCGAGAACGCCGACCGCCCTTTCCTGTCCCTGCTGGAGATGGCCCATTCCAATTATCCCGAAGCCGGCAGCGGCCTGGCGCTCTACCAGCGGATCATCTCCGAGAACGCCCTGGCGCGCCAGAAGGCCGCGGCCCTGCTGATAGCGGAGTCGCTGCTCTGCCACGGCGAAGAGTGCGCCGCCGGCGGCAGCGTGGTCACGGAGGAGCGGCTCAACCGCGACGGCATACTCTGCCTGCGCGGCAAGGTGCTGTCCCCGGACCCGGGGCACGAAGGCTCCCTGGCTTTCTGCTACCTCCGGCGGGACGAGGAGTTCCCGCTGATGTTCTTCTCGGGGAGCGGCGCCGCGGCGCGGTTCAAAGAACTTTTCACCCTGGGCGCCCCGGTCGGCATACTCGCCGCGCTGGAAAAAGAACCGGGGGTCTTTAAAGTTACCTTCGAGGATTTCTCCTGGGAGGAGCGCACCCTCTACGCCTGGCTGCTGGCCGACGCCGCCAAGCAGAGCCACTCGGGGGCCATCTTCAAGATCCTCGACGACTATCTCTACCTGCTGGCGCGGCTGCCCGGCAGGGCGCTGGGCTCCTGGGCGCCCCTGCGCGCCCAGGCGGCCATCTACGCCCGCCAGGCGGCGGAAATAGTGTTCCTGCGGGCCAGCTCCGGCGCCCCGGAAGAGATAGCCAAGCTGGCCGCCCTGGCCGCGCGGCTGAAAGCGGCCGGCCTGGAGGCGGGCTTCGATCCCGCTCCCGAAGAAGCGGCGGCGCTGGCCATGCGGATAGCCTGCCCGGCCATAGCTTCCCCCTCTCCCCTGACGCTGGCCCCCCTGCTGGACCTGCTGCGCGCCGCGCGGGGCCTGGGCTCGCACGACCTGCTCTTCCACCTGCAGAACTGCCTGATGGACCTGTTCGCCGCGGCGGCGGACGACAAACTGCCGCCGGAGACGGCGGGGACCGTCAAAGAGCTGTACTCGCTCTCCGGCATCATCATCGAGCGGTTCAACAGCAGGATAGAGGAGCTGGCGCTCAGACGGTAACCGTTCCCGGGCAATAAAAAAACCGCGGCCCCTTGGGACCGCGGTTTTTTTACGCCTTCGGGCGCTAGCTCCTGGCGGCTTTCTCCATCTCCTCCGTCGAGAAGACCCTGTAGTCCATCTCCGGGAAGATATTGTCGCGCCACTCCAGGTCCTTGAGCCAGCCTTCTTCCAGGCGGTTGCCCATGATCTGCTCGTACAGGCCGTTGAAGCGGTGCGTGTGCGCCACAAAGCGCTTGGTGGAATAGCTCTTGGCGGTACCCACCGTCATCAGGAAGGCCCAGTCGGAGGACATGCCCAGCACCACCTCGCGGGCGCACTGGTTAAGCGCGCGCCGCAGCGTGCCGTCGGCCGCCGGGAATTTATTAGCCAGCTCCACCATGCGTTCCACCTGCTTGTGCAGGTGGCGGTACATCCAGTCGTTGGTGCCGTTGAGCCAGACCTCGTTGTAGCCCTTATCGCCCCAGGTGGACATGGACGGCTGCACCACCTGGTTGTCGGGGTGCATGGCGAGGTATTCGCTCGGCGTTACCATCTTCACCGTTTTCTGGTCGTGGTGGATCTTCTTGAAGAGGAATTCCAGGAAATCCGTACCCTCGTACCACCAGTGGCCGTAGAGTTCCGCGTCGTACATGGACACCACTATCGGTTTTTTGCCGAGGAAGTGGTTGAGATGCTCTATCTGGCGCTCGCGGTTGAACATGAAGTTGCCGGCGTGGCTGGCGGCCAGGTCGCGCGCCTCGGCCGGGTTATAAGGGGCCTTCTCGTTGAGGCCCACCTTGCCGGTGATCTTGCAGTACTTCATGCCGATATTGCGGCGCACGCCGTCCTGGTGCAGGTAGGGCTTGATGTAATCGTATTCCAGGTCGTAGCCCAAGTCGCGGTAGAACTCGCGGTAGCGGTTGTCGCCAGGGTAGCCGGTCTCGGCGCTCCACACCTGCTGGGCGCTCTCCATGTCGCGGCCGAAGGCGGCCACGCCGGAGGGGCAGTACACCGGCGCGTACACGCCGTAGCGCGGGCGCGGGCTGCCGTAGATGATGCCGTGGGTCTCGAGGAAGAAGTAGCGGATGCCCTGGGCCCGCAGGAACACGTCGTCGCCGGGGTTGTAGGCGCATTCCGCCAGCCAGATGCCGCGGGGGCCCCGGCCGAAATGTTTGCGGTAATTGTCGGCGGCCAGCTTTATCTGGGCGTGCACGGCCTCTTTGCGCAGCTCCAGCGGCAGGAAGCCGTGGGTGGCGCCGCAGGTGATGATCTCCAGCTTGCCCATGTCCTGGAACTTTTTAAAGCCCTCCAGGATATGGCCGTGGTAGTAATCCTCGTAGAGCTCCCGGATGCGGCGGAACTTGCGCTCGTACATCTTGGCCACTTCGTAGAAGCCGGTGTTGCGGGTGCGCACCACTTCCTTCTCGGCGAGCTCCAGGCGCAGGCTGTAGTAGCGGCGGAAGCGCTCGCGCAGCAGGTCGTCGGCCATCATGTTGCACAAGGGCGGCGTGATGGACATGGTCACGCGGAAATCCGTGCCTTCGGCCGTCAGCCGCTCGTAGATGTCGAGCAGCGGGATATAGGTCTCGCACATCGCCTCGAAGAACCAGTCCTCTTCCAGGAAATCCTCGTACTCCGGGTGGCGGATGAACGGGAGATGCGCGTGAAGAACTAAAGCGAGGTAGCCTTTTTCTTTATTTGCCATCGGTGGTGGTAGCCCTGGTGACTTTTATGTCTATCTCCCTGGAATCGGTCTCGTCCTTGCTCATCGCCTTGACGGGCAGGTCCACTATGCCGTCGGGCAGCGCGAAGCGCATGGAGAAGGTGCCGTCCGGGTTCAGGTTCACCTTGCGGCCGGAAACGGTCACAAAGGCGTCGGGCTCGGTGGCCCCGTAAAGGATCAGTTCGCAGTCGGCGACCAGCCAGAACTTCTTAGCCTGCTCCGGCGGCTTGGGCAGGTTCTGCGAGCTCATGGAGGAGACGCCCCACGAGGAGGCGCGTGAGAACACGGCGCGCAGCATCTCCCAGCGCTGGGCCAGGGACTTGGCGACCTCTCCCGAGCCCTTGCCGATGTATTCCACGCCCGAAAGCTGCAGCAGCTTGTCGAAATCGGCGGAAACCGACATCCACTTCTCGTCGGTCACGTCCGACACGCGCCCGCCGGGGAGGTTTACGGTATTGGTCTTAACCAGGCCGATGAACTTGCCGTCGGGCATGACGAGGCCCACTTCGCAGCAATAGGCGCGGCCGCTCTCCTGCACGTTCACGTACCAGCTCTTGGCTTCCAGCATCACCGGGATGTCGAAATAGCGGTTGGGCCCGCTGCCGTCCACCTCGGTCATGTCGTAAACCCGGATAACCTGCCGGCCTTTCTGAAAAACATCCTCGCCGTGCTCTTTGCAGGCGTTCTTTTTTGAATTGTCGGTTATTTCCCAGTAGATGAACATCCAGTTGGGATCGCGGGGCAGCAGGGCCGCCTCGGTGGTGCCATAGCCTTCCGGCAGCGCCTTGTGTTCCGCTTCAGGCGCGGTATTGTTTTTATTGATCTGCCCGGACGAAGTCATACTATCTCCTTCCCAACACTGAATATGTTCCCTGAGGAGACCGGGGGCGCGGTCTGTATTAGGTAATGAACGAAGGTACGGCGTTACCCCCCGGTAACCCTACTTTTTCATTGTATCAAAAATAGCGCGGACGGTAAATAAAAAAGCCCGCGCAAAAGCGGGCTTTCTCATTGGGAGCGGGGCGGTTCTATTCGGCCGCGGGTTCTATCTGGAATTCGGCGGCTGTCGGGGGCGCGGCGCCGTTGTAAAGCCAGTCATACGTGCCCTGGTAGGCCTTCACCGCGGCCGGGTCGCCAGTGAAGATCATGTTCTCAAAGGAGTTCTTGCTGGCGTTGACCGTCCAGTTAAAGGAGCCGGTCTGCAGGACGCGGCCGTCCAGGATCAGGAATTTATTATGCAGGGCGCCTTTGCCGTTGCGCCCTATGCCCCAGCGCATCGGCACGCCGTTGTCGAAGACGAACTTGGCCAGGTAGGCGGTACGGCCCATGTTCTTATCGGTCAGGAAGCGCACTTTAACCCCGCGCTGTTTGGCCCGCAGCAGGGCGTCGGCCAGGGTCTTGGAGGAGAAAGTAAAAGTGACCGCGTCCACGCTGGTCCTGGCGGCGTCTATCAGCCCGGCCAGGCGCTCCTCGCTGCGCGAGCCCGGCGAGAACAGGTAGGCCGGCACGGGAACGCCGTTGAGGGACAGGGCGGGGGCAGGGTCCTGCGGCGGCAGGCCGTAGTAGCCCTCCGGCAATTCCGGGGAAGGGCCCTGGGCCGGGGTGCGGGCCTTGGCCCACATCCATTCGAAATAGTCCACGTAGCCGCTCACGTGCGCGGGCTGCCTGGCCACCAGCGTATTCTCGTGGTTGGAGAAGGTGGCGCCGAAAGTCCAGTTATAGGAGCCCACCGCCGCGGCCGCCCTGTCGCAGACCAGGATCTTGTTGTGGTTCACGCCGTAGGCGCGGGTGCCGCGCAGGGTGCGCACTTCTACGCCGGGAGCCTGCAGCAGCCTTGTGACCTGGGGATCTGGCTTGGCGTAGACATGGGCTTCGTCGAGGATCAAGCGCACCTTTACGCCGCGGCCTGCCGCGCGCAGCAGGGCCTCGGGGTTGTCCTTCAGGGTTATGCTGAAGATCACCACGTCCACGCTCTCCGCGGCGGCGTCGATGAGCTTGACGTTGAGGTCGTTGAGGTAGGCGAAGGCGAACTCGGGGATCCCGGTAAAATCCCCCGCCCGGAACACCGGCGCCGGGGTGAGCGCGACGGGAGGGACGGCCAGGTCTTCAAGGGAGACCGCCGCATCGAAATTTTGGGTGAGAATGCCGGGGGAAAGGGTACGCAACTGCGCCTGCGCCAGGGACGGGGCGACGGCGAGGCAGAGCAGAACAGCGATGTTGCGGATAGACGCCATAGCAACATTCTAACAAAACGGTTCCCGCTGGCCATAGGCCCTACGGCCCTGAATGCGGGGCCAAAGGGCCTATAATTAACCGTCTAAGTATAGGTCTATTGCCTTAATCCCCTGGGCCCTTTGACGCTCGTCAAGTCAAGGCCCATGCCATACACTATGTCATGGGGATGAACCCCACGCACAAGAACGGAGACTACATGAAAAGCTTCTGCCTCGCCGCTGCTCTTCTCGTCTGCTCAACCTCCAGCCTTAGGGCACAGCTCAACGCCTACTTCATCAACGTGGGCCAGGGCGACGCCACCTACATCGAGTTGCCCAACGGCACCAATGTGCTTATAGACGGCGGCCCCTCCGGCGCCCCGATCCACGATTTCCTCAAGGCCAAAGGCGTGACCAAAATAGACCATGTGGTGCTGACCCATCCCCACAACGACCATTACCGCGGCCTCAAGAAAGTCTTCACCGCTTTCGATGTGAAAAATTTCTACGACACTAAAGCCGAGAACATAGACGCCGTGGGCGACAACAACCTGCGCGAGCTCGCCGACGCGGAGCCCGCCTGCCGCACCCATTTCCCCGAGGTCGGCGAGAACCTGGCCTGGGACAAAAATGTCACCATTAAAGTGCTCAATACCTGCAGCGAGGTCGTCCGCACCCGCGACAGCAGCGAGATCAACGACTGTTCCATGGTGCTGCGCTTCTACTACAACGGCCACGGCATCCTGACCACCGGCGACGCCGAAGCCCCGGTGGAGAACGCCATGATGCGCATCTTCAAATCCGGTCTGCAGTCCACCTATCTCAAGGTCTCGCACCACGGCTCGCGCTACTCTTCCACCGACAAGTTCCTGGCCCGGGTGCAGCCCCGCGTGGCCATCATCTCCTCGGGCAAGGACAACACCTATGGCCACCCCCACAAAGAATCCCTGGACCGCATAAAGGCCACCGGCGCCCAGATCTTCTCCACCCTCTTCGGCACCCAGTCGCTGGTCATCCCGGCGCCCAAGCGCGGCGTGGAACTGCTCATCAACGGCCAGATCGACGTCGCCCCCGCCAGCCTCACCGAGGCGCCCAGGTTCAACATGGAAGAGCGCGCCTTCGAACCGGCCGACTCTGCCTCCCTCGCCCAGCTGCAGGAAGCCCTCGCCGAGTGAACTGACTCGATAGATATAAAAACAAGAACGCGCCCGACGGGGCGCGTTCTGCTTTTGTTTTGGGAGCTTCAGGGTTGTCAGGGGTATTACCCCGAGCACCCGTTGGGGAAGGGAGTGACTATTACGCGGAGCGGAATAGTCACCGCAGTGCCTCAACCGGTTCCTCCGGTTGAGGGGAACCGCGCAACGGTTCCCTGCAGTCCGGGTGAGCGGGGTAATACCCCTGACAACCCCAGCCGTAGGTTACTTGGGAAGCAAAGGCGAGTCGGGCGGGAGGCCGTAGACGGGGCCCAGTTTTTGCGGGGCGAGCATTTCGGCTACGGGGCCAAAAGAGTAGGCCCCGCCGGTCTCCATCAGCAGCGCCTTGTTGCAGCCCAGCCGCGCCAGCCCCGGCTCGTGCAGCACCGCCGCCACGCCCAGCCCCTTGCCCGCCAGCCGCGCCAGCAGGGCCATGATCTGGGATTTATACTTCAGGTCCAGGTGTGACGTCGGCTCGTCGAGCAGCAGCAGCCCGGCCTCCTGGGCCAGCGCCTGCGCTATGAACGCCAGCTGCCGCTCGCCCGTGGAGAGCGTATTGATGGACCGGGAGGCCAGCCTGGTTATCCCGGTCTCCTCCAGCGCCAGGTCGGCCGCCTCGCCGTCGGCCGCCGAATAGCCGCGCCAGAGGCCGGCCCGCGCCGTGCGCCCCAGCAGCACCGTCTCCCGCACTGAAAAATCGTAGGGCGTGGCCGTCTCGCTGGCCACGTACGCCGCCAGGCGCGCCAACCGCGCCGGGGCCAGGCCGGCCGAGTCTTCTCCCCCCAGCCGCACCGAGCCGGCTCGCGCTTTTATATAACCCGTAAGCAGCTTGAGCAGCGTGGACTTGCCGCAGCCGTTGGGCCCCAGCACGCACATGAAGTCCCCCCGCCGGAGCTCGAAAGAGACGTCCTTTATCAGCGGGGCCGCCCCGTAGGAAAAGTCCAGGCCGGAAACCTTAAGGGCGGTCATGCCTTCCCCCTGGAGCTTTTCCAGAGCAGCCACATAAAGAATGGCGCGCCCGCCAGGGCCATCACCACGCCCGCCGGGATCTCCGCCGGGGAGAACAGCGTGCGCCCGGCCGCGTCGGCCGCCGTCAGCAGGGCCGCCCCGCCCAGCGCCGCCGCCGGCAGCAGGGTCCGCGCCGAAGGGCCGGTGAGCAGCCGCACTATATGCGGCGTCATCAGCCCCACAAAGCCTATGGTCCCCCCCAGCGCCACCGCCGCCGAGGTGGCCGCGCAGGCCAGCGAGAAAAAGAGTATCCGCTCGCGCTCGGGGCTCAGGCCCAGGTGGTAGGCGTTCTCTCCGCCCAGCGCCATGGCGTCCAGCGCGCGCCAGCGCGCCAGCGCCAGCGCCCCGCAGACGCCCGTTATCAGCGCCGACACGGCCAGCACGCCGGGGTCCACCTGGTACAGGCCGCCCAGCACAAAGTAGAAGAGGGAGAAGGACCGCTCCCGCGCCGCCGACAGGGTGAGCATCACCAGCGCGGTGAGGAAAGCGCTCACGGCCACGCCGGCCAGCACCAGCGCCGCGTCGGACAGCCGCCCGGCCAGGCGCGCCAGCCAGTAGGAGAGGAAAGTGGCGCCGAAAGCCCCGGTGAAGACGGCCAGGAAAAAGATCGGGGACGTGCGCTCTATCCCGCCCAGGAAGCAGAACACCGCGGCGGCGGTGGCCCCGGCGGAGGTGCCCAGGATATACGGGTCGGAGAGCGGGTTCTTGAGCACGCCCTGGAACAGCGCGCCGGCCAGTCCCAGCCCGGCGCCTACCGTCAGCGCTGCCAGGGTGCGCGGCAGGCGCAGGTTCCAGATGATATCGTAAGAAAGCCCCGCCGGGCCGGCGGCCAGCGAGAACAGGCAGGCCGCGGCCAGCGCCGCCGTTAGGTAGAGGACGCTACTTGCTTTCATAGAGCAGCGCTCTGAGCCTGGAAATTTCAGTGAAGAGCCTGGGGCCGGGGCGGGTGAACGCGTCGCGATTGAGCGTGGTTATAACGCGGCCGGCCTTCACCGCGGCCAGGTCCCGGGCCATCGGGCGGGCCAGGAACTCTTTCTCCGTCCCCTCCAGCAGGATCACCGCCTCCGGGTCGAGCAGCAGCACTTCCTCCCAGGTAGCCTGAAAGTAGCTCCGCCGCTCACCGCCAAAAACGTTCTCCCCGCCGGCGCGCTCCACGGCGTCGGACAGGAAAGACTGGGAGCCGGTGGTCCAGCCGCCGGCGTCGGCCTCGATGTAGACCTTCAACGGTTTTTTGGGCCCGGCGGGCATCGCCTTGAGCAGTTTCGAAAGTTTCCGCACCAGGGCCTCGCCCTCGGCCTTGCGCCCCAATTCCGCGGCCAGCAGCCTTATCGTAGAGTAGACGTCCGCCACCCGCTTCTCTTCGGGCAGGGACACAACTTTAACGCCCAGCGAAGACAGCTGTTTTACCACCGACTCCCCGGCCCAGGCGCCGGTAAAGACCACGTCGGGCTTGAGCGAGTAGACTTTTTCTATGTTGGGACGCAGGTAATCGCCGGCTTTCTCTATCTTCGCGGTCTCCGGCGGCCAGTTGCAGAAATTAGAGACGCCCACTAGCTCCTTGCCAGCGCCAAGCTCGAAGACGATCTCGGTGTAGGAGGGCATCAGCGACACGGCGCGCCCGGCCTGCGCCGGGATGGCGGCCAGCAGGAGAAGAAAATATAACGCGGCTTTGTGCATAATAAAAAAGGCCTTTTCCGGAAGAGAAAAGGCCTGTCTTTCCCCTCGGAGCCCCGCGCGCGGGGTTTGCAGTAGACCGGGCTTAGCCTTGCGGCATCACCGTTGCGGGGCAGCCGGGGATTCGCACCCCGTTCCTTCTGCGCTACGCTACTATAATACTAAATCAAAAACGGTATTTCCCCTCGCTGATAAAGTACCAGCCGCCCAGGCGGTAGTTGACCCCGGCGGTATTGCGGGAGTTGTAGCCCAGCAGCCCGGCCAGCGTGCCCTCAAAGTTTCCCCACCTGCGGCTCACGGCGCCGGAGAAGCGGTGCATGGGCACGTCTATCGCTGAGGAAAAATCTATGCTGCCGCCGTCTATGGCCGGGGTGTCGTAGGCGTAGCCGGCCATGTAGTCGGTGCTCTCGCTGTATTTCCACAGCGCGCCGGCGCGGAATTTCCAGGAGTTGTTCCAGTCGAAAGTATTGGGCGTATCTAAAAGCAACGTTCCCTGTGTGTCGTATTTGGTAGCGTTAGAGAAGCCTTTCCACCAGGTCTGGGTGCAGTCGAAAGTAAAAGTAAACCGTCCACCGTCCTTCCAGGCCAGCCCCACTCCGCTAGTGGGCGGCTGCCGCAATGTAAACTCAAAATCGCTCTTCTCCGTAGGCAGCACAGTCGAAACAGCCTCGGCCTCGCCCTTTAGCTCGACTTTAGCTCCGGAGCGGAATACCGCGCCGGCGAACCACCGGTCAGTGATCTCGTATTTGCCGCCGAACACGGCCTCCACGCCGTAACCGCTGCCGTCCATCTTCTGTGTTATCACATCGGCAGATGCTGAAAAGGGTGAGAACGCGAAGTCGTGCCTGGATTCGGACTCCAGCCGTCCATAAACTACGTTAAGCCCTGCGGCGCCGCTGAATCTTTCAGTAAGTTTACGCGCGTAAGAGACGTTTCCTACAGCTATGGCCGCAAAGCCCTCGTAGTGCAGGCTGTTATAGAAAGTAGGGGTAGGATCGGTATCTCCAAACTTAGACCCCTGCAGTAACGGCATGTAAACCCCTACGCCTAACGTCGAATCCTCATCGATCGGAAGAACCGACCCGGCAGAACCAAAGAAAAAAGAAGAATCCAGTTTTTTCTTTGAGAAGGGATTACCTAATGGACCGAGATTGAAAGAGTTGCCATCGCGGCTATAGCTTTTCCCGGCCTTCAGCTCCAGGCCCGCCTCGTGCCGCCTGACCTCCGCCAGGTTGGCCGGGTTCCAGTAGATGGCCGTCCAGTCCGTCGCGTCGGCGATCACGGCCCCGCCGCGCGCTATGGCGCGCGCGCCCACGCCGTCGAACTCGTAGCCGGAGGCGGCGGCGCCGCCCGGCAGGAAGACGGCGGTAAAAAGACCGGCGGCCAGGCACAGCCCGAAGTTGCGTAAAGTTGCAGTCATGATATTTTCCAAAGCCAGGCGGCCCGTCAGGAGAGCGGCAGCCGGGTGATGACCTCCAGCCCGCCTTCCTTGCGGTTGCGCAGCTCTATCTGTCCGTCGTTGCGCGCCAGGAGGTCCCGGGTTATCAGCATGCCCACCCCGGTGCCGTCCTTCTTGGTGGTCACCGACTTCTTGAAGATGGAGGCCATGATCTCGGGGGTTATGCCGGGGCCGTTGTCCGACACCGTTATAACGGCGTCCCCGTTGTGGATCGCGGCCGAAAGCTCCACGGTCTTTTCGCCCGGGTTGTCGCGCACCGCCTCTATGGCGTTCTTCATGATATTGAAATAGGCCTGCTGCAGGTCGGCCCGCGAACCGCAGATCATCTGCCCTTCGCAACCTGTGGTTTTAGAAAAGCGCACGCCGGCGGACTGCGGGGAAAAAGAGACTATGGCCAGCAGCGTCTCCACGAACTCGGAGAGGCGTATGCTCTCCATCTTGCCGCCGCCGGGCCGCCCGAACCGGGTTATCCCGCGCAGGGCCTCCGACATATTCTCCACCACTTCTTCCAGCTCCCGCAGCGTTTCCTTGTCCTCCGGGCTTTTCTGTTTGAGCATCTCCACCTGCAGGTAGCCGGAGATGGAGGCTATGGGCCCGCGCAGGTCATGCGCTATGCGGTGCGCCAGCACGCCCAGCTGGGAGGTGGAGTTCAGCTCCGAAAATTTGCGCAGCAGCCCGTCTTTCTGGGACGCCTCGGATTCTATCCTTGCCCGCAGGTGGTTGATTATCCGGCCGCTGAGGTTCTTGGTGATCGCCAGGTAGGAGACCAGCAGCGCCGAGACGATAAAAAGGAAAGCCGGGCTGGCGTTGGCGGGCGCGGCCCAGGGCGTAGGGTTGGGCAGGAGCCCGGAATAAATGCCCCATGAGGCGACAAGGTATCCGCCGGCGCAGGCCGGCACCGTAAACTCGTTCTCCAGGCCGTAGAGGGCCTCCGAGACCAGGATAGCCAGGTAGAGAAAGGACAGCGGGGAAACGGCGCCGCCGGTATAATACACGGAAACGCTGATAATGACCGCGCCTAACTGGCTGAGCGCTATGCTGGCGCTGCGATAGCAGCGCGCGCAGACCAGGTCGAAAGCGAGGAAATAGACAAAATAGGTTACGCTGGAAAAAAGGCTGAACCAGGCCACGGTCTTCGGGAAAGGCAGCTTTCCCCAAAAGAGCAGGCCGGTAGCGAGCGCGCCCAGCGAAGCGGCCAGCAGCGCGTTGAGCCGCAGGGCTTTCCTCGTTTTCTCGTCCATGGCCGCGGCTGGCTGCATCAGACGACCCCCAATTTTATCGCCGCGCGCTCCAGGTCCCTGGCGAAAGCGGTTTTCAGCAGGGCGGCGGGATGGCCCAGCGCCCGTTCCAAGCCCGGGTCGCGCCGGATCACGGCGTCGGCTCCCTTCGGGCGGCCGTGGTCGGCCATATTTTCTATAACGCCGAGTACGGGCACCTTCAGTTTTTTATACAGCTCCAGCGAGCGGGCCAGCACGTCGTGGGCCAGCACCGAAGGCACGGTGACGGCCAGCACCTCGGCGCTCCGCGCGAAGCGCATCACATCCAGCGCGGCGTCGTTGATGCCGGGCGGCATGTCCAGCACCAGGAAATCCAGTTCCCCCCACTGCGTAATGGCGAGCAGCTCTATGATGGCGTCGGAAACGTTGGCGCCGCGCAGCGGCACGGCCTTGTTCTCGGAGAAGAACACCACCGACATGAACTTGACGCCCTCGTACACCGGCGGCTCCAGGCCCTTCTCCTCTTTTGGAAAAAGCCCTTTCGCGCCGAGTACCAGGTGGCCGGAGGCCCCGGCGAAATCCAGGTCGAACAGGCCGGTCTTATAGCCCTTCTTCGCCAACAGCAGGGCCAGCGTGGCGGCGGTCACGCTCTTGCCTATGCCGCCTTTCCAGCCGGTCACGGCGATCACGCGCTTGACGCCTTTCAGGCGCTCGGCGATCACCGACGGGCGGGGGTCGATGTTCATCGCCCGCCCTTGATATAGCTTATGCCCACGCCGCGGCCGGCGGCTATCTCGAAGTCGGGGCTTTTGCACTTTGGGCATTTGAGGAAGGTGTGCGCCATCTCCGGCACGAAATGGATGAACTCGGCCTCGTCCTTGGTCTTGCGCAGGCCCTTGAGCGGGAACTCGTGGGCACAGGCCTTGCAGCGGAAGGCCGCCGGCTCCACCGAGATCTTGAATTTGCAGTCCTTGGCCGCCGGGAACTGCTTACGCAGCTCCTCCAGCGCGAAGGCGAAGATCTCTTTGTCTATCGCCTGCAGCTCGCCGAAGACCACCCCGGTCTCTTTTAGCTTTTTGAATTTTTCGGAGGCCGCGTGTTCAACGGCGGTCTTGATGACGGATTCAGCCAGCGCCCATTCGTGCATAGTGTAAAGATTATACAACTTAGGCCGCGGCCGGGTAATCCCCGGACCCGGCTCAGCGGGAGTTCTTCTCCCAGGTGACGGTGAGTTTTTTGCGGGAAGGATTGACCTTGATGCGGAAGCCGCCCGCGGCGCCCGGCAGGGCGTTTACGGTATAGGCCTTCAGCCTGCCGGCGAAATCGGGCGAGCAGAGCCGGTTCAGGTCGCCGCCCGTGCCGCTGGCCAGCCAGGGATGGGTGCGGCCCAGCAGGCCTTTCACCGGCCCGAGCGCGTAATTATGGTCGCGCACCGAGAACTCCCCCTCCTTGCCCGGCAGCGCCAGGCTGGCGCCCTTGTAGCCCATATACTGCCCGCCCACGCAGACCACGGCGGCCCAGGAGAGCTCCGGGGCGGAGTCCCGCCCGGCGAGCTTTATGAACAGCGCGGACCGGTACATCCCGCTCCCCTCGCCGGGCCCGGCGCCAGGCAGTTCTATCTCAACGCGGCCGGCCTCCCCGTCCACCACCACGGAGATCGAGCTGTACAGCCGCAGCCCGGCCGCCGAGTAGTAGCCGGTGTCGGTGGGCAGCGGCACCTCCGGGATCCTGCAGTCGGGCAGCCTGGGCAGGCTGGAGACCTTTACTTTATCCAGGCCAAAATCCGGCTTGGTCGTCTCCCCGTACGCCGGGCAAAGGGCCGCCAGCGCTATCAGAAGCGCGGGGAGTATCCTTCTGGCGGCCCGGTCTTTCATAAGGCACCTATTTGATCAGCTTGCGGAAACTGGCTATCTCCATCGGGCGCATCTCCAAGTCCCCCGGCGCGCGGCGGACCAGGTTGATATTGCTGCCCTGGGCCAGGCTGAGCGCGGCGTACTGCGCCTCGTTGGGGTTGCACAGCAGCTGCACCACCCCGGTCTCGCCGGCGGACGCCGGTTTTTTAACTCCGGTCACCAGCACGTTCTGCAGGATGGTGGCCGTGACCTTTTCCCTGGTGTCGTTGCCCATGATGGCGTCGAACGTCACCAGCATGTCTACCCGGTCGCCCTTCGCGATGAAGAGCGCCTGGGAGCCGGACAGGGCCAGGCTGACGCCGCGGTAGCCGGGCAGGATGCGGGCCTCCGGGATGTAGCGCGCGGCCGGCTTCCTGCCGGCGCCCTTGCCCGGCGCCTCGAAGAGCAGCCCGAACAGGGAGCGTCCCCGGCGCAGCAGTTCCGCGGTCTTCAGGTCGCAGCCTTTGCGGTCCACCTGGGCCACGGCCTGGGCCAGCTCGTCGAAATCGCGGCTGACGGAGTCCAGTACGGCCAGCATGGTACCGCCGCGGCCCTCGAAAGAGGACTCGAGGTTGGCCCGGTAAAGGCGGTCCACGCTCATGTTGAAGCGGATGCGCATATCCTGCAGGTCGGCCTCTATCTCCAGCGGGTTCTGCGTCTGGCTGGCCTTATCGGCGAACTCGTAGAGGATGGAGGCGGGCGTCTGCCAGAGGGCGGCCTCGCTCAGGTCCCCCTCCTCCGGGTCCTTCCAGACCTTGCGCTCCACCATCACGGGCAGGTTCCCCCGCAGCCAGTCAGGCATCCGCAGCACGGTCTTGCCGGGATGGCAGGCCGTCAGGCGCTCTTTCACCTTGTCGTCCGATGTCGGAGACAGGTAGTAATAGAACAGCTGCATGTCCTGGACGGCGCAGGCCTTGTCTTCGGCGGCCGCCCGGGCCTGGCCGGACGGGGCTGCCAGCGCGGCAGCGGCTATCATGAGGGTCAAGAGGTATTTCATAAGGCCTCCTTATTTTATCAGCCTGCGGAAGCTGGCTATTTCCATCGGGTGCAGCTCCGTGTCGCCGGGGGCGCGGACGGAGATCGTGATGTCGCCCTGCCCGAGCGCGAGGGCGGCGTACTGCGCTTCCACAGGGTTCAGCAGCAGTTCCACGGCGCCGAGCTCGTCCGTTTTTTCGGGCTTCAGCATATTTATCACCACGATGTTCTGGAGGAAGGTGGAGGTCACCTTCTCCTTGCGCTCCTTTCCGTCCTCGGACATCTTGGCGTCGAACGTCACCAGCACGTCCACCCTGTCGCCCTTCTTAAGGAACAGGAGCTGGGAGCCTTTCACCGGCAGCGAGGTGCCGCGGTAGCCCTTTACCAGCGCCGCCGGCAGCTTCTCCGCCCTGGCGGGCGCGCCTTTGGCTTCCTCCGGCTGCGTCTTTGCGGCTTCGGCCGCCGGCTTTCCCGGGGCGCCCGGTTCCGCCGCGGGCAGCAGCCCGGGGGCGGCCAGCGCGGCCGCGCACAACACCGCTAGTCTGAGTTTTTTCATAACTCCTCCTTTTCCTTTATAAGGTCCTGCGCTCAAAAATATCTTCCGGCGAAATGGGCCGCCGCTCTATCGGGAACGGGGCGCTTTCAGTCTCAAGCACCGCCATGGCGGCGCCACCCTGGGTTATCGGGCGGCCCTTGGTCAGCACCATCGGCAGACCGGAACCGGCGGGGCCGATAGGGAACTCCGTCAGAGGCTCCGTCTGCAGCCGGGGCATCGGCAGCGAGGCAAAGAGTCCCGCGCCGGGGGACTGGCGGCCCGGCAGCTTAACCCGTACCGGGGGCGGCAGCGGCGGGAGTTCCGCCACGGACCGGGAAACTGCCTGCGGCAGGGCGTTTTCCGGGGCCGGCCCGGGCTGGCGGCGGGCGAGCGGCAGCAGGGCGATGACCAGTACGGCCGCGGCAAAGGCCGCGCGGGCGTAATTATTGGCCAGCAGGCCGCGCAGGACTTCCAGCAGGCCGGGGCGGCAGGCTATGCGACTGCGCAGGCTTTCCTTAATAAGGGAGTCGCCGCTGAAATCCGTCCGGACAAAGGCGGCGGCCAGCGCCATGGCCCCGGGGTCGGGGCTGAAGGCGGGTTCGGCGCCGGCCATTACGGCGTCGAGTTCCAGGTTGAATTTTTCCGCCAGTTCCGCTTCGTTCATAACTTTCTGCCCTCTATAAAGGTCTGCATTTTCTTGACGGCGCGGTAGACCAGTATGCCCACATTGCTCTCGCCGAGGCCCGTCATCTGCGCTATCTCGCGGTTGTTCAGGCCCGAGCTGAACTTGAGGGCGATTATGTCCCTGGACCGCTCGTCCAGCACGCCCACGGCCTGCAGCAGGAGCCCGGCTTCTTCTTTGCGCTCGAGGGCGGCGGCCGGGTGGGGTTCGCCGCCGTCGCGGTCCCCGGCGGCTTCCAGAGGGACTTCGGCCCTGTGGTTCCTGGTCCTGGCCCAGTCTATTACGGCGTTGCGGGCGATGGTGAAGAGCCAGGCCTGTACCGGGGCTTTTGCCGGGTCGTAGGCGCTGTAACTGCGCAGCGCGGCTTCAAAGATCCTGCCGGTTACGTCGTCGGCTTCGTCAGGGACCCGCACGTGGTAGCGGACGTAGTTGTAGACCTTGCCGAAGTAGCGGTCATAAAGGTCTGTAAAGTTCATAGGTCCCTGCATTTCCTCTATACTAATAAATACGGTGGCCGGTATAAAGTATTACATTTCAACATCAACGCTACAGGGGGCTGCCTAGGGGGTCGACGGGGGTATGCCTTCTCCGGGTACGCTCGGCCACACCGTGGCCTCGCTCTTTCACTCAGGCTCGGCGCTTACGCAAGCCTCGCCCTCGTGAGGCCCCTGCGAAGGCATACCCCCGCCGCCCCCCCCCGCCTCTGGACACGCTCTAGCTTGGCGAAGCTGGACCTGCCTAATGGGGACGGGTTAGCAAAACCCTGTCGGAGGTCCGAGCTTGCGTAAGCGCGAGGACCGAGACGGGGAGGCGCGAGCACGGTGTGCGAGACGCCGTTTTTGCGTTCCGTCCCCATTAGGCGGGGCCCCTGAGCTTTTTGACTTTTGGGGGAGTGATTTGCTATGATAGTTGGGTAGTAGTTCCGTACCTTACAAGCCGCAAGGGTATCCCAAAAGTCCAAAGACTACCGGCGCGGTGATGTTCTTCCCAGTTTACACCCGGAAGACGCGTTAAGTTTCTCCCACCAAAACGAAACTTAGCACAAAGTATCGGGAATATAACAGAAATTATATTTCGGAGGCTTTTGCTATGAAAAACTTATTAAATTCAGCTGTATTTGCCATACTTTTGGCCGCGCCTGTGGCCGCCCAGCAGGGCGCTGTCGGCAACGTGCTGCGCGTGACCGACCCGGTAATGGCCGAGGCTTTCCGCAAGGCCCAGGAGGGCATGCCGACTTTTACCGTGCCCGCCCCGGTCAGCATTTCGCCTAACGACGAAAGGACCAGCGACACGCCCGCCGCCGACTACCTGCCGCTCAACAAGCGCGTGGTCTACGAGTACGAATACACCTCCAGCGAGTTCGTGGGCGCCAAGGTGATAAGGGTAGAGTTCCTGGGCTACTCGGAAGCGGAAAAGTCCGCCGCCGTCAACATGATCATCTTCAACAAGAACAAGCCCAAGGTCTCCAACTTCGTCATCGCCGCCGGCCCCACCGGCATCCGCTCCTCCGATTCCCCCATCTACGGCCCGCGCCTTGAGATCCCGTTCCCCCTGGCCTATAACCAGACCTGGAACGAAGGCTCCGACCGCAACCGCGTGGCGGCGCTCAACGCCAAGATGACCGTGCCCGCCGGCGTCTACAACGGCTGCCTCAAGATCACCACCCGCCTCAACGGCGGCGAAGCCGGTTCAGCCGAGCGCTACTACGCCCCCGGCGTGGGCCTGGTCTACGAGCAGATCATCTCGGAAGACCGCCAGGACACCATAAAGCTCACCGCCTACCAGCTTAAATAACAGGCCGCCCGGCCCGATAAAACCCCGGTCCTCACCGGGGTTTTTTATTGCCGGCTAAATTACGGTTGAACGGACGGGGGCTAAAGTTGTATTTGTATAACAGGCAGGGGACTTCAGCCATGAAAAGAACCATCTTATTGCTTTCGGCGCTGGCGCTATTCGGCGGCGGCTGCGCCCGGCGCGGCAGCACCGCCACTTTCCTCCAGAAGGCGTTCATCCTCAACGTGTCCGCGCAGTTCCGCGGCTACGGGCCGCACACGCCCGGCGCCAAGCAGCTGGCCGACGAGATCTTCGCGGAATGGGAGCGCATCTCCGGCGAGTTCAGCTACAGCGACGCCTACAGCCTCACCTCGCTCGTCAACAAGAAGGCCGCCAAAGAATGGGTGCCCGTCACCGACGAGTTCCTGCGCCTGCTCCAGGCCGCCCTGGAATATTCCCGCCTTACCGAAGGGGCTTTCGACATCACCTTCGCCCCCCTCTGGCCCCTGTGGAAAGAGGCCGCCGCCAGCAAGAAGCTTCCCAGCCACGAAGATATCAAGAAGGCCCTGCAGGGCATAGGTTCCCAGTACGTAGAGGTGGACGCCGCGCGCAAGATGGTGCGGTTCTCCCGCCCGGTGCAGATAAACCTGGGCGGCCTGCTGCGCGGCTACTGCTTCGAGCGCGCCTACAAGATCCTCAAGGAACGCTCCCCCGCCTACCCCGTGCAGCTGCGCCTGGGCGGCAATATGATGGTCTATGGCAAAAGACCGTGGAAATACCGGGTGCCGCACCCCCTGGAAAGGGGCAGGATCCTGGGCCTCATGGGTTTCGAGGACGGCATCGTCATCTCTTCGTCGGGGCGGGACATGTTCGTGGAGATAGAGGGCAAGCTCTATTCCCATATCCTGGACCTGCGCACCGGCTATCCCATACAGGACTTCTCCGCCCTCACCATCTATTACCCCGGCATAGACAACGAGGACCTGCTGGCCTCGGCGGCCCTGTCCGTGCTGGGCCGGGAAAAAGCTTTCGCCCTGCTGGCCAAAACAAAAGGTACGGCGGCGGTGTGGGTGGACGGTAGCGGGCGCACGTCCCTGTTCTTCAACGAAACCAGCAAAGCCAGGTGGGAGACCGACAGGAGCTGGCTCGACAGGGTGCTCAACAGATAGCTCACCCCCCCCAAATAAAAAAACCCGGACGCGAGCCCGGGTTTTTTTATGCGCGGCGCGGGCCGCGGTCTTACATGCCCAGCCCGGGCAGCCCGCCCAGCGCGCTCATCTTCTGCGCGGCGGCCTTCTGGCTCTCGCGCACGGCGCGGTTAACGGTCTCGGTCAGCGCGGCTTCCAGCTTGGCTTTATCGGCGGCGGCGAGTTCCACCTTTATCTCCACCTTCCGCACTTCCTGCGAACCGGTGATGGTGACCTTCACCAAATTATCCTCGCTGGCCAGCTCCATAGCGTCCAGCTCCTTCTTGATCTCGTCCATCTTCCTCTTCATCTCCCAAAGCTGCTTCATCTTGTCGAGCATATTCTCTCCTTAATTTTGGTGACACAGAACTTAATCCCGAATTCCTACTATTTGGCGGCGAGTCTGCGTATTTTTATATTGAAACCGGCGAAGATCAGCGTCATTATAGGGCTGACGTAGTTGAACACGGCGTAGGGCAGGTAGTCCAGGGTGGCCACGCCGAGCACGCTGGCCTGGTAGGCGCCGCAGGTGTTCCACGGCACCAGCGCCGAGGTCACGGTACCGGTGTCCTCCAGCGTGCGGCTGAGGTTCTCCGGGGCCAGGCCCTTCTCCCTGAAAGGCTCGGCGAACATCTTGCCCGGCACCACTATGGCCAGGTACTGGTCGGAAGCGGTAAGGTTTACGGCCACGCAGCTGGCCGCCGTGCTGGCGAACAGCCCGAAGACCGAGGAGGCCATCCTGAGCAGCGTAGAACTTATCTTGTGCAGCGCGCCGATGGCCTCCATGATGCCGCCGAAAGCCATGGCGCAGATAATGAGCCAGACCGTATCGAGCATGCCCTTCATGCCCTTCGACGAGAAGAGGTCGTTAAGTTCCGGGCTGCTGGTGGCGATGGCGGTCTTCACGGTCATCGCGTCCATAAGGCCTTTGTAGGCTGAAAGGAAGCCCAACTTTTCCACCCCGGCCAGTTTGGCCACCACTTGCGGCTGAAAGACCAGCGCGAAGGCCGCGCCCAGCAGGGTCCCTATCATCAGGGCGATGAGCGGTTGGGTCTTCCTGACTATCATGAAGATCACCAGCGCCGGCACCGCGAAGAGCCAGGGGGTCACGCGGAAAGTCCCCTCTATGGCGCCCATTATCTGGCTGGCGTCGGTGGTGCCGCTCGGCGGCACTACAAAACCGATGACGATAAAGGCCAGCATCGTGACGATATAGCTGGGGACCGTGGTGATCACCATGTAGCGCACGTGGGTAAACAGGTCGGTGCCCGCCATGGCCGGGGCCAGGTTGGTGGTATCGGAAAGCGGCGAGATTTTGTCGCCAAAATAGGCGCCAGAAATAACGGCGCCCGCCACTATGGCCTCGTTAAGGCCTATCGCTTTGCCTATGCCTATCAGGGCTATGCCCACCGTGGCCGAGGTGGACCAGCTGCTGCCGGTAGCCAGCGAGACCACCGAGCAGATGAGCAGCGTTGCGGGCAGGAAGATGGCCGGGTTCAGGATAGTGAGCCCGTAATAGATCATCGACGGGATGATGCCGCTGATCAGCCAGGCGCCGGAGAGCGCCCCGACCATCAGCAGGATCAGCAGCGCGCCGGTGGTGGACTTAAGGTTGCCGGAAACGTGGGAGAGCATGCTCTCATAGGAGACCTTATGCCAGAAGCCCACCAGCGCCGCCACTCCGGCGCCCAGCAGCAGGATAAACTGGTTGGAGCCCCCAACGGCGGCGTCGCCGTAGACGTGCACGTTGTAGGCCAGCATTCCCACAATAGCCGCCACCGGAAAAAGCGAGGCGTAGATCCCGATACCCGTTTTAGAAGAAGTCATCGTTCCTTTATAAAGCGTTGAAGTAATCTACTAATTTTGCGGCGGTCTTTTCTACCTCGGGGGACAGGCCTTCCTGGTAATCCAGGGATTTGGCCTGCACGCCTATCACCGCCAGCTCGCAGCCGGTGTCTTCCTTAACTATGGAGAACGTCACCGACAGCGGGAAGCTGTGGGTGGAGATGGCGGTGCTCTGGTTGATGGCCTCCAGCGGGATCACGCGCACTTCCCCCGCCGTCCCCTGAAAATGGGCCGCGTCCACCAGGATCACCTTGTCGGGCTTCCAGTTTATGGCGGTCTGGGCCACGTTCTCCGGCGTGGTGCCGGCGTCGAGCAGCAGCAGGCCGGGGCGCTTGAACTTCACATGCTCGCAAACGTAAGGGCCGACGCCATCGTCGGCCCTTAACGTACTGCCCAGCGTTATCACCAGCGTCCGGCCCTTGGGGGCCAGCGCGGCGAGGACTTCCTTATTCCACGAAGGTGACATCGAGGAAATGCGCGGAGCAGGAGATGCACGGATCGTAAGCCCGCACGAGCATCTCGAGCTTGAGGCGGATCTTATCCTTCCCCTCGTTCAGGATCTCGGGCAGGAACTTAGAGAAGTCGTACTCTATGTTGTTTACGTTCTGGTTGGTCGGGATAATGCAGTTGGCCTGCTTTATCATGCCGGCCTTGTCCGTGATGTAGTTGTGGTGCAGGATGCCGCGGGGCACTTCCACCGAGCCCACGCCGTCGCCGGCGCGCACGGGCACTACGCCCTTCTCGTTGACGCCCACGGTAAGCTGCTCGCTGTAATCCAGGCCGTTCTTCTTGAGGTCGCGCAGGATGTCCAGCGCGTGGTAGTAGCAGTGCACGATCTCCACCACCTGCGCCACGGTGTTGAGGAACGGGTTGTCGCAGACCGGCTTGAAGCCCAACTGCTTGGCGAGCGCCTTGGCCTTGGGGTGCAGCTTGTGCGCGTTCAGGTTAAAGCGGGCCAGCGCGCCCACAAAAACGCTGTTGCCGGACCACTTGGTGAACTTGGCCGAAGAGCGCGGGTCTATGAACTCGTTGGTTGACTTCTTATAGTCCTTGTAGCTCACGCGCTTGCCGTCGGTAGACCCGATGTCGCCGTTGAGGAGCGGGTATTCGTCGTCGTCGGAAACCAGCGCCACGTACTCGGTCTTGCGGTGGAAGTCCGGAAACTTCAGGGTCGCGGCGAGCTTGAGCACTTCGCCCAGGTCCTCGGCCATGCCCTCGAGCAGCTTTATCTGCGTGTCGATCTCTTTCTTGGAAGGCAGCTTGGTCCAGCCGCCGGCTATCATGGTGATCGGGTGGATGTGGCGCCCCACCAGGATGTCGCAGCAGTCGTTAACGGCCTTCTTGAGGCGCAGCACCTGGCGCACGACCTTGTTGTGCGAGGCGATGAGCGGAATGAAGGAAGGCACGCCCAGCACGTCGGGGGCGGCCAGCAGGTACACGTGCAGGATGTGGCTGT
>CAYQJX010000028.1:0-31521 GCA_964417965.1 uncultured Elusimicrobiaceae bacterium
ATTTCTCCATCAACTGGGAAGGCGAGGAGATCCCCGGCAAGGCCACCGAAGGCCTGGTGCGCATGATGCGCGACCACTTCCGGTAGGGTTCGTCCCAGCAACTTTTGTCGGGCGCGTTTGCGATCTCATTGATGTCACGCGCGACACTTTGCCGTTCACGGGCTGTCTGCTTAAAAAACTATGCGGTTAAAACAGAATATTTGCTCCATACTAGTCTTTGTTTTTGCCGGCCTTCCGAGCTGCTTGGCCGCACAAGATGTTCAGGGCGCGGGGGCGGACCTGGTCGGCACTCAGGCGCCATCCAAAACTCCGGCGGCGAAGCTGGCGGACGATGTAAAGCCCGGGCAGGAGCCCGCCAAGCCGGTGGAACAGGGCAATGCCGGCAAACCTCCGGAAGAGACACCTTCAGGCACCAAGCCGGCCGAGCCGGCGACCCCAGGTGAAGATCCCGCAATTCCCGCCGAACCGGATAAAGGCAGGGAAGAGAAAGATAAGAAGGATAGGAAAGATAAGCCCGGGAAAGGCGGAAAGTCAGGCGGGCTTTCCCAGCCAGCCGCGGCCCTGCTGCCTGCCGCCGGCGCCACATTCGGCCTCCTGCCAGTCGTCGGTAAAGAAAAAAAAGAGGCTCCTGAACCGGAGTTAAAAGATACGGCGGTTTCCAGCGAACCCGTAAAAACTGCGGCCGCCGCGGACGAGCCCCTGTATTCCGCCGGGAAGGGGCCCAGGATAGCTGTCCTGAGCTTTGACGGAGAAGCTGGGGCGGAATTCGCGGCGCTCCTTGCCAAAGTGCTTAGCCCCGGTCTCCAGGTTTACAGCCCTAGGGCGTTGGCGGCCAGAAATTACTCCGGCACTGCCGTAACCAGGCTCTTGGCCAAAAAAATATGCGCGGAGACGGGCGTGGACTACCTTGTGACCGGCCGGGTGAGCAAAAAGACGGGAACGCTTACCATAATCTCCGTCTTCCTGCGCGACGGAAAAACCGGGGACACCGTATTAACGGACTACCAGAACCTGAAACCCAGCGGGGAACTGGCCCGGTGCTCCGAGGCGGCTTCCGTCAAGATACTGGAGCGGTTGGCTGCTTTGGACTAGTGATCTCGGCGGAACTACGTCCCTAAATGAAAATACAACTCACTTTCAGCTTCGCACTAGCCTTCTTTGTCGGGCTATCTGTTCCTGCCTCCGCGCTCGAGACCGGCAAAGCAGCCATTTCACCCGAGGCGGGGCGAACAGGCGGCGCTCCGGCTGCCGGGAAAAGGGCGGTCAAGGCCGGCGACCTGGCGCCTGCGTTCGCGCTCAGGCAATTCGGTGGAGATTTTGTCTTTCTAAAAAACTATTGCGGGAAAACCAAAAAGTTTCCGACCGTCAAGGCCGTCCTGCTGGATTTCTTTGCCACCGATTGTGTAGCCTGTGTCGCTCAACTGGGCGGGCTCCAGACCCTTGCGGGTCAATACTCTCCGGGGCTTGAAACTTTGCTTATCAGCATCGACCCGCAACCGGAAGAAGTGCTGCCCGTATTCCTGAAAGAGGAGGGGGTGGAGCTTCCCGTGCTGACGGATATGTATAGGAAAACCCTTTCCAAATATGGATTTAGTTCCGTGCCGCAAACGGTGCTTGTAGATGCGGACTGTAACGTGGTCTACGTGGCGACAAAAGACGGCAACGGGTATACCGAAATCTCCGCGCGCCTTAAAACCCTGCTGAAGTAGTGCCCGCGATGCCAGGCTAGCCTTACTATCCCCGGTCACTTATCTGGCGCAGCGGAACCCAAATTCCACGGTCACAAATGACAGTTCGTTGCCCGGGCTGTAGGCGAAGACCCCAGAGTTAGCGCCATCAAACCGGCCACCACCTCGGAGCATACCGCCAGTTATTGTTGTTCCACCATAATAATAACCGACCCCGTTATCGGTGGTCCAGCTGCTATCTGATGGTCCGATAACCGGCCGCTCTTCATTTAAGGCCACACTACTCCATTGCTGGCCATAGCCACTGCCATCAAAAGCAACTCCTCCCGGTATCCCCATTGCCCCATTCGCACCTGCCCCATAAAGTAATTCCCAAACATTCCCCGCCCAATCCCAGAGTTCTCCCCCAGTTGAAAGGACGAGTTTTGCTTTAAGTATCCTTTCGGCTGATGGTATCGCTCCGTAATCAAAGTCACCATGATCATAAGTCGCGCTATCATTTGCCATATTATTTCCGCGCTTTAAACCTCCGCCCGCAGAAACCAAACTGCCTATAACGCCATTAGCCCAATTGGTACTTTGAGCTGCGATATTTATATTTATGGTCTGCGCCTCTGCTATTGTAACAAGATGGGCCCCCCCGCCAAGTGCTGCACAAGCCGCAACTGCTGACGGATGAGTGATATTCCCCCAGGGTGTTAAATCCGCCTGTGAGGTCGCCACACCGCCGACGTTCTTGGCTTCGTATGCCATAACATAAAAATCACCAGTCCCGAGCGAGGAATTGCCCGGAACAAGCACCCAGGCTGCCCCGGGAGAGGACGGCGGCGGAGTAACCGGCAGCAGTTCCTGGTTCTTTTGTTTTACCCTGTCGTCCAGTTTCTGCACGCGCTTTATTACGGAGCCGGTCATCCCGACACTAAATCCAGCGTACGCGGTCTGCGTTAAAAGAGCACATGCTGCAAGGCATAAGAAGGTCTTTCTCATAAATGATATCACCTGGCGCAGCGGAACCCGAAGTGTTCATCTACCCAGGAGGGGGCCCGGTCCGCGCTGAAGGCGAAGACGCCGGTTCCTGTGCCGTCCAGCCAGCCTCCGCCCCGGATCATCGCGTTGGCCGGCGCCCCGCCATAGTAATAGCCCATCCCGTTGGCGACGGTCCAGCCGCTATTCGCCGGTCCGAGGACAGGGCGCTCTTCATTTAAAGCCGGCAGATCCCATTGATTCCCGCCGCTGGTTTCGAAGTTGACGCCGTTCGGGTCGCCTTGTGTGCCGCCTGGGCCGTCTCCATAAATTCTTTCCCAGACGTTCCCGGACCAGTCCCAGAGCTCTCCCCCGTTGGAAAGAACCAACTTCGCTTTCAGCGTCCTTTCGGCCGAGGGAGGGGTACCGAAGTCGGGGTCGCCGCCGTTATAACTGGCGCTGTCCGTAGTTTTAATGTTGCCGCGCTTTAAGCCCCCGCCGGAGGAGACCAGGCTGCCGATAACGCCGTCGGCCCAGTTCGCGGGCTGGGCTTCGATGTTCCTGTTGATGGTCTGAACCTCGGCTATTGTGGGAAGATGGGCGCCGTTGCCGAGAGCCTCGCAAGCCGCGACGGCTTGGGGGTGATCGATGTTGACCCAGGGGGGTAAATCCGCTCGCGATGCGGCCGCGCCCCCCACGTTCCTCGCTTCATACGCCATTATCTGAAAGTCTCTTGTCCCGAGCGCCGGGTCACCGGGAACGGTCACCCAGCCGGTTTCCCTCGGGATTTTTTTTGCCGCCGGCGCACTTTTTGCGACCGCTGCGGGTATAGCCGCGGGAATGGCCGCAGGTAAAGCCGGGGTATTGAAATAAAAGTTAACCCCGAAATTTATTATGTAGTCTACTCCGCCGTCCGTGAACGCGGTGTCTTTATCCTCGACCGCGATATAGGCGGCGCCTATGTCCGTCTGCACAGAAAAAGCCCTCCCTAAAAAATATTCGATGCCGCCGAACAGGCCGGCGGCGGCGCCGCTGCCTTTGCTGTAGGCGCCTTTAAATGACAAGTAGTCGGCTTCCGCGCAGAGGTAGGGGCGTAAGCTGGAGCCTGCCCCGTAGCGATAGAGCCTTGTGCCTAGTACCATGGCCGAGGTCTTGCCTCTGGCTTCGGTCCCGGTGTCGTCCGAGTTCTGGGACAGGTACTGGCCCCTGACCTCTACCGCTGTTTTCTCGGAGAAAAAATATCTCAGCCCCAGGCCCGGATAATTTACGTCCAGGTTCACGCGGCCCTTTTGCGGCCCCGGCCGCATGGCGGGCTTTAACTTCTTTGCCGGCCTGCCGGCCAGAGCAAGCACCGTTCTGTCGGCCAGCTGGTAAAGTTGGCCTTCGGTGCAATCCGGGCAGATCTCGCTTGCGTTCTTGTCAACTAGGCCAGTTTCGATATCGATTATGCTGAGGGTCAAATTGTATGTGTCGCCTGTTTTACTTAGGCTGCCGGTCACCATCTTGCGTGCGCCCAGTAGCTGGCCCATCTCAACGGCGCAACTTTGGTCGGTGCAGCCTGAGGCTTGGAATTTCTGCTCATCCAGCACTTCCTTGATGCGTCCCCGCTCTATCCAGCGGTAATTAGGGAGTACGCTGAAAACCTTGACGCGGATGTGCTGGGTCAACGCGGCGATGGTCTCGCCGGAAAGCGTGCGCCGGCTTAGGTTTTCAAGGTCCCAAACCGCCGCTGTGGATTCGGCCTGGGGGGTGGCCTTGTCCTGGGCGAAGGTGTTTGTCTGTAGGACTGTGAGAAAGGCTGCGAGGAGCAGGGTTGCTCTTGTGTGTGGGTTAGGTGTTAAATCGCGGTTGAATACTTTCATTGAGTTTTCTTTGCGATAAATATGTTGTTCTTTTAGGAGCCGTTTTTTATTGAGAGACTGACTAAAAAAATTAATTGAATTAATTTAAGTATAACAAATTGCAGTTCTATGACTTCCTGTGAAAAAAAGTAACCCGGGGGAACTTCCCCGGGTTACTCTTTTCCTTAAAGGTGTCTGTTGCGGCTTATTTGCGCCAGACGCCGTCGGTCCAGGCTACGAACTCGTCCCACTGGGAGGCCCTGGAGAGCGAGAGGTCGCTGTACTTGGTCTCGTGGAGGGCTTCGAGCGCCGCGGGCACGGACTTGATCTTCATGGTGGTGTTGATGGCGATGCCGCCCACCTTGGTGTAATCGTAGCCGTTAACTTTGTCGCCGTTGAGGCCCACGGAGCGCAGTACCAGGCGGCCCTTTATGAAGCCTATCAGGGCTTCGGCGGCCTGCTTGGTTTCCTGCGACTTGGCGTTGGCGCCCAGGATCGCGGTGAAATCCGCGAGGTCGGCGTAGGCCGCTATCATCTTCTGCTTGTCGTTGGCGGGGTCGAGGCTGGTGAAGCGGATCACGCCCTGCACGGCGGCTTTGGCGGCCTCTTCCTCGTTGTTGCGAATCGCGGCGCCGGCGAAGGCGTCCATGTAGACGGGCAGGTCGCTAAGGGCGGCCGGGCGGACCAGGGAGAGGGTGGCGCCCATGTCGGTGAGGGGCATATTGATGGGGCCGATGTTCATGCCGCCGGCGTAGAAAGCCCGGTACCAGGTGACCAGGTATTCGCCGAGCTGCTCATGCGTGAAGGCCGGGTTGGCGTTCATGAAGTTCAGCAGGCCGGTGTAGTCGAAGCCCTGGGCCAGCATGGTCTCTTCGGAGCCCACGAACAGGCCGGCGTAGTCTTTCATCTCGTAGAGCACTTCGGCCATCTGCTGCAGGCAGGCGTTCTGCATGACGATGTCGGTGTAGCCGATCTGCCGCATCATTTCTTTCATCTGCGCGGTGCGGAGATAGTTCTTGGTCTCGTCGTCGAAGAGGATGCCCTTGTTGGCGGTGCCGGTGCCGGCGGGCGCCTGCTCCATCTTGGGGTCTATCCAGCCGAGGCCGTGGTTCCAGAGCACCAGCATGGTCTTCTTGGCGGGGAAAGTGGTCTTGGCCCATTTGGCGAATTCTACGACGCGCTTGTAGTCGCCCATGTCGGCGTTGGGGTATTCCCCGTACACTTTCTCGCCGGAGGAGAGGACGCCGCCTTTCTTGGTGATCAGCATGCGCTTGGAGCCTTTGCCCTTGATGCCGTGCTCGACCACGATGTTGATCTTGTCGGAGGAGCCGACTTCCTTCATCTCTTTAATGTCTTTCTCGGCCCATTTGCCCACCAGGCCCATCAGCTGGCTGTCGCTGAGGTCGTTCTTGGCGTTCATGAAGACCATGATGGTCCATTCTTTCTGGGTCTGCGGAGCTTCGGGCTTGCCGGGTTTTATGAAATCGAAGATGCCCTTGTCGGCCTGCGTGGCCCTTATGTCCGCGGCGCTCAGGCCGTTAAGGTTGAAGTCCTGGGCGTTCACGGCGGCGGCGCCGAAGAAGGCCAGGGAAAGGATACTGAGGAACTTCAGGTTCTTATTTATCATACTCATAGTCTAGCGTATAGCCGGGGCCCGCAATAGAGGCGTAGGGCCCAAAAGGATGAAGTTTTAGGGCCTAGCCCCATCTGGGCCCTTTGGATGAAGGCGCGTGCAACAGGTCTGCCCGGAGGGTGTACCCCGAGCACCCGTTGGGGAAGGGAGGCTCAACCGGTTCCTCCGGTTGAGGGGAACCGCGCAACGGTTCCCTGCAGTCCGGGTGAGCGGGGTACACCCTCCGGGCAGACCAGGGGGGGGCTAAACCCACCCCGGCTTATTGTTATAATATGGATATCATTGGGCTGAAACAGAACATGAAGACAAAAATCTCCATAGTAGCCGGTTTCCTGCTGGGCGCAGGCCTGCTTTACCTGGCTTTCCGGAACATGGACTTCCGCAAGCTCATGGAGATCTATTCCGGCGCCAACCCTGTCTACATATTGCCCTTCGCCTTCATCGCGGTGCTGGAACTGCTGGTGCGCGCCGCGCGCTGGCGCCTGCTGCTCAAGCCCTCCGGCCAGGTAAGTATGTGGGACGCCTTCCGGCTGCAGGCGGCCGGCCTGGCCCTCAGCAATATCCTGCCGCTGCGCCTGGGCGAAGTCGCCCGGGGCACCTTCGGCGCCAAGCTCTTCAATATCCCCATGGTCACCGTTTTCGCCACCATCCTGGTGGAGCGCGCGCTGGACGTGATCGTGCTCTTCGTCATGGTAGCGGCCGCGGTCAGGCTGGGGGGGATAAGCGGGGCCCTGTCCGGCCACGGCGGCGTGATCTGGACCGTGCTGGCCGTCATGACTTTCGCGCTGGGGGCGCTGGTGTTCGCGGAGGAGATAGTAGCGCACGCCTGGTTCTCGGGCGCCTTCGCGCGCTTTCCCCGGGTGAAGGGCCTGTTCGAGAAACTGGCCATGGGCGTGAAAGGCCTGCGGTCCCCGGTGGACGCCGCGCTGATCCTGCTGCTCGCGGCCGTACAGTGGCTGCTGGATTCGCTTAATTACTACCTGATAGCCCTGGCCTTCGGCCTGGGGGGCGTGGTGGATATCTTTAAAAGCGTGGCCCTGCTCTTTACCGGGGCCATGGCCGCGTCGGTGCCGGGCCCGCCGGGCTATTTCGGCAACTTCGAATACGCCCTGCAGAAAGTCCTGACGGCCTGGGGGATAGCTCCCGACGTGGGCTTCGCCTACGCTTCCTACCTGCATTTCCTCGGCTACGCCCTCATCACGCTCATCGGCGTGGTGTTCGTCTACCAGATGGGGCATTCGCTCGGCAAGGTCTGGGGTCAGTTCTCCTCCTCCGGCCGGAAGGAAGGCGCGTGAGTCCCGTTAAGTCCGTGCTGATGATCAGCCAGACCTTCCACCCCGTCATAGGCGGGTCGGAGCGGCAGGCTTTCGAGATCTCCAAGGCGCTGGCCGGGCGCGGCGTGGCCGTTACCGTGCTGACGCGCCGCCCCCCGGGCCTGCCGGCCGAGGAGACCGTGGCGGGGGTCAGGATCAAGCGCTTCGCCTGCCCCGGCTCCGGGCTGCTTAATTCCATTTTCTTCATGTCGCGGGTTTTCGCCTGGATGCTCGCGCACGCCGCCGAGTACGAGGCCGCGCACGTGCATCTGGCTTCCTCCCCGGCGGTGGCCGCGGCCCTGGCCGGCCGGCTCACCGGGCGCCGTACCGTCATAAAGCTGGGCGGGGGCAAGGGCGTGGACGAGATCTCGCTGTCGCAGCGGACCCTGGCCGGCCGCCTGAAGCTCGCCTTCTTCCGCTACGCCAGGCCGGAGCTGCTGGTGATGAACGGCGAGGTGCTGGAGTGGCTCAAGGGGACCAAAGGATATGCCGGCATGAACCTGCGCCTTTTCCGCAACGGCGTAGATACCGGGCGCTACACGCCGCCGCTCTACAACGAGAAGATCAACGCCAAGGCCGCGCTGGGCCTGGACAATTCCGCCGTCTTCCTGTTCGTGGGCCGGCTGTCGCCGGAGAAGCGGGTGCGGGAACTGGTGGAGGTTTGGGCCGAGCTGCTGAGCGAAGAGGCCGCCCCGCCCAGGGCGCGGCTGGTGATCGTGGGCGGCGGGCCCGACGGCCCCGCGCTGAAGAAAGCCGTGGCGGACCTCGGGCTGTCCGGCAGCGTGCTGCTGGCCGGGCCGCAGCAGGACCTGCTGCCGTATTACCGCGCCGCCGACGTTTTCCTCCTGCCCTCCATTTCTGAAGGCCTGTCCAATTCCATGCTGGAGGCTATGGCCTGCGGGGTGGCCGTGCTGGCCAGCCGCGTGGGCGGGGCCAGGGACGCCATAAACCCCGGCGTGAACGGTTTCCTGTTCGACCCGCTCAGCCGTACCGAGCTGAAGGCCTGCCTGCGCGAACATCTGGGCGACCGCAGCCTGGCGGTGAAACTGGGAGAGCAGGCCCGCAGGACGGCGACAGAAAAATATTCCATGGCCAGGGTAGCCGACGAGCTGCTGGCCATCTACGGGGAAAGCTGATATGTGCGGCATCTGCGGAATTTACAATTACGCTTCGGGCCTGCCTGTAGAGAAGGCCGACCTGAAGGCCATGAGCGACCTCATCGTCCACCGCGGCCCGGACGACGAGGGCTCCTACGCGGACCACAACATAGGGCTGGCCATGCGCCGCCTGTCCATCATAGACCTCTCCACCGGCCACCAGCCCATCTCCAACGAGGACGGCTCGCTGTGGATAGTCTTCAACGGCGAGATCTATAACTACAAGGAACTGCGCGAGGGGCTGCTGGCCCGCGGTCACGTTTTCAAGACCAAGAGCGACACCGAGGTGATCCTGCACCTCTACGAGGAAAAAGGCGAGGACTTTCCCAAGGAGCTGCGCGGCATGTTCGCCGCGGCCATCTGGGACAGCCGCCGGAAAAAGCTGGTGCTGGCGCGGGACCGCGTGGGCAAGAAGCCGCTGCTCTACGCGGTGACGCCCTCCTCTTTCGCCTTCGCCTCCGAGCTGCGCTGCCTGCTGACGCGCCGGGACGTGCCGCGCGAGATCAATCCGGCGGCCATAGACGCCTACCTGACCCTGCAGTATATCCCCAGCCCGATGAGCATCTTCAAGGGCGTAAAGAAACTCGAGCCCGGCTCGGTGCTGGTGTTCGAGGACGGCCGGGTCCGCACCGAAAAATACTGGGACCTGCCCGTGGGAGAGGAAAAGCTGGGGCATGTGCCGCTGGAGGAGCTCAAGGAGCGCCTGCGGGCGGAAATGTCCGAGGCGGTAAAGATCCGCCTGATGTCGGAGGTGCCGCTCGGGGCCTTCCTGTCGGGCGGCATAGACTCCACCATAGTCACGGCGCTGATGGCCAGACATTCGGCGGCGCCGGTAAAGACTTTCGCCATAGGCTTCAAGGAAGAAAAATTCTCCGAGCTGGGCTACGCCCGGCAGGCGGCCAAAATGTACGGCACCGACCACACCGAGTTCACGGTGGAAGCCCACATGACCGACGTGCTGGAGAAGCTGGCCTGGCATTACGGCGAGCCCTACGCCGACTGCAGCGCGCTGCCTTCCTATTTTGTTTCGCGCGAGACGCGGCGGTCCGTCACCGTGGCGCTCAACGGCGACGGCGGGGACGAGGCCTTTGGCGGCTACCTGCGCTACGTCGGCATGAAGGCCGACCGCCTGATCTCCGGCGTGCCGGCCTGGGCCAAGCGGAGCGCGTTGAGGGCTGTGGGCGCCTTTCCCAAGACCGCGCCTTTCAACTTTTTCTGGCGGGTGGAGAAGTTCCTGAAGTTCTCGGTCATGCCCACCACCGAACGCCGCTACCTCTCCACGGTGTCGTTCTTCGGCCCCGGCGAGGCCAACGGCATCTACAGCACGGCCTTCGCCAACCTGCTGGGCGCCGACAGGGATTACGGCGAGCGCTACCTCTCCAAATTCTTCGCGCGCGTCCCGGATGAGGACCTGCTGAACCGGATGACCTACGTGGACATGCGCTCTTACCTGCCGGAATGCCTGATGACCAAGATGGACATCGCCTCCATGGCTAATTCCCTGGAGACGCGCTCGCCTTTCCTGGACCACAAGGTGCTGGAATTCGCTTTCCGCCTGCCCGGGCACCTGAAGCTGAAAGGGCTCACCGGCACAAAGTGGATACTCAAAGAGGCTTTCAAGGACATGCTGCCGCCGGACATCTACAGCCGCGGGAAAATGGGCTTTGGCATCCCGCTGGGCATCTGGTTCCGCGGCGAGCTGAAGGATTACTGGGCCGGCGCCTGCCTGTCGCAGAAGGCGCTGGGGCGCGGCTACTTCAAGCCGGAGCAGCTGTTCCGCCTGTGGGACGAGCACCAGGGCGGCCTGAAGGACCATGGCTACAAGCTCTGGGCCCTGCTGATGCTGGAGCTGTGGCACCGGCAGTACGCCGACGACGCCAAGATTTGAGCGGCTTGGACTTAAAAAACGGCTAAATGCTAGGATAAAAACCGGATGAAAATTTTCGTCATCATAGCGACCTACAACGAAAGGGAGAATCTCGGGCGCCTGGTAAAGGAAGTCCTCGCCCTGCCTTTCCCCATAGAGATCGTGGTGGTCGACGACAATTCCCCCGACGGCACCGGCCGGCTGGCGGACGAACTGCGCGCGGGGGAGCCCCGCCTGCACGTCCTGCACCGGCCCGGCAAAATGGGGCTCGGCACCGCCCACGTGGCGGGCTTTAAATATTCGCTGGCGCAGAAAGCCGACCTGATAATGACGATGGACGCGGACTTCTCCCACGATCCTTCCTATATTCCCGCCATGCTGGAACTGGCCAAAAGCCACGATATCGTAATCGGTTCCAGGTATGTGGCGGGCGGAGCGATGGTTAACTCGCCCTCCTACCGGCGCTGGTTCTCCAAGACCGCCAACTGGTTCGCCAAGGCCATGCTCGGGCTCAAAGCCTTCGACTGCACCGCGGGCTTCCGCTGCTACAAGGCCGCCGTGTTCGGGAAGATAGACCTCGACGGCGTTTTCCCCGACGGCTATTCCTTCCTGATGGAGATCCTTTACCGCTTCCAGTCCGCCGGGTTCTCGGTGGGCGAAGTGCCGATCCGCTTCATGGACAGGAAGCTTGGCGTCTCCAAAATATCCAAGAACGAGATCATGAAGGCCTTCCGCACCGTGCTGCGGCTGGCCCTCGAAAGATAACCCGCGCCATGGGAAACTGGAAACTCTCCTTCAAGCATGCCGCTGCCATAGTGCTGCTGGCCGTGGCCGCCCGCGGCGCGCTGCTGCTGGCGCTGGGGCCGCAGACCGAGCCCGACACCCAGGCCTACCTGGACGTAGCCAGGATACTTGGCGAGACCGGCACTTTTTCAGAGATCGACTCCGTGACCGGCCAGCTGACGCCTTTTGCCTACCGGATGCCGCTCTTCCACGTGATGGCTGCGGGGCTGATGAAGGTGTTCGGCGCGAACATAGCCTGGCCGCTGGTCTTCACCAATATCCTGTTTTCCGTATCGGCCATCTTTCTCGCCATGGCCATGCTATTCGGCGTGGCCGGCCCGGCCGCGGCGGTGGTGACCGGCTACCTGCTGGCCGTCGCCCCCAACTCCGTGTTCAACAGCGTCCTGTTGCTGACGGACAACCTGTTCGCTTTCTTCAGCCTCATCTCGTTCATGGCGGGAATAAAGGCCCTGCAGAGCGGTTCCGCCGCGAGGTTCCTCGTCTGGGGCGTTACCATCGGCATCAGCGTCATGGTCAGGCCGATCATGCAGTATTATTTTATCGTTCCGCTGCTGCTCATCGCGTCCCCGCTGTTCAAGGCGGAATGGAAATACAAGGCCAGGAACGCCGCCCTTGTGCTGCTCGGCGTGGCCCTGTTCCTGGTCCCCTGGTCGGCGCGCAACAGCCGCCAGCTCGGCTACCGCGGGCTGGAGACCAACCAGGGGGTCAATACCCTGCTCTCCACCATCCACCTGGTCCGCCCGTCCACGCCGGAGCAGGTTCAGGCCGACCCGGGGCTGGCTGCGGTGAGGGACATCGTCGCCCGCCATACCAGCGCCCTGGACGCGGAGGCGGACGTGCGCAAGACGCTGAAACTCTCGGCCGCCGACACCAGCGCCAGCCTGATGCGCCTGGGCTTCGAAGTCATCCTGAAGAATCCCCTGTCGCTGCCGCCGGTGTACCTGCGCAACGCGCTGAACATCCTGACCTCCCCGTCGGTATTTATGGAGCTGGCGGCGCGGCTCTCCGGTAAAACCACGGCGATCTTCCCGCATATTTCCGTCGCCCTGCGCAGCGGCGACTGGCGCACCCTGGCCGTGAACCTGGGGCCGCGCCTGGCGCTGGCCCTGCTGTTCCTGGTCTGCGCGCCCCTGGGCGTCCGGCTGCTCTGGCGGAGCGCGGATGACGGCCGCCGGCTGGCGCTAGCCATGCTGCTGGGCACCGTCGCCTACACGGTGGGCCTTACCTCCATGGTGTCCGGCTACGACCGCTACCGGCTGCCGTTGGAACCTTTCCTGCTGTGCTTCGCTATGGTATGGTTCCTCTCAAAACTATCCCCCAAGGCACATGAAAATAGTCCTTATTAACCCCGACATCCCGTGGAACGCCGGCAACATAGGGCGCTCCTGCGTGGCCACGGGCACGGAGCTGGCTTTCGTCGGTAAGATGGGGTTCGACCTGAGCGCCAAGGAGATACGGCGCTCGGGCCTGGATTACTGGCAGTTCCTGAAATACTCGGTGCACGCCGACCTCGACGCTTTCCTGAAGACCCTCCCGGAGAACCCGTCGCTGATCTTCTTCTCTACGCGCGGCGGCAAAAGCTACTGGGAGGCGCCCTACCGCCCCGACTCGTGCCTGATCTTCGGCGCGGAGACGGCCGGCTTCCCGGACGACATTTACGAAAAATATTCGGAGTCTCTCTACAGGATACCCATGTGGTCGGACAGGGTGCGGTCGCTGAACCTGTCCACTTCGGCCGGGGTCGCCCTCTACGAGGCGCTCAGGCAGACTAAGGCCTGAACAGGTCCGCGAATTCCGCCGAACCCAGGCGGCCCAGCAGTTCGTGGCCGTTGACTTCGGTCTCCAGCGCCAGCGCCCCACCCTTCTTCCCCAGCACGAAATAAGCCTCTCCGTCCTTGTACTTCTTGTTATTCTGGCAGACGTACAGCCTGCCCCCGTCCTTGAGACCGGCCCCCAGGTTGGCGAGGGCCTTTTTTATTTCCACCGGGGTAAAATACACCTCGTTGAGCACGTTGGCGCATTTGATGACGTCGGCTTTGCGGTCCAGGGTGCCGGAAAAAATGTCGAAGGCCCTGAGTTCGGCGCCGGGGAACTTTTCGGTCACGGCCGGGTTCAGCAGGGAGATGCGGCCCGCGCCGGCCGGCGCAACCCCGGTGCCGCCGGTGCTGAGGTAGAAGAGGGGGAACTTCATGGAAACGCTGCCGTCGTCGCCGGCGTAGAAGCGGCGCCCGCAGCAGAAATCCGCGTAGCGATAGCAGGCCTGGCTGTCGGTCAGCAGCACCTCGCAGTCCTTCGCCCGCTCCAGCAGGCCCAGGGCGGAGACGCCGTCGGAAACCCCGGTCTCCACTAACAGGCCGCCCGGAGCGGCGGCAGCAAGGACGGCGGCGTCGGTGAGCGGGCTGCGGCCGGCTGCCGTGGTCTTGTAAGCGCTGCCGCTCTTGAAGAGCGTCATGGCCGCCGAGAACAACGCGGCCTTCTCTCCCGCGGGCAGGGCGCTGCGGCGCACCACTTCAAAAATATCCGGGCTGAACTTTATGCGCAGGGCCAGCGCCAGCGCGCGGGACAAGGGGTGTTCCAGAGCCGCGAGGTAGAGCTTGAGAAAAGCGGTATTGTCCCAGCAGGGGCCGCTTTTGAAGATCAGTTTTTTAAGGTCGGCCATGGTTTACCGGCTTCGAAATCTTTGTTTATCAGGCGCAGCGAGCGGTCTATCCCGGAGTAAACCGCCGGCCTTTTGTGCAGCAGCTTCCGCTTTAACAGGTCCAGCAGGCCCTTGAGCTTATAGTACCTCAGCACGATGTAGTACTTGAAAAGGAACTTCCGCGCCGCGTGCGGGAGCAGGCCGTAAACGGCGGCGTACTGGAAACGCTTGGACTTCTTGAGCCTGAGCACCTTGAGCCTGCCGTGCTTGCGGAGGTAGGCGGCTAGCAGTTCGAGCTGGATATAGTCCTTCCAGTACAGCACCTCCTCTTTCTCGTAATCGGTGAAGTTCAGGTAATGAGAGATCTCGTTGGCTACAGCTTCGTGCAGGCCTTCTATGTACTTCTCCTCGCCTTTGGGGTCGGAGGGTATCAGGCCCATGTGCCTGGCGAATTCGTAGCCGGCCGTGCCTGGCACCGCCTGGAAGAAATTAATGCTCAATTCGTAGACCATGCCTATGTCGTCGGGGATCACGGTGGCGAGGTTGGCGATGGTCTCTTCTATGGTGGCCTCGGTTTCGCCGGGCATGCCGATGACCAGGCTGATGATGGTGGCCAGCCGGTGCTTGTTGCAGAGCCGCAGGGCGTTAAGGTTCTCCTCCACGCGCACGCCCTTTTCCATCACGTCCAGCATTTTCTGCGAGCAGGACTCTATGCCGAAATTCACGTTCACGCAGCCGGCTTCCTTCCAGGCCCGCAGCTTCTCGTCGCTGCAGGTCTTTACCCGGACCGCGGGCGCGGCCCAGTTCAACCCGCTGCCCTTCAGGAAGTCCGTCAGCCTGGCCGTCGCGGCGGCGTCGGTGCCGAAATCCTCAACCTGGAACAGGAGCATGCCGACGTTGTGCTTAGCGGAGATATGGCTGATGTACTCCATGAGCGTTTCACAGTTTATGACTTTGTAGCCCTTGAAATACCTGTGGCAGAACGAGCAGCGCCCCACGCAGCCTTTGGAGGTGAAGACAGTGGCCAGATTCCTGCCCAGGTTATCTGGCTGGAACAGGGAGAAGAAACCGTCTATCTCGCTCGGGGCGATCCTGTCTCTGTAGTAGCGGCCCCCCACTTCGTGGATGTACTGGCGGATGTCCGTGAACTCCGCCAAGAGTTCGTAGTTGATCTGTCTGGTGGCGGCATCGGTGGTTTCGGCCTGTTCCCCGGTAAAAAAGGGCTCGCCGCGGTTAATGAATGCCAGCCCCTTGATGCCCATGAACTGGCCTTTGTCCGCCGCGGAAAAATCTCCGGCGCGCAGGGCGCCCAGCAGTGCGCTGAACGCCGGCTCCGCCTGGCCGATAACACAGAAATCTACGGCCGAATTAGTGAGGACCAGTTTGTGTATTACGCTCATCTCGCCGCCGAGCACCTGTGGGATCTCCGGGAATTCCTTTTTCAAGAGAAGGGACAGGTCTTTCAGATACTTGTACGTCGGAGTCAGGATGGCGCTGAATCCTATCACCTGAGGCCTGTCGGCCCGGATACGTTTCAGGATCTGGTCGAAAGTGGGGCGCAGCAGGTCGAGGTTGTAGAACGATATGCGGCAATCCAGTTCCGGGGCGACGCCTTCGATGATTCGTGAAATGGCTATGGGCGGATAATCCGTCGGGACCCGGCCGCCGGGCACGTTGACCAATAGAATCTTTATCATCCTTTCATTACCCGGCCGCTCCGGTCCGGACCGCCTTGAATTTTTTCTTCACGAGCTGATAGATCTTATCGAACTCCTCCAGCCTGAAGGCTGCGGAGACGGCCAGGAAAACTAGCAGGCCCGCGCTGCCCGCCGCCACCAGCGCGGCCGTCCGGTCCTGGAGACTGTCCCCGAGTACGCCGCTCAGGCCGGCGTGGCAGAAGAAAACCGCTGCCCCCGAAAGCGCCGAAAAAACGGCTATTGTGGATAGCGACCGGAGGATCGACAGCCCGTGAAGGTTGGAAATACGCTTTTTCAGGACGATAAAATAGAGGATAGCCGAGATAAAGGAGCTGGCGGCCGTGGCGAGCGCTATCCCGCAGGCGGGCGGGTTCATCAGCTTTATGAACGTAAAGTTCAGGATAACGTTAGCGGCCAGGGCGGTGATCGTGACTTTGAGTATGCTCATGGGTGCCTGGAACGCGAACAACAACCGCACCATTATCGCTACTGCGTAGTTGGACAGCAACAGGAGCGAGTAAAAGACGAGTATCGAGGAGGTCAGCTCCGTGGCGGATGTGTCGAAAGCCCCCCGCTGAAACAGGAGCTGGACCGCGGGTTTGGCCAGGATTATCATCGTGACGGTCAGGGGGATAAAGATGAAGCCGGACATCCGGATGCTCAGCGACACGGTGTCCCTGATCTCATCGAGCTTGTTCTCCGCGGCCTGGGCCGACAGGAACGGGTAGATGGACGTGGTTATGGCGCCCGAAAAGATGATAAGCGGCACCTGGACCAGCTTGTCGGCGTACGCCAGGGCCGTGATGCTCCCTTCGGGCAGCCAGGAGGCCATGAACCTGTTGACGGCGGTGGTGAGTCCCCATAAGCCGGAAATTATAGTGAAGACTACCATCAGGTTCAGCGACTTGCGTATCTCCGGGTGGTCCAGGTCCAGGACCCCGGAATGGGTCAACCCGTCCCGCCTCGCGAAATGCGCCAGGAAGAAGAACTGCAGGATGGTGCCCGCGAGCAGGCCCCAGCCCAGCACGAAGATGCCCAACCTGGGAGTGAAGAACACTATCAGGAAGATGGTGCACAGGGTTATGAACATTCCCGAGACTGCCGGCCATAGAAAATGTTCGAACGCGTTGATAACGCCCGTAAGGATGTTCACCGCCCCGGTAAAAATTATGCCCGCGCTTATTATCCGGAGCATCTTGCCGGCGTTCGCGGCCGTCTCCGCGTCGAGCCCGGGCGAGGCGAGGGTTATTACGCGGCCGGGAAAGGCGAAGATCAGGGCGGTGAGGACGAAGAGGATGAGCAGGACCAGGTTGGAGACCGTGCTTATAAGGCGGTTCGCCTCCGGCAGGTCTTTCGTCCTGTATTTGGCTATGACGGGGATGAAGATAATGGCGAAGGGGGAGAGGAAGAGGTTGTTTACAAGGTTGGGGACCGTCAGGGCGGCGTAGAAGGAGTCCATCGCCTTCGAGACGCCGAAATAGCTGGCGCCCAGAATCTCTTTTACCATGGAGAGCGCATGGCCGAGGATGCTGGCCGCTACAAGGATGGAGTACGCCTTGGCTATCTTCAGGTTCGTGCTCATCTTTTTCCGGTAACTTTCCCCGAGGCGTTTCCCAGCACCCTGCGCAGTCCCCCGGCAAAGCCGGCCAGGAAGACCAGCGGCCCGTGCTTGAACAGGCGGGGCAGGAGTTCGAGAGCGGCGCCCCAGCTGCGGCGCTTCAACATGACGAACAAGATGAAGGTCAGACTGTTGATCTCGCGGGTTTTGAAGCCGCGGCTGAAGTAAAGCCTGCCGTAGTGCCGCCCCTCCTGCGCCTCGGGAAACCGGTCCGCCAGGTCCCGCAGCAGCCTCGGCGCGTAAGCGTCCGCCCGGTAGTGCTTCTCCGCGTACTCGTGCGCGGCCCGGGCCATCTCCTCGCGTTTTTCCGGGTTGGCCAGGTAGAACTTTACCTTCTCCAGGAGTTCCGCTTTGTCCCTGAAAGAATCTATCTCCTTGCCGGGTTTGAACATCATTTCCAGGGACGGGGAATATTCGGAAAGGCAGAAAGCCCCCGTCAGGGCTATTTCCCTGGGCCTGCCGGTGTTCTGCCTTACCCTGTTGAGCAGGGGCTCGTCGCCGTTCTTCCAGTCCAGCACCCCAATCTGGCTGAAATTGAGGTTGATCCGGCTCTTGCACGTGTATTCCGATATCTTTTCCGGCGGCAGGTAGCCGTTGGCGGTCCCCTGCCCGTAAACCAGCACGTTTATGCCGGCCGCCTCCAGGAATTCAATATACTCTCGCCGCCCGCGCTTGCGCAGGTCCCCGATAAAGCAGACATTCGCCGTTTTTTCTGTCTTTACCGGGAAGTACTGGTTGCTGGCGGTCAGGTCCTGGCAGACTAGGGCCGGGATCTCCAACCGTTTATAGGCGAACTCGGCGAATGGGTCGGGCGTGATAATGGCGTCCGCCGCCTGAGCGTAATAGCGGTTGTAGCTTTCGAAATAGGTGGAATCGTCCGGGAACCAGAATGCCAGCCTGACTTTTTTCCGCAGCGAGGCGAAGAAATCCACGGAAAGTTGGTAATCGCTGGCGAACGGGCAGCAGAGGACCACGTCGATCTTTTCCCGGGAGATGAGGTCCCGGATGTGTTTTTCGGCGGCCCCTATGCCGAGCGTGCAGCAGGTTTCCGCGTAATTGAGCAGGTGTACGGACTTGAAATAAGTCTTCAGCGGGTAGAAGCGCATAGGAAACCCGCTGTCCTCGGCGGGGTAAAGCGCCAGTAGATTTTTTTCTTTGAAGAAATCCGTCATGATTCAGGAGGCACGTTCCCCGACCTGTCCGGGCGTGCATATAAACGCGAATCTAATTATACAACATAAAAATAGTGGCGGCACGGAGCCGTATTCAATCAACTAAAATGTTACCGAAGCGGGTATCGTTAAATCACCTAAGATGTTACCGAAGGGGCGTAGCCCTTTCGGGCCCGGCGCCGGCGGGGGGCCCCGGATTCACAAAAACGCCCGAACTTTTTGTATTATATCTATAATATTTAGAAGCGGCCCGGCTGCCCCGCCTTGACCGGCGCCGCGGGACGGGTAAAGGATCCAAGCAGCCATGAAAATAGTCCTGGTAGAACCTCCTAACCTCCAGCGTTCCGGAAAATGGGAACAGCAGAAAGTATTCCGGACCCCGACCAACCTTGCCATATTGGCCGCCTATGTGCGCCCGCACGGGTACGAGGCCGCCATCGTGGACTTCGATATACACGGCGGGACGGTGCCGGAGATGGCGGCCAAGATCATGGCGCATAAACCGGACGTGATCGGTTTCACCTGCCTTACTCCGCGCTACCCGGCTTCCCTGAAGATTGCGGCCGAATGCAAGAAAATGAGCCCGGAAACCACGGTCGTTTTTGGCGGCCCGCACGTCAGCGGCGATCCGGAAGGCATCATCAGGGAACAGTGCGTGGATTATGCCATCCTGGGAGAGGGAGAGGCAGCGTTCCTGGAGCTCCTGAACGCGCTCAAGCTGAAAACACCGGTGGCGGATATCCGGAACCTGGTGTTTCGTACCGAAAGCGGATTCAAGGTTAACCAGATCCGTCCTTTTATCGAAGACCTTAATTCCCTGCCGCTGCCCGCCTGGGACCTGCTGGAAATGGACCTATACCGGGACCCGGCTTCCTTTCATGGCCCTCACGCCGGACTGATCCTCGGCCGGGGATGCCCTTACGACTGCATTTTCTGCGCGTCCAAGGTGATCTGGGGGCGGAGGACCAGGCTTCGTTCCTCGGAGAGCATTCTGGCCGAGATAACGGAGCTGGTCGGCAAGTTCGGCATCCGGGAGTTCATGTTTTACGACGACACTTTCACCATAGACAGGCGAAGGACGATGGAGATCTGCGGGAAGCTCCTGGAAAAGGACTTGGGCATCAGGTACTATATCCAGTCCCGGGCCGACACCATAGATTACGAGTTGGCCCTGATGCTGAAGAAAACCGGCTGTTTCGCGGTCGCGATAGGGGTTGAATCCGGGGACGAGGGGATGCTGAAAAAGATCGGGAAAGGCGAGACCAAGGACCAGATCCGGCAGGCCGTTTCCGTGCTGAAAAAGGCGGGGCTGCCTTGCCTGACCAGCTATATTATAGGCCTCCCGGGTGATACCCACGAATCCATTCAGGCCACCATAGACTTCGCGCGCGAGCTGGATACGGAGCAGGCCAAGTTCATGATCGCCACTCCCTACCCGGGCACGCGGCTGTACGAGATGGCGCTCGAGGCGGGGCTGCTGAAGGGGCAAACAGCGGAAGATTTCTACGATTACACGTATTACCAGAGCGTGGCGGCTAATTTATCCAAAGTCGAAGATAAGGACCTGCTGCGCTACCAGCAGAAGGCCTACGACGATTACGACAAGCAAAAACGGTCGCTGGCCTGAGCGACAGGCTGCCGCCAGGAGGCAACGCCAAATGAAGAGGACCGCAAAAAAACAGAAAGTAGTGGTTACCGGCGGGGCCGGTTATATAGGTTCCATCCTTGTGCCGACCCTCCTGAGGGAGGGCTTCAGGGTCCAGGTGCTGGACAATTTCATGTATGGCCAGGCTTCCCTGCTGGAGTGCTGCTCCTCCCCTGATTTCGAGATACTGCGCGGCGACGCCCGCGATGAGAGGCTGGTGAAGGCGTGCCTGGCGGACGCGGACTATATCATCCCGCTGGCCTGCCTGACCGGGGCGCCCATCTGCGACCGGAACCCCGCCGAGGCTAAAGGCGTGATCCTGGACGCGCTGGACGTTATCCTCAAGTTCAGGTCGAAGCAGCAGCGGCTGATGTATCCCACCACCAACAGCGGCTATGGCCTGGGGGAAAAGGGCCGCTTCTGCACCGAAAAGACCTCGCTGCGCCCGGTCTCGCTCTACGGCCGGCTGAAGAACGCGGCGGAGGAGAAGATCCTTTCCGCTGGGAATTCCGTCGCCTTCCGCCTCGCCACGGCGTTCGGCGTCAGCCCCCGCATGCGGCTGGACCTGCTGGTGAACGACTTCACCTACCGGGCAGTAAACGACAGGTTCATCGTCCTGTTCGAGGCCCACTTCAAGAGGAATTTTATACACGTGCGTGATGTGTCCAAAGCGTTCCTTCACGCCATGAATAAGTTCGCCGCAATGCGGGGCGAGACGTATAACCTGGGCCTGAGCGAAGCGAACCTGAGCAAGCTGGAGCTCTGCCGGGTGATACAGGCCCAGCTCCCCGAGTTTTATTTTTCCGAGTCGGCCATAGGCCAGGACCCGGATAAGCGGGACTACATCGTGAGCAACGAAAAGATAGAGAAGACCGGCTACAAGCCCGACGTCTCGCTGCGGGAAGGCGTGACGGAGCTTATCAAGGGGTTCCAGATAATCCGGAGGAATCAGTACTCGAATGTCTGATCCGCGCAAAGGCAAGCCGAATAAGATCCTCCTGGCCGCGCTCCTGCGCCAGGCCGCGCGGGTGAGGCGAGAGACTATCCGCCTGCATAAGCTTGCGCCGGAAACCAGGCTCGCTTCCTCTCTTTCGGACGTGGAGCTGTTCGTCGCCCTCTATTACGGCGGGCTGCTTAAATTCAAGCCGGCGCAGCCGCGCTGGGAAGGCCGCGACCGGGTGATAGTCAGCAAGGGGCACGGCGGCATCTCTCTTTACCCTATCCTTTCCGATCTCGGTTTTTTCGACAGGTCCGAACTCGACCGCATCGGGAAGGCCGGCTCCATCCTCTGCGGGATCCCGGACGATATCCCCGGTTTCGAGACTATAAACGGTTCGCTCGGCCACGGCCTGGGTGTGGGCTGCGGCATGGCGCTGGCGCTCAAGCGCAAGGGCTCCGCCGCCGGCGTTGTGGTGGTAGCCGGGGACGGCGAACTGTTCGAGGGCGCCGTCTGGGAAGCCGTGATGTTCGCGGGGCACCATAAGCTGGACAACCTGACGCTGATCGTGGACAGGAACAAGCGCTCCATGCTCGGCCAGACCAGGGAAATACTGGACCTGAGCCCGCTGGACGCTAAATTCTCGGCTTTCGGCTGGGCCTTCGTCACGGACGACGGGCATGACCTGGCCGTGGTCCACAGGACGCTCTCCGGGCTGCTCCCGGCGCGCGGCGGCAAGCCGAAGGTCTTCGTCGCGGAAACGGTGAAGGGCAAAGGTGTGCCGTCGCTTGAACGGGACGATCTTTGCCATATCCGCACGCTGACTCCGGAACAGGTGGATGCTCTGACGGGGGAAAGAAAATGAGCTCGGCGCCCTCCCCTAAAAAAGCCATGCGCGACGCTTTCATCGGGAAAGCTTTTGAGGCTATGGCCTCCAGGCCCGATCTCTTTTTCCTGTCCGCCGATTTCGGCGCCCCGCTGCTCGACGAGGTCAGAAAGCGCTTCCCTTGCCAGTTCATCAACGTGGGCATAGCCGAGCAGAACCTGGTGAACGTTGCGGCCGGGATGGCCTTTGAGGGGCTGACGGTGCACGCCTATGCCATTTCCTCTTTCCTGGCGACGAGGGCGTTCGAACAGGTGAAGATCAACCTCTCGCTGCATTCCCAGGTCAGGCGCTTCAACGTCAACCTGGTCGGCGTCGGCGCCGGGCTCAGCTACGACATCTCCGGGCCCACTCACCACTGCCTAGAGGACATCTCCGTGGTGAATTCCCTGCCCGGGGTAGCGCTGTTCTCTCCCAGCGACTGGGTGCTGGTGGAAAAATTCCACGATTACGCTTTGAAGAACAGCGGCCCCAAATACCTCCGCCTGGACAGCAAGCCGGTTCCGGCGCTGTACGCCGAGCGCCCCGGGGTGAAGATAGAGGACTGTTTCTGCGAACTCGTGAAAGGAACGGACGTCTGCCTAGTCTCCACCGGCTTTATGACTCACACGGCGCTGGATGCCGTCAGGCTGGCCGGCAAAAAGGGCCTGTGCCCGGGGCTGATAGACCTGTTCCTGCTTAAGCCGCTGGACGGGCGCCGCCTGGCCCGGGCCCTGGCGCGCTACAGAATGGTCATCACCGTGGAAGAGGGCTTTGTCGGGAAAGGCGGCATGGACTCCATCGTGAGGAACCTCCTGGCCGGGAGCTGCCCCGGAGTCGCCATGAAGGCGCTGGGCTTTGGGGATAAATTCGTTTTCGAGCGCGGAGACAGGGCGCACCTGCATAGGCTCTACGGTCTTGACGCGGTCAGCCTGGCGGGGCAGGTCGCCCGCGCGGCAAGGCGTGGTAGATGACCGGGACTGCGGTTGAGGACAAGACATGATAATCAGCAAGACACCGTACAGGATCTCTTTCTTCGGCGGCGGGACCGATTACCCCTGCTGGTACAATAAGAACAAAGGGCAGGTGCTCACCACCTCCATCGACAAGTACTGCTATATCACCTGCAGGCCCCTGCCTCCTTTCTTCAGCCACAAGCACCGCATCGTCTATTCAAAGATAGAGGACGTGCAGAAGATCTCAGAAATAAAACATCCCTCCGTCAGGGCCTGCCTGCAGTTCATGAAAGTCAAGGAAGGCCTGGAGATCCACCACGACGGCGACCTGCCGGCGCGCTCGGGGCTGGGCTCGAGCTCCTCTTTTACCGTGGGCCTGCTCAACGCTTTATACGCGCTCAAGGGGAAGGTGGTTTCCCAGGACCGGCTCGCCGCCGACGCCATCCACATAGAACAGGACCTGCTCAGGGAGAACGTGGGTTCCCAGGACCAGGTGATCGCCGCCCACGGGGGGTGCAACGTGGTGACCTTCGGGGACAAGAACCACCTGCAGGTGCGCCCGCTCACCCTGTCCTCCTCCAGGCTGGAGGCGCTGCAGGACCGCCTGATGCTCTTCTATACCGGCATCGTGCGCACCGCCTCCGATATCGCCGGAGCGCAGATCAAGAAGACGCCCCAGTGCCGGACCGAGCTGACGGAGATGTGCGGCATGGTGGACCGCGCCGTGGATATAGTCAACGGCAAGGCTGACATCAACGACTTTGGCCGGCTGCTGCACGAGAGCTGGAAGATAAAGCGCAGCCTCACCGACAAGATCTCGAGCCCGGTCATAGACGCGATGTACGCCGGCGCGCTAAAGGGCGGCGCCCTGGGCGGCAAGATCCTCGGGGCCGGCGGCGGCGGTTTCATGCTGCTCTTCGCCGAGCCCGGCGCCCAGCCCCGGATCAAAACGGCGCTGAAAAAGCTGCTGCACGTTCCTTTTAAATTCGAGAATTCCGGCAGCTCGATAATTTTTTACAAACCATGATCATGGACGCGGTTATCCTGTGCGGCGGCAAGGGCACCAGGCTGCAGAGCGTGGTGTCCGACAGGCCCAAGCCCATGGCCCCGCTGCACGACAAGCCTTTCCTGGAACTGCTGGTGGACTACGCCGCCGGCTTCGGGGTCAGGCGCTTCATCCTCTGCGCCGGCTACATGGCTGAAACGATAGAGGAGCATTTTTCCGGCGGCCGTCCCGGCCTGGAGATCCTGGTTTCCCGTGAGCCGCAGCCCCTGGACACCGCCGGGGCCGTAAAGAACGCCGAAGGCCTGATAAAAACCCCGCAGCTGCTGGTCATGAACGGAGATTCCATCTGCCGGCTGGACCTGCGGGCCTTCATGGAGTCGCATTTTACGCGGCGGGCCAGGGCCTCGGTGGCCGTGGCTAAAGTCGCCGACTCCGGGAGCTTCGGCTCCGTGGCCCTGGACGCGGCCTCCCGGATAACGTCCTTCCGGGAAAAGTCGGCCGCAGGCGCCGGTTACGTTAACGCCGGTATTTACGTGCTGGAGAGGGCGGACCTTGCCGCCGTGCCGCCCGGGGTGAAGTACTCCATGGAGCGGGACCTGCTGCCCTCGCTGATAAGTAAGGGCGGGGTTTACGGCTACGAGACGGGCTGCAGGCTTTTCGACATAGGCACCCCCGAAGGATACAGGGCTGCCGGGGAACAACTGAAATGAGACTACCTTTCGGCACCATCGCGGTCAGCAAAAAATCCCGCAAGCTCATAGACACCGCGCTCGACACGCTGAAACTTTCCAGCGGCCGGCTGGTGCGGGAGTTCGAAGCCGGCTTCGCCGGGCATATAGGCACTAAAGAGGCCGTGGCGGTGAGCACCGGGACCGACGCCGACATCCTGGCCCTGGCCGTGCTGCACGATTTCGGCGCCAGGCGCGGCGACGAGGTCATCGTCCCCGCCCTTTCCTTCGTGGCCACCGGCAACGCCGTGCTGCACGCCGGCTTCAAGCCGGTCTTCGTGGATGTCGAGCGGCATACGCTCAACATAGATCCGAAGAAAATAGAGCGGGCCATTACGCCCAGGACCCGCGCCATCATGCCTGTGCACCTGATGGGCAAGCCGGCCGACATGGACGCCATCAACAAGATAGCGAAAAAACACAAGCTGTTCGTGGTGGAGGACGCGGCCGAGGCGCACGGCGCCGTGTACAAGGGCCGCAACGTCGGCACCCTCGGGGACATGGCCGCCTATAGCCTCTACATCGCCCATATCATCACCACTATCGAGGGCGGCATCGTCACCACCGACAGGCCGGATTTCGCCGAGGTGCTGCGCTCGCTGCGCAGCCACGGCCGCGCCTGCAAGTGCCGGGTCTGCGTGGTCAACACCTGCGACGCCTATTGCGAGAAACGGTTCAAGTACGGCGAGGGCTCGGATATCCGGTTCGTGTTCGAGCGCATCGGCTACTCCTGCAAGATGAACGAGCTGGAGGCGGCGGTGGGGCTGGGCAGCCTGGATACCTACAAGAAGATCATCGCCAAGCGCCGCGCCAACCTGCTGTCGATGATAGCCAAATTCCGGAAGTTCGAGCCCTGGCTCACCACGATCAAAGAGGAAAAGCACGAGCAGATCGGCCCGCACGCCTTCGCCATCATCCTCGGCGAGAAAGCGCCTTTCACGCGCAACGAGCTGGGCCTTTACCTCGAGAAGAACGGCATAGAGACGCGCCACCTGTTCTCGTCCATGCCCACGCAGTGCCCGGGCTTCGCCTACCTCGGCGGCAAACCCGGGGATTTCCCCAACGCCGAGTATATCGGCAACAAAGGCCTGCACATAGGCGTGCACCAGGACCTGGGCCCGCGGCACGTGGCTTATTTTATCCGGAAAGTGGAGGAGTTCCTGGACGCTAAGGGGCTCAAGTACTGATCCGGGGCCGGGCGGCCGGCCCCCCTGCCAACTGGCCTTCAGGGTATTCCTGCGGGCGTTGAATTCAAAACTAAAATTTCCCAGGTCTGGGCGGAAGGGTCTCCGCCCGGGCGTCTTTTGGTTTTTCCGTAAAGGGCAGGCAAACTAGAACGGGCGTTTGACGGTAAGCCCGGCCGCGGGGCCGCTCCTCACTTCCACCTTGCCGCGGTGCTCGTCATACTGCCGGCCGTTGAAGTAGAGGCCTTCGAAGCCGTGCCCGGCGGTGAGCGCCAGTTCCGGCCACCCCCGCGGCGTTACGGAAACCAAAATCTCGGCGTAAGGCCTTTCCAGGAAGAGGATGTGGTCCTCGTCCGGCCTGCCCGCCAGCAGGTACTGGCTCAGCCGCAGGCCTCCGGAAAGGCCCAGAGACAAGACGTCGGAAACTTTGCGCGTTAAACCAAGGCTGAAATACTTGGGCGGCATGTAGGCCGCGGCCAGCTCCGACTTTTTTGATAGCTTCCATTTCAGCGAGAACGGAAAGAACAGCTGCACCGTCTCGTTTATGTAGGAATAGGCCAGGTAGGGGAAAGGGACGCCCTTGAGAAAGCTGCGCTGCGATGAATAGTTCACGCCGAACAGCAGGGTGTGGTGGCCCCTGCGGCTCAGCGTGGTGCTGGCGTCCAGCGAGAGGTCCGTTTCCTGTGTGGAAGCGTAGGGCCTGTCCGAGTTGGACCTGGCGCCAGCGCCGAAGGACCATTTCGGGCCGGCGGCCTTAAGGCCGAGGTCCGCGTCGTACAGCTCGCCAGGGAAGGGCCCGCGGGTCCAGGTCCGGTGGTGCGTCAGGCCGGCGGAGCCGGAGAAGGCGTAGGCACCGGCCTTGCCCAGGCTGAAGCTGCCGGAGAGGCCGGCAGACCTGGAATCGAAATTTTCCCTGCCCGAAAAGGATGAGGTTACGGCCAGCCCGTCCGGCTGCCGGCCTCCGGGGCCGCGCCGGCCCTGCGCGGCGGCGGCCGCGGGGAGCAGGATAAGCAGAAGGAGTAACGGGGCGGTTCTCATGGGGTATCCTTGTCAGCCGAAGTGGTAGGGTTCGCGGGTCTTCGCGTCTTTCGAGATCAGGTAGAAGCTCCAGAAGATCACGGCGGAGCCGCAGAGGAAAATAAATTTCGCCACGGCCCCGGTCCGGGCTATCAGGCCGAGCTCGGTGAGCAGGTAGGTCCAGTCGTGCTCGCCGCCGCCCACCAGCGGCAGGGCCTGTTTTATAGCGTCGCCCGCGTAGATGCTGATGTTGAGCAGGCTCTGGCCTATCCAGAACAGGCAGAGCTGCCAGCCCAGACCGTTGCCGCGGCGTTTAAGGTGGACCAGGCAGACCGCGGGCAGCAGCAGCTGGAACAGCGTGCCGCCGAGCACGGAGATGAAGCGGCCGAAAAAGCCCAGGAAGACATGCCCCGCCTCGTGGAAGGCCAGGTTGACGTAGTCCAGCGGGGAGAAATAATTGTCGCTGGCCAGCCAGCGGGTGTAGAAAAGAAAAAGCGCCGCGATCAGGGCCAGGCGGCCCCAGGTCCGCGCCGCCGGGCGGTCCTGCGCGGGAGCCGCTGCGGGGCCCCCGGGGCCGCGCTCCAGGATCTTTCCCACCCTCGCCCCGGCGCGTACTTCTTTGGGGATGTGCGTCCTGTTAAGGCAGGCTCCGCAAAATTCGTTCTCCGTCGGGGTCGCCGCCCCGCAGTACGGGCAGGGTATGGTTTCAGGGATCTCTTCCGGCGCTTCCATCGAAGATAATTATAGTAATAAAAAAGGCCGGGCCCCGCGGCCCGGCCTTCTCTGAGGCGTCCTGCTCTTACCGGTAATACCTGTCGGGGTTGTAGATGAAGTAGAAGTCGAACGGCTCCAGCCGCGGCAGCGTGACGAAACGAGCGCCTTTCTCGTCTATCTTCTCGTCCAGGGGCAGCGAAGAGGCGTAGCGCGCGACCGGGCGGACCACCGGCTTTTCATCCGGGTTCCTCACTATGCCGGTCTCTTCGATCTCCTCCACCACGTTGGTGGCCCATTTGTAGTTAACCGCCTTGTCGCCGAACTCCTCCCAGTCGCCGTCGGAGTTCTTTTCGTACATCTTCTTGCGGAACTCCTCTATGGAGATCCCCATCTTCTTGCTGACCGGGACGTGCAGGCGCCGCTCCCATTCCTTATTGAGCTCCAGCTGTTCTTTCATCTGGGTCATGTTGCCCCAGGCGAAAGAGGACATCTGGTGGTGCAGGATGATGGCGTTGGGGTAGACGTAGGACTTGTCGGCCAGCGTGGTTATGACCGCCGCCATGCTGGCGGCGTAGGAGCGCACTACCACGTGCACCGGGGCCTTGGAGGCCTGCATCGCCTTGACGATCCGGTAGCCTTCCATCACGGAGCCGCCGGGGCTCATGTCGATCACGATGAAGACCGGCTGGGTGGAGATGTTGTTGAAGTAGTGTATCCGCTCCGTAACGTAGTCGGCCACGCCGGTGAAGATGGGGCCGTTGAGCGCTATGCGCCGGTCGCTGATGACCAGCTTGCCGTTGGCGAAAGGCTTTTCGGTATAGACCGGTTCGGTGTTGCTCTCTTTCTTCCACTCGGCTTTCTTGACGCGCAGCTCCAGGTCGCTGTTGAGCCGGGCTATGCGGTTGTCCAGTTCCGCCCTCTCGAACTTGAGCTGGCGCTCCGCGAGGTCCAGGCGTTTCATCTTGAGGTCTATCTCGTTGCGCTCCTTGCTGTCGGCCAGCAGGTCCGTGCGCTGCTGCTCGGCCTTCATGTCGTTCTCGGCCTTCAGCCTGGCTATCCTGACGGCCAGCTCGGACATGAGCTTCTTGTTCTTTTCTTCGGCCAGCTTGTTCTCCGTGGTCAGCCTGGCGAGCTCTTCGCCCTGGGCCGAGGCGAGGGCCCGGGCCTGCTCGGCGGAAAGCTTGTTCTGCGAGGCCAGCTTCTGGTACTCGGTCTCGAGCTTGGCCAGCTCGGCTTTGCGCTTCTCTTCGGCCAGCTTGTTCTCCGAGGCGGTGCGGGAGAGCTCGGCTTCGAGTTCCGCGGTCTTGGATTTCTGCCGCTGCAGCTCCAGCTCGTATTGGGCGCGCAGTTCTTCCTTCTCGGCCGCGACCAGCTGCAGCTTCTTCTTTAGCCGCTGGTCGGCTATCTGGTTATCCGCGCTGAGTTTGGCCAGCTCCGTCTGCTCCGGAGAAGGCTGCGCGGGGGCGGGCGGCGTGGCCATTGACTGGGCCTGCTGCTGCCGGGGCTGGCCGGCGGGCTCCTGGGCGCCCGCGGTCAGGGCCGCGGCGCAGAGGAACATGGCTGGCAACAATAATTTACGTATGGGCATGGGGTGTTTCTCCGTGGAGCTAAAGTGAGCGACAAGGGAAATAATATCGCATGCCGGGCCCCGTGTCAACAAAGCCGGGGCTGCCCCCGCTTTATAAACCCGCTTAAAAGTTGTTTAATATCGTATATATGCTCAAAAAACTCGTTGAATCCTTCATTGGTTCCAAAAGCGAGCGCTCCCTTAAGACCGTCCAGCCGGTGGTCGACCAGATCAACGCTCTCGAAGAAGAGATCTCCAAGCTTTCCGACGACCAGCTTAAAGCCAAGACCCCGGAATTCAAGGAGCGCCTGGCCAAGGGCGAATCCCTCGACGACCTCCTCCCCGAAGCCTTCGCCTGCGTGCGCGAAGCCTCCAAGCGCGTGCTGAAGATGCGCCACTACGACGTGCAGCTTATCGGCGGCATCACGCTGCACCGCGGCAAGATCGCCGAGATGCGCACCGGCGAAGGCAAGACCCTGGTGTCCACCCTGCCCGCCTACCTCAACGCCCTCACCGGGCACGGCGTGCACGTGGTCACGGTGAACGACTACCTGGCCAAGCGCGACAGCCAGTGGATGGGCCCGGTACACGAGTTCCTGGGGCTGACGGTCGGCTTCGTGCAGCACGACATGAAGAACGAGGACCGCCGCGAGATGTACAACCGCGACATCACCTACATCACCAACAACGAGGTCGGTTTCGACTACCTGCGCGACAACATGGTGATGGACAAGGAAGACCGCGTGATGCGCGAGCGCAACTACGCCGTGATCGACGAGGTGGACTCGATCCTGATAGACGAGGCCCGCACGCCGCTCATCATCTCCGGCCCGGCCGAGGAGTCGACCGACAAGTATTACATCGTCAACCGCGTGATCCCGCTGCTGACCCCGCGCTTCATCACCGAGAAGGAAGAGATAGAGGCCAAGCGCGACGGCGTGGACCTGGGCAAGGGCTACGACGCCGTGATAGACGAGAAGAGCCACACCGCCACCCTCACCGAGGAAGGCGTGCACAAGGCCGAAAAGATCCTGGGCGTGGGCAACATCTACGACGACGTTTCTTCCGAGTGGGCCCACCACCTGACGCAGGGGCTGCGCGCCCACCACCTGTTCCGCAAGGACGTGGAGTACGTGGTGAAGGACGGCGAGATCGTCATCGTGGACGAGTTCACCGGCCGCCTGATGCCGGGCCGCCGCTGGTCCGACGGCCTGCACCAGGCCATCGAGGCCAAAGAGAACATGCGGATCAAGGAAGAGAACCAGACGCTGGCCACGATCACGTTCCAGAACTATTTCAAGCTCTATAAAAAGCTCTCCGGCATGACCGGCACCGCGATGACCGAGTCGGACGAGTTCTGGGAGATCTATAAGCTCGACGTGGTGGAGATCCCGCCGAACCGGCCGCTGGTGCGCAAGGATTCCCCGGACCGCATCTACCGCACCGAGCGCGAGAAGAACAACGCCATCGTGGCCGAGATCGACGAGCGCTGGCGCAAGGGCCAGCCGATGCTCGTCGGCACCCGCTCGATTGAGAAGTCGGAAAAGCTCGCCACCATGCTGCGCGTGAAGGGTATCCCGCACCAGGTCTTGAACGCCAAGTACCACGAGATGGAAGCGCAGATCATCGCCCAGGCCGGCCGCAAGGGCCAGGTGACCATCGCCACCAACATGGCCGGCCGCGGCACCGACATCATCCTGGGCGGCAACCCGCCGCTGGCCGAGGAGCACGATTACGTAGGCTCCGTGGGCGGCCTGTGCGTGATGGGCACCGAGCGCCACGAGAGCCGCCGCATAGACAACCAGCTGCGCGGCCGCTGCGCGCGCCAGGGCGACCCCGGTTCCTCCGTTTTCTACGTCTCGCTCGAGGACGAACTGATGCGGCTGTTCGGCAGCGAGCGCATCTCGGCCATCATGGAGAAGCTCGGCATGGAGGAGGGCGAGGTCATAGAATCCGGCCTGGTCAGCCGCCAGATAGAAGGGGCTCAGAAGCGGGTAGAAGGCATGAACTTCGACGCCCGCAAGCAGCTGCTGGACTACGACAACGTGATGAACAAGCAGCGCCTGGCCATCTACGAGCTGCGCAACGCGGTGCTGGACGGCGTGGGCGTGACCGACCGCGTGAAGAGCATGGTGCACGAGGCGGTGGAGGAGCAGCTGGACCTCAACGCCCCGCAGGACCAGGCCTCGATGCTGTGGAACATGGAAGCGCTGAATATTTACCTGAAGAAGACGGTGGGTTTCGAGCTGACGTACACCAAGGACGAGCTGCACGGCCTGATCCGCCCCGTGCTGCATGACGAGGTGTTCAAGCGCGTGGACGGCGCCTACGAGGGCCGCTTTGGCGACTTCGCCGAGCGCAACGTGGATTTTGCCGAGCTGCAGCGGGTGCTGCTGCTGCAGATCATGGACCATATCTGGAAGAACCACCTTTTCGAGCTGGACCACCTGAAGAAGGGTGTGGGCCTGCGCGCCTACGGCCAGAAGGACCCGCTGATAGAGTACCAGAAGGAAT
>CAYQJX010000029.1:0-30869 GCA_964417965.1 uncultured Elusimicrobiaceae bacterium
GGCTTCTGTGTAATTCCCGGGATTGGCCGGGAAGCATCCACCTCCGGACCTTAATCCGGATTCACCACTAGGCCGGAGCGCAGGGCGCGCAAGTACTCATCATGGCGCCGGCGCAGGCAAGTGGGAGGTGGATATGCAACTCGTGAACCAGAACTCTCCAGCACCCGCAGTCCTCAAAGCCGTCTTCTCAGCCGTCTTCCTGCTGCTAACCGTATTCCATTTTGCCCCCGCCGCCAGCGCGCAGGCCTATAGCCAGCTGCGCGACGCCGTCGCCAGCGCGGACCTGCCCCAGACCCCGGCCGCCAGCGCCTACACCGTGTACAGCGCCGGCCCCGGCCTCAACGTTTATTTCCTTAATGTAGGCCAGGGCGACGCCATCTACCTGGAACTGCCCGGCGGCAAGAACGCCCTGATAGACGGCGGCCCCTCCCGCGCCGCCACCGGCGGGCTGGCCGGCTTCCTGGCCGAGAAAAAAGTCTCCCATATCGACAACGTGGTGCTCACCCACCCCCATTCCGACCATTACAACGGGCTGCAGTACGTTTTCTCCAACCTGACGGTAGGCTCTTTCTACGACACCCGCCTGGACAACACCGGCGCCCAGGGCGACGAGACCATCCGCACGCAGATAGCGGCCCTCGGGGTTAACACCGTTTACCCGGCCGCCGGCGACAACCTGAACTGGAGCGCCCCGGGCGTGGACATAAAGGTCTTCAACTCCTGCGACAAGCCGATCGCCAGCAAGAAGAGCGACACCATCAACAACTGCTCCATCGTGCTCAGGCTGAGCTACGGCGGCTCCTCCGTGCTTTTCACCGGCGACCTGCAGAACGACGCCGAGCTGCTGCTGGCCGAAAAGTACGGCAGCGCCCTGAAGTCCGACGTACTTAAAGTGGGCCACCACGGCAGCAAGTATTCCTCCACCACGGCTTTCCTGGCCGCGGTAAAGCCCGCCAGAGCCTATATAGAGGTGGGCAAGAACAATTACGGCCACCCCACGCAGGACGCGCTGGGCCGCCTGCTGGCCGCCGGCGCCAAGATCTTCCGCACCGACCTCGACGGCACCCTGCAAGTTTCCATGCAGGCCTTTATCGCGCCGCTCAAGCCGGCTGCGGCAAATTGAGATTTTCCCCGCCATACCCATACCGATAGCATAGCAGGCCGCCCCGACAGCGTAGTGTCGGGGTAAAAAAGAGCGGACCGCCGGTTTTCAGCCGGCGGCGGGAGTATGCTATATTGTTATTTCACCATGACCGAGCCCAGAAAAAAAGTGCTGGTGGTAGACGACGACGCGATCCTCAGGGATCTCGCGTGCGACGTGCTTTCCGAGGATTTCGAAGTGCAGACCGCCCAGGACGGCCAGGAAGGCTGGGAGAAGGCGCGCGCCTGGCTCCCCGACCTGGTGATCACCGACCTCATGATGCCCCGGATGCACGGCTACGAACTGTGCAGCCTTCTCAAGGGGCCAGACGGCCTGCCCGGCATAAAAGTCCTGGTGAGCTCCTCCAAGACTTTCTCCACCGACGTTTCGCAGGCCATGGACGCCGGCGCCGACGACTACCTGGTAAAGCCGTACCGACCCGCTGAAATGCTGGAGCGGGCGCATAAACTGCTCAGCGGCGCGCTGCCCGCCGCGCCCGCCCCGGCTCATGTTCAGGCCCAGGCTCCCTCTCCGGCTCCCGCGGCCGCTCCGGGAGCAGGCCCCCTGCCGCTCTACGTGCGCTTCTGGGGAACGCGGGGCTCCTGCCCTACCTGCAACTCCAAAGTAGCCGGCTATGGCGGCAATACCGCCTGTACCGAGCTCAGGATAGGGGATACGCCTTTTATTTTCGACTGCGGCACCGGCCTGCGGGAGCTGGGCGACTCGCTGGTCGCCGAATTCAAAGGCCGGCCGCTGGCCGGGCATATCTTCGTGGGGCATACGCACTGGGACCATATCCAGGGCTTCCCGTTCTTTGTGCCTTTCTACAATACCGCCAACGCCTTCCAGTTGTACAGCGTGCACGGCGCGCACGGCAGCCTGGGCCGCATCTTCAGCCAGTCCATGTCGCTGGACTACTTCCCCATACCGCTCACCAGCCTGAGCAGCCGGCTGGACTTCGTGGAGCTTAAGGGGCCGGTGGACATCGGCGCGGCCAAGGTCAGCTTTCAGCACATGAACCACCCGGGCATCTGCATCGGCTTCCGGGTAGAGACGCAGGGCCGGACTATAACCTACCTGAGCGACCACGAGCCGTTCTCGCGCCTGGGCGGGGCCTCCGAGCTGTCGCTGCGCCAGGATGCGGAGATAGCCGCCTTCGCCCGGGGCAGCGACCTGGTGATAATGGAGGCGCAGTATACCGAACAGGAATACGCGGCCCGCAAGGGCTGGGGCCACGGCACCTACGAGGACGCGGCCAAATTAGCGCTGGCCAGCGGGGCCAGACGCCTGGCCATCACCCACCACGATCCTTACCACAGCGACGCCATGCTCAACGAGTATATCGAGCACTGCCGCGGCCTTATCCGCAGGGGAGGCGGCAGCACGGAATGTTTCGGCGCCCGCGAGGGAATGCGCATAGACCTTTAGAATATCCGCCGCGCCGGTAAAAACAAGAGCCCCCGGAAGGGGGCTCTTTATTCGGCGCTGGGCCGTACTTTAATTTTTAAACTGCACCATCAAGGGACGCCGCGCAAGGGCAAGGCGCCGCCCGGGAGCAGGCTGCCCGTGAGGGGAGCCGCGGAACCGGGACCCGGGGCCGCGCCCTCAAAGGAGGGGTAAGCCGGGCCGGGTACACCCAGGGAACGCGCCGTAGACCGCACACCGCCCGCAACGCCGCAAGACGTTACGCAACCGCTGGCACGAACCGGGGGAACCGCGCCGGGCCGGGGCCGAACCCCGTACCGAACCGCAACCACGCTGCCGGCGCACTTTAAAGATCGGACTGCCTATCGAGTATAACAGAGGCTCCTTGACTTGTCAAGGGGTCTATTTAAATTTCTCCCCCACCCGGCGGTAGGCGTCGCGGAAGGGCACCCCCCGCTTCACCAGTTTATAGGCTTCCTCCGTCGCGAACAGCTCCGGGGCCGGCACGCAGCGCTCCTTGTCGAGCTTAAGGCCGGCGACCACCGTGGCCATGATATTGAGCGAAGCCAGCGCGATGTCCAGACAGGCGAACAGCGGGCCCTTGGCCAATTGCGCGTCCCGGTTATAGCCGGAGATAAGGTTCCCCGCCAGCGACAGCGCCTTGAACTCCTCACCCAGGACCACGTGGTACTTGCCGCGCACCAGCTCCAGCACGTCGGGGTTCTTCTTCTGCGGCATGATGGAGCTGCCGGTGCAGAAAGCCCCGGGCAGCGTGAGAAAGCCGAACTCGGGCGTGCTGAACAGCACCAGGTCCGAAGCCAGCTTATTGAGCGTCAGCATGATCTGCGAGCAGAGGTGCATGACGGCCGGCTCAAACTTGCTGCGGGTGAACTGGGCGTAGATGGGGTTCTCTATGGCCTTTGAGAAGCCCATCAGCTTCGCGCTGTACGCCTTATCTATATTCAGCACCGGCACTCCGAAACCGGCGGCCGAACCGAGCGGCGACTGGTCCATTATTTTTATCAGCGCGTCGGCCAGACGCGCGTCGTCGGCCGCCGCGGCGGCGAAGCAGCCTATCCAGGTGCCTACCGTGGTGGGCATAGCCCGGCGGGTATGCGTGTAGCCGGGCATGGGGAGGCGGCCCTGCTTCTTTGCCAGCGCCGAGGCCGCGGCGGAGAAAGCAGCCAGGCGGGACTTCAACTCCCCCAGCGCCTCCCTTTCATAGAGCCGCAGCGCCGTGAGCACCTGGTCGTTGCGGGAACGGCCGGTATGCACCTTCTTGCCGGCCTCGCCGCAGCGCGCCGTCAGCCAGTTCTCTATAGCGGTATGACAATCTTCGTCCTCCCGCTTTATGACGAACTTCCCCTTGGCGTCCAGCGCAGCTATGGCCTTAAGCCCGGCGGTAATGTTCGACAGTTCCTTTGCGGTCAGCAGGCCGGCCTTGCGCAACGCTTTCGCGTGAGCTATAGACGCCGCGCAATCGTGCTTGACCAGCCGGCGGTCGAGGATATAGTCGTCCCCGACGGTAAAGGACTCTATGTCCTTGTTGAGCTCGCCGCCTTTGGCCCAGAGCTTCATTTCGCGCTCCGCCGCTTCATGATGGCGCTGTGCGCCATAAGCCGGGTGGCGTGTATCTTTATGAAGCCCTCCGAGTCCTTCTGGTTAAAGCCGCCCTCTATGTCCATGCTGGAGAGGTTCTTGTCGTAGAGCGAGCTCGGGCTGTGGCGGCCGGTGATGATGATGTTGCCCTTGTAGAGCTTCAGCGTCACGGTGCCGTCTATGGCCTCCTGGCTCTTGTCCAGCGCGGCGCGCAGGAAGTCCATCTCCGGGCTGAACCAGAAGCCGTTGTAGATAAGCTCGGCGAACTTGGGCGACAGCATGTCGCGCAGGCGCATCACCTCGCGGTCCATGGCTATGCCCTCTATGTCCTTGTGCGCCGCCAGCAGGATGGCGCCGCCGGGGGTTTCGTACACGCCGCGGGACTTGATGCCCACAAAGCGGTTCTCCACCATGTCCAGCCGGCCTATACCGTTGCGGCTGCCCAGGTCGTTGAGGAACATGAAGAGCTTCAGCGGGTCTTTCTCCGAGCGGCCGGTGTCGAGGTTGGTCACCTTCACCGGGACGCCGTCCTTGAACTGTATGCTCATCCGGGTGGGTTTATTGGGGGCCTTCTCGGGCGAGACGGTCCTGGAGTAGATGTCCTCGGCGCATTCGTGCGAGGGGTCCTCCAGGATGCCGGCCTCGTGGCTGATATGCAGCAGGTTGTCGTCCTCGCTGTAGGGCTTCTTTATCGTCGAGCTTATCTCTATGCCCTTCTCTTTGGCGTAGTTAATGAGGTCCGTGCGGCCCTTGAACTGGTTCAGGAAGGACTGCATCTTCCACGGGGCCAGCACTTTGATGGCGGGGTTCAGGGCGTAGTAGCCCAGCTCGAAGCGCACCTGGTCGTTGCCTTTGCCGGTGGCGCCGTGCGACACGAAGGCGGCGCCCTCTTTGGCGGCTATCTCTATGTGGCGCTTGGCTATCAGCGGCCGCGCGGCGGCGGTGCCCAGCAGGTAGCGGCCTTCGTAGACGGCGTTGGCCTTGAAGATGGGGAAGATGTAATCGGTGACGAGTTCCTTCTTGAGGTCCTCGATGTAAACTTTCTTGGCGCCCACTTTGAGCGCCTTGCGCTTGGCGGCCTGAAAATCCCCGGCCTGGCCGACATCGGCGATGTAGGCGATGACTTCGTACCCCTGCTCGATGAGCCACTTGAGTATCACCGAGGTATCCAGCCCGCCGCTGTAAGCCAGCACCACTTTCTTGTTCTCTTTCATGCTCTTTCTCTCCTTATATATAGGCGGGGCGGCCCGCAAATCTTGTATAACTATACAAAATGCTGTATAATTATGCAATAGCGGGTCGGGACGAAACCAATATGAATAAGACAGAACGCATTTACGCCATACGCAAGATCATAGCCTCGGGCGCGGTGGCCAGCCAGGAAGAGCTGAAGCGCGAGTTGGCCCGCGAGGGCTGCCAGGTGACGCAGGCCACGCTGTCGCGCGACCTCAAAGACCTGGGCGCCTCCTGGGTGCCGGGGCCGGGCGGCGGCCGCTACGCCCTGACGGCGCCGGGCACTGTCCCCCCGCTGCGCACCCTGCTGGGCGCCAGCGTTACCGACATAGCAGCCAACGAGACGCTGGTCCTCATCCGCACCCTGCCGGGCGCGGCCGGCACCGTGGCGGAATTCATAGACTCCCAGCGCTTCGCCGAGGTGCTGGGCACCGTGGCCGGCGACAACACCGTGCTGGTGATACCCTCGAGCGTCAAAAAACTGGGCCCGCTGCTGAAGGTCCTCAAAGAAAAGCTGCTGGGCCGCTGAAACGCCCCCATAAAAAGAAAAACCGCCGGGACTTCCCGGCGGTTTTCTTTTTGCTGTTAAGTCTTAGAAGCCCAGCAGCTGGTCCACGGTGGTGAAGGAGCCGTTGGTGAGCGGGGCCATGGGGACGGTTACCGACATATCCTGGAACACCGGGATGTCGGTCATGTCCACGGCTTTGCCGGGGGCGCCGGGGATGGTCTGCGTCACGCAGTGGATGGAGCCGCCGGAGACGATGCTGTCGTCGGAGGCCACAGGCACCACGGTGTAGCCGGCAGCCTCGTAGGCGGCCTTGGCGTTGGCCTCCTCGGTGGAGACCGAGTAGGACGGGATGATGGCTATGTTGTTGACCACCAGCGAGTTGGTATAGGTGTACCAGGCGTCGGTAGCCCAGGCCTTCACGGTGAGGATCTTATAGGGCTGGCCATTAGGGGCCTTGTTGGCCTTGAACCAGGCCATAGCCTTGTCGCAGGCGGTCTTGAAGGGCTCGGCTTCGGTCACCGCCAGCAGCACAGTGTTGTCGTTGAGCAGCTTCACGAACATGTCCACGTGGCCGGTGCCGTCGCCGGGCTCGCCGGGGTAGCCGGCGTAATCGAAGGTGACGATCTTCTTGACCTTCAGATAGTTCTTCAGGTGTGCGTCTACCTGCTCGCGGCTCATATTGGAGTTCCAGATATAGGTGCGGTTGGTGTGGAAGAGGGTGCCCTGGCTGTCTACCATCAGGTTGCCGCCGTCCATGATGATCGGCATGCCGTACACTCCGATGTTCTTGGCCTTGCCAAGCACGCCGGGGACGGCGTCGTCGTTGCGGCGGTACTGGTAGTGACGGTAAATAGAGTCAACTATGCCGGGCTTGCCGCCGGACACGCCGAAGGGGCCGTAGTCGCGCATCCACACGGTGTCGAGCGGGGCGGGGATCCTGGTGTATTTGGCGGCGGGGACACCCGAGATGGAGGCGGGACCGCCCACGGCCCAGAGCTGAGCGTTGGCGGGACCGGTGACGGCCTTGGCTATGCTGGTAAGCATGGGCGTGTAAGCGGCCCAGCCGATGGTGACCGCGGAGACGGGCTCGTATTCGGCCGGCATGCGGAAATCGGAAGGGGTAACGCCCCTGCGGGAGGGAGCCATGACCGGCGGTTTGCCGTCGGCTTTTTCCCGGGACTGGTCTATCCAATTAGGCAGCGGCTTGTTGAGGTCCAGGGCGAAAGCCCCGGAGGAGAAAGCGGTTAAAACGGACAACGCGAGGAAACTTTTAATTTTATTCATTCGGTCCTGCCTTATTAGATTAACGCCGGTTCCTATCTGTACTTCTTTATAGATTATATACATATCGTAAATCTCCGGCATGAGCCATAAGGTCCCGGCCCGTCTGGGTCCTTGGACCTATAAACAAAGGAACCTCCCCTGCGGGAGGCTCCTTGCCGCTGCGGGCCGACCTACTGCGCCGGCTGCTGCGGGGGCTGCTGCGCCGCGGGGGCGGCGGGAACAACGGCAGGCACAGTCGGAACCGGGATGAAGGGCCTTGTGCCCATCCGCGTCATCCAGGCGGCGCCCAGGCCGACCATCACCCCGAAGGCCAGCAATATCATACCGATGAGCGACATCAGGCCGCCCACCAGCGGGATCAGCTTGCCAAAGAACAGCAGGCCGGCGATGAGCGCGTAGCCTGTGGCAACCTTGCCGATCAGGCCGGCGGGGCCGGTTTTCTTGAGGCCTTCGAAGAACCTGGCCTGCAGTATCACGCTGAAGGCGCTCAGGCCCAGCACGGCGGCCGCGGCGAACAGCATCAGGGCGAAAGGCACCAGCGGTATGCCCAGTATCGAAACCACCATCATCAGCAGGCCGGGGAAGAAACCTACCAGCGCTACGGCGCCTATGGCGCAGGCCCGCCAGATGTCGCCGGTCATGGCGTCGCGGGAATTCTCCACATTCTTAGGAAAGAAGAGCACCGGCAGCAGCACCAGCACCAGGCCGGTGGCCAGCATGGAGAACACTATAGCCAGGCCTACACCGATGATGCCGGCTATCTTCCACGCGTCCATGTCGCCGCCGCTGAAGCGGTAATTCCAGCTCCGGCTTTCGCGGCGGTCCTGGCCCCAATTGTAGCGGCCGGCGTTGCGAGCTATGCCGAGCGCGTTGCCGATAGTGCCTTTCAGCGCGTCGGCGCTGAAGCTGTTGACCGAGCCCTTATGCACGGACTTGGCCCCCTTGTCCACGCCGCCGCCGAGGGCGGAAATGTCGCCGTCCACGCGGCCGTCCCCGGAAAGGCTCACCTTGCCGCCTACGGCCGAGATGCCGCCGGACACCCTGCCGCTCACGTCCACCGGGCCGCCTATGCTGGACACGTCCCCGCCCACCAGGCCGCTGATGAAGACGGGCCCGCCCATGGACACCAGGTCTCCGGTCAGCTCGCCGCTGACGGTGACGGTGCCGCCGCCTATGGCGGTGGCGTCGCCGTCCAGCCGCCCCTCCACCAGCAGGGACTTGTCCGTGGCCACGTCCCCGTTAAGGGTCTGGCCTTTGAGCACTACGATATCTTCGTGGCTCACTTCCGGCTTGCGGGCCTCGGCGGCCGGCCCGAGGGCGAGCAGCGCCAGCATGACCGGCAAAGCGTATTTAGTTATTTTTTTAGTCATATTCTCCTCTCTCTATTTCAGATCTTCTGAGCTGACGGCCCGTGAGCCGTCAGGGCACGTATCACAGCGGCGCTGATAAAGGCCGCCGCGGCCACTTCATAAACAGGCGGCAGCTGCGCCAGGAAGAGCCCGGCCAGGTCCGCCGCAGCCGCGCCCGCCGAGGCCAGCTTACCCAGCAGCAGCGCCCCTCTGGCGGCCAGCAGGCGGGCCGCCGCCGCCGCGCCGTTCTCCGCAACTATGGAAGAGTAATCAGCCAGGAAGCGGTAGGCGGGACCGGCGGAAACCGTTACCAGCGCGCCGGCCCAGGCGGCCGTCACTGCGCCTATGCCCTTGAGCACCCAGCCCAGGCGCTGGTCCGCGGCTGCCTGCGCCTCTATGGCGGCCAGCACCCGTCCCCTGAAGCCGGCGGAAGGCCGGCGGTAAGGCAGGCCGGCTATCGCCGCCGCTATAAGTTTGTCAGTCTTGCCGGTTCCCATATCCATATTACGGCCTCCCCCCTGAAACGGTTGCGTCCCCGGTCCGGAGTTTCGCTTTTATCAATTCCCTGCCCCGGAACAGCCTGGCCTTTACCGTGCCTTCCGGCACCCCGGTTATACGGGCGATGTCGGCCGGGCCCATGTCCTCGCGGTACTGCAGCAGCAGCGCTTCGCTATATATAGGAGGCAGAGAGCCCAGCAGCGCCTCTATGTTCGCGGAATCTATAGAATCGCCTACCGCCTCGTCCACCCCGGGGGCTCCGTCCGGGAGATCGGGAAAGTCCTCATGGTCCATGGAGACGGTCCGGCCGCCGCCCCGCAGGGCGTCCATGCAGGCGTTGTGGGCTATGCGGAAAAGCCAGGGGGCGAAAGGCTGGGCGGGCTTATAGGAATTAATGGCGCGGAAGGCTTTTACGAAGGCCTCCTGCGCCGCTTCTTCGGCGGCCACGGGGTCCTTTAAAAGCCGCAGGGCGAAGCTGTAGATCCGGTCCTGGTAGGCGTCCACCACGCTCCCGAAAGCGGAGCTGTCCCCCGCCAGGCAGCGGGCCAGAAGGTCTTTTTCAGTTTCGTCCATCAAAGGTAATACGCGGCAGGGGCCGCAACGGTTTCAAATGTACCAAAAAGAGAGCCCCCTAGGAAGGGGGCTCTTTCTTTTCGGCACGAGGCCGTTACTCTAGTTTGTACCGCAACCGCGTGAGGGCCGAACCGGAACCCTGGAGGCCGAAGGGCGCAGGGAGGGTATCGCCACCGGGATCGGGTTGCCGCCGCGAAGGACGGGACCGACTGACCGGGAACCAGGGCCGCGCCGCCGAATAGGCGGGAGACGGACCAGGAGACTCCCCGAAAGCGGACGACCGAGACTGCCACGACTCCGGAGCCGCAAGACGCCGGACTAACACGGGCCGCAAACCGGGGGAACCGAAGCGCCGGACCGGGGCCGAACCCCGCACCGAACTGCCGAACACGCCGCCGACGCACTAGAAAGATCAGGACTACAAATCGAGTATAACAGACGTTTCTTGACTTGTCAAGCCCCCCGCCCAAAAATATATTTTTCAGGGCTTCACGGTGAAGTCTTCCAGCTTGCCGAAGGCGAAGCCGCGGCGGCGCAGCTCGGGCACGGCGAGCTCGAGCGCCGCCAGGCCGGGCCACTCGGGATGGTTGAAATGCATTATCACCACGGCGCCGTGGCGCGCGCCGGCCAGGATATTCTTGTTCATTTTCTTCGCGGACTGGTGCATGGCGTCGCCGGAGAGCACGTCGTAGCTGACCACTTCCATGCCGATGCGCTGCGCCACCCTGAGGGAAAGCTCGTCGGTATACGCGGTGGCCGAGCGGAAGAACAGGGGCCGGCGGCCGGTGAGCTGCGTTATTTTCCTGGCCCCCAGCTCCATCTCGTCGAGCACGTCGCCGAGGTCGCGGGTGGGGTACACGCCGTATTTGCTCCTGCCCTCGGTGGAACAGAGGCGGTGCAGCAGGCCGTGGTTCTCTATCTCGAAGAGCGGGTCGCGGGCCAGCTTCTCAAAGGTCTCCCGGTTCTTGTCTATCCAGATGCCGGTCACGAACAGCGTGGCCGGGATCTGCTCCCGGCGGAGATATTCGATGAGCTTCTCGTCGTAGCCGCTGTGGCGGCCGCCGCAGGCGTCGAAGGTGAGGGCTATCACCTTCTGCTCCACCGTCCGCTCTTTCTTCTTACTGGCCTGTTTGAGGAATTCGCTGAACCGGCCGGCCTTGTCCTTTGAGAACTCGGCCATGATGCGCTTCTTGAAGGCCAGGTATTCCGGGGTGTAATAGGAAAGCAGGGCGTTGCGCTCGTCTCCGCGCTGGCGCCGCGCGTGGGCGGCCGCCGACGCCGCGAAGAACGCGGCCAGAGCCAGCAGCAGGATCTTCCTTGAAAGGGGCATAGCCATATTCTAGGAAATTAAGGCCAACTTAGCCCGACACTACGCTGTCGGGGTAGCCTGCTAGGATATGGGCGAGGGTTGATCGCGGGAATAGGGGGAGTTATGAAATGGAGAGTAGACCAGTGGGTTTCCGAGAGCTACCGCGCGCGCAAGACCGGCGCGCTGACCGCCTATATCTACCGGTCGCTGCGCTGGCCCGAGTACTACCGGGACCCGGCGCCGGCCTTCGAGGTAAAATACGCCGGCGTCCCCATAGCCCGGATACGCTTCGAGGGCAAGGGGGCGACAGTGAGCCAGATGGCCGCGGCCGCGCGTTTCCCGGAGATAACAGAACTGGACCTGGTGGAGATAGCGCTCTGGGTGAGCAAGCTGCGCTCGGCCCCGTCAGTCAACTGAGGGAGCGGCGGGCCGTTCTTCAAAAAGCGCGGACGGCAGCAGGAGGCCCAGGGCCGCGCCGGCGGCCAGGCCGCCCAGGTGGCCCCAGTTGTCTACGATGGGGCTCAGCAGCCCGAGCGAGAGCTGGAAGATCCCCCACCCCAGCAGCCCCGCGCCTATGCGCCGGTCACGCGCCTGCAGGGAGCCGCTGTAGCGGTAGAAGAAAACCACAATGGCGCCCAGCAGGCCGAAGATGGCCCCGGAAGCGCCCACGGCGGGCCGCGGCTGCATAAAGGCGCTGAGCAGGGAACAGCCAAGGCCGCTGACGAAATAAATAAGCAGGGCGCGGCCGCTGCCCCAGGCCCGCGCGGACGCCATGCCAAGCAGGTAAAGGGCCAGGCAGTTGCCGATCAGGTGGCCGAAGCCGGCGTGCAGGAACATGCCGGTGGCCAGCCGCCAGCTCTGCCCGGAGAACACCTTTTCCCCGTACACGGCGCCGGCGGCTATTATGGCCTCCCGGCTCTTCAGCGCCCCGACGCTCAGCTCCCAGCCGAAGGCCAGCGCGTTGGCGGCTATCAGGGCGATGGCGAAGAACGGCGCCGCGGGCATGCCTCTCTCGAAATCTATCCTGGACGGGTGGAAAGGGTCCTCCGCCAGCATGTCGGCCGTTATCCGCTTCGCCTCTCCGCTCATCAGCGCTTCTCTCCCGAGTCCAGCAGCACGCCCAGCGCCAGGGCCAGCCTGCGGTCTACGGAGCGCAGCGAATCCTCGGACATGTCCAGCACGTAGCGGTCGAGGATGGTCATCTTGCGGTTGAACTCCCCCAGCAGGACGCCGTCCTTGCCCAGCACTATGAAGTTGGTGCGCAGCAGGCCGAAGAAACTCCCGAGGAAGCGGCGCAGGATGGAGAGGATTATGGAATCCTCTTTGGCCACAAAAAGGCCCGCCCCGTCCTGGGCCAGGCCGTACCAGCGCTTGCGGAAGACGTTATGCAGGTATTTCTTCACCAGCAGGCCCACTACGTTGCCCTGCGGGTCCGTCACGGTGTAGCCGCCGGTCAGGATCTGGATCTTTTTGTCCTGCAGCACGGTCAGCAGCACTTCGCCCTTGCTGTCGTCGCGGTAGACGGTGAGATGGCGTTTTTTTGAAAGGGCCTGCGCGGCCACCACGATAACAAAGAAACTGCCGAACACCGTCCAGAGGGAGACCGGCACCAGCACCAGCGCCGGAGCGCTATCCTTGAGCGCGTGCAGCAGGGAACCGGCGACCAGGTAGTTGGCCAGGCCGGCCAGTATGCCGCCGAACAGCGCCAGCGTGTTTACCAGCACGTAGCGGGGCCGCTCCACGTACATGATCTCTTTCCCCTCCTCGTCGGCGACCCCGTATTTTTCGTTGATCGCCAGGTGCCGCTGGTTGAGCAGGAATTTATCGCGCGCGAAGGCGGGGTCCCCTTCCTGGGCGTGCACCGGCGGCGCCGGCGGCAGGGCCGGCACGGCTATAGCCGCGCCGCATTTGGGGCAGGCCAGCTGCGAGCCGGCGTATTCGTCTTTAAGGGTGTAAGCGGAGCCGCAGGCACAGGTCACGTTTATAGGCATGCGGCAATTCTACAATAATCCGCGGGACTAGGCGGCGGCCGGGCTCAGAGCTGGGACAGTTTTCTGGCCTCCAGCGCCGTCCGGACTATCTTGCCGAGGTCCTGCCATACCGCGTGTATCTTGCAGGACTTTAAAAAAACACACGGCTCCTTGGTCTTGCTGCAGACCACCTTCATAACGGTCTCGCAGCCGCAGACGGCCTGCATGATGTTGTAGACGCTTATGCGGTCCGGGGCCTTGGCCAGCCGGAAGCCGCCTTTTTTTCCTTTTATAGACCTGACCAGGCCGCCTTTTATCATCTTCTGCAGTATCTTAGAGAGGAAGGCGGACGGGATCTTGGTGCCTTTGGAGACGTCGCCCAGGACGCAGGTCTCGTTCTTCCGGTCTTTCAGATAGACCAGGCAGCGCACCGCGTAATCGGTTTCGAGATTGATTTGCATAATTAAATTATATCTGATTGTTGGAGGTTTTCTGCCTAATTGAACGGAGCCTCCGCCCTGCTCCGTATCTCCAGGGCCAGCCCGCGGAAGATCCAGAGATGCGCCGGGTACAGGGCGTACCAATAGAGACTTCCGAAGAGCCCGTGCGGCTCGAAATAAGCCGTCAGGCGCAGCGTGGACGCCGCTTCCCCCCTGGGCACGGCCTCGAACTGCAGCCAGCCCTTGCCGGGCAGCCGCATCTCGGCGCGCAGCAGCAGCAGCCGGTCCGGCATCACGCGCTCCACCCGCCACGAGTCCAGGGCTTCGCCCTGGTGTATGACATCGGGATGCCGGCGGCCCCGCCGCATACCGATACCTCCGACGAGCCTGTCCTGCAGGGCCTTAAGATACCAGAGCCACTGGCCGTACAGCCAGCCGCGCCGGCCGCCCAGGCCGGAGAAGACGCGGTACACCGCCGCCGCGGGAGCGCCGACGTCAAGCACGTGAGCGTGGCTGATCATGCCCTCCCTGTCCTCGAAGGTGTAGGCCCTGGCGTAGGACGGCGTATAGGCGGCGGTCCAGGAGGTCTCCACCGCGTTCTCGCTGAGACGGACCAGGGCGTACTTCACCGCCGTGGCGTAGTCCAGCGGCTTTATCTCGGGAAACAGCCTTGAGGCGTCCGAAATATCGCAGGCCGCCTCGCAGCCCAGGCTTTCCATCAGCGGGCGGGCGAAGATGCGGGGGATGGGTGTTATGAGCCCGATCACGGAACTGCAGAAAGAAAGATTCCAGTGGCGCAGGTCCAGGAACCAGCGCCTGAGCCCGCGGATATCGGAGTAGATCTTGAGCAGGTCGCGGTAACGGTGGCAGGTGGAGCCGCCGATCTCCAGCGTAAGCCCCGCGGTAGCCGGCTTATCCAGACAGGCCGTCAGGTACTGCAGGGCGTCCCGTACGGCCAGCGGCTGCGAATGGGAATTCAGGCAGCTGCAGGCGGGGATGACGGGCAGCCGTTCCACCAGGTAGCGTATCATCTCGAAGGAAACGCTGCCCGAGCCCACTATCATGCCGGCGCGGAACTCGGTGACCGGGACGCCGGAGGAACGCAGGAGCTCGCCCACCTTATGGCGGGAGGCGAGGTGCGGGGACAGGCAGCAGGAGTCCTTGCCAGCGCCGCCCAGGTAAATTATCCTACGGCAGCCCGCCGCGGCGGCGGCCCTGGCGAAGTTGGCGGCGGAAACCGCCTCCATATCGGCGAAGCCGGGCACGTCGGCCATGGAATGTATCAGGTAATAGGCCGCGTCAACGCCGGCCAGCGCCTCAGGCAGCCCCTCGTTCTTGTAAACGTCGCCTTTCAGGATCTCCGCGCTCCCGGCCCAGGGCCGGCCGGCCAACCTTTCGGGGTGCCGGGCCAGGCAGCGCACCCTGCGGCCGCCGGAAAGCAGGCGCGGGATAAGCCTGCCGCCTATATAGCCGGTAGGGCCGGTGACCAGGATCGTCTTGACGGGAACGTCGTTCATAAAAAGCCGTTAAATCATTATTATTATACCAATGCTTGCCCGCCCCCCTTGCGCTTTATTAGAATACCCATAGTACCCCAGGCTGTTCTTTTCGGGCAACAATTCAAAGTACCGCGCGCGCTTGCCGCGCGCATCCCTGGCGACATGTAAAGCACCAAGGAGAGATCATGGCTACACACAAGATCGTTTGGACTGAGATAGACGAGGCCCCGGCGCTGGCGACCTATTCGCTGCTGCCGATAGTAAAGGCGTTCACCAAGGGCACGGGCGTGGCGGTGGAAACCGCCAACATCTCTCTGGCGGGCAGGATCATCGCCGGCTTCCCGGAACACCTGACCCCGGAGCAGAAGCTGCCGGACTACCTGGCCCGGCTCGGCGAGCTGACGCATAACCCCGAGGCGAACATAATAAAGCTTCCCAACATCAGCGCCTCCGTGCCCCAGCTGAAAGAGGCCATAAGGGAGCTGCAGTTCCAGGGCTACAAGGTCCCGAATTACCCAGAGAACCCGCAGACGCCCGAGGAGAAGGCCATAAAAGAGCGCTACTCCAAGGTGCTGGGCTCGGCCGTCAACCCCGTGCTGCGCGAGGGAAACTCGGACAGGCGCGCCCCGCTCTCCGTCAAGAATTTCGCCAGGAAGAACCCCCACAAGCTGGCCCCTTGGAGCCAGGACTGCAAGGCCCACGTCGCCCACATGGACGGCGGGGATTTCTACGGCAACGAGCAGTCCGTCTGCGTGGAGAACGCCGGCGAGCTGAAGATAGAGCTCGCCGCCGCCGACGGCAAGACCACCGTGCTCAAGAGCGGCGTCAAGGTTTCCGCCGGCGAGATAGTGGACGGCACGTTCATGAGCGCGCGCGCCCTGCGCCGGTTCTACGCTGAAAAGATGGAGGAGGCGAAGGCCGAAGGCCTGCTGCTCTCCGTGCATCTCAAGGCCACCATGATGAAGGTCTCTGACCCCATCCTCTTCGGCCACGCTGTCTCCGTTTTCTTCAAGGACGTTTTCGACAAACACGCGGAAACTTTCAAGACCCTGGGCGTGAACCCCAACATGGGCCTCGGCGACCTGCACAAGAAGCTCGAGGGCCTGCCGCACACCAAGCGGGCCGAGATAGAGGCCGACATAAAGGCCGTCTACGCCCGCCGCCCCGCGCTGGCCATGGTGGACTCCGCCAAGGGCATCACCAACCTGCACGTGTCCAGCGACATCATTATAGACGCCTCCATGCCGGTGGTAGTGCGCGACGGGGGCAAGATGTGGAACGCCGAGGGCAAGCTCCAGGAAACCAAAGCCCTGATCCCGGACCGCTGCTACGCCACCATCTACAAGGCTATCATTGACGACTGCCGCAGCCAAGGCGCCTTCGACCCGGCCACCATGGGCTCGGTACCCAACGTCGGGCTCATGGCCCAGAAGGCGGAAGAATACGGTTCGCACCCGACCACTTTCGAGATCCACCAGGACGGCACGGTGCGCGTGACAGCCGCCGACGGCAAGACCCTGATGGAACACAAAGTGGAAGCCGGCGATATCTGGCGCATGTCGCGCGTGAAGGACATCCCGGTGCAGGACTGGGTGAAACTGGCGGTCAAACGCGCAAGGGCCACCGGCGCCCACGCCATCTTCTGGCTGGACAAGAGCCGCGCCCACGACCGGCAGGTGATCGCGAAGGTCGAGAAGTACCTCGGCGACCACGACACCTCCGGCCTGACGCTAAAGATACTGCCGCCGGTAGAGGCCATACGCTACTCCACGGAGCGCATCCGCAAGGGGCTAGACACCATCTCGGTGACCGGCAACGTGCTGCGCGACTACCTGACCGACCTGTTCCCGATCCTGGAACTGGGCACCAGCGCCAAGATGCTGTCCGTGGTGCCGCTGCTCGCCGGCGGCGGCCTGTTCGAGACGGGCGCTGGCGGCTCGGCCCCCAAGCACGTGCAGCAGTTCCAGAAAGAGGGCTACCTGCGCTGGGACTCGCTCGGCGAGTTCTCCGCGCTGGGCGCGTCCCTGGAGCACCTCGGCAACATGTTCAACAACGCCAAGGCCCTGGTGCTGGCCGAAACCCTGGACCAGGCCATAGCCAAGTTCCTCGACACCAACAAGTCCCCGGCCCGCAAGGTCGGCGAGATAGACAACCGCGGCAGCCACTATTACCTGGCCCTCTACTGGGCGCAGGCACTGGCCGCGCAGGTCAAGGACATGCAGCTGAAAACCCGCTTCGCCGAAGCCGCCAGGCAGCTGGAGGCCAACGAGGAGCGGATAAACAAGGAACTCATAGGCGCGCAGGGCAGGCCCGTGGACATGGGCGGCTACTACCACCCGGACCACACCAAGACAGCCAAAGCCATGCGCCCCAGCGGCGTTTTCAACGGCGTGGTAGACGCGCTGCTGAAAGAGCCGGAAGCCGTGGCGGCGTAAAGCCGGCGGCGGACAATAAAAAAAGCCCCCGGCAGCGGGGGCTTTTTTTTGCGCCCGGGCGGGCGCGGGCTCACACCGGCAGGATGCTGCGCTCTTTGGCCCAGCCCCGCAGAAAGTCCACCGCCTCCGCCTTGATGACGGAGAGCGGGCGGGTGAGCTTGAGCTGTTCCAGCACGTGCCGCGAGGAAATTTTTTCGTTCGCGCCGGAGGCGCTGTAGAGGGCGGAGAGGACGGCCTGCTCTATCTCGGCCCCGCTGAAGCCGCCGCAGGCGGCGGCCAGGCCGCGCACGTCGAACGCCGCCGGGTCGAGACCGCGCTTTTCCAGGTGGATCTTCACTATGCCCTCGCGGTCGGGCGCTTCGGGCAGGTCGGCGAAGAAGATCTCGTCGAAGCGGCCCTTGCGCAGCAGTTCCGGCGGCAGGCCGTTGATGTCGTTGGAAGTGGCGGCGATGAAAGAGCGGTCCTTGCGCTCCTGCATCCAGGTCAGCATCGTGCCCAGCACGCGCTTGGACACGCCGCCGTCTATGTCGCCGGAGGAGGACGCGAAGATCTTCTCTATCTCGTCCACCCAGAGGCAGACGGGGGACAGGCGCTCCACCGTGGCCAGCGCCTTGCGCAGGTTCTCCTCGGTCTCGCCGATATATTTGGAGTAAAGGCGCGTCAGGTCCAGGCGGTAGAGCGGGATGCCCAGCTCCCCGGCTATCACCTTGGCCGCCAGCGACTTGCCGCAGCCCTGCACGCCCAGCAGCAGCAGGCCCTTGGGCGGCGGCAGCGGGCCCTCGCTGAAAAAAGCGTTCCGGCGGTCACCCACCCAGCGCTTGAGGTTGTTGAACCCGGCGATGGAGGCCTTATGCTCGGAGCCGAAATATTCCAGTATCCCCTCGCTGTCGAAGGCTTCTTTCTTGAACTTCTCTATCACGGCAATGTCGGCCGCGTCAAAAGCGGCGTCCTTGAGCAGGCAGAGGTTCATGGCGTTGCGGATCTGCTGCAGCGAGAGGCCTTTGAGGGTCTTCACCACGCGGCGCAGGTTCTCCGGCGGCATGTCCAGGTGCAGCTGGGAGGAGCGCAGCTTGAAATCGGCGATGATTCGGTTGATCTCGGCCAGGATCTGCCGCTCGTCGGGGTAGCCGCCCGAGATGCGCGCGGCCAGCGGGGCGATGTCCGGCGGCAGCTTCACTTCGGCGCCGATCAGCACCACCGTGGTGGCCGTGCCCTTCACGCGGTTGAGCAGGTCCTTGAACAGGCGCGCCGCGGCGGCGTCGTTAAGGAACCGGTCGAAATCCGAGAACACGAAGATGGCGCTGTGCGGGTCCTTTATCAGGTCGTTGGCGATGCGCAGCATGGCGGCCGGGTCGCCGGTCTTATAGAAGGAACTCTCGTTGCGGCCGATGCGCAGGCCGCCGGTCAGGGACCAGGAATAATAGGTGAGCCCCTGCTCCTGCGACACGGTAAAAAGCTGGCCGCCGACGTAATTCTCGTCGATAGTATCCACCAGCACCAGCGGATAGCGCGATTTTATAAGGAGGGAGATCTCTTCTTCAAAGTTCATCGTTCAGAAAGAACCGCGGGAGACCCCCAGGATAAGAGAAAACTTGCGCCCGGCAGGAATCGAACCTGCACTAGAAGCTTCGGAGGCTCCTGTGATATCCATTTCACCACGGGCGCGCAAAACCAGAACTATATTATAGCCAAATCTGCCATTAAATGTGCTTTTTCGCCAGTTCTACCAGCTGTTTTTCGAAAGCCGGGATGTCGGCCGGCACTTCGCCGCCGCCCTGCGCGAAATCCTTGCGGCCGCCGCCGGAACCGTGCACGACCTCGGCCACGTGCTTGGCGATAGCCGAAGCGTCGGCCTTAACGTCTCCGGTATGGGTAATAATGAACGCGAACTTGCCTTCCAGACGGGAATAGACGAACAGCAGAGTGGATTTCAGGTCCTTCTTCATCTCGTCCGAGATCCCGCGCAGGGCCTTCATCTCAACGGCGCCGGCGTCGTAGACCAGGAAGCTGGAACCCGAGCCGTCTATGCCCTCGGTGAGGAATTTCCTGCCTTCCTTCGGCGAGGCGGGCTGCGAGGCCTTGGCTTTGCCGGATTTAAGTTCCTTTATATTCTCCAGCATCTGTTCCACGCGCAGCGGCAATTCCTGCGGGGGCACGGCCAGGCGCGCGGCCAGGGTTTCCGCCACCTTGGCCAGGCTTGAGAGGTAGGCTACCGCAGCCGGACCGGCCACGCCTTCTATGCGGCGCACGCCGCGCGAGACGGAAGAATCCTTGAGTATCTTTATCACCAGCAGCTCGCCGGTGCGGTCTATATGCGTGCCGCCGCAGAGTTCCAGACTGTAGCGGTCCCTGGCGGTCTCGAAACCGCCGCGGTTTATGAGGATGAAACGCGCGGGGTCGGCGTACTTCTCTCCCAGCAGCGTGGTGGCGCCGAACTTGGCGGCGTCGGCCAGCGGCCGCGACGCCTTATGCACGCCGTAATCCTCGCGCACGGCGGCGTTGGCGATGTCCTCAATTCGGGCGAGTTCTTCCTTGGTGGGAGTTTTGGAGACCGTATAATCGAAACGGAACCGCTCTGAATCCACCTCAGAACCGGCCTGGCGGGTAGTGTCGCCGAACACAGCCTTGAGCGCCGCGTTTATAACGTGCACGGCGGTATGATTACAAGCGGTCCTGTGACGCACATCATCCGAAACCTGCGCCACAACTTTCGCTCCGACAGTAAGAGTGGCTTTTGTTTTTACATGGTGGAAGTAGAGCTTCCCCACAGGTTTCTGGGAATCCTTGACTTCCGCGACAGACTGCCCGTCGATAATAAGTTCCCCTACATCTCCGACCTGCCCCCCGGATTCGGCATAAAACGGCGTGTTATCCAGAACGACATAACCTTCAGAGCCGGACGGAAGAGAATTAACTATTTCACCTGAAGGACCCGTCATCCCAACGATTTCCGATGAAGTCTGAGTTCCTTCATACCCAGTGAAACCAGTAGGGCCGCCAGGGCCGAATTTCTCTTCAGCTTTCTGGAAAATAAAAGCGTTCTTCTCGCCGGAATCTTTCCAGCCGGCCTTGGCCACGCTCTGCGCGGCCTTGCGGGCCTCGTTAAATCCGTTCTCGTCCACCGGCACGCCTTTCTTGGCGGCCAGCTCGCGGGTAAGCTCGAAAGGGAAACCGTAAGTTTCATAAAGGCTGAAGGCCTCTTTGCCGGGTATGCCGCCCGGGTATTTTTCCTGCAGGTCGGCGAGGAATTTCTCCCCGGTCTCCAGGGTCTCTATGAACCCCTGCTCCTCGAAGCGCAGCGTCTCGCCGATCTGCCTGTTGGCGGCTTCCACTTCGGGGTAGACGCCCTTGAAGATAGAGAACACGGCCGGGGTGAGACGGTGCAGGAAGGGGTCCCTGGCGCCCAGCATGCGGCCGTAGCGGCTGGCGCGGCGGATGAGGCGGCGCAGCACGTAGCCGCGGCCTTCGTTGGAGGGAATGATGCCCTCGGAGATCAGGAACGAAGAGGCGCGCAGGTGCTCGGCGATGATGCGGTAGGCCGAGACGTTCTCGGGGGAAGCCTGGTACTCCGCCTTGAACAGGCCCTGGGCGCTTTCAATGACCGGGTAGAACAGCGTGGTCTCGAACGGGGACTCTTTCCCCTCGACGATGAAGGTCAGGCGCTCCAGGCCCATGCCGGTGTCGATGTTCTTCTTGGGCAGCGGGTTGTAGACACCGCCGGGCTGTTTGTCGAACTGCGTGAAGACGTGGTTCCAGATCTCGATGTAGCGGTCGCAGGAGCAGAAACCCGGGCCTTCGCAGCCCTTGTGGTCGTATTGCGGGCCGCGGTCCCAGTAGATCTCCGAGCAGGGGCCCGACGGGCCGGTGTCGCCCATCGCCCAGAAATTATCCTTGTCGCCCAGTTCTATGATGTGGGAATGCAACCCGGCGGGCAGGATCTTTTCCCAGATCTCGCGGGCCTCGGCGTCGCGCGGGGCCACGCCGCCTTTGTAGATGGACGGGTAGAGCCGCTTGGGGTCCAGCCCCATGTCCTTCGTCAGGAATTCCCAGCCCCAGGCTATGGATTCTTTCTTGAAATAATCGCCGAAAGAGAAGTTCCCCAGCATCTCGAAGAAGGTCATGTGGCGGATGGTCTTGCCGACGTTATCTATGTCGGTGGTGCGGAAACTTTTCTGGCAGGAGGCCGCGCGCTTCATGTCGGTCTTGAGGCCGAGGTAGTAGGGCTTGAACTGCACCATGCCGGCCGAGGTGAACAGCAGGCTGGGGTCGCCCTCGGGGATCAGCGGGCTGGATTTAACTACGGGATGGCCCTGCTTGGCGAAAAAATCCAAAAAACCCTGGCGTATTTGATGGCTTTGCATAGCTGTAGCGTAGTCCTTTGGACCGAAAATCGATTGATAATTATACAATTTTGCCGCACGGCCCTACAGGTTAGCGTACTGACTTTCCCACCTTAGGTCAGCCTAAAAATCGGTCCAGTTTTGCCCGGCATTACAGATTACAGCCCAACTGGCATGACATTTTTATTTGGTTGCAACAGGGGTCCCCGAAAATACTTTAAAATTTCTTTTTCAGTGTGATCCGCTGCACACTGCCCAGCTTCCCCTCCGGCGACATGGCGTAGTCCAGGTCCGCGTTCAGCACCTTTATCCCCGCCCCCGCGGTAAACGCGCCCGCCGCGCTCTGGTTGCTGCCGCCTATCAGCCCGCCGCGCAGCGCCAGGCCCGACATGGTCTCCGGCCCGCCGAACAGCGCGTACTCGCTGCCCAGGCTGTAGGCCGTGTACTTGTCGTACACATAACGCTTGGCGTCGAAGTTAAGCATGAACCCCGCCACCGGCATGAACATTACACCGGCGCTGACACTTAAAGGCAACTGGTCCCGCTGTGAAATATATTTTATCCCGGGCCCCAGGTTCTGCACCGACAAGCCCATGCTTACAGGCAAGCCCCTTATCCCCCGCTTCAGTCCCAGGTCTACGGCATAACCGCTGCCTTTAACACCGGCTATGGAGCTTTCTATGTATTTCACCGTACCGCCCACGCTGTACGCGCCGTACTGCCTGGCCAGCGCCAGGCCCACCGCCTGGTCGTAAGCGCTGTAGCCGCCGGTACGTGTTCTGTTTGCGCCGCGGCCTTCCATGGAGCCGCTGGAAAGCCGGTTAAAGCTCAGCCCGGCCCGCCAGCCGCCCGACCCAGGCACGGTGAACCCAGCGCCCACAAAGTCGTGCGCGGAACCCAGGTACCACGCGCTGTGGCTGATAGTGCCTTCGCCCCGGCCCATGGAAACTATGCCCGCCGGGTTATACGCCATGGCGCTTATGCCGGACGCCGAGGCCGCGCCCGCCGAAGCCATGGCCCCGGCCCGCGCGTCTGTGTCTATACGCAGGAACTCCGCGCCGCTTTCCAGCGCCGAACTTATCCTGGTTGAAGGGATAAGGATAAACAACAGCGCCGCGCCAAAAATCCACGGCCTTGAAAGCAGGTAGACCAGCCGGTTGAGCATATCAGGGGTGTTTTGTGTTTTCATATTTCCCCCTTACCTGACCACGGCGAACTTGCCGGTCTTCTTAAGTTTCTTGCCTGCCCGCTCGGCCTCGAGGAAGTAGTAATACACGCCGCTTGGAATATGGCCGTTCCAAGTGTATTCGTAGGCGTAACTGAGCCCGTTGCCGTCGTCCAGCGCCACGGGCGCGCTGGTTATGGCGTACGTATGCGCCTCGCGGCCGCTGACGGTGTAGATCTTTATGCTTACGCTGTCGGCTATGCCGCATTCCAGGTGGATGGTAGGCGCCTGCCCGCCTTTGGCCGGGTTGGGGTAGACGTAAACCTCGCCGAGTTTGAACTCGGGATCGGGGCCGGCCAGCACGGAATAGGAACTACCTGCGCCCAGGGCGCTCACCTTCTTGCCGCCGCCCGAAGCGGGCGCGGCGGCGGGCAGGCTTTCACCGGACTGCACAAGGTTGCCGGTGCCGCTAACGGCCGCGGTCTTCACAAAATAATGTCCGCCCAAGAGCGCGTTGCCTGCCAACTTAAGATGAGAATACGGGGCATACACAACAGCCGCCAGGTTTCCGCCTCCGGTGAACGTAACGCTTGAGCCCTTAACAAAGAGGTGGAGACCTGAAGCCGCTCCGGTGGCATTCAGCGAGCTGCCGCCGCTTATAAGCACATCTCCCTCCACCAGAATATCCACTTTTCCGTTAACGCGGACATTGCAGCCGCCGGACAACTCCATACCCTTGAAGTAGTATATCCCGGTAGACAGAGTGAGTTCCGTTTTAGAACTCACCAAGAACTTTCCGTCGGCCAGATATTCGGCCGGCACGCCGCCCGCCGCGGCCGTACTTACCGCGGCAAGCAGTATAGGCTCGGCGGTCAACGGCGTAACGCCGTTGACTTGCCGCCCTGTTATCTGGGCTTTAGCGCCGGATAAAGTTATAGTGCTTGCCGTCACGTCCCCCAGTATGCGGGAACTGCCGCTTACCGAGACCACGGCGTTAGACTCCACCGCGCCGGCGATGTCTGCCGTGCCGGACAACGCGAGGCCTTCAACAGCGGCCAGGGCGTCGGAGCGCAGCGTGGTTACCGCCAGGCGCAGCTGCCTGAACACTTCCGTATTCCCTACGTTATCAACGGACCAGTACCTGATGTCGTAAGTCCCCTGGGGCAGCTTAAAAGGTTCCGTATAGCTGCTGACCGCCGAACTGCCGTCGGCGACATTTACCGGTTCGTAAAATATCTGCTGCAACCCGGAGGCGGTCTCAGCCGCAGTAATATCCGCCGCCGCCAGGCTGACAGGCGTATCAGGCGAGATAAGCGGCAGGCCGAAAGCCTCGTAGCCCGGCTCGCCGAGCGTTATATTTGTAACCGGCGGAGTATTGTCTACGGCCAGCATCGCCGTCCTTATCCCCTCCGTGTTCAAGACGCGGTCAAGACTGTGGTATTCCAGCGTGTGCCGGCCTTCGGCAGTTATGGTAAAGCTGCCATCGTACACCTGCCAGTTTCCGCCATCGACGCGATATTTGGTAAACAGCACGCCGGAAGCCGTTTCGCTGTTTACCGGGTCCGCGGCGGCCAGCAGAATACCTGAGTCTTTGGTGAGATATATGGTCCCGGACGCGTCGTACCGAGGACCGCTGACGGAAAGCGCCGTCTCCGGCGCGGAGGCGTCCACCCACAACTCCGAGGTGTTAACCTCTTCCACATTCGCCACGCGATCTGCCGAGTAGAACCGTACAAGGCGCTTGCCTTCGGCAGCCAGCGCGAAGCTGGAATAAATGGCGAACGCTCCGCCGTCAACGGCGCAGCTGGTTTCCAACACTCCGGCTGCCACGTCGTTGACCAGAGGGTCGGAGGCGGTTATCAGTATTTCTGAACGGGTACTCACATAAATCTTTTCGCCGCGGTACTGATCTCCCGCTATGGACAGCGCGCTGGCCGGCTTACTGCCGTCCACGTGCACAACAGTGGACTTGAGTATTTCCGTGTTCCCGAGATTATCCTTTGCGTTATATACTACCGTCCGTACGCCCTCGGCCAAACCTATGGGAATAGCGTATTTGCCGGCGGAGCCGCCGTCAATTCCGTAGTAAACACCTTCCAGCCCTGAAGCCACCCCGGCCACTACCTGGTCCGCGCCGCCAAGAACCACCTTCCCAAGCGCGTTCAGGTAGAACTTCCCTCCGGACTCCGCCTGGTCGCCTTCGGCCCGCCAGGCGCTGGCGGGGGGCGTATTGTCCACGTTAAAAGAGCTGATCCGCATTTCTTCAGCGTTGCCCAGCGTATCCGCGGCATGATACGCCAGCAGGTACGCGCCGTCCGCCCTTCCGGACAGGTTAAAAGTGGAGACGAACACCGCTCCGGGGGCCGGAGCCATATTCTCAAAAAGCATGTCCGTTGTCGCCGCCTGCGGATCTTTAACTTTGAGAGACTGCCGCTTAACTCCCAGGCCTATCCCGTCGTTAACCGCCGTCAGGTCGTCCACGCTGGACAAGCTGAATGTCGTGTCGCCCCTGACATACGAGAGCCCGCCGGAGGAATATGTTTTTGCCGTGTCCGTGCCCAGGCCGGTTCTTGGCGGCAATATGTCGTGCAGCACCTCAAAGCCGCCGCCTGCCGCGGAACTGATATTCCCGGCAACGTCCACCGCCGTGACGTCGAGCCGCCAGACGCCGTCGTCTATCTCCAGAGGTTCCAAGAGCTGCCCCACAGCCACAGCCACGGTGGAAGGCCTGACGCCGCGGGGGCTGCCCCTGTCCTCGATCTGCGTCAGCAGCGCCGTAACTTCAGGCGCCGGGTCCAGGTTGTCTTTTATCCCGAAATATACGCCTATCTTATCCCTGGCGGCTATAAACACCGCCCCGGCAGCCGGCGAGGAGATGGCAATAGCCGGCGCGGTCCTGTCTATGTTCAACGTTAGCGCCGCCGTGGAAGCATTGCCCGCGTAGTCCAGGCAGTAACCGGAAACAGCCACTCCGGCGCCTTCGGTGTCCGCGTTCTTTTCCGGCTCGCACCAGGCCGGGCCGGAAAGCGCGTCGCTCGCCGAGAATCCCACGCGCACCTCCGTGTTGTTCCACCCGGCGGCATTGGCCGCTGGCGTCTGGATATATGAAACCGCAGGCGGCGTGGTGTCTATGCTGATGGTATAAGTGCTGGTGGAACTCCAGCCTGCCTGGTCTGAGCAGTAGCCGCTCAAGGTCTGGCTTGCCCCCTCCACAACCACTAACACCTCGGGCGAACAGTAAGCTATTCCGGACACCGCGTCGGTACCGGAGTAGACCACACCTACGGCAGAATTGTTCCAGCCATAGCCGTTGGCCGCCGGGGAACTGACTGCCACGACCTCAGGCGCGGCCAAATCTGTCTTTATCAGCACGGCCTGCTCTGTTTCCACGTTCGCCACATTGTCGGCGGCAAAATAGTAGAACGCGGCCAGGCCTTCGGAACTTACAGACAGCGGAACCGTATACGTAAGCGTCTCCGTAGAAAGACCTGCACGATAGTAGACGGCCGCCAGGCCGCTGAGGCTGTCCGTAGACACAAGCGTAACCGTGGAGGGCGAGACATACCAGCCGTTCCGGCCGGCAGTTCCGGCTACCAGCGCAGCCGTTGCCGGCGCGGAGGTGTCCACATAAACCTCGCCAGCTCGGGCAGCTTCCTGATTACCGGCGTTGTCCCGGCTGCGGTACTCTATTTCATGAAAACCTTCGGCAAGGCCGAACGGGCCGCCATAAACCGCGAAAGCGGTTGCGGTACCCGGATCCACGCGGTACTCGGTAAAAGTCACCCCGGTGGAGGTGCCGTATACCACGGGGTCGTAAGCCGACAGCGTAACGCTGGACCCGGCGCCAGCGAACAGTTTTCCCCCGGTCTGATAATTGTTCCCCGCGTAGGAGATCCCCGTAACGGGCGCGGCGCGGTCCTTTATTATGCCGAACACCGCGAACAGCGAAGCTATGCGGGTTACCGGCACCGTGATCTTATGCGCCGCGGTGTCCAGCACCTGGCCCGGCAGCTTCTGCCAGCCTTCGGGGAAGTGCTCGTATATGGCTAGGTCGGAGTCCAGCAGGCCCAGTGCCGCTATAGCGGAGGCGGAGTAGTAGAAAGTGAGAACCGCCGGCGGGTCGAAAGTTCCTTCAGGACCTATCTCATAAAGGTTGCCGGCCAGGGTCAGCCCGGCGGCCGCGGCCGAACCTATGGCCACCGCTCCGGAAGCAGACACCGTGCTGATTAGCGCTATGCTCGGTGGCACTGGCGACATGAAGGAGATCTCCGAAACCCCGTTCACGGTTACCGTACCGGCCAGCACATAGCCTTTAAAGACCGAAGCCGCGTTGGAAAGCCCGGAAAGATTGCCAAGTTCGTCCTCAACCCTGACCGAGAAGTAATATGTGGCAAGCTGGTTAAGACCGGACAAGAGCGCCGTCTGCGCCGTCCCGGCGGCCAGGGGGAAGGGGACCTCCGCGGCCCTGGCGGCCGCGCTGAAACTGGCCGCGTCTATGGGATTGGTGGACCAGCGGATGTCGTATTTCATCGCCGTGCCGGCGTAGGCGTCGTCGCCCGACGCTGTCCAGGCAAGCGTGGCCTGGTCTTTGGCCGGCCCGGAGACCGCCCCTAAATTAGTGATACTTCCAGGCGCCACGGGGTCTATGCCGGCGTAATAGCCTAAATACGCCTTGCCGCCCACGTTGGCAAGTTCCCCGGCCACCCCCTGGCCCACCGCCGCCTGAGCGGCCCAGCCGCCCTGCGCCGCGTCCAGGCCGCCGTCCACAATCGCGATCCGTGACAGGTACACCGTCCGCGTGGCGGTGTCCACCACAAAGCTGGTGGAATACACGTACCCGTCCAGGTTCAGCGACAGGCTGGTAGCCCCCTGCCCGGAGTTAACATAGATCTCCAGCGGGGTATTAAGCGTTACGTTCTGCGTCACCGTCTGCCCGTTGAGCGTGTACGTTATCGAAGAGACGTATGGGTTGGTTACCTCTATGATTATGGGGTGATCTATATTGAGCACCCCCAGGTCGTTTACGTTGGTGGTCATCTTGGGCGGCACGTAGAAGGCGCCGCCGGTGTAGACGGCGCTGAGACCGGCTTTATTGGCGGCGGTGATATTAAAAGTGTAATTGGCCGGGTAAACCAGCCCGCTTAAGAGCAGGCTCTGGCTGGTGTAATAAGACGACGCGTAGGTCTTTGCGGCCGCCGCGCCGGGCAGGGTGTACTCCACCACTCCGGAGGCCTCGTCGTCGGTCTCCCAGGAGATGCGCGCGGTGTCGTAGGTTATCTCGGTAACGCGCACGTTGGAGATAACCGGCGCGGTGAGGTCCACAGAAGCAGAAGCTTTTGGCGCCGTAGTGGAGACCGGCACGGGCTCGCCGTTGCCGGCATTGTCGAAGGCCTGGGGGTAGAAGTCCCAGGTTCCGGCCAGGCCGCCGGTATCGAAACTAAAGGTCCCGGTATTGCCGGCCAGCGTATAAGTGCCGGAGGACCACTCCCCGCCGTTAAGCCGCCGCCAGAGCGCCGTCTCCCGCACGCCGCTGACCGCGTCCCACGCGTTGAAGCCCACCTGCACCAGCCTGGTCCCCGCGAATTCAGGCGCCGAAGCCGTGGAGCCGGGCAGCCCCCCGTCGTAGCGCAGCTCCACGCTGACCGCCATGGAGGGGTCCGCGTTGCCCACATTGTCCTCAAGCCAGAGCCAGACGACATTCACGCCGCTGACTGTCTCGGTGGAGGAATATGTCAAAGAGCTATCGGCGGGATAGAAGACGCCTTCTTCGTTGGAAAGCGGCGCCACCTCCCCGTACTTCACCCGCACCCCGGCCACGCCCGACACGTCCGAAGGATTAATCCACGACAAATTGAACGCCCCTGTATTATTCCACCCGCCAGGCCCCGCCCCGTCCACAGTAATGCCGGTAACCGGTCCCGGCGCCGTGCCGTCAACCACCACAACCGTAGACTTCACAACCTCGGTATTCCCCGAATAATCCCTGCTGGCAAAGTAAAGCGTGTGCGTCCCCTCGGGAAGCACAACCGGTTCACTAATAGGGGTCAGTCCCTCAAAATCAGCCGGCTGGGACTCAAGCTTATATCCGACCACTGAGACACGGGAAATTTCCGTATTGCTTTCATATGAATCATAGCCTTCAAAATTGAGCCTTGTTTCGGTGGAAATAAAAAATTTACTTTGCGAATCCGTATAGGCCATGCCATCAAAAAATATTTCAGTGTTAGGTGACAAAACATCGGGAGAGACATATTCCCCGCAGGCTACGCCAGTATTATCCGTGCATTTACCATGTATAGTTTTAAAACCATTCTCAGTGGAAAAACGCCACTGATAGCCAGATGGAACAAATGCCGGAGAGTCAGAAATCAAATCGACGACAATTTCTCCAGTGGAGCTATTGGGGTCATAGCTTGTAGCGATTTCCCAATCCACAGTAAAAGTCATTTTCTCCCCTGGATATATATCAATAGGGCCCATGAATGAGTCAGTAGAAATATTAATCCAAGCGGGCTTAACGGCAACAACCACGCGCATGTTTTTGATTGTGTCTACGCCGCCCTGCTGATTCCTAATGGGGATAGAAATAATGCCCGTGTCACCCGGTTCCATAGCCGCAGGATTTGTTTGTAAAGCAACAGCCCCACCTGGCACGATTGCCAAGCAAGCGAGAAGAAAGAAACCAGATCTACTTAACCTTTCCATTTTTGTCTTGAGCCAGATTTTCCAGGTATTCGCTGGCTTTTGCCTGAACAGCCTTGTCTTTGTGAACAAGGGCCTTCTCCAACATGAACTTGACTCTGTTTTTGTGGTAATAGCTCAGCGCTTTCAGCACCTCGTCCTGCTTATCGCTGTAGAACCATTCATGATTCTGAACTGCTGGATGAAGAGACTTGGGCTTTATTGTTCTATCTGCCGCAAGCTTACGTGTCGCATTCCACTCTCCCATAAAATCTTTGTAGAGCTTCGCCACGTCAGGATCGCTTTGTATCTCCTTCTCCAAGCGTTGTTTATTCTGCTTTTTACTTCCGGAATAACGAGTTAAAAACAAATAATCATAATATTCGGGATAGAACCTGAGCATTTTTTGATACTCTTGGTTGTATTCCAACTCGCCCATAAAATTTGAAAATGGTCTTGAATCTCCAGGGCCACCCGGCCAGTTATGTTTGCTCTTCCAATATCTTTTCGGGAATCTTTCACACAAATAGTCCTTGTAGTAATATTCAGCAGCTTTATAAGAATCCCCATATTCCCCATATTTAGAAGCTATTAGTCCGTATGAAATCACATCCGTGCGCCAAGAACCATATCCCCAGGTTATACCGATTTTTGCGACATCAACCTCGTCGAAAGATTTTCCCCAGCTTTCCCGGCAAAAATCTATTTCACTTTTGACTCTTTCTAAAAACACGGCTTTTTCTAATTCAGTTGGGGGCACGGGACTGGACACTAGTTGGGAAAAAGAATCCTGGGCATATACAACCGTGGGGAAAGAGTAAAAAAAACATATTAAACAGAACAAGAGTTTAATCCTCATAACAATTATTCCTTCTAATCTCCCACATGTACGCAGTTGGCCAATTTATACATATTCAACTCACTATATCCTTTCATGAATCTCGGTGTTTCTTCTCCAGTTTTGCAAACCGCCATTATAACCACTCCAGGCCGTTCAAGTATCTTAGGGCAATCCGTGTTTTCCCATAAGATTTTAAAATTTTCAGGTGAGGCAGGCTCTGGAACTATATCAAGCCCCTCGCCGAACAAATGTGAACTATCCCACACTCCACCAATCCCGGCATTCTTAATCGGGCTTCGATATCCACTTGTCACATCAATTTTGAATTTAATTTGCGGATTATTTGCCAGGCCCACCACAACATCCGCTTTTTTAGGAAAAACATGAGCAAGACAACTTATATATTTAACATAGTCAGGGTCTTTCTCTCCATCCACACCTAAGGTGAACTCCGAACGCGCATATTTGGAAAAATATTTGCTAGCTGTTAAATCCTCGCTTTTTTCCGGATTACTTAGATCAATATACTCCTGCCGGCACTTGTCTATCTCGTCCTGTTTTATTGCTCTCGGCTTAGAG
>CAYQJX010000030.1:0-27341 GCA_964417965.1 uncultured Elusimicrobiaceae bacterium
TCCGCCGGCATCATCAGCCCCTACCGCTTCGTCTACGCGCTGGTGGAGAACGCCGTCAGGAACGGCGTGCAGCTTAAAACCTCCTGCCGGGTTACCGGCATAACCCGCATAGAAAAAGGCGGCTTCTACGTGGAGGCGGGCGGCCAGGTGCATACCGCCAGGTTCCTCGTCAACGCGGCCGGCCTGGCCGCCGACGAAGTTTCGGCCATGGCGGGCGCCCCCACTTTCAGGATACATCCCCGCAAGGGCGAGGAATACCTGCTCGACAAGAAGCGCGAGCATATCGCCAACCGGATAATTTTCCCGCTGCCGTCCCCGGCCTCCAAGGGCATCCTGATCATCAAGACCTCCGACGGCAATCCCATGATCGGCCCCACCGCGCACGAGACGGAGGACAAGGCCGACCTCTCCACCACCGACGAGGGCCTGGCCGAGGTGCTGGCCGGCGCGCGCCGCCTGATGCCTTCCATCGAGAAGGGCGACATCATCGCCTATTTCGCGGGCCTGCGGCCGGCCGCGGGCAAGGACTTCATCATCCGCCATGAAGATTCTGCGCCGGGCCTGGTGAACGCGGCCGGCATCCAGTCCCCCGGCCTTACCGCGGCCCCCGCCATAGCCGCCATGGTCGCCGGCATCCTGAAAGAGCACGGCCTTCGGCTCGAGCCCAAGGCCGAGTTCCACCGCCTCCGCCCCAAGCCGGCGCACCTGTTCCAGGTGACCCCCGCGGAGACCCGCCACCTTATAGAGAAGAACCCGGCCTACGGCGACATCGTCTGCCGCTGCGAGCTGGTCTCGGCGCAGGAGGTGCGCGACGCGGTAAAGCGCGGCGCGCGCACCCTCGACGGGGTGAAGTTCCGCACGCGCGCCCAGGCGGGCCGCTGCCACGGCGGGTTCTGCACCACGCGCATCATGAAGATCATGCAGGAGGAGCTGGGCCTGGCCGCTACGGAAATAACCAAGCGCGGCCCCGGCTCCGAGCTCATAAAGGAAGAGAGAAAATGAACCTGATATACTTGCGCCACACCACTCCGAAAGCCAGGAAGTTCATCAAGAAGGAGCTGCGCGGCGAAACGGACCGCTCCATCTACGACATCGAGGCCGGCGACTGCTGCCTCTCCCCCTCTCCGGCCAGGCGCCGGGATTACCTGGTGACTTTCCTCAACGACGTCTCGCCCGAGATGCTCGGCTTCGTCTGCAGGACCGGCGGCGCCGACCTGGACCTCAATTAACTCCGGCGATGAAAGAGCGCGAACTGGTGATAGTAGGGGGCGGGCCGGCCGGCATGGCGGCCGCGCTGGCCGCGCGCGCGTCCGGAGTGCGCGACGTGCTGCTGCTCGAGCGCGACCAGCACCTCGGCGGCATACTGAACCAGTGCATCCACCCCGGCTTCGGCCTGCACCATTTCAAAGAGGAACTCACCGGGCCTGAATACGCCGACCGCTTTGTCCGCATGGTCAAGGAGGATCCTGCCATAGAGGTGAGCCTGCGCTCTTTCGTGGTCAAGCTTACCGGCGACAGGGAGATCTCATTTCTCCGACCCGGCGCGCTGGAGGAAGTGAAAGCCCGCGCGGTGATCCTGGCCACCGGCTGCCGCGAGCGCACGCGCGAGATGATAGTCATCCCCGGCTCCCGGCCCGCCGGCGTCTTCCCCGCCGGCCTGGCCCAGAAGATGGTCAATATCGAGGGCTGGATCCCCGGCAAAGAGGCCGTCATCGTCGGCTCCGGCGATATCGGGCTGATCATGGCCCGCCGCATGGCGCTGGAAGGCGTCAAGGTGAAGGCCGTGGTGGAGATACAGAAGACCAGCCGTGGCCTGGTGCGCAACGTGGTGCAGTGCCTGGAGGATTTCGGCATCCCCCTTTATTTCCAGCACCGGGTTTCCATGATACACGGCCGCGACCGCGTGGAGAAGGTCTCCGTGGTCAGGGTGGACGACGCTTTCAGGGACCTGCCAGGCAGCGGTTTCGAACTGACCTGCGACACCGTGCTGGTGTCCGTGGGCCTTATCCCCGAGAACGAACTGCTGGAGATGGCCGGCGGCGAGATAGACCGCCGCACCAACACTCCCGTGGCCACTTCAGTAAACCTCACCTCCGTGCCGGGGATCTTCGCCTGCGGCAACGCGGCCCAGGTGTACGACCTCGCCGATTCCGTCACCAGAGACAGCGAGCTGGCGGGCAGGATGGCGGCGGAGTACCTGGGCGGGGGCGTATGAAGAGGACGATGACCTGCATAGAATGCCCCAAGGGCTGCACGCTCGAGATCGAGGCGGACGGTTTCAGGGTGATCGGCGTGAGCGGCCACAAGTGCAAGCGCGGCGAGAAGTATGCCCGTCAGGAGACGGAGGCCCCCATGCGCACGCTGACCACGTCGGTGCTGACCCGCGGCCTGGAACTGAAGATGCTGCCGGTGCGCACCTCGCGCCCCATACCGAAAGGCAAACTTTTTGAAGCCATGGACGCGATCAGGCGCATCACGGTAACCTCCCCCGTTAAGGCCGGGGCCGTGGTGGCCACTGATTTTCTGGGCCTCGGCGTGGACCTGGTGGCCTGCCGGTCCCTGGAGAAGCTGTGAAGCGGGCCGCGCTGGCCCTGGGGCTCTGCCTGGCCGCCTGCGCGCCGGCGCCCGGCCCGGAGGATAAAGCGATGGACGAAAAGATAAAAAAGCTCACCCCGCTCCAGTATGACGTGACCCGCAACTGCGGCACCGAGCCGCCTTTCAAGAACGAATACTGGGACAATCACCGCGCCGGCATCTACGTCGATATCGTGAGCGGCGAGCCGCTGTTCTCGTCCTCGGATAAGTTCGACTCCGGCTCGGGCTGGCCCAGCTTTACCCGGCCGCTGAAGGAAGAGACCGTGGAGGAAAAGAAGGACGAGTCCCTCGGGATGAGCCGCACGGAAGTGCGCTCGAAGTCCAGCGATTCCCACCTGGGCCACGTTTTTCCCGACGGGCCGGCCCCGGGCGGCCTGCGCTACTGCATAAATTCCGCCGCGCTGCGGTTCATTCCCGCCGATGAGATGGAGAAGGAAGGCTACGGGGCCTACCTGCCGCAGGTAAAGAAAGGAAAATAGTTCCTCTAAAATGTTATTGATCCTCCTCTCTATCGCCCTGCTGCTCGGCAGCTCAGCCCTGGCGCTTTTCTTTTCCCGCAATCCCTCCAGGGCGCAGGACGCCGGCGCTTACGGCGCGGTCTCGGCCTCCGCGCTGGGGCTCTATGCCGCCGTGCGCACCCTTGCCGCCGGCTCCTCCGAAACTCTCTCCCTCCCCTGGTCCGTTCCGCTCGGCTCCCTGAGCTTTTCTCTGGATCCCCTTTCGGCCCTCTTCCTGGTCCCGGTCTTCCTGCTGACCGGGCTGGCGGCCGTCTACGGCGTAGGCTATCTCAAAAAATACGCCGGTTCCAAGCCGCTGGGCCTGGTCTGGGCGGCTTTCAACGTGCTGACCGCCTCGATGGCGCTGGTTTTCACCTCGGCCAACGCCTTGCTGTTCCTTCTGGGCTGGGAGCTTATGGCCGCGGCTTCTTTCCTGCTGGTGCTCTTCGAGCATGACAAGGCCCAGTCCCGCAAGGCGGCGTACATCTACCTCGTCGCCGGCGGCGCCGGCGCGCTGCTGCTGATGGCGGCCTTCGCCCTGCTGGGGGCCGGCTCGCCCCTGCTGGACTTCGCCTCTTTCCGCGCCCCTTCCGGGACGGCGGCCTCGGCCATTTTCCTGCTGGCCCTGGCCGGCTTCGGCCTGAAGGCCGGTTTCATCCCGCTGCATGTCTGGCTGCCCGAGGCCCATCCGGCGGCCCCCAGCCACGTCTCCGCAGTGATGAGCGGCGTGATGATAAAGACCGGCATCTACGGCCTAATCCGCGTGCTGGGGTTCCTGAGCCCCTGGCAGGAATGGTGGGGCTGGACGCTGCTGGGGGCGGGCTGCGTCTCCTGCGTTCTCGGCGCGCTGTTCGCCCTGGCCCAGCACGAGCTCAAGCGGGTGCTGGCCTACTCGAGCATAGAGAATATAGGGATAATCCTGGCGGCCGTCGGGCTCGGCATAGTGGGCGCCGCGCATAACGCCGACCGCCTCGCGGCGCTGGCCTTCGCGGGGGCGCTGCTGCACGTGCTTAACCATTCGTTGTTCAAAGGCCTGCTCTTTATGGGCGCGGGCGCCGTACTGCACGGGGCCGGCACGGCAGAACTGGACGCGCTCGGCGGGCTCGCCAAAAAAATGCCGCGCGCCGCGCTGCTCTTCATCGCGGGCTGCGCGTCGGCCTGCGCTCTGCCCCCCTTCAACGGTTTCGCCGGGGAATTCCTGGTCTATCTCGGGGCGTTCAAAGGCATCAGCTCCTACCCCGCCGTGGCGCTGGCCGGCGTGCTGGCCGGGCTTTCCCTCGCCGTCGCGGGCGCCCTGGCCGCTGCCGCTTTCACCCGCGCTGCCGGGGCCGCCTTCCTGGGCGAGCCCCGCACCGAGCGCGCCGCAGCGGCGCAGCCGCCGGACGGCCTGATGCTGTTCTCCATGTACGCCCTGGGAACGCTGTGCCTGGCGGTCTGTGCCGCCGCCCCGCTGCTCCTCGTCCCGCTGGTCTCCGCCGTAGGGGCCGGTTTCGGCGGGGGTTTCGGAGCCGCCGCCGCCCTGGAAGTTCCCGGGCCCCTGGTGTATATCTCGGCCGGGGCGCTGCTGCTGGCTGCGGTGGCCGCCATAGCGGCGGTCAAGCGCCGTTCGCTGTTCCCCGCCGCGCGGACGCCCGACGTGCCGACCTGGGACTGCGGCTACGCCGCCCCGACGCCCAGGATGCAGTACGGCGCGTCCTCTTTCGCCCAGCCCCTTACCGATTTCTTCCAGCCGGTGCTCCGCAAGATAGGGCAGTACCCCGTCATCTCCGAATATTTCCCGGGCAAGGCCTCCTTCTCCACCGAGGCCCAGGCCGTGGTCTATAACGCCGTCTACGCCCCGGCGGCGGCCCGCATCCGGGACCTGGCCTACAGGTTCAGCTGGCTGCAGCACGGGCGCCTGCAGATCTATATCATGTATATCGTCGTGACCCTGCTGGGACTTTTACTATGGAAATTGTAAAGCCCCTCACCCAGTACCTCGCGGCGCTGCTGCTGGCGCCGCTGCTGCCCGGCATCATCAACAGGGTCAAGGCTTTCTTCGCCGGCCGCCGCGGCCAGCCGGTACTGCAGCTCTATTACGACATCTACAAGCTGCTGCAGAAGGCGCCGGTCTACAGCCGCACCACCACCTGGGTTTTCCGGGCCGGGCCGGTGATCGGCCTGGCGGCCATCCTTACGTCGCTGGCCGTGCTGCCCTTCGCGGGGAGACCTTCCTTCCTGGCTTTCGACGGGGACTTCATCTTCCTGCTCTACCTGCTGGGCCTGGCCCGCTTCGCCACGGTGCTGGCCGCGCTGGACACAGGCTCGGCTTTCGAAGGCATGGGCGCCAGCCGCGAGATGCAGTTCGCCGTCTTCGCCGAGCCCGCTTTCTTCCTGGGGCTGGCCGCGCTGGCCCGGGCCACGGGGCAGACCTCCCTGGCCGGCATGTTCGGCGTGCTGACCGGGGACCTTTGGCGCACCGCCGCGCCGGTGCTGGCCCTGCTGACCGCCGCTTTCTTTATCGTCCTGCTGGCCGAGAACTCGCGCGTGCCGGCCGACGACCCGAATACCCACCTGGAGCTGACCATGATCCACGAGGTGATGGTGCTCGACCATAGCGGCCCGGACCTGGCCTATATCCTTTACGGGGCGGCGCTGAAACTCTGGTTCTTCGGGGCGCTTATCGCCTGCATGGTGCTGCCGCGCCACAGCGGCTCCTGGGCCGGCGACGCCGGGCTTTTCCTGCTGGCGATGGCCGGCGTGGCTGCCGCGGTAGGGGTGGTAGAATCCGTTATCGCCAGGCTGCGGCTGATAAAGGTGCCGTACATGCTGATCACCGCTTTCGCTTTCTCAACTCTGGCGCTGATCTTTCAGATGGGACGCTGATGCATACTTTCGCCGAACTTATAATCGTTTTCGTCATCCTGCTGGACCTCGCTCTGGCCGTTACCGGCTCGCTGTCGTCCTGCATCCGGCTGGTGGCCGTGCAGGGCGTGGTGGCCGGCATCCTGCCGCTGCTGGCCGGTTCCGGCACGCCGCATCTCCGGACGGCGGCTTTCGCGGCCTTTATCATCCTGCTCAAGGGCGTGGTGTTCCCCTGGCTGCTCACCCGCGCGCGCGACCGCTCGGGCGCCCGCAAGGACGTGGAGCCGCTCATTAGCTACCCGGCCTCCATCGTGCTCTGCCTCGGCGCCTTCATCGCCTCCTCCTGGCTGGGTTCGCGCCTGCCGCTGCCGGAGACCAACGTGGCCTGGATCGTCCCGGCGTCGCTGGCGACCATCTTCACCGGCTTCCTGCTGATAACCACGCGCAGCAAGGCCATCACCCAGGTGCTGGGCTACCTGGTCATCGAGAACGGTATTTATATTTTCGGCCTGGCGCTGTTCGTGGAGCAGCCGCTGATGGTGGAGCTGGCCATCCTGCTCGACGTGTTCGTGGCGGTATTCGTCATGGGCATCGCCATTTTCCATATCAGCCGCGAGTTCGACCACATCGACACGGCGGAGCTTTCCGAACTGAGCGACTGGCGCCGCGGGGAGTACGGCAAATGATCAAAGCGCTGCTGCTCCTGCCGCTGGCCGCCGGGCTCCTGTCGTTCCTGATGCGGGGCGACCTCGCGCGCCGGTCGCTGCTGCTCTGGACCGCCCGGGCCCACGCCCTGCTGACCGCCCTGCTGCTCTATACTTTCGTTTCCGCCCGCAGCGCCCTCGGCTCTTTCCCCTTGCCCGTTCCCGGCGAGTGGTTCGCCTACGACGCGCTGGGGCTGCTGTTCCTCTGCACCACTTCCGCTCTTTTTCTGGGGGCCGCCCACTACGCGGTGGCCTACCTGGCCTCCGAGAAGCGCGACCCCGGCGAGGACGCCGAGGACGGGTTCATCTTCAATAACGCGCCCGAGACGGTGTTCACCGGCTGCCTGCTGCTCTTCCTCTCGGCCATGACCGCCGTGACGGCCAGCCGCCACCTGGGCCTGCTCTGGGCTTTCGTCGAGGCCACCACGCTGCTCTCCGCGCCGCTGATCTACTTTCACCGCCACAAGCGCTCGCTCGAGGCCACCTGGAAATATTTGCTGATCTGCTCTGTAGGTATCGCGCTCGCGCTGATGGGCAACCTCTTCCTCGGCGCGGCCGGCCTGAAGGGCGGCGCTGGCCTGGACCTCGGCGGCCTGCTCGCCGGGGCTGACCTGCTGGACAAACCCCTGCTGAAGGCGGCTTTCCTCTTCCTCTTCGTCGGGTACGGCACCAAGATGGGGCTTGCCCCCTTCCACACCTGGCTGCCCGACGCGCACAGCGAGGCGCCGGCGGTGGTCTCGGCGCTGCTTTCCGGCGCGCTGCTCAACTGCGCCTTCCTCGGCATCCTGCGCGCCGGCTCGGTCTGTTCGGCCGCGGGGCTCTCGGATTTCTCCGGCGGGCTCCTGGTCCTCTTCGGGCTGTTCTCCCTGGTAACGGCCTCCCTCTTCATGCTGGCCCAGCGCGACTACAAGCGCCTGCTGGCTTATTCGAGCATAGAGCATATGGGCATAATGGCCATCGGCGCCGGCCTGGGCGGCGCGGCCGTCTACGGCGCGCTGCTCGGGGCCGTCAGCCATTCCCTCGCCAAGGCCGGCCTGTTCTTCACCTCCGGCGTGGTGCTGGCCGCGGAGAAGACCAAACGCATCTCCGACGTGCGCGGCCTGTGGCGCCGCGCCCCGCGCACAGCAATGCTCTGGCTGGGCGGGTTCTTCCTCATCACCGGCCTGCCGCCTTCCGGCATCTTCCTCTCCAAGTTCGTGATCCTCAGAGAGGCGTTGGCCGGCCGGCATTACTGGCTGGCCGGGATTTTCCTGCTCTTCCTGGCGCTGCTGTTCGCCGGCATGGCCAAGGTCTTCATCTCCATGACCTTCGGCGAGCACGAGGCCAAGCCCGGCGAGAAGGCTTTCGAGGAACCCTCCGGGATGCTGCTGCCGGCGGCCGTCTTTTTCGCCTGTGTAGTGTTCATCGGGCTTTTCATCCCCGGCTGGCTGCACCGGCTGCTCGAGGGGGCGGCGCTTAATATATGAGAGCCGAACACCTTTCCCGCTTCGACTTCTCCTCCGCGGCCGTGGCCCCGGAACTTTTCCTGGAGACCGCCGGCTCGCGGCTGAACGCCGGGGGCCGGGCGATAGCTTATTTCGCCGTGCCGGATAACGGTATTTTCCGCCTGGTGCTGGCCGTGGCTTTCGACCGGGAAGGCCGGCTGGAGGTCTATTCCGCCCCGGCGTCGGGGTCGTTCAGGTCCCTGACCCCCTCTTTCCCGGAGCTGCACCTTTTCGAGCGGGAGATCTACGAGACCAGCGGCCTCAAGCCCGAGGGACATCCCTGGCTGAAGCCGATCCGGTTCAATACGCCGGGCTCGGTGCCCGGCGTGACCGAGTATTTTACCGTGCACGGCAGCCAGGTGCACGAGGTGGCCGTCGGCCCGGTACACGCCGGCGTCATAGAGCCGGGGCATTTCCGGTTCCAGTGCCACGGCGAGCGCGTCTTCCACCTGGAGATCATGCTCGGCTACCAGCACCGCGGCGTCGAAAAGCGCCTGTCCGCCGGCCCCGACGCGCGCTCCCTGCATTACGCTGAGACGCTGGCCGGGGACACTTCCATCGGCCACGGCTGGGCCTACTGCGGTGCGGTGGAGGCGCTGGCCGGGGTTAACGTCCCCCCGCGGGCGCAGGCGCTGCGCGGCATAATGCTGGAGCTGGAGCGGCTGGCCAACCATACCGGCGACCTCGGGGCCCTGGCCGGCGACGTGGCCTACCTGCCTACCGCTTCTTTCTGCGGCCGCCTGCGCGGCGAGTTCCTCAACATGACGGCGCTGGTCTGCGGCAACCGCTTCGGCCGCAATATGCTCAAGCCGGGCGGCGTCAATTTCGACCTGGATTTCGCGCTGATCAAGGAGCTCAAGCTCCGGCTGGACAACACCTACCGCGACGTGCAGAACGCCGTCTCGCTGCTGTGGGAGACCGGCTCGGTGACGGACCGTTTCGAGGAGACGGGCGTGGTGTCCAGGGAAGTCGCGGAGGGGCTGGGCATAGTGGGGCCGGCCGCGCGCGCTTCCGGCGTGGGGCTGGATACGCGCCGCAACTTCCCTTACGGCCCCTATGAGGATTTTACGATGTCGGTCTCGGGCAGCGGCGACGTGTATTCCCGCGCCTACGTGCGCTGGCTGGAGATACAGAAGTCGGCTGAACTGGTCGGCGGCTGGCTGGACGCCCTGCCGGAAGGGCCGATCGAGACGGGTTGCGGCCCGCTGGCGCCCGGCAGCGCGGCGGTCTCGCTGATAGAGGGCTGGCGCGGCCAGATCTGCCACTTCGCGCTGACCGGCGCCGATGGACGCTTCCGGCATTACAAAGTGGTGGACCCGTCGTTCCATAACTGGCAGGCGCTGGCGATGGCGCTGCGCGGCGGCGAGATCTCGGATTTCCCGCTGTGCAACAAGAGCTTCAATCTTTCCTACTGCGGGCGTGACCTATGATAAGGGCTTTGCTGGCGAGGATCAAACAGGGCTACCGGACCATGGCGTTCCCGTCCGCGGAGATAAAGCTGCCGCCCCGCTGCCTCGGGCGGCCGAAGCTGAAATCCTACCGGCTGGAGCGGGCCGCGCTGGCCTGTCCTTACGGGGCCATTACCTCAGGGCCCGGCGCCGGGCTGGACCTGGGGCGCTGCGTTTTCTGCGGGGCCTGCGCCGCGGCTGACCCGGGCGCCGTGGAATTTACGCGGGAGTACAGGCTTTGCGCCCGGGAGCGGCAGGACCTGGTGCTGTCGGACCGGGGCTACAGGCGGGCCGAGGCCCTGGGCGGGCAGCTGCGGCGCATGTTCGGGCGTTCTTTCCGGCTGCGGCAAGTGAGCGCTGGCGGCTGCGGGGCCTGCGAGGCCGATTGCAACGTGCTGGGGACGCCGGGCTGGGATATGGGGCGCTTCGGTGTGCAGTTCGTGGCTTCGCCGCGGCACGCGGACGGGATTCTTATTACCGGGCCGGTGTCGAAGAACATGGAGCTGGCGCTGCGCAAAACCTATTTCGCGGTGCCTTCGCCTAAAGTGGTCATCGCCTGCGGCGCCTGCGCTATCTCCGGCGGGCCTTACGCCGGGCACGAGGAATGCGCCGGCATCCCCCAGGACATCCCGGTGGACCTCTACATCCCCGGCTGCCCCCCCCACCCCGCCACCATCCTCGACGCCCTCCTCCGCCTGATCGGCAGAATAGACTAAATAGCTACATAAGCCGCGGGCTGACCCGGGGTCTGGTCCCGCGCTCCTGGCTGACCTTAAGTCTCCGGCCTGCCACGGGCATAGGGGCCGTCAAGAACGTGGTCTCGCACACCGTGCTCGCCACTCCCCGTCTCGGCCCTCGCGCTTACGCAAGCTCGGGCCTCCGACAGGGTTTTGCTAACCCGACCCATGCGGCTGGCCCAGCGCCCAACACTTAACGCCAGGGCCTGACGAGGGTATGCCTTCGGAGGGGCCTCACGAAGGCGAGGCTTGCGTAAGCGCCGAGCCTGAGTGAAAGAGCGAGGCCACGGTGTGGCCGAGCGTACCCGGAGAAGGCATACCCTCGGCGGGCCGGGAGTATAGTGGTGGGATAAAAAAATTGGGCCTCCACTTTTGGGCGGGAGGCCTTGCCAAGTAGAGTATAGCAGGCGGCGGGCAAAATTCAAGGGATATCAGGTTACATTCGCCAGGGCGGATTTATTGTTGACAGGGAAGTTGGAAGTTGTATAATTTGGGAATAGCGGCGACTTGAGGAATGTCAAATGATCAAACTCCTACTGCCCCTCCTTTTTCTTGCCCCCGGACCCTCCTACGCGGCCCAGCCGCAGTTCAGCCTTAACACCGTAGACCTGCAGACCCTGCGCGCCCTCCAGCTGCCCGAGGTGCCCGCCGTCTCTATCCCGCTGCGCGCCGGGAACCGCGCCAACGAACGCTATTTCAACGCCTATGTCCTCAAGGCCATAGATTACCTCAGGGCCAATTACGGCCTGCTGGGCTACGATATCAGCTCCATCCTCACCCACGACATCGAGTACCACACCTTCGGCACCCTCAAGGCCCGCCACGCCCCGTGGACCATGTGCGTGGCCGCCCAGATGGAGATCATCCTCACAGCTTTCGAGATCTACGCCCGCGAGACCGGAGACTATTCCGTCTATAATTACCTGCCTAAGCGCAGCTTCGAGGGCCTCGAGATAACCGACCTGAAAGGCCATATCTGGGTGAACCACGCTTTTAAGGCCGACGGCACGGCGGACGCGCTCATCAACTTCGGCATGGGCGAGCGCCGCACCTTCGAGAACCTGCAGCCCGGGGATTTCGTCAACATCAACCGCACCACCAAGACCGGTCACGCGGTCACTTTCATCGGTTATATCGGCAAGACTGGCAAGATGCTGGCCGCCTACGGGCCCGAAGTGGTGGGCTTCAAATATTTCTCGTCGCAGGGTCTCAGGGAGGCCGGGCAGGGCGGCTTCGATTACCGCTACGCGGTGTTCAGCAAGTACGGCTGCCCCGAGATGCCCTACAAGCGCGACTGCAACGTGATCTACTCCACGGACCAGACCTATCTCAATACCGGCACCATGCTGGCCCCTAAATTCTGGACCGGCGTAACGCCGCAGGCCGCCGCCGAGGACCTCGGCGAGACCGTGCTCAACCGCAACTACTTCAACGGGATGACCATAGACGATTGACGGGGTCAGGGAGGAAAAATGAAAATACTTATAGCTTATTATTCCATGTACGGTCACGTCCAGGCGATGGCGCAGGCCGCCGCCGAAGGCGCGGCTTCGGTGAAAGGCGCCGAAGTGACGATCAAGCGCGTCCCTGAGACCCTCTCGGCGGAGGTGCTGGGCAAAATGGGCGCGCTGGACGCCCAGAAGGCGCAGGCCGCCGTGCCGGTCTGCACCCCCGAGGACCTGGCCGCCGCCGACGCCGTGATCTTCGCCACCCCCACACGCTTTGGCAACATGTGCGGCCAGATGCGCCAGTTCCTGGACTCGACCGGAGGGTTGTGGATGAAAGGAGCGCTGGTGGGCAAGGTGGGCAGCGTCATCGCCGGTACCGCCACGCAGCACGGCGGGCAGGAGTCCACCATCCTCTCCTTCCACACCACGCTGCTGCACCACGGCATGGTTATCGCCGGCCTGCCGTATTCCTTCCAGGGCCAGACCGGCATAGATGAAATGAAGGGCGGCTCTCCGTACGGCGCCACCACCATAGCAGGGGGCCAGGGCGAGCGCCTGCCCAGCAAGACGGAGCTGGACGGCGCGCGCTACCAGGGCCGCTATGTCGCCGGGCTGGCCGAAAGGCTGGCCGGGTTCAAGCTCGGTTAGTAATTCCCCTGAAAAGAAAAAAGCCCGGGCCGTCCCGGGCTTTTTTGCTGGGGTCTGTGCTCTCGCGTCAGCGCGCCGCCGGGGCGGCCTGGTCTTTACAGCGGAACAGGAAGAGGGCCGAGGCGCAGATAGCGCCCAGCCCGTCGGCCAGCATATCCTTCTGCGCGTCCCAAATGTCCCCCTGGCTGCCCAGGAAGGCTATGCCGGCGGCCGGGTCCGCCGCGGCCGCGTACCACCACTCAATTATCTCGTAGACGGCGGCCACGGTGAAGATAGCCGTCACCCCGGTGAAGGCCAGGAGGCCCTTCGACCTGCTGTAGCCTTTGCGCCAGATGAATTCGGCTATCGGGTAGGCGTAGAAGCCTACTGAAAAATGGGCTATGCGGTCGAAGTGGTTGCGCGTGAAGCCGAACAGGTCTGTTATAAACCCGAACGGCACCCGTTCGAAGGTGTAATGCCCCCCCGCCGTGTGCAGGAAGAGCAGGACGCTCATCAGCAGGTAGGAGGCGTTGGAGAAGGCGAAGCGCCGGTAGGTGGAGACCAGGGTCAGGACGATCATGACCATGGGCAGGTTCTCCGCGAACCAGACGTCCCGGCTATACGGGTTGACCGCCATGAAGGCGAACCAGACAACGTAAGCGCCCAGCAGTATGTACGGTAATTTTAGTTTCATTCTCTCTCCGTTGGTTGCGCTCGCGGCCGTGACCGGGCTGGAACGCAAAAACGTGGTCACTGCAATGGCCTGCGGCCACCCGCACACCGTGCTCGCCACTCCCCGTCTCGGCCCTCGCGCTTACGCAAGCTTGGGCCTCCGACAGGGTTTTGCTAACCCAGCCCGGTCACGGCCACGAAGATCCTCAGGCCGCCACCTTCATGTTCTCCAGCAACTTGCGGTAGCGCGCCAGCGGTTCCGCGAGGCCCTTTATGGCGGTCTCCCAGAACTCGGGCTTGCCGATGTCCGCGCCCAGGCTGCGCTTTGCCACGTTCTCGGCGGTGTCCGAGCCGGTCAGCCGCAGGAAGGCCTCGTACTTCGGCAGGAAGGCGGGGCCCTCCGCCTTGAACTTGGCGAACAGCGTGGCCGCCATCAGGAAGCCGAAGGTGTACGGGTAGTTGTAGAAAGAAACTCCGGACATGTAGAAGTGCAGCTTCGAGGCCCAGAACATAGGGTCCTCGCCGCCGGGCTCAAGCGCGTCGCCGAAGATGCGCTTCTGCGCTTCGGTCATGAGTTCCTTCAGGCGGGCCACGGAGACCTCGCCCTTCAGGCGCTCCTCGTGAAAGGCCTTCTCGAACTCGAAGCGGGTGGTGATGTCGAGGATGGTCACCGCGGCGCCGCTCAGGTACTCGTCGAGCATGATCAGCTTCTGCGTCTCGCTGATGCCCGGGTCGGCCTGGATGCCCGCGGCCAGCAGGTGTTCGCCGAAGATGGAGGCCGTCTCGGCCAGCGTCATCGGGTACTCGGTGGCCCAGGGGCGCATCTCCTTGAGCAGGTGGCTGTGCCAGGCGTGGCCCATCTCGTGGGCCAGCGTGTTCACGTCGCCCAGCGAGCCGTTGAACGTCATGTACACCTGCTGTTCGCGGGTGAGGCTGGAGCCGGTGCAGAAGGCGCCGGGGCGCTTGCCGCCGCGGGCTTCGCTCTCCAGCCACTTCTTCTTCAGGAAGTCCTTGTAGTAGGCGCCGAGCGCCGGGTAGACGCGGTCGAAAGCGGCCGACACCTTGTCCGAGCCTTCGGTCCAGGTGTAGAGCTGGCTGTCCTTGAGCGGCAGCGGGGCCTCGCGCTCGTAGAAGGCTATGCCCTTGCGGCCCATGGTGGCCGCTTTCGCCTTAAGGATCTCCCGCACCGGCTGCAGGTTGCGGTGCACGGCGGCGTACATCGCGTCCAGGGTGGACTTCTTTATGCCGGCGCCGAACAGCGACTGGTCCAGGAAATGCTTTATCCCGCGGCGCTTATAGAGGGCCAGGCGCGTGCCGGACAGCGCGTTCAGCGCGGCGGCGCACGGCACCTCTATGCCGGCCCAGGCCTTGTTGCCGCCCTCGAAGGCGGCGCGCCCGACCTTGCGGTCGGCGTCGGCCATCAGGGCGCGCCAGCGCGAGATCGGCAGGCGCTCCTTGCGGCCGTCGGGCCAGACCATGTCGAACTCCAGTTTGGAGGACATCTTGTTGTAGAGGCGGTCCCAGGCCTGGAAGCCGTCCACGCCCAGGTCGGCGGCCAGCTTTTCCTCCGCCGGGCTCATCGTGCGGCGGGCCCGCTCGCGCACGCGCCTGAGCGAATGCTCCGCGCCCTTGAGCGCGCCGCGCTTGAGGAAGGCTGCGAAGAACTTCTCCGGCACGTCCTTCAGGGCCCGCAGCAGGTCCACGCCGAACTTGGAATACTCGGCGGCCAGCATGTCGAGTTTGGCGCTCTCGGAGGAATAGGCCTCGTTGGCGGCGTCGGCCGACTCGAGGCAGCCGACGTAGGACATTACATGCCCGAGGCGGGTTTCGGCGTGCTCGGCCAGCAGCAGCAGTTTTTCCCAGTCCGCCGCGGTCTTCGCGGAGAGCGGCGCCAGCGCGGCCGCTTTCTTCTGCAGCGCGGCGATATCGGCCGCGAGCTTCTTTTTAAATTGTGTCATCTCCGGCCCGTTGAAAGACGGGAAATAGCCGGTCAGGTCCCACTTTACGCCCTGCGTTTTTTTATCAGCCATATCGGCCTCCTGTAATGTGATAGTCCCATTATACAAAAGGCCGGCCAGGCATGACCGTTCCCCGGCCAAATTGCTAACATGTAGCCATGGAATGGTACGTCTCTATAGTTAAGGCCCACCCGATAACCAGCGCCATGGCGCAGTTCGCCGTGCTGGGCACGCTGGGCGAGGTGCTCTCCCGCTGGCTGGGCGCCCGCCGCATCTTCGCCCCTTTCGGTCCCCGCGCCACCCTGCTGCGCATGCTGGGCTGGGCCGCGCTCGCGGTCTGCATCAAGTACGCGTTCACCGGCTTCACAGGCTTCGTGGACGGGCTGGTCCTGCACGGCCTGCTGCCGGAGCTTTGCCCGGCCGGCAGGGCTTTCGCCGTCTCCCTCTCCATGAACCTGCAGTTCGGCCCTTTCCTGGTGATAGCGCACCGGCTGATAGACAACGCCATAGACGGGCGTCCCAACTGGGCCGGTCTCGACAAGGGCCTCCTCTCCCTGCTCTGGTTCTGGGTGCCGGCCCATACCGTCACCTTCCTGCTCCCCCCCGATTTCCGTATCGGCCTCGCGGCCCTGTGGTCGCTGGCGCTGGGCGCCATTCTAGGTTTTTACGCGCGCAAGCCGGCCGCTTGACAGCGGCCCCGTATTTTGGAAAAATAAACGGACTAGATCAGGCGGCCCACGGGGCGCGGCCGGGCTTCTCGCAGCGGGTAACACCGCGGGACTAGATTCTCCCGCGGTTTTTTATTGCGGGAACAACGGAGGCCGCGTATGCCCGGACTGCTCGGCAGAATGTTCCAGCCCAAATGGGCGCTGGCCCTCAGGGTGGTTCCCCTGGTGGCGGCAGTGCTGGCCCTTAAATTTCTGGCCCATACCTTCCGGCTGGAATTCCTTTCCCTCTCCCCCATCTTCACGGCCATAATTTCGGCCAATATCTTTCTGATCGGCTTCCTGATCACCGGGGTGCTGTCCGATTACAAGGAAAGCGAAAAGCTCCCCGGCGATATGGCCTGCAGTCTGGAGGCCATCCGTGACGAGGGGCTCATCCTGCGCGCGGCGGGCCGGCGGGAGGAATCTTCTGCGCTCCTCGCTTCCGTAACGGACATCGCCGGCGCCATGCTGGCGTGGTTCCGCAGGAAAGAGCGCACCTCCGCCCTGATGGAAAAAATTTCCGGGCTGAACGCTGATTTCCTGGCCCTTGAAAAAGCTACCCAGCCTAATTTTATAACCCGCCTGAAGCAGGAGCAGCACCAGCTGCGCCGGATGATAACGCGCGTCCATACTATACGGGAGACCTCCTTCAGCGAGGCGGGCTACGCCATAGCCGAGATCATTACGTTTATCCTGTCTCTGGGGCTTATCTTTGTGCGGATAGATCCCTTCTATGAGAGCGTTTTTTTTGTGGCTTTTGTGGCCTTCATGCTCATCTACATGGTCCTGCTGATAAAGGACCTGGATAATCCCTTCGACTATTGCGGCGACGGGGCCGTGTCGGAAGAGGTCTCGCTGAAACCCCTGGAAGATTTTTACGCGCGCGCCTCGGCGCCTACGGACACCATAAAGGAAGGAAACTAGCATGGCCGACTTCAACGAAACGCTCACCGCCGCCCGCGGCCTCTCGGACGCCGAAGTGGCGGCCCGCCTGGCTTCGGAAGGGTATAACGAACTCCCCTCCCAGAAGAAACAGACCATCCTGGACATCGCGCTGCACGTGCTGAAGGAGCCGATGCTGCTGCTGCTGCTGGCGGCCGGGACCATCTACCTGGTCCTCGGCGACGTCAAGGACGCGATGATGCTGATGTCCTTCGTGCTGGTGGTCATAGGCATAACGTTCTATCAGGAGCGCAAGACCGAGAACGCGCTGGACGCGCTGCGCTGCCTGGCCAGCCCCAGGGCGCTGGTGATCCGCGGCGGCGCCCAGCACCGCATCGCCGGCCGCGAGGTGGTCCGCGACGATCTTATCTATCTCACGGAGGGCGACCGCGTGCCGGCCGACGGCGTGGTGCTGGCCGCCGTGAACCTCTCCGCCGACGAGTCCCTGCTGACCGGGGAATCCGTGGCGGTGCGCAAGTGCGCCTGGGACGGCAAGCTGGAGCAGGCCCGGCCCGGCGGCGACGACCTGCCATTCGTTTATTCCGGCACCCTCGTGGTGCAGGGGCGCGCGCTGGTGAAGGCTACCGCCACCGGCATCCGCTCCGAGATGGGCAGGATAGGCAAGGCCCTGGAGACCATCGTGCAGGAGGAGACGCCCCTTAACCGGGAGACGGGCCGCATAGTTAAGAATTTTGCCATAGCCGGGGTCGTGCTCTGCTCCGTGGTAGTGGTGGTTTTTGGGCTGACCCGCGGCAGCTGGCTGGGCGGCTTCCTGGCCGGCCTGACGCTCGGCATGGCCATGCTCCCGGAGGAATTTCCGGTGGTGCTGGTGATCTTCCTCACTATCGGCGCCTGGCGCATCTCCAAGAACAACGTGCTCACGCGCCGCATGCACGCCATAGAGACGATGGGGTCCACCACGGTGCTCTGCACCGACAAGACCGGCACGCTTACGCTCAACTCCATGCGCCTGCGCGAGATCTGGACGCCCAAGGACGGCTGTCACCGGATAGACGAGAGCGCGGCGCAGCTGCCCGAGGGGTTCCACGAACTGGCCGAGTACGCCATCCTGGCCAGCCAGGAGGACCCGTTCGACCCGATGGAAAAGGAGCTTAAGCGGGTAGGCGAGTGCTGCCTTAAGGACACGGAACACCTGCACGCCGACTGGCGGGTGGTCCGCGAGTATCCGCTCTCCAAGGAGCTGCTGTCCCTTTCCCATGTCTGGGAAGCTCCCGACCACAAGCAGTTTGTGATCGCCTCAAAGGGCGCCCCCGAAGCTATAATAGACCTCTGTCATATGTCCCCGGCGGAGGCCGGGGCGGTAATGGCCGGCGTCAGGGAACTGTCAGAGCGCGGGCTGCGCGTGCTGGCCGCGGCTTCCGCCGAGTTCGGCCCCGGAGAACTCCCCCCCGCCCAGCACGATTTCAACTTCCGGCTCACCGGCCTGGTGGGGTTCATGGACCCCGTCCGCGAGCAGGTGCCGGCCTCGGTGGCTGAGTCGCATGCCGCCGGGATCAGGGTTATAATGATAACCGGGGACTACCCGGGCACGGCTTCCTTTATTGCCAGGGAGATAGGGCTTAAGAATCCCGAGGTCGTCATCACCGGGCCGGAGCTGGCGGCCATGACGCAGAAAGAGCTGTCGGAGCGCATAAAGGACACCTGTGTCTTCGCGCGCGTGGTGCCGGAGCAGAAGCTGGCCATCGTTACGGCCCTGAAGGCCAACGGCGAGATAGTGGCCATGACCGGCGACGGCGTCAACGACGCGCCGGCCCTCAAGGCCGCGCACATCGGCATCGCCATGGGCGAGCGCGGCACCGACGTGGCCCGCGAGGCTGCGTCCATAGTCCTGATGGACGACGACTTCTCGAGCATCGTGCACGCCATACGCCTGGGGCGCCGGATCTTCGACAACCTGAAGAAAGCGATAGCCTATATCCTCTCCGTCCACGTGCCGATAGCCGGCATGTCGCTGCTGCCGGTGCTGTTTGGCCTGCCAGTGGTGCTGATGCCAGCGCACATCGCCTTCCTCGAGCTGATCATAGACCCCGCCTGCTCGGTGGTGTTCGAGGCCGACAAGGAGGAGCACGATATCATGAGCCGGCCTCCGCGGCGCATGGGCGACCCGCTCTTCTCCCGGAGGATGGTGGTCCTCAGCCTGCTGCAGGGCGCGAGCGTCCTGGCGGTGGTGTTCGCCATCTTCATGGCGGCGCTTAAAATGGGCAAAGGCGCCGACGAGGCGAGGGCCCTCTCTTTCGCGGCGCTGGTATTCGCGAATATCATGCTGATACTCACGAACCTTTCCTGGAAGGATAATTTCCTGCGGATAATGCGCGAGGCGCATCCCACGTTCTGGTGGATCTCCGGCGGGGCGCTGTCCGTGATGGCGGTAGCGCTGTACACGCCGTTCTTCAGGAGCGTGTTCCACTTCGGTCCGCTTCACGCCAACGACCTGCTGCTGGCGTTCGCCGGCGGAGTCGTGAGCCTTGCGTGGTTCGAACTGCTTAAATTGTACAGGCCGGAGAGCTAAACCCGCCCACGGCTCCTGCCGCCTGTTCAGGCGGCCAGGGTGCGCGGGAAATATATCCTGAAGGTGGCGCCGCGGCCCGGTTCGCTTTCCACGTCTATCCCGCCGTGGGCCTGGCTGACTATGCCGTAAAGGGTGGGCAGGCCCAGGCCGGTGCCCTTGCCGGGCTCCTTGGTGGTATAAAAAGGTTCGAAGAGGTGCTGCAGTGTTTCCGGGGTCATGCCGGTGCCGGTGTCGCTGACGGACAGCAGCACGTAACGCCCCGGCTTCGGGACGAGCCGCATCTTCAGGTACTCCTGGCCTATCTCCGTATTGCGGGTCTCCAGCGTTATCCTGCCCCCCTCGGGCATGGCGTCCCGGGCGTTGAGGACCAGGTTCATGATGACCTGGGAGATCTGCCCGGGGTCGGCCATTATCCTGTCCAGCCCCGGCTCCAGTTTGGACTCCAGGTGCATATTGGCGCCGATCAGGCGCTTGAGCATTTTCTGCGTATCTACCGCCACGGCGTTAAGGTCCAGCACTTTCGGCTGTACCGGCTGTTTGCGGCTGAACGTCAGCAGCTGGCGGGTCAGCGAGGCGCCTTTCTCCGTCTCCAGGAGTATCTCGGCGAGGTCTTCCCGTCCCTGCGCGCCTGCCGGCAGGCTCTTGAGCATGAATTCCGCGTAGCCGCTGATGGAGACCAGGATATTGTTAAAGTCATGCGCTATGCCGCCGGCAAGGCGCCCCACGGCCTCCATCTTCTGGGCCTGCTGCAGCTCTTCGCGCAGCTTGTCCTTGTCCTTTTCCGCCTGTATGCGCTGGGAGATCTCCTGCATCAGGTCTTCGTTGGCGGCTGACAGCTCGGCCGTGCGCTCCCCGACCCGCTGCTCCAGACCGGCGTTGAGCTTCGCTATCTCCTCCTGCGCCAGGCGGCGGGCGGTAACGTCCAGCAGGGTGCCTATCACGGCCGGCTTGCCCGCGTAATCGGTGAGGGAGCCGTAAACCTCAACATCGATCTCCGACCCGTCCTTGCGGACGGACTTGAACTCGTAATTCAGCGACTGCGTTTCCCGCGAGAACCTGCGGCGCAGGTTCTCCTTGACGGTCGGCCAGTCCCTGGGCGCGGTGAGGTCCTCCGGGCCTTTCTTGCCCGTGATCTCCTCTATGGTGTAGCCGAAAGCCTTTGCCAGGGCGGGGTTCACGTAGACGAATTTGTCGTCCTGTATCAGGTACACGCCGACTATGGACTTTTCGGTCACCGTCCTGAACTTGTCTTCGGATTCGCGCAGCAGCCGCGTGTTCTGGCGGCGTTCGGAAATATCGCGGCACAAGGTGAGGATGTGCGGGACTCCGTCTCGCTGCGTTACCGTGGCGTTGATCTCTACGGGGATTATCGTCCCGTCGGGGCCGGCGTAGTCCACTTCGAAATTGTTGATGTAGCCCTGCTGGGCGCACCTGGCCACGGCGGCCGCGTTTTTTTCCTTCTCGTACGGCGCGGTCCAATCAAGGATAGTATGTCCCAGCACTTCCTTGAGGTCCTTGTGCCCGGTCAGCCGCACGTACTCCCGGTTGGCGTCCATCACGCGGCCTTCTTTATTGATGATCACGTAGCCGGTCCCGGTGGTCTCTATCATGGCCCGGTAGCGGCTCTCGCTCTCGCGCAGGGCCCGTTCCGTTTCCACACGGGCGGTGATATCCTCGAGCAGGGAGACCGTTTTCCTGCCTGAGATCACTATGCCGGTGATGCGGATGGTTTTTTTTGCGCCGCCCTTGCAGTTGACCTTTACCACGATCTCATCCATTTCCCGGCCGGTCTTTGCGGACCTTTCTATCTGCGGCGCCTGCCAGGACACCATCTCTTTGCGATATTTTTCGTCGGGGTAGGCCAGTTTGGCCCAGTGCTCCAGGGTCGGGACGTCTTCCCTGGTGTAGCCGAAGTACTCGGTGAATTTATGGTTTATGAATTCAAAGGCGTTGTCGGGGGCCTGTATGACTATGGCCAGCGGGGCCTGGTCCAGTATGCTGCGCAGGGTGCGCTCGCTGTCGCGCACGGACTTTTCCGCCGCTACCCGCCGGGTGATGTCGTCGAACATCACGAACACCTTGCCGCCGGCGATCACGCCGAAGATAAAGCAGGTCTTCTTGGAGCCGTCCTTGCAGGCAGCCACATATTCTTCTCCGGCTACTTCCCCGTTCTTCTCTATGGCTTCGGCGACGTGGCCCATGAACCGGGCGATCACTTGCTTGCGGTAGGCCTCGTCGGGGTAAGCCAGCGTCCACCAGCGGTCCATGGTGGGGATGTCGGAGTGCGGGTAACCAAAAGTTTCCTCTGCCTTGTGATTGATATATTCTATGGTGCCGTCCATGGCTACTATGGCCATGGACATCGGGGCTTTGTCTATGATATGGCGCAGGGTGGCCTCGCTCTCGCGCAGGGCCTGCTCGGTCCTGACCCGGGCGGTCATGTCTTCAAAAACGGCCAGGATCTTGCCGCCTGAAACCACGCCTATGATAGAAACATCCCTGACCTCACCGTTCTTGCAGGTGAGCTTGAAACTGAGCCCCGGCATATAATCCCGCCCTGAATCTTTCACGGCGGCGAAGGCTTGGTTAAACCTGGCTTCGAGTTCGGCCCGGTACTGCGGGTCAGGGGCGCAGGCAGCCATCCAGGAGGCCCTGTCGGGCGTATCCTGGGCGGTGTAGCCGTAGGTGGAGGTGTAAATGGCGTTGAAGTACTCTGTTTTCCCGTCCAGCGACTGGATGCCTATGGGCAGGGGCGACTTGTCGATCAAGCCGCGCAGGGTGGCTTCGTTATCGCGCAGGTCCTGCTCGGTAAGCTTGCTGGTGGTGATATCGGTTGCGGCGGCGTAAAGGAGTTCCCTCTCGGCGTCAGCGGCCAACCGGAGGTGCAGCCACCGATAGCCGCCCTTGCTGGCTTTGAAGCGGGCTTCAAAGGGGGCAGGGATCTCCCCCTCCCGGATATGCTTGAAACTAGCCGCGGCCAGTTCCTGGTCCTCGGGATGGATGAAGTCGGCGCAGGGGACGCCGGTCATTTCAGAGGAGGCAAAGCCGAGCTGCTCCTGCCAGGCCTTGTTAAGTTCGACGAAGCGTCCGTCAAAGCCGACCGTGGCCAGCATGGAAGGCAGGATATGAAAAAAACGTTTGTAGATGTCTTCGCCGGCGTCCGCCATCGTTTTCCTCCCCTCCATGAAAATATACTAAAAAAACAGGGCAAACGGCGGAAAAAACACAGCCACTAATTAAAAGTCCCCCGGGAAGCCGGGGGACTTTTTTTGTCGAGTTTTACTCGTGCTTGTAATCTTCTTTTTTCTTCTTGAGGAATCTGGAGAACCAGCTCCCGCCGGGCGGCGGCTTCTGGGGCGTCTGCGCCCGGGCCGGCGCCGGGGGGCGCCTGCCGTCATGCCGCCGCGGCTCTTCGAAATACGGTGAGGGGCTGACTATCCCGCCCCTGCGCGACGGGTCTGCCCCGTAGCGGTTGGGGCGGCCCTGCCCGGCGCCGTCCTGGCGGCGGGGGCCGGAAGGGCCCCTGGCCGGGCCGCGGGAGTCGTCGCGGCGCCCTTCGCCCCGCGGAGGCCCGAAGCGGCTGTCGCGGGGGCCTGAGGAGCGGCTGTCTCCGCGCGGGCCGGAGGGCCGGTAGTCCCTGCGCGGACCGGCGGGGCGGCTGTCGCGGCGCGGCGGTCCGTCCTGGGCGTGCTGCCGGGGACGTTCCTCGGGCTGGCGGGAGGGCCGCTGCGCCTGCGGCGCGGAGCTGTCCTGCTGCGGGGGCCTGGCCTGCGGGCGCGGGCCGCGCTGCTGGGGCGCGGGGCGGCGGGCGCTGGAGGCGGGCCTGGGGGCCGCGTCGGCCCCGAAGTCCACCGAATCCACGTCGGGCAGCTGCACCCGGGTCAGCGGCATGCGGATAAGCCTTTCGATATTGCGCACGTCGCGGCCCTGGTCGGGCGCGGCGAAGGTGATGGCGCGGCCGGGCTGGCCGGCGCGGCCGGTGCGGCCGATGCGGTGCACGTAATTCTCGTCCTCGTCGGGGAGGTCGTAGTTGATCACCAGCTCTATGCCGGTCACGTCTATGCCGCGCGCGGCGATGTCGGTGGCCACCAGCACGCGGTACTTGCCCGACTTGAAGCCGTCCAGGGCCTCGCGGCGCTGGGGCAGGGAGCGGTTGGAATGGATCTCGGCGGCCGTGTGCGGCATTTCCCGGATGGCGCGGGCGATCTTCTTGGCGTTATGCTTGGTGCGCACGAAGAGCAGCACGCTGCCCCAGTACTTGTCGAGCAGCTTGGCCAGCAGGGCGGTCTTCTCGCCGCGGTCCACTATGAAAAGTTCCTGCTCCACCCTTTCCGCCGCGGTGCCGGGCCGGGCCACCTCTATGCGGATGGGCAGCTTCATGTGGCGGCTGGCGAGCTTCATGATCTCGTCGGGCATGGTGGCCGAGAACAGCATGGTCTGCCGCTCCTTGGGCATGACGGCGAGGATCTTTTCCAGCTGGGGCGCGAAGCCCATGTCGAACATCCGGTCGGCTTCGTCCAGCACCAGCACGCCGACGTTGGACAGGTCCACGGTGCGCTGGCTGATGTGGTCTATCATGCGGCCGGGGGTGGCGATAAGGATGCGCGGGCGCCGGCGCAGCTCCTGCACCTGGCGGCTCATGTTCTCGCCGCCTATGATGACGGCCGTCTGCATGCCCAGCATCGGGGCGAACTGCTTTACCACTTCGGCCACCTGCAGGGCGAGCTCGCGGGTGGGCACGAGCACGAGGCCCTTGCCGTCGCCGGCGGCGAGGCGCTGTATCATGGGGATGGCGAAAGCGATGGTCTTGCCGGTGCCGGTCTGGGCTATGCCGACCATATCCTTGCCTTCGGAGGCGGGAGGAATGGCCTTATGCTGGATGGGGGTCGGGATCTTGAACTTAAGTCGGTCTAAAGCTTCAAGGAGTTTGGGGGCTATGCCGAGGCCGTAAAAGCCGGCGGCGGGCTGCGGTGTGTCATTGGTCATATATCATTATCCCATATATGGAGCCCCGCGGACAGTAGTATAATAATGCCATGAGATTTCTGCTGGCCGCCGTCCTACTGCTATCAGCCGGGCTGTGCCCGGCCCAGGATGCGGCAAAAAAACGCCTTACGGGCCTTGAGAAGCGGGTCACTAAAGTTGAGAAGAGGGTGACGCGCCTCGAGGGCGGGGCGGCTCCGGCCGCCGCGGCCGCGGCCCAGCCCATGCCCCTGGAGCCGGTAGCGGTCTATTTTATCCGCAAGCAGCAGCTGATAGGCCAGGAAAAAGTGGGCCTGCGCCTCTACCTCGAGTTCGAGAACGTTTCCAACCGCCGCCTTTACGCCTTTAACGGCACGCTGGTCTTCAGGAACGAGAAAGGCGCGGTGATCTGGTCCAAGGCTTACGGCCACAGCGAACCGCTGGGCCCGGCGGAGAAGGTCGAGGTGTCCCTGGGCATCCTGACCGACCAGGCCAAGGCCTACCTGGCTTTCGTCAGGGCGCTTAAAATTACCGTGGAATTAAAGAGGCAGGAAGCTTACGGGGCGGAGTGATCAGGCTTTTTTGCCGGCCGGCGGCTTGACCCCGGGGAATTTTTCGAACAGCCCGGGGGTGACTTTCAGGCGGTACCAGTGCGCGGTAGCCGCCGTGCAGTGGTGGGTTTCAGGGCAGATCTTTTCAAAGCCGTAGCGGACGTGGCAGCAGATGGTCACCAGGTTGCCGTCGTCGCAGGCGTACCAGATCTCCCTGGCGCCCTTGCCTATGGCGTAGCTGATGCGGGCTTCGGTCAGCAGTTTCGCTATGCCGCGCTCGCGGAATTCCGGCTTCACCCTCAGGCCGCTCAGTATCCAGCGGCCCTCTTCCAGATAGACCACGCTGTGCCCGGCGATCTCGTCTCCGGAGTAGGCGGCGAAGTAGGCGTGCTCTTTGTCGTCCACCCGCTTTATCTCGCAATCCGAATAAAAAGCCTCAAAACGGGTTCTCCATTCGCCGCTCTCGCGGGCTATTTTTTTTACGGTTATCGCTCCGGGCTTTTTCATTACGGATACATTATATCCCAAATGCGGGCGCTCCGCCATCGGCCTAAAGCCCTAGTCCCGCGTGGGCCCTAAAGCGGCCGGCAGGTGGGGCTAAAGCCTCTGCCCGGGCCGGCTTTTTAAGTGTACAGTCTAGGTATCCTGTCAGACATAGGCGGAGGCCTGCGTGCGAAAAATATTTAATTCCCTGCTGCTGCTCCTTATCTCGGTGCCCGCGGTTTTTTCCGCCCCCCCCGGCGCGCTTGAAAGCGTAACTCTCAGAACCCTGCCGCCCGTGGCGGTCCCCGCCGTGCCGGCGCCCTTCTACGCGCAGGACGGTTCCCGCTATGACTGGTCAGGACTGCCCGCCTATATCTTTACCGAGGAGGAGCCGCTGGCCGCGCCGATAGTGGACGCCATAGGCCGTACACGGCGCAGCCTCGACGTGGCGCTCTACAACCTGCAGATAGACGGCGCGGTGGACGCGCTGGTGAAAGCCAGGGCGCGCGGCGTCAGGGTGCGCGTGCTCTTTGACGACGCCCACGTCTATCCCCAGGCCAACAAGCAGATCCAGGCCGTGATCGATTCCGGCATCGAGACCCGGGCCATGAACGGCCGCGGCGGCAGCGGCGCGATGCACTGCAAATACGCGCTGTTCGACGGGGCGCTGCTGCAGACCGGCTCGGCCAACTGGAGCGGCTTCGCGGAGACCTTCAGCTATGAGAACATCATGTTCGTGGCCGACGAGGACATCGTGGACGGCTATGAGAGGAATTTCGAATGGATGTGGCGGCAGGCCCGCCCCGCCGGCCAGCCCGCCGCCCCGGCGGAAAAGCCTTCGGCTCCCCCAGTGGATCCTACCCCCGACGTGAATTTTAACGGGACGCAGCTGCCGGATTACGCTTTCTCGCCGCGCGGCGGCACCGAGGCCGCCATTGTAAAAGCCATAGACGCCGCCCGCTCCGAAGCAAACGTGGCCATGTTCACCTTTACCTCCAAGAACATTATGGAGGCCCTGAAGCGGGCCGCGGCCCGCGGCGTTAAGGTGAAGCTGATGCTTTTTATCGGCCAGAAGTTCCCCTTCTTCCAGGAGGCCAAGATGAACCGCATGGAGCTGCGCTTCAAGGAGGGCCGGCTGGAGAAAGGCCAGATGCACAACAAGTTCGCGGTGCTCGACGGCAAGCTGCTGATCAACGGCTCCTTCAACTGGACCGTGACCGCCGAGACCAGCAACACGGAGAACACTATCTTCACCACGGCGCCGGAATACGTTTCCCCTTACAAAGCTGAATTCGACAAGCTGTTCCTGAAGGCCGCCCCTCCCAAGGGCGAGTAGCCGACGGGCAAAATAAAAAAGGCCGCTGCGAAGCGGCCTTTTTTATTGTTCAGCGTGCGGGTTTACCGGCGGCGGCCGCCGCCCCCGGGCCGGCGGGCGGAGCGCTGGTTCCAGCCGCGGCCGCCGGCGGCTTTGTCGTAGCCCCAGAGGGTCTCGGCGGGAACTTCGGGATGGGAGACCTGGTTCATCGGTATGCCGGTGAGGGTCTCGATGCTGCGCACGTCGCCGCCCTGCTCGGGCATGGCGAAGGTGATGGCGCGGCCTGGCTGGCCGGCGCGGCCGGTGCGGCCGATGCGGTGCACGTAGGCGTCGTCCTCGGAGGGCATCTCGTAGTTGATGACGAGTTCTATGCCGGTCACGTCTATGCCGCGCGCGGCGATGTCGGTGGCGACGAGTATGCGGTACTTGCCGGACTTGAAGCCTTCCATCGCGTCCTTGCGCTGGCCCATGGTCCGGTCGGAATGTATCTCGGCCACGGCGTGACCCATGTACTCGAGTATCTGGGCCACCTTGGCGGCGTCGTAGCGGGTCTCCACGAAGATGAGCACCGTGCCGGCGTACTTTTCGAGCAGCTTGGAAAGCAGCAGGGGCTTGGAGCCGGAGCGCACCACGTAGAGTTCCTGTATGACGTTGGTGGCGGCGGTGCCGGACTTGGCCACCTCGATGCGGATGGGCAGCTTCATGTGATGGCTGGCCAGCTTCATGACCTCGTCGGGGATGGTGGCGGAGAACAGCATGGTCTGCCTTTCCTTGGGCAGCTCGCGGATGATGCGGTTGATCTGCGGGGCGAAGCCCATGTCGAACATGCGGTCCGCC